>JAJYLQ010000021.1 GCA_021787595.1 Chloroflexota bacterium | reverse complement strand
CCTATATTGCTTATGGTTGGGCAAGCGCTGACTTTTACCGAAAGTGGACAAAATCGGGTAATCCTGATATTGCCCTCCACATGCAGGGTCCCATTCTTAATGAGTTGAGTCCCCAATCTGAACTTGCCCCTCCATTATTGATGCTTGTGCGGGACACGATTTTGAAAGACGCGGCTTATGTGGAACGTCTCAGGCGTCATTACCAAATGTTCAAAGAAAAGGTTGACCCAAAGCATTTTCGAAAATCTGATTCGGCAAAACGCATGGGGGTTGCAAAACCAAAGTCGAAGAAAAGAAAACGCCACTGATGACTGTCCTCAACCAATTCCGTTTCAAAGGCAACCAGGGAAAAGCCGTGACCGATCCGGCGCGCGCCATCGCGGTCACCGCGGGCGCGGGATCGGGCAAAACCCTCTCGCTGGTGGGACGTTACCTGCACCTGCTCGAACAGGGCTATCCCATCCGCTCCATCCTCGCCATCACTTTCACCGAAAAAGCCGCGCGGGAAATGCGCTCGCGCATTCGCGCCGTGCTTTCCCCTCTCCCTGTGGGAGAGGGGCTAGGGGTGAGGGAGATTGACTCCGCAAGAATCGGCACCATTCACAGCCTCTGCGCTGAACTCCTTCGCGCCCACCCCGCCGAGGCGGGACTCGACCCCGCCTTCGAAGTCCTCGAAGAAGGACTCACCGCCGCGCTCCAGGCCGAAGCGATTGACTCCGCGCTCGCCTGGGCTTCGACTGACGAGCAATCCGCCGCGCTCTTCGAGCCATTCAAAGAAAACGAACTGCGGCAAATTCTCAAATCCCTATTGAGTCGCAGGTTGGATGTGAGCGCCGAGTCCGCTTCAGCGGACTTCCATGAACTGAGGCAGGGACTGCGTAGCGTCCCGCCGAATCCGAATCGCCGCGCTGCAAGCATCATCGAACAATTCTCCAATTCTCTTTCATCGCATCTTGCAACTTATCTCGACTCTCGAACATGGAGGGATTGCCTTTCCGTTCTCAACCGGCATCACTCCTCCTCTCCCGAAGACAAACTCGAACTCGCCCGCCAATCCGTCCTGGCGCGTTGGGACGAAATCCAGCAAGCCCGCGCCTCCCAAAACTGGGACACGGTTCTCGTTGGACTCACTGCGCTCCGCAAAGCCATCTCCACGCAGGGACAGAAAAATAATTGGGATGACATCGACGCGCAGCGTGTCCGCGAAGCGATGAAGGGATTGCGCGGCATTTACGAGGAACATCTCCAAGTCCTCGCCGAGAAATCCCGCTTCGCGCTGGATGAACAACTTGCCGCGTCCCTCCCCGCCGTCCATCGTCTGCTCGACCAGACTCTTCTCGAATACCAGCGTCTCAAAGACGAGCGCCAGACCCTCGACTTCGACGATCTCGTGGGCCTCACCGCGCAACTGTTGATCACCCATCCCGAAGTCCGCGCCCAAATCCAATCCGAACTGCGCGCAGTCCTTGTGGACGAATTCCAGGACACCGATGACCGCCAGCGGCAAATCGTCTACGCGCTGACGAACTTCTCCCCTCTCCCAGAATTGGGAGAGGGGTCGGGGGTGAGGGTAGGTGTTGACCTCTTCATCGTCGGCGACGCCAAACAATCCATCTACCGCTTTCGTCAGGCAGATGTCACTGTATTTCGTCAGGTTCAATCCGATATTCAATCCGCAGGCGGCGAACTCATTGACCTTGATCTCACCTTCCGCGCCCACGAACCCCTGCTCGAAACGCTCAATACTCTTCTTTCTCCGATCCTCGGCGAGAGCGACGATCCCGCGCGTCCATTCCTCGTTCCCTTCGCGCCTCTGCGCGCTTACCGTCAGAGCCCCGAACGCGAAACCATCCGCCGCGAGCGGTATGATGCTCAAGTGGAGCGTTATGCCCGGGCAATCAGCGATCAGCTCAAAGCTCGCGCTGAGCCGAGTCGAAGCGTCCAGGTAAAGACGCGGCTCGTCTTCTTGAACGTGAAAGACAGCATTTCCGTTTTCGACTTATAGGAGAATCCGATGTCTGCTTCCGCATCCGTTTACCAAATCAAGGTTACGTTGAACGATTCCAAGCCTCCTATTTGGCGCAGGGTTTTGGTTCCAGATTCCATCTCGCTGCACCAACTCCACACCATCCTGCAAATCGTCATGGGCTGGACGAACAGCCACCTGCACCAGTTCATCATGAACGATGAATATTATGGCGAGCCTGACATGGAAGATGGATATAGCGAAGATTTGAAGAATGAGAAACGTTACCGCCTGAATCAATTCATCAACCGCAAGGGCTTCAAATTCATCTACGAATACGACTTCGGCGATAGTTGGGAGCATACCATTCTCATCGAAGGTATCCTGCCGATTGAGCAGGGAAAGCAATATCCCGTTTGTCTGGAAGGCAAGCGTGCCTGTCCGCCCGAAGATGTGGGCGGCGCTTGGGGCTATGACGATTTCCTGGAAGCGATTGCCAATCCGAAACACTCCGAGCATGAAGAAATGCTGGAATGGTACGGCGAAGACTTTGATCCCGAATTCTTCGACATCGAAGATGTCAATTTGGGTTTGCGGCAATATGCTGCGCGTGCGAGAATGGCGAAATTATAAAAGCTGCAAAAATCATGTCCAAAAAATCTCCCTTCTTTGGCGAGCTCCCCGCGCGCTACAAATTCTTCCTCAATCCCTATCGCGACGCGCGCTTTACCCGCTGTCCGCAATGCGAAGGCAGGACCTCGCAGAAGAAAGTGCCGCTCGTGATTCACGTCGACCCGATGCAGCCGGTCAACTTGAATTACACTTGCCGTTACTGCTCCAAGTGCGATATTCTGATCGCCCATCAGGATGAAATCGAGGAACATCTGCGCCGCCTCTTTTCTGAACGCGCAACCAAAGTGATCGTCAACGATTACATGGTCATGGGCACCACCGAACGCGCCTATTGGAAAGAAGGATTCACCAAGCCTCATTTGCCGCCCGAAGTGCTCGCCAACTTGCATGGCTTCAAGGAATATCTTAACTTCAAGAGAATCGGCGGATGGAGTGCCGATGAAAAGGAAAAAGAGTTGCCCATAACACAACCTAAAGATTCCTCTTCCGTGGATAATGTTGACGAAGCGATGAAACTTATCGAGAAGATGAAGGAACATCTGCCCATCCTCGTCCGTCCCAGCAGCGCGTTGGTCAAGTCGTTGTGCAGGCAAGGTTTCAACATAGACCGTTACAAACCATTGGAGATCCACAGCGTACTCTATTTAGGAAATGAAGCGGGAATTGCCTGCGACATCACCCCGAGGGGGCGCGAAGATACACCCGTTATATGCTCATTGACTCAACTGGAAGTGACGGGAACCGACGCGCTCTCGGAGGAAATGAAAGCCTATCAAAGAGAGCGGATCAAGAATCTCGCCCGCTATCCGGGCAATGAACGCCCGATGAGTTTTACGATTACGCCGAGAAGGAAAAACTAATCTTGGAAATACCCCATGGACTTGAAAGTCTTCATCTCTCACCAGGATTCCATCTGCGCCGAGTGCGGCAAACAACTGGGACATCACGCCTGGATCACGCTGGCCGAAGGCAAAGGCGCGTTGTGTCTTTCCTGTGCGGACCTGGATCATCTCATCTTCCTCCCCACGGGCGACTCTCTGCAATAGCAATCTGTTCCCTTCGCGTATTTGTTTGTATTCCAAGACGAAAACGGAAACCAATTACTTTCATCCACCCTCAAGAAGTTCAGCGAGGTTACTCCACGGCAATTCAGGGAAAAATTGAAGGCTCTTAATTGAATTCAAGGAGGTAGACGGATTCTGATAAGATACGGGCATGATTAACATCCAACATTTGATCGACGACGAAAAATGCTTTGCAGTCATTCGTGAACTGCGTTGGCCGGATGGCGTGCGCTGTCCGCAGTGTGCATCGGGTAAAGTCACCAAACGAGGATTTCATACGCATCAAGCTCATCGCCAGCGGTACGAGTGTCAAGACTGTGGGCAACAATTCGATGATCTGAGTGGTACCATTTTTGAAGGTTATCATCAGCCCTTGCGGGTGTGGGTGCTGTGTCTATACTTCATGGGTTGAACCTCTCGAATGAGCAGATTGGCGCGGAGTTAGATCTATCGCCTGGCGAGGCGCAAGAGATGACCAGCCGCTTGCGTCAAGGCGTCGTGGACAAAAAAAGCCTGTCCAACTGAGCGGCGAAATTGAAGCCGACGAAGTGTATATCGTGGCTGGACACAAAGGCTTGCCTGCGGAAGTGAAAAAAGCGGGTCGCCAAGGGCGTCGGCGGCGTTTGAAAGGTCGGCGTGGGCGTGGGACGCTGGCTGGAGACAAACCACCCGTGCCGGGATTACTGCAAAGAGATGGCGAAGTGGTCATACGCATGTTACCGAATGTTCAACAGGTGACGATCCAACCCGTCATCACGAGTACCGTTGCCTCAGGCAGCCAAGCCTACACGGATGAATATGACATCTACAATCGCTTGCCCGAATGGGGCTATCTCCACAAATGCGTCAATCATTCGGCTGGCGAGTATGCCCGAGATGAAGATGGAGATGGTTTTCATGAAGTGCATGTCAACACCTTGGAAGGCTTTTGGTCCTTGTTGCGTTCCTGGTTGCGACCGCATCGAGGCATTTCGCAGGAAAAATTACCGTGGTATCTTGGTTTCTTTGAATTTATCCACAATGTCCGCCGACGCGGGAAGGCTTTGCTGCATTCTCTGCTGGCGATTCTCATAGCTCCTTGATTCCAGTTAAGAGCCAAATTGAAATAACCGGTTTTCCAATAAACCAAAAGCGGCAGAGATGAATCTCTACCGCCTCTGATTTTGGCTTGATTGCTATCGTTTTGTTGAAAAATGCTCGAAGAGTGGTAAATTTCTGCGCCTACGTTCGTCTACGAAATTTATACCCGTATACAATGATCCCGCGCTCATCGCCATCATTCCTCATCTTGCGCGTGACCATTTCGACCGGCATCCCAATTTCCACAGGCGTGTTGTCGAGGTCGGTCAATTGAGCGGTGACCATGGGGCCTTCTTCCAGTTTCACAAGCGCCACAGTGTACGGCGCGCTCGTGTCGAAACCGCTCGGCGCTTCATAAATCGTGGTGTATGAATAAACTTCGCCTTTGCCGCTGAACGCATAAAGTTCCTTGGCCTCGCCGCCGCAATTTGGACAAACATCGCGCGGTGGGAAAATTTTGTTGTCGCAATGCGGGCAAACTTCGCCGACGAGAGAGTATCGTTGTTGTTTCAGCCGCCAATGTCTCGGGATTTCCATAAGTGCATTTCCTTTCTGCGACCCTAATTCTATCCAGCCAGACTCTCAGGAACTATCAAGTTTCATGACTTTCACGTCTGAAAACTGTCTAGTCCAATCTTTGCAGGATGTGCGACACGGCTGTGGAGGCTGGCCCGCCGAGGGATTGGATCAATCCAACTTTCGCGCCCGCGATCTGGTTCGTTCCAGCCTGACCTCGTAACTGGGTCGCCGCTTCGACGGCTTGGTACACGCCGGTTGCGCCGCCGGGAAAGCCGCGCGCCTTGAGTCCGCCCATCGTCGCGGACGGGATGCGGCCTTTGAGTCCGATTTGATTATCCGCGGCCAACTTCCATCCTTGTCCGCGAATGGCAAATCCAACGGATTCCAATTCGAGCGCGGCGTAGATGTTGAACATGTCGTGATATTCGAAGAAGTTGATTTGATCGAGAATGATGCCAGCCTGCTTCATCGCCTTGCCTGCGGACATTTGCGCGGCTTCGAAATAGAGCATGTCTTTGCGGTCGTGCAACGCGAGCGTGTCCGCCGCCGAGGCTGAGCCTGCAATCTTCACGAGTGGATGCAAAAAATCTTTTGGCAGAAGTTCGCGGCGAGTCAATATCACTGCGGCTGCACCGTCTGCATTTGGAGCAGCATCGAACATGTTGAGCGGATCACTGACCATTTCGGCTTTTGTATAAGTTTCAAGCTTGATTGCTTTCCGAAACATCGCATACGGATTGTTCACTCCATTGGCATGAGCCGTCAATGCGAAGCCAGCAAATCCGTCAGATGGAACTTGATATTCGTGCATGTATCGCTTCATCAAAAGCGCGGCTTGCGCGGCGGGAGTCATTCCCTGCACAGCTTCAAAATCCGAATCGCTCGCGGTGGAAAGCGCGGCATCCACGCTCGGGCCGATCTTATCGGTCATTTTTTCCACGCCAATGACGAGCGCTACATCCACCATTCCGCTTGCAACCGCGAGATATCCTTGCCGTAATGCCGCGCCGCCCGACGCGCCCGCGGCTTCGACAGTGATCGCTTCGATGCCAGTGAGTCCGGCGTAGTCCGCGATCAACGCGCCGAGATGTGCTTGGTTGGAGAGATTCGGCGCGAGCATATTGCCGACGAATAAGGCTTGCGGCTTGAGTCCGCCGCTGTCTTTCACTGCATCTTGAATCGCAGCGAAGGCGAGATCGCGCAGACCAATATCCCAATGCTCGCCAACTTCAGTTTGTCCAATACCTGCAATAATTACATCTGTCATTCTCGATTTCCTAATTTGATAATACGATATTCGATAATTTGATATTCGATTCGCAATTCCGAATATCGAGTATCGAATATCGATCCTCGCTCACCAAATCTTCTTCAAAAACTTTAACTTTTCCAGCGTTTGATAACTTCCGCCGCCTTCGTGACCGTTATACGGATAGACCTTCATATCTTTTTCAGCAGTCCAATAATTGTATGCGGCAAAGACCGTCGAAGGTGGGCAGACTTCATCCATGAGTGCGGTAGAGAACAACGCCTTGGCTTTTGCACGCACGGCGAAATTGACTCCATCGAAATATGAAAGCGTATTGAATACCGTATCCACTTTATCGCGATGAATGTGACAATACTCCGCAATCTCTTTATATGGATAGGTGTCAACTAATTCTGTGGCGCGGCGATAGTGACAAAGGAACGGCACATCGGGCATTGCCGCCGTAATGTCAGGAACGAGTCCAGCCACAGCAATAGTGATGCCTCCACCTTGTGAGCCGCCGGTCACCGCGATTTGAGTTGAATCAATTGCAGGATATGAACGAGCGGCTTCAATCGTGCGAACTGCATCCGTGAACACGCGGCGATAATAATAATGTTTTGGATCGAGAATTCCATTCGTCATGCTTCCGGGATAATGCGCGTTGCCGCCATCAGAATATAAATCGGGTGTATCGCCGGGAGACCAGGCACTGCCTTGACCGCGCGTGTCCATGATGAAATGAGCATAGCCCGCGCTCGACCACAAAAGCCAATCTATTGGAAAAGCGCGTCCGCCACCATAGCCGATGAATTCAACAACGCAAGGTAGGGGCGAATGGCCATTCGCCCTTACATGTTGTGTTGGCAATATCAACCAGCCTTTGACGGCTTGTCCACCGAAGCCATTGAAGGTGACATCGAATGTTTCCTGTGCGATGAGACCATAATCCACGCGCTCGAATTTTGCGTTAAGCGGATGGGCGCGCGCTTCATCCAGCGTGGATTTCCAGAAAGCGTCGAAGTCTTTCGGTTCTTCACGCGCAGGACGATAAGTCTTGAGTTCTTCGAGGGTGAGATCAAAAAAAGCCATAATATATCAAATATGGTAGGGGCATAGCGGAGAAATTTACGAGCGAAATCGCGAATCGTTCCGCTATGCCCCTACGTGTAATTTATTTCATCGCCAACTTCCCGCGATATCGGACGTACGTGGCGTAATCAATCTCCGTGCGGCGGGCGATGTATTCCTGCGTCTTCGTGGCGCGGTCGCGGCGCGCGGACAATTTGTCGGTGACGAGAATATCGAAGGCGTCGGAACCCGCTCCCGATCCGAAGGAGACGACGAGGATTCTGTCGCCGGGCTGAGCAATGTCGAGAGTCGCGGTCAAGCCGATCATCGCCGCGCCCGCGTAGGTGTTCCCAATCACAGGCACGAGAAGTCCGGGTTGAATCTGATCCATCGAAAATCCGAGTTGCGACGCGACGCGTTGCGGGAACTTCGTGTTCGGTTGATGGAAGACCGCCCATTTGTAATCTTTCGCAGTCGTGCCCATCGCTTCCATTAAATGAGTCGCGGCTTCGGTGATGTGTTTGAAGTAGGCGGGTTCGCCCGTGAAGCGCATTCCGTGTTCGGGATATTTCGCTTCGGGACGCCGCCAGAAGTCGGGCGTGTCTGTGACGTATGAATATGAGGCATTGATAACGGCCAGCGATTCTTCCGCAGGACCCAGGATGTATGCCGCGCCGCCCGCGCCCGCGGTGTATTCGAGCGCGTCGCCGGGCTTGCCTTGCGCGGTGTCCATGCCGATGGCCATGGCATAATGTGCCATGTTCGAGCCGACGAATCCCATCGCGGCGACGAGCGCTTCGGTGCCGGCTTTGCAGGCGAATTCCCAATCCGCGGCTTGCGTGGCAGGAACAGCACCGATGGCTTCCGCCACAATCGTAGACGTGGGCTTGACCGCGTAGGGATGGGATTCCGATCCAACCCAGACGGCGCGCAGTTCGTGTGGATCAATCTCGGCGCGTTTCATCGCATTGCGCGCGGCTTCGATGGACATGGTTGCCACATCTTCATCGAGCCCGGGGACGGCTTTCTCTTTGATGGGAAGTCCGCCTTTGCCGCCCGTCCATACGCGCGCGACTTCCTTGGCAGGCAGACGATAGCGCGGCACATACGCGCCATAGCCAATGATGCCAACGGGCTTGGCGGGTTTGAGGAGAGTGGGGAATGGTTGATGTTGAGGAGTTGTCATAAAAATAAACCTTTTCGCGAGTGGGATTGAAATCCCTGCTCAATACATGGGAGCCTTTCAGGCTAATAACGCAGAGTCGGATTTACACTTGCACCTGACGCAAGTTCAGGTGTCCGACTTACATGAACTGAGGCAAGGATTTATCCTTTGCCGATGCGGCACGTACGCGCCGTAGCCAATGATGCCAACGGGCTTGGCGGGTTTGAGTAAAGTGGGGAATGATTGTGGTTGAGAAGTTGTCATTTTCTACTTTCGTTAATAACTTGTTTTTAGTTAATGTGATATATACTAAACTCGCACGATACCATATTAAGAAAACGTGGTTATTCTTATTGGGGAGATAAAGCAGATAGATAATCGACTACAGCTTTTTCAACCTCGAATAAGGCAATTGTTGGTTGTGCGCTTGCATTAAATAGATTCCCATTTTGTTTCCACGCGGCATTACCTACTCCCCAAATATTAATCTGTTTTACTACGCCTGCCTCCATAGCTGCTGAAAATACATCACTAAATATTTTAGCCTTTAGTTGTCCATTATCGGTTGGGACATCTAGCTCTGTTAAGTAAACGTCAATCCCCCAACTCTTAAAGTTTTCAACCAGTGCTTCTTTTGATGGAGGATTATTGGGATCGATATGCATTTGTATTCCAATACCATCTATCAAATTCTGGGATTTAAGAGTTTCTACAAGGGTCTTCGTTTGATTGTATTTTTGCGTTCCAGTTTTTTCTATATCAAAGTCATTAAGTACTAAAGGAGCGTTAGTATCTTTTCTTGCTTCATCAAAAGCCATAATAACATAGTTAGGATAACCTAGTCTGCTAGCAAAAAAATCTGTCGGATAAGGTTCGTTGACTGGTAACCAAACCTTAACATCAGGATACTTTTGTATGATTGATTTAATCATCGATCTTACCTGCTCCTCTGTAACTTTACTATTTTTAAACCATTCAGGAAGAAAATCTGTGTTCTGCCATATTAGAGTTCCGCCAAATTGACCCATCTCAGATTCTGCTAAACTTACTCTACTATCTGGCAAACTCCAATTGGCGTAGTTTTCATTCGCAAATATATTATGCCAAAATATAGGTAAAACAATGTCATCAAAATTATTTTTTGCAACTTGATCTGTCAAATAATCATCTTTACCCGGTTCTAAATAAACACCAACAATAATATTAACTGTATGCGTGAAGTCTTTTAGCGCGCTTTTCCAATGGGATTCCTTGTCTGTTATTAATAAAGGATATCCACTAGAGCTTATTAAAACAACAAATTGTTTTCTATCAACACTGGTTAACAGTTTAGGTGTTAAGTTGCCAACTTCTTCAGGCTTGATTCCGAAAGCATTTGCAAATTGGACAATCGGTGATTCAGAGTTCTTCAAATCAAATAAATCTGGATTTGTAACTTTGGGATCGGGAACTTGTATTCCATTAACGTCAATCATTGGTATTGGGGTTGCGGTGGCAGTAGGAATGTGTGTATTAGTCGGCAAAGAGGTCGCAGTTGCACTCATCGTTGGCGCGGGCTGAATACTGCCACATGCTGATAAGAGCAGAGCAAACAAAACGCAAATGAAGGTTAGGGATTTCATGATGATTCCTTTTTCAGACTTCCGAAGTCTTGTTCACAAATCAAAACTCTGACGTCAATCCAGCTTGCTTGAAAATCTCTGCGGTGCGGATTGAAATCCTGCCTCAATTCATGGAAGCCCTGCGGGCTAAAGTATGAGTCGGATTTATCCGACTTCCATGAACCGAGGGAGGGATTTATCCCGCTACGGCGCGCTCAATTCCATCGGCAATAACGAACAAACAAATTCATAAAACTTACTTGCCTCATTGAATGCTTGAAGATACTCTTCTTCTGTCGGTTCCAATTCTTCGCCCGGGTAACGATAAGCAGTTGCGTAAGGCGTGATCTGTTCTGCAACGTCAAGCCATGCATTGAATCTTGGTTCAATCTCCGCCGCCAAGGTTACAGGCAAACGCAAATCATGTGTCTTTTCAAAAGAGACATCGTGATACACCAGCCAGCCCTTGACAACCTTTTCCGCTAGTTGCTGACAGTGATAAATTGCCGTATCCAAATAACGGTCTTTGCCGCGCGCCAGCTTTTTGGCGGTCAATAGATCGCGCCGCGCTTTCATGATCCAATTACGGACGAGCGAACGTTTTGCGTCCATACAATAATTTGCCCTGCCTTGTAATTTGCGCCTCCAAGGATGCTTTTACAGGAATATATTTTTCGAACTCTTTGCGCGTCTTAACGAGAACATCTACGGATGCTTTTATCCCGCGCAAACTTCTCTGTGCGCGCGCTGCGCGTCGAATCGGTCTTTGACGACTGGTTTTTACGACGACCAGTAAATCAATATCGCTTCCCGCTTCCGGTTTCCCCCACGCGTGCGAGCCAAAAAGATAGATCGTCTCAGGATGAAATTCATCCACGAGACGTTGGATCATTTCTTTACGCAAACCAGAAGGGATTGTTTTCATAATTGCTTACGAATTATAAACCTTTGTCATTTCTATGGATTCTGACGATAAATCACCGGAGCAATCCAAACAGCGGCATCTTGTTGAGGCGTGTTATTGTTAGGACGCAGTGCCAGCACGAAATCCACACTTTGACCAACAAGCGCGGTTAGATCTGCATCAACTTGAATATCGGGCATGCTCGGGTCGTAGTTCCACTGCAAAAACGGGCTGTGATAATTTCCCTTGGCGTCATAATATTCCAACGCGAATTGAACCGCGCATTGCGGATTGAGTGGCCCCGAACAGCGAAGCGTGGCGCGGAAGTGATCCCCCGCGTGGACTTTGAGTGTCGGATAGCGCAAGAACAAAGCCGCGCCTCCACTCCAGGCGGGGATCGTCAAGAGAACGGGCGTGCCAGCCGTCAAGCCTTCGGATGCCGGATCAATCACGACCGCGTATCCGCCTGAATGATCCGCGTTGGGATCGGGACAAGCGGTAAGATGCCGCGCACCATTCATCCACTTTGCATTACATAACAGCGCAACAAAATCAAGAGCGACAGTTCCCGTTGGAGTTTGTGTCGGCGCGAGCGTCGCGGTTGGGGGAACTGGCGTTGGAATCAATGGCGTCTGCGATGGAGGAATCGGAGTTGCAGTCGGCGTGGGCGGAGTAGACGCAAAGCTACATGCGAATATAAATAGAAGAAAGATGGAAAGAATGCTAAGCTTTTTGTTCATAGATTTTCTGTGCAATCCATTCCTGCTGTTTTTATTCCGTGCTACCATTTGCGCGGTGCATTTCCTTTTTCAACTTCTTCCTTTGCCCTTGCAAGAGTTTTGTTCCACATCTCGAGAGTTTCCTGCCCAATATGTGCGGCTTCTTTCGTGATTAACTCGTAGTCAATTGCTACATCACTTGAACCACTCAAATCAAAAACGAGCATAGAGTAAATATCTTTGGGATGCTTGTCGGACCTGCCTTCATCCCATGCCTGTAATTTTCCTATAATGATGTCAGAAGGCTGAGCCACCCATGCAGTAAATGAACTTCCAGTTGGATCAACAAACTCCCGACGAACGCGACGATCAAACGCAAGTTGATAATCAGGTTCTCGTTTTAGCGGGACCAGATCAGCTTTGATGCCTTCATTTGTATCAATGATATTAAACATGATTCCCATTTGTATGGAGCTTCTCATCATTTCGGGGTCGGCATAATAGCGCGGCAATGGAAATTTCTTGGAAAGCGCCTCGAAATCTTGTTCTCGTAGGTCAACAAGAATATCAATATCAAATGTCACACGTGTAATTCCAAATGGGTAGCCGCCAAAAGCGCCGACAATCATGTACGCAGCGCCGATCTCATCCAATGCTTTGACAACTTGTACATAAAATGAAACGGCAGTCATTTTGTCTCCATGCGGACGGGAGTCAAATACATCAGGACCTTCATGTTGATTTCAGACATTGAAAGTTCGGGGAATTTTTTACGGAATGTTCCGCGCAGAGCCGCCATGGAAAATTCCTGTGCGTTCAAGCCAGGCAACAGGCGATTTTTGAATGGTATTTTGGCAAGCAGCTCCAATTGGACCCAATCAATGGGATCGAATCCATTCACGATGGCAGAGATTTCTTTGGAAGTGAGGGGTTTTCTATCAGTCATTATGCTTTCAACTGTCGCAGGATTTCTTCAGCTTTATCTATTCTAACTGTTTTCTCCGTCACCATTTGCGCCGCAACCTTTTCGATCATGTCACCGCTCGCGCCTGCGGCGATGGCGACCTGCCGCGCGTGCAGGGACATGTGTCCGCGCTGGATGCCTTCGGTGGCAAGGGCGCGCAACGCCGCCATGTTTTGAGCTAATCCAACCGAGACAATGATTTCCGCTAATTCAGATGCAGACTTGATGTTCATTAACTTAATCGCAGCTTGCGCGGCGGGATGGACTTTGGTCGCACCGCCGATGATTCCCACCGCCATCGGCATTTCAAGCGTGCCGACAAGATTGCCTTCTTTATCTTTATTCCATGTTGATAATGAAGTGTATTTACTAGAACGCGCGGCGTAGGCGTGCGCGCCCGCTTCGATGGCGCGCCAATCATTGCCAGTTGCGATGACAACCGCGTCCACGCCGTTCATAATGCCTTTGTTGTGCGTCGCGGCGCGGTATGGATCCGCGGCAGCAAAAGCATACGCGGCGATGATGCCATCGCGAACTTCTTCGCCACTGTAAGGGCGAGTCTGAGACTCGCCCTTACCAAATGCCAATTCTTTGCTTGGAATCGTGCAACGCGCACGCGCAACTCTTCGGTCAGCCAAGTTCGATAGAATACGCAGATGAACACGCCCGCCGGTAATGGATTCAACATGCGGCGCGAGTCTTTCGCAAGCCGTGTTGACGGCGTTGGCTCCCATCGCATCGCGGACATCGTAAATGAGATGAACGACGAGGAAGGGACCGATATTCGATGATTCGATCATTCGAACTTCGAGATCGCGCGCGCCGCCGCCGAATTTTTTCAAGACGGGATCAATTGCGTCGGCTTCTGCTAATAATTCCGCTTTGTGTTCATATAACTTCAGTTTGGCTTCTTCTAAATTAGCCACATTGATGACTTGCATCTGTCCGATCATCAGCGGCTCGGATGTCGTTGCTATGAATCCGCCGCCGGCGCGGGCCAGCTTTGCCATGAACGATGCGCCAGCCACAACAGATGGCTCTTCGATTGCCATTGGAACCAAAACGTCCCTGCCGTTGACCACAAAATTCAAACCAATGCCCAAAGGCAAGGCATGAGTCCCGATGGCATTCTCGATCATGTGATCCGCGGCCTCAGCGGAGAGTCCGCCATTTGAAACGTAGGCCGCCAAATCGTCCGGAGAAAGAGCCGCCGCGTCAGCTAATTTTGCGCGGCGTTCGTCCAAAGTCAGATTGTAAAAGCCGGAAATGCGGGATGCAGTCATGGTCGTCCTTTCGAGGGCAGTTTACAATTCTATGGAGCGCATCTGCCAAAATCTATCAGGTTTTGTGGTTTATAATTATGGCGAGGTGTCTTTGAATGCTCCTGACGCGTGAACAATTACAGGAACGCTTGATTGCGCTGCATCGTGCCAGCCTGGAACTGGTCGGGGATGTTTCAGTAGATCACCTTCTCGAACGGATTGTGAGGCTGGCGCGTGAGCAGGCCGAGGCGCGTTACGCGGCGCTCGGCGTTTTGGACGAGGCGGGAAAACTGGAGAAGTTCATTCCCATTGGGATGACGGATGACGAGGTCAAAAGAATAGCGCACCTGCCGTGTGGTGAGGGATTGATCGGTGTGTTGATGGACGCCGATGAACCGCTGCGCGTGCCGGTGATCCAAAATCATCCGCGTTCGATTGGCTTTCCGCCGCATCATCCGCACATGACTTCATTTCTGGGAGTCCCGATCCGGGCTGGCGACCGCCAGTTCGGTCAAATTTATTTGACCGACAAAATCGACGCGCCCGAATTCACCGCCGACGATGAAAAAATCATCCAGATGCTGGCCGCGTATGCCGCGGCAGCCATCCAAAATGCGCGGCTGGTCGAGCAGATGCGGGACCGCGACACGGCGTTGACGCGTCGAAGCGAAGATCTGACTCTGCTCAATGAGATTGCCACGGCTTTGACTTCTTCGCTGGAATTGGATGAAATCCTGAATAAAACGCTCGCTTCTGTGATGGGATACATGAAAGTGGAGGCGGGCGAAATCTTTTTGCTCGAAGATGACAAGCAGACGCTGCGGATGGTTTTGCATCGCGGGCAGGCCGCCGAAGCTTTCTGGACCCGAAACCGGTTCCAATTGGGCGAGGGGGTCATCGGCAACGTGGCTGAATCGGGCCGCCCGGTGCTTGCGGACCTTACCCAGGATTCGGAATTCCTGCGCCCGGCTGTTGCGAAAGCCGGATTCCGGCAAATTGCCTATTTGCCGATGAAGGCTGGCGAAAACCTGATGGGTGTGATGAGTGTGGCGACCCGTTCGATTGAACCGCTCGATGAGCGGGGCCTTCAGTTGTTGGACGCTGTTGCAAATTGGGCCGGATTGGCCATCGAGAACGCACAGTTGCATCAAAATTCGCGGCGCCTGGCTGTGCTCGAGGAGCGTGACCGCATCGGCATGGATTTGCACGACGGCATTATTCAATCCATTTACGGCGTTGGATTGTCGTTGGAAAACGCATTGCACACCCTGGATGAAGACAAAGACCTTGCGGGAGTGCGCATCAAAGAGTCCATTGATGGTTTGAACCAGGCGATTCGCGATATTCGCGCATACATTCTCGATTTGCGTCCGCGCCAAATGGGAAATGACGGCCTGATGAGCGGTTTGAAGCGCCTTGCAACTGAATATCGCGCCAATACGTTTTCTGAAGTCTCATTGAAAGGGCCGCAGAAAGGCCTGGATGATATTCCGCAGGTGAACGCGCTGGCTTTATTCCACATCTGCCAGGAAACCCTGGCCAACGCAGCCAAACATGCCGCGGCCAAAAAGGTGGATATCAATGTTTGGACTACGTCTGATCGCGTCCTAATGGAGATCCACGATGATGGCAAAGGCTTTGTCATCGAGAAAATGAGCACAACGATCGGTCATGGCTTGTCAAACATGCAGACGCGCGCGCGCGGCGTCGGCGGCGATGTTGATATTTCATCGGCTCCAGGCGAAGGCACGACCATTCTCGTGTGGGTTCCGCGCGGCATCAAACACCAAATGCATTCGATATAAAATTCTTTAACATTTGAATCGCTGGTTTCGGATGTTCGCAGGCCGCGAAGTTAAAAAAATTCGCGGCGCGTTTTTTAACACGCGTTCGCGTATATGCGCCTGAAAAGGACGCGCAGCCCCATATATGGGGGGTGGTTTCGGACTCCAGCGGGTCTCTGGCTGAAACGCCAGTTCTATAAATGCCATATCCTTCGACGCAGTACCTAATGATTCTTTAACGTTGATCAATCTTAAAAAAACAGAAGTTTTTAACTTGTCGTAGGTGAAAAGTGTTGTTTTTTATGAAGTGTTTCTGCTAGAATGGGTTCGACGCTGAGAGATGGATGTGGCGCGAGTTCACATCTTAAACCCCTGGAAGTTAATCGGTCTCAACATCATATTTTCTTCTTGCTAAGCCGCGGAAATAAGGCGGGTTAGTTTTACCTACCCTACTATTGTGCCAGGAAGTGAATCATGAATGCAAAACAGGCGTGGCAGTCAGTGCTCGGGCAGCTTCAGATGGAAATGCCAAAGGCATCGTTCGATACCTGGGTACGCGACACGTACCCGCTTTCTTATGAAAATGGCGCGCTCACGGTCGGAGTGCCGAATGCCTATGCCCGCGATTGGCTGGACAGCCGCCTGGCCAGCACGGTGAGCCGGCTGCTCGTCGGCATTCTCGACGCCAATGTGGCGGTCAACTTTGTGGTGTCGCAGGGGGAAGAAGCGGAGGCCGTCGAAACGGAAGCCGCCTCGCCGGTCCAGGATGAACCGCGCGCCCGCAATGCGTCGCTCAATACGCGCTATACATTCGAGACATTTGTCGTGGGTTCGGGCAATCGTCTCGCACATGCGGCGTGCCAGGCAGTCGCGGAAAAGCCGGCGCGCGCTTACAATCCGCTTTTTCTGTACGGGGGAGTCGGGCTGGGAAAGACCCATCTGCTCCATGCCATCGGCAACGCCTGCCACACGCGCGGCCTGAACGTGTTGTATGTCTCCTCCGAAGAATTCACCAATGACATGGTCAATGCCATCCGCACCCATACCACCCAGGCCTTCCGCGAAAAATACCGGTTTGCGGATGTGCTGCTGGTGGACGATATCCAGTTCATCGCCGGCAAGGAATCCACGCAGGAGGAATTCTTCCATACGTTCAATACCCTGCACGGACAGGATAAACAAATCATTGTTTCGTCGGACCGCCCGCCCAAGGCGCTGGTGACGCTGGAAGAGCGCCTGCGCTCCCGGTTCGAATGGGGACTGGCAGCGGATATCCAGCCGCCGGACCTCGAGACTCGCCTGGCAATTTTACGCGCCAAAGCCGAACGCACCGGACGCTTCATCCCGGGCGAGATTCTGGATACCATTGCCCGGCGCGTTCAATCCAACATCCGCGAACTGGAAGGCGCGTTGAATCGAATTATTGCGTACGCGGATTTAAGCGGCCAATCCCTGACGCCGCAGCTTGTGGAAGTGGCACTCGCCGATCTTCTGCCCCAGCGGCAGAATGTTGTGCCTGAAAAGGTTATTGAATTGGTCGCCCGCGAATGGCAGACGACGGTGGACGCTTTGCTCGGCCGAGGTCGCTCCCAGAAAATTGCCGAACCGCGGCAGGTCGCCATGTATCTATTGCGTAAGGAAACTGATTCGTCGCTCCCGCAAATCGGCGAAGTGCTGGGCGGACGCGATCACACAACAGTGATGTATGCAATCGAGAAGATCAGCAATGAGATCGAGACCAAGCCTGATCTACGCAGGCGGATCATCAATGTGAAACAGCAGTTATACGGTCAGGCCGCGGTTGTTTGAAGAAGCAAACAGTCCCGATTTTTTCGGGACTGTTTTTATACATTTTGCTTGATGGTCAGCGGGAAATGGCGTGATTGTGCCTGCCAATGTTGGATGAGATTCAACCCGGCGACATAAAAATAGCCGAGCGAATAGATGGACATCCAGGGGATGATCTTCCAGCCCATAGATGGTTCGAGACTGAAAATGGTGAGCAGGGCGTAGAGTCCCAGCCCGATTTCGCCAAAGATGACAGGACTGATGCGGGGCATATACGCGCCGTCCAGCGCGGAATTCGCCTTGCTATTGTTGCCCAGGTTGAATTTAGGCGTCCGGACAAAGTCACCGCCCGTGCCGAATAATCCCTCCATCACGCCGATGGCTGTATTGAGAGAAATCCCAAAGCCCAGAATGGTCAACAACGGCAGTATCTTGAGCCGCTCTTTCAAGGGCGGCGTGTCTGACATTTCAGCCGCCGCATACAGAAGCGGCGGGCCGAACATCGCGATCATGGATATTGGCAGCAGATCGAAGAAATGCGGAGCGAATAATCCCACTGGCAGTGTGACCAGCAGCAAGGCGACCATCAATGGATGAACAAAATAACCGGTGATGTGCAGGAGCCCAGCCAGCCGCACATGCCGCGGCAGGTCGCGTCGTTCGAGCACGTCCGGCAGGATTTTGCGCGCCACCTCGAAGGAACCTTTTGCCCAGCGGAATTGCTGCCGCTTGAAGGCTTCCACGTAAGCTGGCAATTCGGCACGGACGACAACGCCTGGCAAATAACCGATCCGCCAGCCGCGTAATTGGGCGCGATAACTCAAGTCGAGGTCCTCGGTCAGCGTATCGGATTGCCAGCCGCCCGCGTCCTCGATGCAGGATCGCCGCCACAGGCCAGCGGTGCCGTTGAAGTTGAGAAACAGTCCATTGCGCGAGCGGACAGTTTGTTCGACGACGAAGTGGCCGTCAATGGCAAGCGCCTGGGCAATCGTCAGCGAGTTGTATTCCCGGTTGGTGTGCCCCCAGCGGGTTTGCAGGCATCCCAATTTTCCGTCTTGAAAACAGGGGACGGTTTTCTTCAGCCAGTCTGGTTCGGGGAGGAAATCCGCGTCGAAGATGGCAATGAGGCTGCCGTCAGCGGAGGCGAGGCCTTTTTCGAGCGCGCCCGCTTTGTATCCGGAGCGATCCGTTCGATGCAGCCACTGGATGTCGATCCCGCGGGCGCGGCTTTCTTCCACCAGATGCGCGGACAGCGATGATGTATCGTCCGTGGAATCATCCAGGACCTGGATTTGGAGGCAGTCGCGCGGATAATCCAAATGTGTGACCGCACGCAGCAAACGCTCCATCGTGTACTTCTCGTTGAACACAGGAAGCTGCACGGTAACGCGCGGCCATTCCTTTGGCTCCGGCGTTACAGGCTCATTGCCCCATCTTTTTTTGACGACCAGGAAAAGGCCGGCAGTCATAAGGCTGTTGATGCCATAAAATGCCAGCCCAAGAAGGATCGCAAGATAGACAATACCCAGAGTTTCGGCCATATAGTTCATAACGCATCCCTGTAAGGTTGACGATAAACCTCCCTGCTTGTTATGCAGGGAGGCCGGATTCGGCGGGCATGATATTCTGGTTCTCGATCAAGACAGCGAATGCCTAAGAGAGTTTTTAAGAATCAAAATCATGGTTTCAACTTGTCATTCTGAGTGGCGCCAAGTCGAAGATCCCGCACACGCGGGGGCGCCGCGAAGAATCTCAAATTTTGATGGAAAACTGGCTTGAAAAGCGAGATTCTTCGCTCCCTGCGGTCGCTCAGAATGACACGCCTACGTCTATTCATGAATTTCAAAACACTTTCTTGGGTCAGGATGAGAACAAGAGGAGCCTCGATGCTCGAAAAGCGCGAAAAGTCTTCATGTAGATTTACGTCGGATTTGGCCTGAATGGAGTGTAAAGATTTTGGATTCCACAGAATCGGAAACGGAAAAAATTCTATGGTATACTCTCCCGCCGCGACGCAAAAGCGTCGCACATCTTGCCCGGGATGGGCATCGAGCATCCCTGAGCGGGTATCTATCCCCGCTAAACTCACTCCGTTCCACGCTGGCGCCACGCGTCTGGAGAACGGAAATTGCAGGAGAAATATGTCCGTGATTTCAATGAAAGCTCTGCTCGAAAGCGGCGTTCACTTCGGTCATCGCACCAACAAGTGGGACCCGCGCATGAAGCCGTACATCTTCACCGAACGCAATGGCATTCACATCATTGACTTGCAGCAAACGGTGAAGTTGTTGAACCAGGCGTATAACGTCGTCCGCGATACGGTTGCGAACGGCGGGACGGTATTGTTCGTCGGCACCAAGCGCCAGGCGCAGGAAACCGTCAAGGAAGAGGCGACGCGCGCCGGGATGCCATACGTCACGGAACGCTGGCTGGGCGGCATGTTGACCAACTGGGCCACGATGTACGCCCGCATCCAGGAACTCGAACATCTTGAACAGCTGCGCGACAGCGGCGACATCAACAAGCTGACCAAGAAGGAAGGCCTGCTGATTCAGCGCGAGATTGACCGCTTGCAGATCCGTCTTTCGGGCGTCCGCAATATGAAGCGCGTGCCGGATTTGATCTTTGTGGTGGATGTCGGACGCGAAGATGCGGCGGTGCATGAGGCCAATCTGTTGAATATTCCGGTGGTCGCGCTCGTGGATACGAACTGCAACCCGTTTGGAATTGATTATGTGATTCCGTCGAATGACGATGCCATCCGTGCCATCAAGCTTCTGGTTGCGAAGGTTGCCGACGCGGTCATGGAAGGCAAAGCCGTGCGTAAGGATGAAGAACCGGTCGAATCCAAACCGGCCGAGGCAGAAGCCAAACAGGAAAAATCGCGAGCGCGCAAAGCGCCGAAGGTGGTGGATGTTGATGAAGAGGTCAATGAGGATGCGCTGCTCGGCGAAGCCACGCTGGCCAAGTTGAGCGCGACGCGCAAGTCTGAGGAGCCGGTGGCGCCCGAAGCCGGGAGGGCCGAGGAAAAGACGGACAAAAGCGCAGCCGTTGAAGAGACGAAACCGGAAGCCGACTCCAACTAGGAGTCCGCGTTTTCGACTGAGGATGGAAAATGGAAATTACCGCTGATATGATCAAGGAATTGCGCGCCGCAACCGGTGCCGGCGTTCTGGATTGCCGCAAGGCGCTTCAGGAATCGAACGGAGATTTTCAGAAGGCTGTGGATTGGCTGCGCGAAAAAGGAATGGCGACCGCGGCCAAGCGCGCCGACCGCGAAGCGTCAAATGGAATGGTTGAGTTGTATTCTCACGGCGGCGGACGCGTGGGCGTGATGGTCGAGGTCAATTGCGAGACGGATTTCGTCGCGCGTTCCGAGCAGTTCCGCACACTGGCGCACGAGATCGCTTTGCAGATCGCGGCCAGCGCGCCGAAGTATGTCAGAGCCGAGGATATTCCCGCTGCGGAATTGGATCACGAAGCCGAGATTGCCCGCGCGCGCGCAAAAGAGGAAGGCAAGTCTGGCGCGGTCGTTGATAAAATTGTCGAGGGCCGGCTCGAGAAGTTCAAGGATGAAGCCTGCCTTTTGCGCCAAACGTATATTCGCGATGAGGCTGCCACCGTCGAGAAACTTATCATGCAGAACGTTGCCGCCATCGGTGAGAATGTGATCGTCCGCCGATTCCAGCGCTGGGAATTGGGCGAGAGCACGAATCAAGCGTAGTTGTTTGGAAAGGCCAACCGGATGGTTGGCCTTTTTCTTAATTTCCCTCATCTCCGTTCCCTCTCCCAATCCTTCGGCAGGCTCAGGACAAGTTTTGGGAGAGGGGTGCGGGAGTGAGGGCGGGAGAGATGACATGTCCGATCTCAAATACAAACGCATCCTGCTCAAGCTCAGCGGCGAAGCGCTGGGCGGAAAATCAGGTTATGGCATTGATGTGGACGAGGCCGAGTCGATTGCCAATCGCGTGAAGGAAGTTTACAACATGGGTGTGCAGGTGGCGATTGTCATTGGCGCTGGCAATCTGTGGCGCGGCAAGCAGGGACTTGAACATGGCATGGATCGTTCGACGGCAGATTATATGGGCATGCTGGCCACGGTAATGAACTCGATGGTCCTGATGGACGCGCTCGAAAGGATCGGCGTGTTGACGCGCGTGATGTCGGCGGTCGAGATGCGGGCGGTGGCCGAGCCGTACATCCGGCGGCGCGCCATTCGCCATCTTGAAAAAGGCCGCGTGGTCATCTTCGGCGCGGGGACGGGCAATCCGTTCTTCTCGACGGATACCGCCGCGGCGCTGCGCGCCTCCGAGATCGATGCGGATGTGGTCATCAAAGCCACCAAAGTGGATGGCGTTTACGATGCCGACCCGAATAAAAATCCGAATGCAAGGAAGTTCGCGGCATTGAGTTACATCGAAGTGCTCAATCGCCGGCTCGAAGTGATGGACAGTACCGCCGTCACGCTGTGCATGGAAAATAATCTCCCAATCTTGGTTCTCAATTTGTGGGATTCGAAAGCGTTGATCAACGCGCTGCGCGGCGAAAAAGTCGGGACGCTCGTCGCCGCATAAATTCGTTCGAAGCCCGCTCAACGATGGATTTCGCGCGGGCAGGATATATTTTTATCCGCGTTTCGAGAGTCTATCTTTTCACTGGCAATGGCTCTCCTGCTTCGCTTCTCCCATAGCATATTTTCATGTTTTAGAGTATCCTTAACCACGACCAATTCCCCTGGAGGCCGCTGTGATAAAAGACCTTCTGAAAGACGCAGAACATCGCATGCAGGGCGCGATCAAAAATCTGAGCGATGACCTCGCCGCCATCCGAACCGGACGCGCCAATCCCGCCCTCGTTGAACGTTTGGCAATCAGTTATTATGGTTCGCCGACTCCGCTTATGCAGCTGGCTTCGATCAGCGTACCCGAACCGCGCTCGCTGATGATCAAGCCATTCGACACAGGCACGCTCAAGGAAATCGAGAAGGCGATTCAAGCCTCGGACCTTGGGCTGACTCCCAATACCGACGGCAAAGTCATCCACCTGAACCTGCCTCCGCTGACCGAAGAGCGGCGCCATGACCTGGTCAAACAAGTTCATGCGCGGCTCGAAGAATCGCGCGTAGCCATCCGCAACATCCGCCGCGATTCGCACAACGATATGCGCGAATTCGAAAAAGAAAAGCTGATCTCAGAGGACGATTTGAAAAACGGCGAAGAGGATCTCCAGAAACTGACCGACAAGTTCATCGAAGAAGTCGGCGAGCTTGGCAGGAAAAAAGAAGCGGAGATCATGGAAGTGTGATTAGTCGAATAGTCGCTTGATCCCATAGTCTGGCAGTCTGTGTTTCCACCAATGGCCATTTAGACTATTTGACTATAAGACCACAAGACCGTCATGCCCAATCAACCTCTCGATATTCCTTTGGAAAAGATTCCCCGCCATGTTGCCATCATCATGGACGGCAATGGACGTTGGGCGATTTCACGCGGCCTGCCGCGCCTCGCGGGCCATAAAGCGGGTACGGAAAACCTCCGGCGCGTGATCCGCGCCACGGTCGAGTTCGGGATCAAATACCTGACGATTTACGCATTCTCCACTGAAAATTGGGGGCGCCCCCCGGAAGAGGTCCAGGGGTTGCTGCACATCCTTGAAGATGTCATTGACAGGGAACTCAATGAACTCCATGGGGAGGGCGTGCAATTGCGCCATATCGGCCGGCTGGAGAAGCTGGCGCCCGGGCTCCAGGAAAAAGTCCTGCACGCCATGAAGTTGACGAAAAACAACAACCGCCTCATTCTGAATATCGCGTGGAATTACGGCGGCCGCGATGAGATCGTCCAGGCCATTCAGCGAATCATCAAGGATGGCGTGGAGCCGGATAAAGTCACGGACGATCTGGTGAGTCAGTACATGTACACCGTCGGTGTGCCCGATCCCGATTTGATCATCCGCACATCGGGCGAACTGCGTATCAGCAATTTCCTGATCTGGCAGGCGGCCTACTCGGAGTGGTATATCACGCCGACGTATTGGCCCGATTTTGACAAGGAGGAGTACCGCCGCGCGCTCGAAACATTTGCCCAGCGGGATCGCCGCTACGGAGGCGTTACAGAGGCGGTGGCGCACAAGACTCATGGGTAGAAGAACCGTTACGGCTCTGCTCCTGCTCGTGCCCGTTGTTCTTGCAGTGCTTTTCGGGGGAATCCTTTATTTTCTTGTGATCGCCTTTTTCCTCGGATTGTCATCCTGGGAATACATTCAGATGTTTCGCGCCGCAAAATACGAACCATCTGTTTGGGTCACCGTTGGCGGCACGCTGGCGATTTTGGCCGGACGGGTCTTTGCGCCCGACTGGGCCATCTCTGTTTTTACGGCACTGCTCTTATTGGCAATGACCGTTCATCTTTTTGCCTACGAGCGCGGCCGCGATCAGGCCGCGCTTGATTTTACGATCACGGTTGGCGGACTCGCGTATTTGGGCTGGATCGGCTCGTATCTCTATGATCTGCGTACATTGGCAAACGGCGGATGGTGGGTGATGTTTGCGCTTCCCATCGTGTGGCTGGCCGATTCAGGCGCGTATTCCATCGGCGCGAGATATGGAAAACACAAAATGACGGCGCGCCTGAGTCCCAAAAAATCCTGGGAAGGATATTGGGCCGGCGTATTTGCCGGGACGTTGTACGGCGCTTTCTTTGCTTATGCCTATTCGACGTATGGCCCGCTTCGCGTGAGCATTTGGCAGGGACTCGAACTTGGATTTATCCTCAGCACGGTCACCATACTGGGCGATCTGGGTGAAAGTCTTTTCAAGCGTTTCGGCGCCGAGAAGGATTCCGGCGATCTTTTCCCGGGACACGGCGGCGCATTCGACCGCATCGATTCGCTCATCTGGGGCGCGGTCATCGGTTTCTATTGGATCCGCTTTTTCATCATCAAATGAATCCCGGAGGGAATGATGGATAATAATGCACCCACTCGTAACCTTGCGCTGGAACTGGCGCGCGTGACCGAAGCCGCAGCGCTCGCGGCGGGCCGTTTCATGGGACGCGGCGATAAGGAAGCCGCCGATGCCGCCGCAGTCAACGCGATGCGGATGGTCCTGCAAACGGTGGACATCAACGGCGTCATCGTCATTGGCGAAGGCGAAAAGGATCACGCACCGATGCTTTACAACGGCGAGATCGTGGGCAACGGTTCGGCCCCGGACGTGGACGTGGCTGTGGACCCGATTGACGGGACCCGCCCTCTGGCTTTTGGCCGCACCAACTCGCTGGCGACGGTTGCCATCGCGCCGCGCGGCACGATGTTCAATCCCGGTCCGTTCGTTTACATGAACAAGCTGGCAGTCGGCCCCGAAGCAAAAGGCAGGATCAACATCGAGAATTCCATCACCGAGAATCTCCGGGCCATTGCAAAAGCCAAGCGCAAAGAGATTGATGACATCACGACGATCATCCTCGACCGTCCGCGTCATGATGCAATGATTGCCGAGATTCGCAAGGTCGGCGCGCGCATCCGCATCATCCCGGACGGGGATGTGGCCGCGGCGCTGATGACGGCGTGGCCCGATTCCGGCGTGGACGTTTTGATCGGCATCGGCGGCACGCCTGAAGGTGTGCTGGCGGCCTGCGCGCTGCGCGCCATGGGCGGAGAAATCCAGGGCAAGTTGTTCGCTCGCGATGAAGACGAATTGCGCCGCGGCCGCGAGGCTGGCTATGATTTCGACAAGATCCTGACGATGGATGATCTGGTCTCATCCGAAGATGTGTTCTTCGCGGCTACTGGAATCACGGATGGCGAACTGCTGCACGGCGTCCGCTACTTTGGCGATGGCGCAAAGACCGACAGCCTCGTGGTGCGCGGCCTGACCGGCACGGTTCGTCAAATTACAGCCACGCATCGCATGGACAAACTGCATCAACTCAGCGCCATCAAGTATTAAGGAATCAGCGATCGGTAATCGGCGATCAAAGCCCGCTGATTGAATTGCGCCTGCCACTTTAAAGCTGTGGACGATTTCAAAGATGAGGACGAGATGAGGACGATTTCAGTTTGTTCGATCATCCTGTTATTGTTTCTTTCTGCTTGTGGTTCGTCGGCAGAGAAAGCCGCGCGGTTGACAGAAACTCCAACAGTTTCGCCCGCTATTCCATCTGCCTCTACGATAGAACCTTCAACGCCGACCATTGTACCGACGCTGGTTGTCCCAGCCATTGTTTTATCTGGTCACACCGAACGCGTTACCCAACTTGCCTGGAATCCGGATGGCACACTTCTTGCTTCCGCATCGGACAGTCCAACAGATAACGCGATTCGACTCTGGAATCCAAATGGTCAATTGGTTCATGTATTGAAGGGACACACCGGCTCGATCTTGTCTTTGGCATGGTCCCCGAATGGTAAATTGCTTGCCTCCGGTTCGAGCGATCAAACTGTCCGGCTGTGGAGTTCGAATGGGAAGCTGGCCAAGGTATTGAACACCGGCCAAGGCAATGTTTGGGCGGTTACGTGGTCACCCGACGGAACGATTTTCGCAACGGGTTCCATCGTTGGTTTTCTCAATCCGACAGTTCAATTATGGAAACCTGATGGAACGCTCATTGCAACCATGAGCACAAAATACAGCGGCGGCAAATTCTATAACCTGCTTTGGTCACCGGATGGAAAATTATTGCTGGGCGGCGCAACCGATTATGCAGTTTGGCGTGTGGATGGGACGGAAGTGGCTTATTTGCCGGGCTGTGAACATTGCACCCCTGCATGGGGCGCGGCCTGGTCGCCGGATGGCTCGAAATTCGCGATCGGCAACGAGAACGGCGATTTGGAAATCTATGATCGAAATGGCAGGCTCGCAGATGCGTATCAGAGCAATGACGATGTCAACGCGATCGCCTGGTCGCCGGATGGAAGATTTTTGGCAGCTGGTCGCGACATTTGGAAGCCGGATGGGACGCGGCTGACCGCCATCAGCGGGCGCGTAAATTCGGTGGCGTGGTCCGCCGGCGGAAGTTATTTGGCAGTCGCTGCGGATCAGTTGATCACCATTGTCCGTGCCGCGGACGGCGCACATGCGGCGGTGCTTCACGGTCACGTCGGTACGATCAACCGCGTGGCTTGGTCACCGGCCGGTTTGATTCTTGCCTCCGCCTCTGATGATGAAACGATTCGATTGTGGCGATTGCCGTAATAAGGCACGGACATAAATTTGTTGTGCTACAATCTTTCGTATGCAAGAAGTTTTATTGATATATGACCATCAATGTTTTGTTTGCGATACGTATTGCCGCCGGGCGCAGATCCGCGAAGATGCTGGCGAGTTGCAACGGGTGAATGCGTGCGAAGCCAGCCCCGTCATGGATGAACTTACTGCAAAAGGTTTCGATAATTTGAATCGGCCGAATAACGATTAGTTCTGAGTTGGAATTGGTTTGAACTTTTCTCTGACTCAGGATGGAGTCTCTCATATTGGATGGGAGGGAACCTTCGTAAGATGTGGATCGCGAACATGATTGCATTCCAGATGCCAATCAGACTTTTTTGCCGCTTGGAAGGCATCAACGGTTTACAAAGATTTTACCGGGATTTAATTTTGCTGTAACCGCAGGGAAGGAAAATATACCCTCGATTGAAAACGGATCGTTGTTTGGCTTTCGCCGAGGAAGGAACACCAAAGCCTTGAAACCCAAATACTCCCATGTGATTTCTGCAGCGTTTGCCCTCTTGCTGGCTTTGGGATTTCTGATATACGGGACCGTTTACGCTCGGTCGCTCGAACAGAAATACGTTCACGTTCTGGCTCCCCTGATGCTGTCCCAATCCAATGTGGGAAGCGCTTTGCAGCAGGCCGCATTTCAACAGCCCGACCTGTTGGTGGTATACGGCAGTTCAGAGATGCTTGTCGAAAATACACCATACCGCGCGTTTCAATTTTTCCAAAATTATCCGACGGGTTTTGATGTTTATGAAGTTGCCAAAGGCGGGGCCACCTCGCTGGACATTGCCCAGGACCTGGCTGCCATCGGTCCTGAATTGCGCGGCAAAAAGGTCGTATTTTCATTCACTCCCACGATGTTCAACGCCGCGGAAGTCAATCCGCTGGCTTATGCGGCAGATTTCTCCCTGCTCCATGCCAATGCCTTGATTTTCAATTCGTCCCTCAGCCTGCAAACGAAACAGATCGCCGCAACGCGGATGAATGACTATCCCGATACTTTGAGCAGTGACCCTGTTCTGCAGTTTGCCATCCAACAGTTGGATTGCGGCTGCGGGTATGGAACGTATCTCTATGACCTGGCCGTTCCATTGGGACAGTTGGATACCTGGGTCATCCGTTTGCAGGATCATTGGGAAGTGCTGAATTATATTTGGAGTCATCCGAAGTTGAATCCACAGGTTGTTCATAAACCAACGCAAATTGTCTGGGCAAAGCAGATTGCCCAGGCAGTCACAATTGAGAAAAGATATTCGAATAACAATCCGTATGGAATCGAGAACCAAACCTGGATCAAAACCTATGCCAGGGTGCTGTCCGTACGCAGAAAGCCCGGTTCCGCGGATGCCCGGTTCATCCAGAATTTGAACAAGTCCAAGGAGTGGACTGACTTTGAGCTGGCCCTGCGCGTGCTTAAGGAAATGGGCGCACAGCCGCTCATTTTGAGCCGCCCGATGGACGGTCCGATTTGGAACGCAATGGGTGTCTCCTCGCAGGCGCGCCACGCTTATTATGTCAAACTTCAAAATGCAATTTTGCCGTATGGCTTTCCGTTCGTGGATTTTGCCAATCATGACAGTGATCGTTTTTTCAGCGTTGACCAGGCGTCGCATACCAGCCGGGAAGGTTGGGTTTACGTGGATCAGGTGCTGGATGCTTTTTTTCACAACAGGATTCATTGATCGAATTTGTTATGCTAAAATCACTCCTGCTGTTATCTGTGGTGTGATGCGAAGCAAGGATGAATCGTGGACAAAGGCCGGCTCGAAGCATTCAGTGATGGCGTGATTGCCATCATCATCACGGTCATGGTCTTGGAATTGAGGCCGCCTCAAAGCGCGGACCCGGCGGCGCTGCGCGCGTTGATTCCGGTTTTTCTCAGCTACGTGCTGAGCTTCGTCAACCTCGGCATCTACTGGAACAATCACCATCATTTGTTCCAGGCTGTCCAGCGCGTGAATGGACGCGTGCTGTGGGCCAATTTGCACCTGCTGTTCTGGCTGTCGCTCTTTCCATTTGGCACGGCCTGGATGGGGGAGAGCGGGTTTGCGGTCTGGCCAGTTGTGTTTTACGGATCGGATTTACTGCTTGCCGCCATTGCCTACTTCATCCTCGTGCGCGCTTTGCTTTCGCTTCACGGCGCAGATTCCACCTTGGCCGCCGCGTTGGGCAGTGACTTCAAAGGAAAAATTTCCATCGTGATTTATGTGACAGCCATTCCGCTGGCGTTCCTGGACCCGTGGCTGGCGTGCGCCCTGTATGTTTTGGTGGCAGCCATGTGGCTGACACCCGACCCGCGCATCGAGGAAAGACTCGCTCACAAAGGCCGGTGAAGCCATGCCAAAATATATTGCATTCCTTCGAGCCATCAATGTCGGCGGGCATGCCGTCACGATGGATCATCTGCGTAAACTTTTCGAGTCAATGGGATTTTCGAACGTCGAAACGTTTATTGCCAGCGGCAATGTTCTGTTTGACGCAGAATCGAAGAGCGCGGCGGCCCTGGAGCAGCAAATCGAAACGAAGCTGAAAGATGCGCTCGGTTATGCAGTCGCCGCGTTCATCCGCACCGGCGCGGAATTAAAAGAGATCGCAAATTACAAACCCTTTCCCCAGGCCAGGCTCCACGCGGCTGCGGCGTTCAATATTGCATTCTTCAAGGAGCCGCCCGATGAAAAGTCAAAGCAAAGGGTAATGGCTTTGCGTACTGGTATTGATGACTTTCACCTTCGCGGACGCGAGCTTTATTGGCTTTGCAGGAAGAAGCAAAGCGAATCGACTTTTTCGAATGCTGTGCTGGAGAAGACGCTTGGCAAACCGTCAACAATTCGCGACGCAGCAACGATTCAAAAGATTGCTGTAAAACGCTGGGACCGGGCGCGTATCTCGCCGAGAGGGTAATCTCCCGCTGGCATCCGTCCATTGACGCGGGGTATCCGTGCCATCCGGCAGGTTGTAAGCTTGGGAGATTGTTCGCGTCATTGCCAATCTGCCGGCAAATGGAAGTGACAACCCGTCTGGCGAATCCATCCGGAACTTTCTTCAGAAGTTCCATGCCATCACCCCGGTATAAGATGCAATTCGCGGAGGGATCCGATTCGCGTGAGATTTTCACGGCCCGATTTATAAGTTGACATTACGCACCGCCCCGGAGGTCTGGGGCAAAAGCGGGCCCGAAACGGTGCCTTCGGGACGTTTTGCGTACCGTGAGTTGTCAAATGTTCTCAAATTCAGAAATCTTTTCTCTCCACTCGCCAGGAATCGGAATCGTTTGGCGCGTTCGGTAATCGAACGCCACCAGCGCGGTCGAACCGCTTGCAAATTCCCGGTCCTCTTCGCCCACGATGATGTATTCAGCGGTCATGCTCTTATTTCCCAGCCTGGAAATCTGCACGCCGACCTTTACGTTTTCCCCGAAACGAATTGGTTCCTTGAAAGTCACATGCGCGTCCGCGAGGATAATGCCAATATCCATGAACGATTGGCCTTCCTTGAACAAACCTAAGTGCATCATGTAGTTGATGCGTCCCTCCTCGAAGAAGGTCAGATAGCGCGCATTGTTGACGTGATCCTGCGGGTCGAGATCGCCATAACGAACTTCGATTGGGTGAAAAAATTTGAATTCAGACATGCGGCGATTATACGGCATGTCGTTGCGAGTGGCGCCCCCGCGTGTGCGGGGTCTTCGACTTGGCGCCACGCGCAATAACGTGCGAACCAAGCGCGGTATAATCGCCCGTGCGATGGCCAGACGTAAAGCGCCCGAAGATCTATCTGTCGAAGAACTGCGCCGTCTTTTGATCGAAAAACGGCGCGGCGCCCGGCGTGAACGTCTCGAACATTTTCGCAGGACCGGAAGAGTCGTCGCGGACGCGCCAGCGGACGAACTGGAGTCCGCGCCGGTGGTGGATACGCCTGAAGAAAGCGGCAACCCGCCTCACGTCCGGACCCCGAAGCGGCGCCGCGTTTTGGACGGGATTCTGCTCGGCATCGAGATCCTCGCGGTCGTCGGGCTCGTCGGCGTCTTGTTGAGCGGTCTCGGCATGTTGCACGACTTGAATCAGGAAGTCGCGTCGGCGCTCAATCCGGCCACGCCGTCGCCGACGCCGCTCGTGATGGCCGTTGTCCTTCCGTCGGGCCACACGCCCCCGGACGCGCAGGGCAACACACAACCAAACGACGCGGAGATCCCGGCCAACCTGATGCCGATCATGCAGTCGCTGGCGAACCTGCCTGTGCCAACGCCAAGCGCGGAGCAGGCGATCCGGATCGAAATTCCGGCCATCAAGATTGATGCGCCTGTGGTGCAGGGCGACGGCTGGGAACAATTGAAGAAAGGCGTTGGACAGCACATCGGTTCGGCGGACCCGGGACAATCGGGCAACGTGGTGCTTTCGGCGCACGATGATGTTTATGGCGAGTTGTTCCGCAATCTCGATAAGCTCCAGGCCGGCGATCAGGTGATCCTGTATTCGCAACAGCGGCAGTACGTTTACGTTGTGGATCGCACGGAGATCGTCGAGCCGACCGCGGTGGAAGTGATGGCCTCCACCGGCGCGCCGACGGTCACGTTGATCTCGTGCTATCCGTATCTGGTTGATAAACAGCGCATTGTGGTTTTTGCGCGGTTACAAAATTGACAACGTCATTGCGACACGCGGCAATCTGCTTATAAAATGGGAGATTGCTTCGTCGTGGCGCTGACAGCGCCACTCCTCGCAACGACATGCTAAAAGGAGATTCAAATGGCAAAGAAAAACAGACGGCAGGTGGGCAGGTCGGCGGCATTCATCAATGCGCCGCGCCCAACCGAGTTCAACCCCGATTACACCTACATCAAACGCGACCTCAGCCGCATCGGGATTCTGGCGGGATCGTTCTTCGTCATCCTGATCGTTCTTTCGTTCTTTTTGAAGTAGACGATATTCGATATTCGGTAATTTGAGATTCGGGCATCGCTGCATGGTGATGCGTAGTCCATGATGCGTAACCGATGTATCGCGGATTACGCATCATGATTCTTAAAAGGCTCATGTGGAACATTCGACGTACGAACTCACGCTCACAACTCTGACGTATGGCGGCGAGGCGATGGGACGGCTGCCTGACCCTCTGACGGGGGCAGGCGTCCGCGCGGTTTTTGTCCCGTTCGGATTACCGGGCGAAAAAGTGCGCGTGCGTCTGACCGAAGAGAAACGCGGATTCGCGCGCGGCGAACTTGTAGAAATTTTGCAGGCCTCGGCGGAGAGAATTCAGCCAAAGTGCAGGCATTTCTTTTCCCTTACCCCATCCCCTCTCCCGCCGGGAGAGGGACAGGGGGTGAGGGGATTCTGCGGTGGATGTCATTATCAGCATCTTTCGTATGAATCACAGTTGAAATATAAAGCCGATATTTTACGCGACCAGTTGCAGAGAATCGGCAGGATCGAAAATCCACCAGTGAGACAAACCGCAGCAAGCCCGAAGGCGTGGAATTATCGCAATCATGTTCAATTCCATTTGACGCGGGACGGAAAATTGGGATTTGTGAACCTCACCCATGCTTCGCGATCCTCTCCTGAAAGGAGAGGGGAGAATGTGATGGCAATCTCTGAATGCCACCTGCCGGAATCTTCCATCAATGAACTTTGGCCGCAGCTTGAATTCGAGCCGGGGACCGGCATCGAGCGCGTTTCGATTCGCGCAGGTATGGACGACGAATTGATGCTGGCGCTCGAATCGGATTCTCCCGGCGCGCCGGACTTCGAGATCGAAGCTGGAATTTCCGTGGCGCATGTTTTCGATGAACACGCCGTGGTCATCGCAGGCAGCGATCACCTCACGATGAAAATTTTGGATCGCGAATTTCGCGTTTCTGCACCGTCATTTTTTCAGGTCAATACTCAGATGGCTGAAAAAATGGTTACATATTTACTGAACCAATTACCCGTTATCAATTCCCAATCCATCATCCTCGATGTCTATTGCGGCGTCGGATTGTTCAGCGCATTTCTCGCGCCGAAATGCGGACAATTGATCGGCGTTGAATCGTCCGAGTCGGCGTGCGAGGATTTCGTCATCAATCTCGATGAATTTGAAAATGTCGAGCTTTATGAAGATTTGGCCGAAAATGTCTTGCCAACATTGAAAATCAAACCGGACATTATTTTGGCCGATCCGCCGCGCACGGGCGTTGAAAAAGGAGCGCTGGATGCCATCGTCAGGATGAACCCGAAAATGATCGCGTACGTTTCGTGCGACCCGTCCACGCTGGCGCGCGATGCGGGGCGTTTGATTCAAAACGGTTACAAACTTTTGGATGTCACGCCGTTCGATCTTTTCCCGCAGACGTATCATATCGAAAGCATCAGCGTTTTTGAAAATTTATCGCGCTGAGCGAAGATGTAAATTGTCCTTCGACTACCATTACAGCGCAAGGTCAGGCTCAAGCCGCCTTCTCGAAGATCCCGCGCCGCGGGACCGGCGGCGTTCGGGCTGCGCCGTCCTCGGCGCAGCGAGCAACTTTGTATGTTCAGGACGAAAACAAAAAATGAAGCCGCAACTCATTCCCTTCGGCGATTCGGGCCTGCTCATAAAGTTTGGTGATGAGATTGATCTTGCCGTCAATCAGCGCGTCCACAACCTGGACGCGCTTTTGTGCGCGAAGCCAATCAACGGCGTGATCGAAGCTGTCCCGGCCTATGCGACGCTGCTCGTTCATTATGATCCGCTGGTGTTGACGTTCGCGCAAATCGTCGAGCGGGTTAAAACGGAAATGGAATCGGTCGAGGAAAATTTTTTTCGCAAGCCGCGCCGCATCGAAGTCCCGGTGCGATACGGCGGTGAAGATTTGCAATTCGTCGCGGCGCATCATCACATCAGCCCGCGCGAAGTCGTCAACATTCACACGAGCCGCGATTATACCGTTTACATGATGGGCTTCACGCCGGGCTTTGCGTACATGGGCAAACTGGACGATGCGATCGCGACGTCGCGGCTCGAAACGCCGCGCACGCGCGTGGACGCGGGATCGGTGGGCATCGCGGGCGCGCAGACGGGAATTTATCCGATCGCCTCGCCGGGCGGCTGGCGCATCATTGGCCGGACCTCGCTGCGGCTCTTCGATCTGACGGCGGATCCGCCGTTTTTGTTTTCTCCCGGCGACCTCGCCCGATTCGTGAGCGAGGGCATTGATGATTGAAATTCTTTACACTGCTCAAGCCACCGCCAGGAGCAATCGTATGGGAATCAATGCTTGAAGTTTTGGATGTAAGCGGGTTTGCAACGATTCAAGATTTGGGACGCGCTGGCTTTAGAAGATTCGGCGTGCCTGCATCGGGACCAATGGATCGGTTTGCATTTCAAGCCGCGAATCTTTTGGTTGGAAATTCTTTAGATGCTGCCGCGATTGAAATCGGCGCGGGCGAAATCCAATTGACCGCGACGCAGGATTGCGTGATCGCGGCGGCGGGCGCGGGATTTTCTTTATCGGTTTATGTTTGGGATTTTCCGCTTTGGGATTCTTGTTTCGTGCGCGCGGGCTGGAAAATTCGTTTGAAAAAATCCGGCGCGGGCATGTGGGGTTATCTGGCGGTGGCCGGCGGATTCGATGCGCCGAAAATTCTCGGCTCGCAATCAACTTATTTGCGGGGAAATTTCGGCGGCCTCGGCGGACGGCTTTTGCAAGCCGGGGATTTTTTGCGAAGCGGAAAACCTTCGCGCCCATTGACGGAGTTATCGGCGCGGAGTTTGGCGGAGGAAGCAAGACTCGACTATTCCGAAAACCCAATTGTGGATGTGATTCTCGGCCCGCAAAAAAACCGCTTCGATGAAAAAAGTATTCAGATGTTTTTGAATGAAACTTATAAAATCGGTCATTCATCCGACAGAATGGGTTATCGTTTGGAAGGACCGCGATTGAAGCATGTCGGCGGCGCGGACATCACCAGCGAGGGAATGATGGCGGGCGCGATCCAAATTCCCGCCGGCGGTCAGCCCATCGTAATGATGGCGGATTGCGCCACGGCGGGCGGCTATCCGAAGATCGCGTCGGTCATCACAGCGGAGCTGCCATTACTGGCGCAATGTGCGCCGGGAAAAGATTCCGTCCGCTTTCGCGAGACGACGGTCGAAGCCGCGCAGGAAAACTATCGCGCGTTGATGCAGAAGATGAAGAGTGGTATTGTTGAATCATAATGTCATTGCGAGGAGTGGCGCCTTGGCGCCACGACGAAGCACTGCGTTCTCTCAGTGTGGCAATCTTATCCATCAAATACATAAATGTTACACGAGATTGCCGCGCTCGGTCTCGATAAGGCGGAAAACCACCGCCTACTCGACCATCGCTCGCAACGACATGGAGGCAATATGAGAATCGATCTCAACTGTGACATGGGTGAAAGTTTTGGACAATACAACCTCGGCAGTGATGAAGCCGTCATGCCTTTCATCACGTCCGCCAACCTCGCCTGCGGACTTCACGCGGGCGATCCGCTGGTCATGCGGAAAACGATTCGGCTTGCGAAAAAATATAATGTGGCGATTGGCGCACATCCAGGCTGGCCTGATTTGCAGGGCTTCGGCCGGCGCAGGATGGATCTGTCTGTCGAAGAGACTGAAGCGTTTGTCCTGTATCAAATCGGCGCGCTGGCGGCATTTGCAAAATCAGAGGGGATTGAACTGCGTCACGTCAAGCCGCACGGCGCGCTTTACAATCAGGCCGCGAAGGATCGCGCCCTCGCGAATGCCATCGCACGCGCGGTGAAAGCCTTCAGCGTGGATCTGATTCTGGTCGGGCTGGCCGGTTCAAGCCTGGCTGAAGCGGGGGCGGAGTTGGGTTTGCGCGTCGCGAACGAGGCATTCCCAGACCGTAATTACAATCCCGATGGAACCTTGGTCCCGCGCGGACAACCGAATGCCATCATCGAGTCACCGGAAGAGGTCGCGGCTCATGCTGTGACTCTTGTCGAAAATGGAATCGGTTTTTCTGGCAAACGAGTCAAAGTGGATACGTTGTGTTTGCACGGCGATAACGTCCGCGCCGCGGAAAATGCAAAGCGGGTGCGGGAGGCGCTGGGGAAGGAAGGAATCGAAGCCGGCGCGTTATAAGACGCGGCAGGCTGAAACCTGCCGCGCAATTCATCGCTTTCAGATTAACTTTCAGCGAGTACGATGACTTTATCTTCCGGCGCAAACACGATGAGATTTTTCACATCCGAGCTTTACAACAGCGTCTTACGCTTTCTTCTGAGCCTAAAAAACATTCTGACTGCAAAGAAGAAAGCGCCGATACTGATAATCGAGAGAAAACCCATTAAACCAACACCAATCCAGCCAAAATATGGATATAGCCAGAGGGTTTTTGGAAAAGGATCTTGAGTTTGCCAATCTGCCAAGAAAGACGGGAAGGCTAAAAAGCCCATTGCGAGAGAAACACTTGCAAATACCAACGAAAACGCAAGTGCGTTTTCGTTCACAGTCTGACCTTCAAGTTGTAGCTCTAGATCAATGTTTCGTTCAAGTAGTTGCGACATGTTTTCAAGGTTGGTCTCTGCATGTGCAAGGATTACGGGCACACCGAAACACCCTAAAAGGAATTCATACTTGTGGATGGAATAACTGGCTTGCCCAACAATTGGAGCAGTACTCAAGCTGCGCGTATGAGCAAGTAGTCGGCTTGTGTTTAATAAAAACATTGAAACGTCATTTGTGGATTGAGTTCGGCCCTCTTTTCCTGTTTCCCATTTTTGCGATAAACGTAATGCCAAGGCATTAGAGCTTTGCTTTTCAAGCAAAAGTGCTAACATCTTTACTTCTAAACCGAATTCCATTAGGCGGAAAATCGTGAGCCAGTAATCCTCATAACTGACTTCTCGGCTGGAGAATGCCACTTGCTGCTTTTCAAATGGACGGTAGTATATAAATGCACTCCCGTCTGTGATAATACAAAGCTCTTTATCCCAAGTTGCCAAGTTTGTCTCCATCAAATTGGATGCTCTTTGCAGATTGTGAGCAGGAAGCGTATAATCCTTTCGTCCATGAAGCAAAACCCCTTCAGTTATCGCCGCGACGACCTGTTGATATGTAGCTGATGAGAGGATTTCTTGCGGTGATAGCCCAGTAGAAAGTGAGGGCTGTTTTTTACGATCTCGTATAGAAGTTAAAATGTAAGTAGTGAAAATCTCCCTGAGAGTCCCCGAACGTGGTTTTAGGCTGAGATTTATGTTCCATGTTTTGCTGTTGTCATCTAATATAGAAATTTTCCCATCTATAGTTTGTATCCATCTTCTCATCACTTCAACAGCCATTTGCCACACAACTGGGGATTTTTCATCTTCCAGTTGATTCATGGATCGTTCCTGGACCCATGCAATCAGTTGTTCGATTGAATCGCTTTTTTTCTGGGTGTTTTCTTTCTGTAATTGTGACAAATTTTCTGCTGTCAAGCCAACTTGCAGTTCTCTCCGTTTCTCCATGGCATTTGCCATATCGAAATAGTAGTGCAGGCCCATCACATCTTGAGCGACCAGCTCAATTTCCCTATATTTTGGGATCCTTAGGTGCAGGATCATTGTAATGATGCCATTGCTTGAAACGCGAAGGTAGAACTCCCAGCGCTTCCATACGGGCAGAAAACGATCCTTGAATTGTACATTGTTGATCAAATGGGATGGGAATTCGATCTTGTCCTTGTCGACCGAATAGGTTGGGGCAAAGTTGTCTTCAGCTAGCACGCGGTTAAAAATGCCAAAGCCATATCCACTTTGTTCGCGTTTTTTGTATTCTCTCGATAATTCAAACGGTCCCTGCTCTACGATGTGCGGCAAATTCTCTAAATAGTTATCGAAGAATTTTTGCCCTCTGATTTGTTCTAGGTCATTAAGTGAGTCATCAGTAACGAAGGTTGCCAAATCCAGCGCTAGAACGACATAGGCATCGCCAATTACTTGAAGCCATGGAGATTCTTCCATAGTCATCCGCTCATTGAAAAATCATAATTTTCGATAATCTTCAACATTGTCGTAACGAACAATGTTATTTATATTTCCCGCAAGATCAAGTTCAAGCCGTAAAACAATTTCCCATTTTGACTTCTTTTTCTCTTCTTCAGTTAATTGTTTTATCTTTTCATTGATTAATCGTTTTTTCTCTTCATCTACCAATGCCCCCATATCTTCTAATAGCTTTATTTCCTCATTAGCCAATCGTTTTTTCTCTTCTACTGTTAATAGCTTTTTCTCCTTTCCCAACAACACTTCTACGAACTCACTCTCCGGTTTTTTACTCAAAGAAAGGAGATCAAGCTTAGCATTTTCTTCGCGCAAGATATTCAAACCAAGTTTCTTTAACTCCTCAATAACAGTATTGTCGCCAAAAAGATAAGGTTCACGAACCAGTTTCGGCCCGTCTAGAGTTCCCGACAAAGCAACAAGAATCCACAAAGTCAAGCCAACTGTTACAAAGGCAAAAAATGACACCAATAAGAAGTTGTTCATCAGCACTGAAGATGAAAAGTTTATCAGAACATTTGAAGATAAGATCAACATAATTAAGAAAGCAATTCCAACACTTTCAAGAGAATACCTCAAAATACTGATCCCTTCACGCCATGTATTCCAAATGTGAATAACTTCCTGTATTCGCTCCCATCTACTCACGATGGCAAGAATGACAACCATTATTTCCAGTCGAAACAGCCATGGTGAAGGTGTAGGCGCGCCCTTGCTTAACAATGTTGCCAAACTCTCTGACCAAATAAGAAGGTATAGAATGGTAAGACCAAAGAGAAAAGCAATACTCCATTTTAAGTATTTACTCAAATTATTTTTTTCCATCTCAGGCTCTTTCTTGCCAATCAACAAGTTCCTCTTGGCTTACAGGAACTACCCCAGCACGAAACATGCGACGACGAATGGCCTTATTTACCTTGTGGGAGACAATATCTTTGCGCTCTGTGTGCATTGCATAATAACCAAGCTGAATCTCTTTAAAGTGTTGTTCTTGAAGTGCCAAAGAAGTGGAGATTACTACAGGCTCTTTATTTAACTCAGTAAAAAGACGATCCATATCGGGACGAATTGCTGGCAAGCTTGTTGCGATGGCAAGAGTCAATTCTCCGATAATGCTCGTCTCCGCTGCAATTTGGGAGACTTTTCGCAGTCTTTCTTTCTCCCAACGTTCTGTCCTGGCTTTTATTCCCATGTAACCTATCTTATCTCCATAACTCTTTTCAGCACGTTTCTTCAATTCCTCATCAATATATTTAACATTTTGGTTGCCCAGTTCTAATAATTTGCCCTTAATGATATTCACATCCTTGTTTCTAAATCCAAAATCTACAATAAGATTTTCTATTTTTTTCTCATCTTCTTCTGAAAAAGGATCAATTTTTTCTTTTTCTTTACCATTTAAGTACAAAAGATATATCCTCAAATCCACTTCGCGTACCAAGTCAGTAAATTGCTCAAGGTAATGTTTATCTGAATATTGAGAAACAGTGGCGATAATATTCTTTAATTCATTTTGTGCTTCAGAATATACTTGCTCATATTCTTTTCGCAACCTAAAGACTCGTTCCAATCGCTCATATAGCTCAGGGAATATAAGTCGTTCGCTAAATTTTCCTCCCCCTTCAATTTGCGAAGTGACCGCCCCCAATATTTGAGGATGCGATCTTTCAAGGCTTTTAAGTTCCTCTATAACGGATCTCCTTCCTAAAGCGTGCTGATGTGTACCGATTTCCTCTTCCGCCACGCGCATTTCATCAACCTCGCCCTCCAAATAGGCAATATCCATCAATGTCGATTCCAATTTTTGAATATCCGTAGGATTATAAGGAACTATCGCTTTTGAGATAGAGCGAAATGAACGGTCCGGTCGCGATAGATTCTTGATCGTCTTTTTCGCCATTTCGCTGTTAGGAACAGATATTTCATTATTTTCTGAGATGTTATATAAGGTCGTACTGCGCATACCAAGTTCGCGAACATCACAAATTTGACCCTCACCCAAATCGAGTCTTTCTCCAACCCGAAAAGGCGCGTCGACCTGTAGCATAATACCCCCAAAGAAATTTTCTATCGCGTCTCTGCTGGCGTAACCTAATACTGCGCTAAAAACACTGACGATGATCGAATAGGGAAGCAGGATATTATCAACGCCCGTTAATTTTGTAATATCCTCCTGAAAATTAGTTAGCAAGACCCCTAAATCAATTGCGATCAGAATAAACGTCCCAAACACCTGTATAATACGCACAAACATATCGTCATATTTTTGTTCTGTACGCTCGCTCCACCGCAAGAGGGCATAAACAATTACTTTATTTAGTAAGAAAATTGCCAACCAACCTATCAAGAGAGTTACAAGGGATTGGCTCCATTTAGTTTGGTTAGCAATATTCCAACCAATGCGAACATAATAAATAAAATAATCGGGGACCTGACTTATCGATAAAGATATAATTACGGCAATGACAACCACAATGAGTGGCCCCCCAATAACGCCTACCAGCAGATCATCAAAGTCTGACCAGGTCTTTTCGGTAAACCAGCGGATTCCATATTCTAAAATGGGCATACTAATAACAATAAGCAGTATGCCACCTCCAAGAAGTTCTACAAAGTGGAGCCAAGGCTCCATGAACCCACCTAATAGGGCTGACGATTTAGATACAGCAGATAGGGTCAGCGGGATTCCTGAGTTAAGAATAAGCCATAAGGCTAGAAAGAATGTCAACGTATCGGCTAGTCTGACCAACTGTTTTCTTAAGCCGAGAGAAATAATCTTTTGAACGATTTGATAGGCATCATACACTTCCCTCTCAGACATTTTTGCACTTTCGGCCCGACATACATAACCGACCTTGTATAATATGCGGGAAGCCATATACCAGTCCATCTCTTCCTCTTGGTGATGGGTTCTGTAATGCTTTTCCAAAGAAGCGACATCCTGCTTGAGATCTTCCCCAAGAATATTACGATTCAAAATGGCGTATATTGAATCGAAAGATAGTTTTTGTAATATTCCCTTAAACTGGTCAATTAGTTCTTGTTCATTGGCGTTCAATTTCTTATACCAATTTCGGGTCAATAGACGGTTAATTAAAGACGTTGCAAAATATGAGGATAAAAGCGCAAGAAGAACGCCAAAAAGGATAAGTAAGACGAAAGGCCAAGCAGTATTATGAAGGGTTTGGATATCATTATCAACGCTGTTAACAAACGGTTCCACCGTGCTAATTTGGTCTTTTAAAGGCAGGTCATTAAAAGCAAGAATTGGTGTTGCGGAGGCAGAAGGAGTGGCTGTAGGTGTAGGCGTAGATACAGAAGGTGCAAGTGAAGATTGGAAGCCGGGTGTTTGTTCGATAGAAAGTGCGGTTGGATGTGGGCATTTTGGAACAGAAGTGGTTGAAGGTGTTGAAATCCCGAGAGGAACAGAAAATACCGAAACGGCCGTTTCGATAACACCGCGATCTGCTTCGGCTATACCGACATCTTGCCCGTTGCGAAGGTCGGATTCAGATTTCTGCAAAATGGCCTTAACATTCAGTAGATCATTTCCCCGACCTGAATCAATACATTGAAGAGAATAATCCTGTGCGTTGTTTACAGTTGTAGTAAGCGACAACCAAACTGCAATCATGCAGACGCCCAATGCAACTGCAACCCAAATATGTCGTCTTTGCCAATTTCCCATATCACTCTCCAAAGCATAACTTGCTTGAATTAAGTTTGGTGCAACTGTTCAGCTTACATTCTTATTTTCCGATTGGAATTTTTCAAGCCCATCTTGCAAGTCAATAATCTGGGTCGGATTCGGGTTGACTTTGATGCCCTCCTCAGTGAGTCGCTCAGTGATGCGCCGTCGAAGATCAGATGGAACCCGGTTTATACGCGCGAATTTTTCAAGATAAATGTCGTCTATGAAGAATGTTAACTTTAGGTTAAATGTATAGTCGCCGAAGCTATCAAATGAAACGATTGGGCGCTGCCAATCATTGAAGCTATCCAAGAATTTCTCTGCAATCCATTTATCAAATTCATTAACCATTACATTCAACCGCAATTCGTCCACTTCATTTGGATTGGTTATCTGTTTCTCAAGTTTCTCCAATCTCTTTATAAGTTTCTTCCTACGACGATTAGCATCGGCGTGAATTTTACCTTCCTGCTTTTCTTTTTGAACATATGAACCGACCACTGAAATTCCTCCCTCACCGGTTTTGTCCACTTTGCGTAGATTTGGATCTTTACTACGTACATCAACCCACAATTTATACTTGCCTGATAACATATCTTCAAAATAGTTTCTTATCAATATAAATTTTTTTACAATTTGTTGTTTTTCCTTGACACTTAACCCTCGTCCATCTTGCGGGCCTCCTGCTTGTTTTTTCTTAGAGGTTTCTTCTTTCTGGTTGAGTTTTTCCTGTTGGTCTGCTTCCTCATAAAGTTGTTCCAAGGAAAGTTCTTCCTCGCCCAAATCACTTACTTTTGCTTTATAAATAAGCCATGAAAGGCCTTTCAGACCATGGCGCAAATTTTCTATTTCCTCATAAAGTTCATTCTGGACCTTAATCATTTCCATTCCCCAAATAATTTCTTTCAATTCGCGAGCATGGTACTCGTTAGTATCTGCTCTGGAGTCTATTCTCTTCTCAATATATTCTTTTCTATGCTCCATAGCCTCGAGGTTGCTTTTCCCATCACCTAGGATATATGGATTCGCGCGAGCGATTTCCAGCAATAAATCTGGTGCGCGCTTCAATGCTTCAGGTGCCTGTTCAATTCCAATAATAATCCATGCCTTTAGGTCAGGTGTGGGGCTGCTGATGTTCACCAGCGTCTCTCCTGCCATTTTACTATTCGGCACAAAAATGTTGGAATGATTGACCATATTGTATAGCTCTGTGACTCTCAAACCGATCCGCACGACTTGACAAATGCTATTATCTGACAAAATGATAATATCGCCCAACGCAAATGGCGTATCCATAATTAAACTAATTCCGCTAAAAATGTTGGTCAGAGGGGCTTGTAAAGCAAGTGCCAATATGAAAGAACCGGCGCTGATTATTACTGTCAAACCCAAAATATTAAATCCGAGCACCTGCAAAGATATCAATCCACCTATAACAAAGATTATTATGGGCGCAATAATATTTACGAGTGGCGATAGAATGTCGTCAACGCCTGTTTCACTCTCCTCCGCACGTTCTTTCCAATAATGTAACAAAACATCCCTACTTATCCGCCATATCACATAAGTTAAGAGAAGCACCCCGATCGCCCAAAATACCTTGTCCGTATTTTGAGTTAGAAACTCAATGCCCAGAGCATCTAAGGCTGATCTTATCCCCAACAAAACAATAAGGACAATCAGCGGGTACCGAAGAACACCCAAGATCACGTCATCGAGCTCTGTTTCTGTCCCTCTGGTCCATATCTTAATAATTCTAAAAACGACTGTCTGCAGAACTATTGCCAAGAGAGAGGCGAGTAAGAGATTAACTACAAAGGCTATGTAAGGATTGCTGAGCCATTCCCATCCTGCCGGAAGAGGTGTGTTATAGCCAAACAAATTTATCATTTTGCACTCCGAATGAATTGGACAATGTCATGTATTTATTCTGAAAGTCAATTTAGCGGTAATTCATGCCATCATGTATTCATAAAATCTACGCAACATAAGCCATGCTTTACGACAATTTTTTAAAAAGATAAGTTCAGTGCTTGACGTTGAATACTTTGGTTGAGTTGAGCATGATTCTGAAAAGGATTTAAATTCGTATCGTCAATCCAAAGATTCATTTTTCAGCCACAACAATAATTTTATCTTCTGGAGTAAATCTCACCATCTCCGACTTCTTTGGATTGGTGTGGACACCGTAGGATTTGTTGGCGTTGTTTATCTCTGTCATTATACGATAACCGATCGCTATCTCACCACGGCGGCGAGCGGACTCGACAACTGTATAGAAATTGATCGGCTTACCAGTCTCAATATAATTACCAATTGGTTTTAGGTAGATTTCTGAACCTTCATGGCTAAATAGGTCTGCAAAAACGATTTGCAACTCACTATTTTCCGAAAGCTGAGACATCATTAAGCTTGGCAGATGCTCGCTGACAACAAAGTCATCCACATGGGCTACATCGGCTAATTGGCGGTTACGTAAATCCAGCATCTCACTGACCACAATGAAATGCGCCTCCTTATACTTTTCAAGAATATCGCGCAGATGCAACAATGTAACCAACGTACGCGCATCGGATTCCTGTACTTCCATATTAGAATCGGCCAATACAATAACGTAGTCGAAGTTTGCTAAATTCAAGCTGTCAAGCAAACGCCGATCTGTCGTGTCGCCGCTGAGAATTGTCGTCTCCTGCTGAATCAAATGAGCACTGCTTTCCTTGATCTCTGGTATAGCATTAGTATTGGCCACAATGGTTAAATGTGATCCTGGAGCAACATAAGCATCCAATTCGCGAACAACAACCAAACCATAGCGGTTCCATCCCAAAATGAGACCTTCTTCGGGAACCGTCTTTCGAGAACTCTCGTTCTTTTTAATGCTACCGATATCTACAGGGATGCTAGGCAATCCTGAAACTTTCACCGTATCATCATCTTCAGAAATAGCAAAAACCTCGTCTCCTGCTTTAATCAGAGTATCCATGGATGGATTAAGCAGGATTGTTCCATCCATCTGGCGTAAGCCCATGACAGAGGATGTTTCATAAGCCAGTAAGGCTTCACCAAATGTCTTGCCCATGAGTGTTGGCTCTTCCTGAAAGTAGATTTCGTCGCCCTCAAAATTCAGCAATTCAGTATAAACCATCGAGAGTCCTGATTGGCGAGAGGTTTGTGCTATAACACGAGCAATCAAGTCCTCAACCATCACGGCTTGCACATCATCTCTTTGACCTATCATCTGCACCACATCCAAGTGTTTTTCGTCGCGCAGTTGTGTGACGATATGATATTTGCTATTCCGGCGCTTCGGGTTGTTAGTTATAGCAAGGATCGTCTTAATGACAAAGATATCAGGATCGTCTTCGTCCGGTGGCAGAACAATAATGGAACGAGCAGTATGAGGGCTGACAATCTCGATATCAGCCAATTCTATCGGATCGCCACTTCGGCAGATAACTCTCGTGTTTTCGATGTGGTGGATATGAGCGCGAATCTCATCTTCCATCTCAACTTTATCTTTGTCGGCAAGGATAACTACGACAGCCCCTTCCGTACGGTTCTCATTCGCAATAATTAACTCTGAAATAATCGTAAAAACCTGATGTGACCATCCCAGAATTACTGTATGGTCGCTTTCTAAGACTTTAGAACGGCCACGGCGCAATAAATCAACACGTGCTTGAATTTCATTGCTCAAAATGCCGATAAGAATACTGACAATAAACAAGCTTCCAAGCGTAACTGCCAGCATTACGAGCAAATATTGCCATGGGTTATTTGAATCAACAGGATTAGGCGTTAAGGCCTGCGATAATATATTCCACAAGACGCCAAGCGGGCTTGATTGATCTGGGACGCCATGGGCAAGCAAATCCACTGTTGTGGCCAACGCGATCAACAGGGCCGTCGCCAATGCTAGCCAACCTATTAAGGCGCTAGGGCCACGAGCAAGCGTTTTATCAAAATAATAACTTAGTCGTTGGCGCCAGTTAGGCTGGGACGAGGGCATATAACCTCCGCTTTGTACAAGTTGGAACATTATAGTTTGATTTCTGCAAAACGCCAATGGAAAAGCAGCAGGAAATGATTGACCCGCAAAGACTTTTTGCCTATACTTGTAATACAGAACCTGGAGGCGCTATGACAAACAAATTTACGTGGTATGGTCATGCCGCACTTGGATTGGAAACCGGCGGCTATCATATTCTGGTTGACCCGTTTCTGGAGGGCAACCCCGCGGCTTCGGTCAAGCCGGACCGCGTGGCGGCGGATTTCATCCTCATCAGTCACGGCCACGGAGATCACGTCGGCGACGCGGTGGAGATTGCCCAGCGAACCGGCGCGCCGATCATCAGCAACTTCGAGATCGCGGCCTGGGCCGGGACGAAAGGCGTGAAGAAAACACACGGGCAGCACCTCGGCGGCGGTTACAAACATCCATTCGGTTATCTCAAACTGACGCTGGCGCTGCACGGCTCCGAGCTTCCCGACGGGCACAACGGCGGGAATCCTGCCGGGTTCCTGTTGACCACCAACGATGGCAAGAAAATCTACATGGCCCAGGATACCGGCCTGTTCGGCGATATGAAGCTGATCGGCGAGGAGGGCATTGACCTGGCAGTGTTGCCCATCGGCGATAACTTCACCATGGGGCCGGATGACGCGCTGCGCGCCGTCAAGTTGATCCAGCCGAAGGTGGTCGTCCCAATCCATTACAACACATTCGATCTGATCAAGCAGGACGCGGCGGCCTGGGCGAAACGCGTCGAAGCGGAGACCAAGACCAGGGTCAAGGTTTTGAAGCCGGGAGAAAGCATCGAGTTCTAATCAAGCTGTAAGATTTGGCGGGTAACGGTCGGGCGGCACAGGAAGTCTATCCTGTGCCGTTATTTTATTTATTTCGATTCATTTTGTAATTTCAGCGAGGTGAAATCATGTTTGGTTTTGAAGGTCCCGATAGACGCAAGGAGGAAGAACATGTCCGCAAGGAAGGACGCCTGCCGCCCGGGCAGTCGTTGACGCTTAAGTTTCCGGTCTTGCATTACGGGCCGGTTCCGCATTTCAACCCGGCGACGTGGGATTTCCGCGTATGGGGCGAAGTGGAGGAGGAAAAACGCTGGACGTGGGATGAGTTCAATAAATTGCCGCGCGCAAAGATCCAAATGGATATTCACTGCGTCACGCGCTGGAGCAAGTTCGATACGGTATGGGAGGGCATATCGGTAAAGCAACTCGTTAATGAAGGTTTCTTTAAGATCAAACCGACAGCGACGCATGTGATGCAGCACGCGGAATATGGATTTACTGTCAATCTTCCGCTGGAAGTTGTTTTGCAGGATAACTTTCTTTTGGCGACACACTTGAATGGCGAGCCGATCACGGCCGATCATGGTTATCCATTGCGCGGCGTGGTGGGATTCATTCCCAGACGCGAGGAAATGGAGACGCCGTATTTCTGGAAAGGCGCGAAATGGATTCGTTCGCTGGAATTCATGCCGCGCGATCAACGCGGGTTTTGGGAACAAGCCGGTTATCACAACCGCGCGGATGTTTGGAAAGAAGAACGTTTTGGTTAAAACAATTGACCGTCACCCTCAAGGTGACGGTCAATTTGTTAGATGTCATTGCGAGTGGCGCCTTGGCGCCACGTGGCAATCTCATGTTATTATGAAATTGACTGTTTGAAGGTTAGTTGAGATTGCCACGTCGTGGCGCTAACAGCGCCACTCCTCGCAATGACATTGTAGTTATGGCCGTTTGCCAAGCGTGACGGTGATATCCTGCTTTTGGGCTCCGCGCAACACGGTCAATGTTACCGTATCGCCGGGGGATTTGCTTTCGATCAAATATGCCAGCAAATCGTCGAACTGTTGTACTGGATGTCCGTCAATTGCGACGATCAAATCGCCGCCCGCGTTCAAGCCCTGGATGCTGGTCGGCTTGTTCGGGTCAGCGCCTTTGATGCCAGCCTTGTCTGCCGGGCCGCCCGCTGCAACGTTGGTGACGTACGCGCCGGTGTCCTGCGTCAATCCCAGCGCCTGGATTTCATCGAGCGACAAGCTTGGCAATGAGGAGATGCCGAGGTAGGGATAATCATATTTTCCGCTGCTGATCAATGTCGGCACGACGCGCTTGAGGATGTTCGATGCAACTGCAAAGCCGATTCCGGAATTGACCGGCTCGCCTGTGGATGTGAAGTTGGTCGTCTGGATGGCGCGATTGACGCCGATCACTTCACCGTTGAGATTGAACAGCGGGCCGCCGGAGTTGCCCGGGTTGATGGCCGCGTCGGTCTGGATGATGTCGCCAGCTGTGTAGAAATTCTGTGTCTGGGGCTGAGATGGGCTGCCGCTCCCCGGCGTGCTGGGCGTATTGGGCGTGGCGTGTTCGGAGTCGAGTGTGCGCCCGAGGCCGGAGACGATGCCGACCGTCATGGTTCCGTTGAAGCCGAACGGGTTGCCAATCGCGACCACGGTCTGCCCGACTTTGACCTGGCTCGAATCGCCGAGGGTTAACGGGTGCAGTTCCGAGGCGGGCGCGTTCACTTTAACGATGGCCAGATCGGAGTCCAGATCCGTGCCGATGACCGTCCCGTATGTTTTAAAGCCCGAATGGAAATCCACTTCCACTTTATTGTTCTGCGCACCTTGCACCACATGATAATTGGTGATGATATCGCCCTGAACATCGTAAACAAAACCGGATCCAAGCGCGCCGCCTTGGGCGGTGGTGACCTGAATCGCGACAACGCCCGGAATGGCATTTTGATAAAGCGCTTCCAGCGCATCCTGCGCGGCCGCCGGATTACTCGGGGCCTGCACCTGGATCGGAGGCTGGCTTGAGTTCGAGCTTGGCGCGGACGAGGGTGGCTGCGTCGCGCTCGATTGCGGAATTGCAATTGGTGCGGAGCCGATCTGACATGCCATTGCCGCAAGCACAATGACGGCCAGTCCAACTAAAATTCGGTTTCTTTTCATCTATTATTTCTCCTTATGAAATGTGGCCGCCCTTAAGGTTTACGGCGAGCCGCTTTTTCCAATAATGCTTTCTGCTCTGATGATAACTGCTTTGGAATTTGTACCTTCACACGCACGAACAAATCTCCTTTTTGTGCGCTTTTCACGTGCGGCATGCCGCGCCCTGCCAGGCGAATAATCTGATCGGGCTGCGTGCCTGCCGGAATTTTCAACGTGACTTTGCCTTCCATCGTCTCGACTTCGGCTTCGCCGCCGAGCATGGCAGTGAATGCGTCAATCGTTGCAGATATTTTTAGATCATCGCCTTCGCGCTCGAAACGCGGATCCTCGGCGACTTCAGCAATCAAATAAAGATCGGATCCATCCGGAGCCGCGCCGGCCGCGCGAATCTTCGAGCCGGTCTTTACTCCCTTCGGGATTCGAATTTCCAGCCGGCGGCCATTGCTGTCGAACGCGCGCGTTGTGCCGTTATAAGCCTCTTGCAGGCTGATGCTGACAGGCTGTTGATAATTGGGCATGGCACGCGTGCGTGTGCTGGTTCCAACGCCGCCCATTCCGCCAAAGATCGAGCGGAAGAAATCCGAGAACATGCCTTCGCCGAACAGATCGTTCAAGTTGCCATATTCCACGTGAACGTTGCCGCCTGGCTGGCCGCTGAACCATTGACTCCAATCGAAGTCGCCGGGACCGCCGCCGCGCTGCTGCCAGTTCGAATACGCGCTGCCAAGCTGGTCGTAACGGGCGCGCTTCTGCGGATCGCTCAGCACCTGGTATGCCTCATTGATCTCCTTGAACTTTTCCTCGGCTTGTTTATTGCCGGGGTTGCGGTCGGGATGATATTGCATCGCCAGTTTGCGATAGGTCTTGCGAACGTCATCGGCGCTGGCCGAACGCTCCAAACCTAAAACCTTGTAGTAGTCCTTGTATTCCATCGCTGCGAATTCTATGCGCTTTATCAACGCCGGGCAAGCGTGCGAAAAGGTGTCTAACGCAATTCTAACCTCAGTTATACTTATCAGGCTCTCATGTCATTGCGAGCCCGCCGCGCTGAGCTTGTCGAAGCGCAAGTGCGTGGCAATCTCCTGGTGCAGCAATGATGTTTATATCACTCCCACATGAACGCGGGATGACATCACGAGGACAGATGAAATCAATTTGTGTCTTTTGTGGATCTTCCGACAACGTCTCTCCGGACTATCTGGCGGCGGCGCGTCAAACCGGGCGGACTCTCGCCGGGCGCGGACTCCGCCTAATTTTCGGCGGCGGCAAAACCGGTTTGATGGGAGCCGTTGCGGATGGCGCGCTCGAAGCGAAAGGCGAAGTCATCGGCGTGATCATTCCATCCATGAATACGCCTGCATTGGCACACACGGGCTTGACGCGCATGGACATCGTCCCCGGAATGCACGAACGCAAGGCGCGGATGCACGAACTCTCCGATGGGTATATTGCTTTGCCCGGCGGCTTTGGCACATTCGACGAATTATTCGAGACGATCACGTGGGGACAGGTCGGCGCCCACGAAAAACCGATTGGCTTGTTGAACGTGAAGAATTATTATGCGCCTTTGCTTGCCGCAATTGATCACGCGGTGAGCGAAGGCTTTATCTTCGAAGAGCATCGCGCCGCGTTATGCTGCGACGCCGACCCTGAAAAATTGTTGAACGCCATGGCGAATCATCGTCATCCGCGCGAGGCAGTGAAACGCTGGTTGAGGGAGGAATAAATCGGGTAGGGGCACAGCGCCGCTGTGCCCAGGGCGGAGCATCGCTCCGCCCCTACATCATTTAACAAAAAATCCTAACGGTCCTTTTGGATCGATCAAGCTTTTCAATTCACTGTACGGAATCGTTACAACTTGCGGCCCGGCGACGTACGGCGCGACTTGATATTCATCGAAGGTGATCATCAATCCGCCGGGTGTGATGTTCCAATTTTTATAATTATCAGGAGTCGGGTCAGCGCCTTGGGCAAAAATATCAGAGAAGCCGATGTCGCGCGTTTTGAGCTGGGCAGCGCAATATTGTGAGATCGCGCTGAGATAATCCGCGTTGGGCAGGAAGAGGCTGCCGAACGGAATATCTTTGCCCTGCTCGAGATCGTAATTGAACGAATAGATAAGATGATATGGATGCGCCATTCCAGCAAGATAACCCTCGGTCGCAAATTTGACGCTCAAAACATTTCCGGGCGGTGAGACGAGTTGGTATCGAACATCGAGATAACTTGCTGCTTTGATCGGTGTGGGAGGGTTTTGCGCCAGCTTTGTTTTGAAATCATCAACCAATCCTTGGAGAAAATTGTGCATTTCTGTAGTGAATGCCGTAGCGCGTGGATCGCCGCTGCCCGTCAACGAAGGTATTTGCGCGGTGATGTTGTAATCGGGAGATTTCCCCGAATCGTTGAAACTTACCGCGGAGACTGTGACTTGTTCGTCAAATGGCACAGTTGTAGCCGTTGGCATGCTGGTTGAAGTTGGCACGGCGGAGGGAGTCGCAGGCGCGGCGAGCGCGCTGCAGGCCAATGTGGCTGTCAACATAAAACTGATTGCAAAAAGAATTTTTCGATTACGTTTCATATCAGCTCCTTCAAGATTGAAAGCGTCTCTGGTTTACCGCCATAACCATTTTCTCCGCCGGGGCCAACACACGATGGACAACCGTCCTTGCATTCACATTCGCTGACGAGTTCCAATGCGCGAGAAATCAACTCATCGTGGATTTCAAATAACTTTTGACTAAAGCCGATTCCTGCTGGAACTTGATCGTAAATGACGACGGATGGTTGACCGCGGACCGTGCCTGCCGCGTCGGTGTGGACTCCGAGGTCGCTTGGATCGCACATCAAGAATAACGGCGCGAGTTGACTCAGCGCGTATGATAATCCCGCCAGCCCCGAACGGATGCGCACGTTCTGTTCCGCTTTGTGATGGCAGGATGGACACAGCGTGATGAGATTGTCGAGCCGGTTTGCTTCGGCGATGGATGTGAATGCTTTGAATGGAATCTTGTGATGGACATCGTGATCACGTCCGACCTCGGGCGTGCCGCAGATCTGGCAGCGGAATCCGTCTCTCGTCCGCACCGCGAGGCGGATGCGCGGCCAATCGGGGCCATAATCGTTCGGGGCGTTGGTCCATGCTCCGCTGGCGCGCAGAGTCTCGATTATCGAATCAGAAAGTGAAAGCCAATAGCCCGTCGTTTGCAATTCGGTGGGCGGGAGATCGAGCGGTTCTTTGCCAAGATTCTCCTGCGTGAACCAGCGCAACTTTTTGAAACCGACAACCTGTGTGGTGACTTGAATTTCGCCCCAACCTTTTTCGCCCCTCACCCCATCCCCTCTCCCAACGGGAGAGGGGCAAGGGGTGAGGGCAGACTCACTCAAAATCTGAATCTCAGTTTCGCGCTGCGGCTCGGTGTAGTAATCGAGCGCGACCGCGGTCAGTGTAGCGATGTTCTTTTCGAGATTCAAATCATGCACAAAATATTGCTGACCCTCGTGAAGATAAATCGCGTTCGGATGAACCATCCAGTATGCGCTTGCCAGATCAATCTCGCCGATGGTTTGAGGGTGATCATCAGTAGTTTGCAAAACCACATTCGCTGGCGAGGCCGAACGCAGCGAAATATTTGCGGCGGGATATTGATCCTGCATCCAATAATATTTTTCGTTCGAGAAATGCGCTTCGTTGTTCGACGTGAGAAACTCAAGATATTCTTCGATCGTTTGCGCGGGCAACGAGCCAAAGCCCTCGCCTTTTTGAAACGGCAGCTCGAACATCGCGCAGCGCAAATGATTTAACAAGATGAGCAAATGATCGGGATTGATGAGCGCCTGTTCGGGCGACTTGCCGATAAAATAATCTGGATGATGCGCGAGGAATTGATCGAGCGGATTCGGCGACGCGATCATCATCGAGAGCGCGGGCGCCTCGCCGCGTCCGGCCCGACCCGATTGCTGGGTGAGGCTTGCGATGGAACCGGGATACCCGACAAGCACCGCCGCGCCCAGCCCGCCGATGTCGATTCCCAATTCGAGGGCGTTGGTCGCCACGACGATTTTTACGCTCCCGTCGCGCAGTCCTTGTTCGATCTCGCGGCGCTGGGAGGGGAGATAGCCGGAGCGGTAACCTCTAATTAAAGAGGAAAGAGGAAAGATTGCATCGCCGTTATTCTTTCTTCTTTCGTCTATCTTCTCGCCTTGAAGATACGTCAAAATAATTTCCACGCTTCTCCGCGAACGCGCAAACACCACCGATTGAACATTATTCGCAAGCAAGTCCTTTGTCAGGAGCACGCTTTCGAGCAGGGAACTTTTTCGCAGGCCGATGGCTTCGTCAACGACGGGAGGGTTATAGAGCAAAAAGTGACGCTCCCCGCGCGAGGCACCATCGTCATCAATTAATTCAACCGGCGATTCGATCAATCGCTCAGCCAGTTCTTTCGGATTGCCAATCGTCGCCGACGTGAGAATGAATTGCGGAGCTGCACCGTAAAACTTTGCGACGCGCTTCAACCGCCGAAGAACGTTTGCAACATGCGAGCCGAACACACCGCGATACGTGTGCAATTCGTCAATGACAACAAATCGCAGATTGCGGAAGAAATCCGCCCAGTGGGTGTGATGCGGCAAAATGCCTGTGTGAAGCATGTCGGGGTTCGAAAAAATAATGCGCGCATTCCTGCGGATGGCTGGACGCTGGGATTGAGGAGTATCGCCATCGTAAATCGCGGGTGTCAAGTGCCAGGTGTCAGGTATCACGCTGTGAAGCAACGAGTTGAGTCCTGATAGCTGATCTTGACTTAAAGCTTTGGTTGGAAAAAGATATAGTGCGCGAGCATCCATGTTGGTAATTAAAGATGTAATGACCGGCAAGTTATAAGCCAATGTCTTTCCGCTGGCTGTGCCGGTTGCCAGAACAATATTTTTTCCGGCGCGGAGGTGAGACCACGCTTCGAGCTGGTGGCTGTAAAGCGCATCAATTCCACGTTTGGATAACGCGTCTCGAAGCGCTTCCGGCAGATCGTCCGGGAAAGGACGCGTTTGCGCGGGCCGCGCGGGAGTCGTCCGCCAGATGGAAAAGTTGGGTGCGGTGTCCGGGTCCGTGTGCCAGAGTCGAATTAAAGAGTCGAGGGACATGAATCAATGTCTGAACCGCGTTACAATTTTTGCATGAGATGGTTCCGCGAAAACAAGCTGGCTGGGTTGATGGCCTTTCACGCGGCGTGGGGAGTGGTCCTGTGGCTGAGTATATCAAAATACGGATTGGGGATTTCGACGGATTCGGCGCATTATCTTTTTGCCGGGCTTAACTTGTCGCGTGGGGTTGGCCTGGTTTCCTTCAATGGCAGTTACGTTTCATTGTGGCCGCCGCTGTATTCGACCCTGCTGGCGATCATCCATTTGACAACGGGACTCGATATCTTTGCTTCCGCGAATGTTTTGCAATTTGCGGCTTATGTGATTGCAGCCTTTTGCCTGTCGGTCATCTTTTTGAAAGTCTTCCCCGACAATTTCTTATTTGCGTTTCTTGGGAATGTTCTTTCTGATATCGGCATCGTTGTGTTGACGACGTTCGCAGTGGTCGGATCGGATTACGTCCACTTGTCCCTTGTGATGCTTTTCGTTATGCTGACTTCGCTTTACATGGAACATCCAGGCCCGCGCATTTTGCTTGCAATGTCGTTCGCTGGAATGCTCACCATGCTCGACCGTTATCTTGGGATTGCCGCGATCGCGACGGGCGCGGTCATTGTTTTCTTTTATACCTCCGGACGCGCGTTGGTTCGCCTCCTGCGAAGCTTCCTGCTTGGACTTTCAGTTCTACCTGCCATGATTTGGTTTTATATCGTATTTACGAGAAACGGCGCCGGACGCGCCCCCGTCAGCTTTGCGGATAATTTCAGCACATTTTCACAATCCATTCTTGCCTGGATTTTTCGAAGCCCGATATCCAAAACATCGCTGCCTTTTTACATTACGATTTTGTGGATTGCCATCGGCGCGATGATCATCGTGTTGTTCATATTTGCCCGCCGCTGTCCGATCTTCTCCAGCGGTTCGACCCCCATCCTTCTTTACGGACTTATTTATATCATCGCTTTGTTCGGCTCCGCCGCCATCGCGTATTTCAACAAACTTGCCGGACGATTTCTCCTGCCGGTCTATGTTCCCATCATTGCGCTGCTGCTGCTGTCTGCTGATGCTCTCCTCCGCTGCGCGCGGGACCATGGGCCGGTTCTGCGCCGATTTATGCCAGCCGCCGCCTTTGGAATGCTTGCCCTGATTTCCTTTGGGCTTGTGCGGAATACCTTGCCGGTCGTTGTCCAATCTTTTGCTGACGGCGCGCCCGGTGACAATTATTTCAATAACCGCGCATGGAACGAGAACGGCGTCCTGCAATATTGGAAGGAGAATATTCCGCGCGGCAGTTACTTATTGTTCAGCAATGATCCCGATGCGGTTGCGTTCCACACGATGCACGATGTTTCCTCCTCGCCGCACAAATATTCGGGACCGTATGGAAAAGCTGTCATTCCCCTCGATCGATATCAAGGACAATTGTTTTCGTCCGGCAAGGATGTTTACCTGATCTGGATCGAGCCGGATGATTATGATTTTCTTTATCCGGTGGGACAATTGAGTTCCATTGCGGATGTGCGTGTGATTTTCAAAAGCAAAGACGGAGCTATTTATCAGTTGTTCCCCCGGCAAGAGAATCCAAACTCTCCTTGACGCCGCTCGCCGGGAGTTTATCTTCAGCCTTCATGACTTGTTCCAGATGCAAGGCCCGGAAGGCCAGCGCGCCAAAAGCCAGCGCCAGCCAAAAGGTCACAGCGCGATACGCCAGCGTGACTACGGCCGCGTCGCCCCATTCGATGTTCAGGGAATGCAGCGCCAGCGTCATGACGCCTTCCACAACGCCGATGCCGGACGGCGTGGGAGAAACGATCAGGAACAGGTAAGCAATCGAAAAACCGGCGATGATCTTGCCCGGCGTGAACGGGACGTTGAAGGACAGGAAGGCGCTGGTCAATATTCCCATCAAGAGCGCCTTGTTTGCAAGCGAAAGGATGAAGGGCCCCAGGAGACTATACGGTTTCCTGGGCAGCGAGCCAAGTCCCTCGCCCATTTCCGCCGCGAAGGAATGGGCGCGCTCTTCGCTGAGATATTCGCGGTGAATGAAGGGCCGGAGTATGCGGTTGACGATCCGGGCCATTTTTGCGAGCAGGTTTCCCAGCGCAGTCGAGGAACGGTAACTCAGGTAAAGAAGAAGCGCGATCACGCAGGCGAGGGCGAACAGCAGAAGGGATGCAATAACTTCCTCGATGCTCAGGTTTTTGTGTTTGACCAGAAGAAAGATGCCAACTGCCAGGACGCACAGGAAAGCCGCTTCGTCGAGCAAAAGATATAAGGCGCCCGCGACGGTGATCTTGCCAGGCGAGAGTCCGCGCTTTTTCCCGTCGCTGATGAAGAGCGCAAGTCCGCCGAAGCCCGCGCTGGCCGTGACAATGCTGACGAATCCGCTGGCCGCCGCAACAAGCGCCAGTCGCTGCAGTTGTTCGCCCAGTCCGAGCAAACGATAGAGCGACTGGAAGGTGAGTCCCAGCACCACGAACCAGATGCCCTGCAAGAGAATGGCCATGGCTAAAAACCACGGATTGGCCCGCTCAAGGCCGGTAACGATGTCCCGGATTTCTGATGCGCTCAGGATGACCAATACTCCCCCAAGACACAAGATGAGAACCACGATAAATTTTCTCATGCGAAAAGGATTATAACAAAAACCTCCTCCCAAATTTTCGAGAGGAGGGTTCGCCATAAAATCCACACAAATGGCGGATGACGGTCATCGCCGCCGCCCGCCCATGCCGGAGACGAGACTGACGAAGTAGAGCAATTGCAGAAGAGCCGCGGCCAGCCCGGCGACGTACGTGAACGCCGCGGCGTTGAGCACGTTATTGACGCCGCGTTGTTCGTCTGCGCCGGCAATGATTCCAGTTTCGGCGAGCAGGCGTTTGGCGCGCGCAGATGCGTTCAATTCAACGGGAAGCGTTGCGAGCGCAAAGAGCGCTCCGCCTGAAAAGACCAGCACGCCGAGCCAGGCGAGATTCGCGATTTGCAGTATCAGGCCGGCGAAGATCATAATCCATCCAAGCCATGAACCGATGTTGACCGCCGGAACCAGCGCGGCGCGGAAGCGCAGCGGAAAATAATCTTCGGCATCCTGCATGGCATGACCCAGCTCGTGCGCGGCGACTGCCACCGCCGCCACCGACGGAACGTTTGCGACGCTTTGCGACAGATTCAAAACTTTTGTGCGCGGATCATAGTTATCGGTGAGATTGCCGCCGATGCCTTGAATCTGCACCCCGTATAATCCGCCGCTCGAAATCAGACGCTGGGCGGCTTGTGCGCCCGTCAGTCCGCTTCGCACGCGGATGCGGCTCCACTTGTTATAAGCGGACTTCACATACCATGACGAAAGCAGGACGAGCAGAAAGCCCGGTATCATGAAGCACAAGTAGGTTGGATCTAAGAAGAACATTTGTATCTCCTACAATCAATTTTGTCTTGCTGAGGATCAACGCCTAAGCGCCACAACGAAGCATTTCGCTCTTACTTTGAACAGGGGGACTCTTCGCTGCGCTCACATGTCCCAACATCCTTTGGGAGGGTGACATATTAAAAATTACGGAATGGGTGTCGGTGTGGGCGTCGGCATCGAAGTCGGAATGGGCTGCTTGTTGAGCATGTCCGTCAAAGTTTGTACGGCCGCATCCAGCTGCGGATCGAGGCCGGCTTTGCGGTCCGCCGGGGTGCGCTGGACGTAAACGTCCGGCGTCAGGCCTTTTCTATCAATCTGGCGTCCAAGCGGAGTCAGCCAGCGTGCGATCGTGATGCGTACCGCGCCCTGATTGTTCGAAAGCGGAACCCAGTTCTGGACCGAGCCTTTGCCATACGAAACAACGCCGACCAGTTTGGCGCGGCCATCATCCTGCAGCGCGCCCGCTGTGATTTCCGATGCCGAGGCGGTGCCTTCGTTGATCAAAACCACCATCGGGATTTTGGTCGCCATCCCGCCGGGAATGACATTGTATGGCTTCTTTGTTCCATTCCCGTATTGTTCGTAAAGGACCACGCCGCTGTCCTGGAACTGCGAAACGACTTCGACTGCGGTTTGCAAATATCCACCGCCGTTGTCGCGCAGGTCGAGGATCAGTCCCTTTGGGTGTTGAGCCATCAAGGTCTTGAGCGTGTCGGTTAATTCCCTGGTCGTGTTATCACCAAAGGTCGTGATTTGGACATAAGCGATTCCGTTATCCAGCATTTTGCCGGACGCGCTCGGGACCGTGATCGTGGCGCGGACGATGTCAATTTCCAGCGGAGCCGGTTCGCCTGAACGCAAGATGGTCAGGTGGACGGTCGTCCCCGCCGGACCAAGCACCTTTTGGCGCGCGACCTCCGGGTTGATGCCGGTCATATCCTGATGGTCAATGGCAATGATCTGGTCGCCGGACTGCAGGCCGGCTTTGTCCGCGGGCGAGCCGGGGATCGGACTTGTGATCGTAAGATATTTGCCGGTGGTATCCACATACGCGCCGATGCCTTGATAAGAGCCTGCCAGCTGGGCATTGGCGTCCTGGTACGTTTGCGGATCCATGTATGTGCTGTGCGGATCGCCCAGCGACTGCATCATGCCGTTGATCGCGCCTTCCATCAATTTGGTGTCGTTCACCGGCTGGTCAACATATTGCTGGTGAATGATGGACCAGGCTTCCCAGAAAGGCTGGAAAAGCGTCTGCACGTTTTGCGGCGTGGCGGCCTGCGTCTCTGGCGATGTGGTCGGCGGGACACTGCCCGGCATTTGCACGTTCGGCAAAAAACCGAAGTTGCCAAAGGGAAGCGCATGGCCCACGATAAAACCGCCGGAGAAACCGCCCAGCAATAATGCCAGTCCGATCAGGCCAAAAAGAATACCTTTCAAAATTTTATTCACGGATGCCTCCTGGGGTCGCTTAAAACCTGTGTCAGAATACCATTTCGGGATTAAAGGATAATGAAACCCGTGTATAAGTGTTGTAAAAACTGTGTAGGAGATTTATCCGAAGTTATGTCACTCTGAGCACATTCGCTTCGCTCAGTGTATACTCCGCGAAGGGACTCGGTATTGGGAAAACTACGAGACTCTTCGGTCGCGAAGAACGCTCCCTCAGAGTGACATCTTGAAGCTCAGTCTTTTTTGCGAGAAAGTTCTTCGACGCGGCGGTGAAGTTCGTCCATGGCATCCTGGTCGCGCGTGTTCAGGTTTTTGAAATTATCTTTTCGCCCGCGCAGGAATGCAATCGCGATCATGGTATTGCCCGCGATGATAACAAGCGCAAGGATCAGCGCGATGATGAGGACAGCCGTTGAAGTCATGGATGACTCCCGTTCAATAAGGCTGGCAATTCACGCCAATCGCTGAACACCGAATCTGCATCTGAACTCTGCGGCACGTTCGAGGCTGCGCTCGAAGCGGACTCATTATAAAGAAGCGAATACAAGCCCAAATCTTTCGCGGCGCGCGTCGTACGCGGCAGGTCGTCAATCATCACACACTTCGACGGATGCTCCTCGCCCGCGGCTTTCATCGCGACTGCAAAAGCTTCCGGGCTGGGCTTGCAGTACGGCTCCATGCGGTTGACGTCAATGATGTCTGCGAAATATTCCTCGATTTGCAGTTGGCGGAGAACGCGTTGGGCGTGGGGAGCATCCGCGTTGGTGAAGATCAGGTTCCGGGTCCGGAGCGAAGCGAGCACGGATTGCTGAATCGGATCGGGATGGATGTAATCTGCCAGATTCACATTGTGGACGTAAGCCAGATAATCCTGCATGTCCATCTTGTAGTGAGCCTGCAGCCCGCGCAGCGTCGTGCCGTATTCGCGGAAAAACTTTTCGCGCAGGCGCGGCACATCCGCCGCGAGAATGTTCATGCGCTCGATCATGTAGCGGCTCATGCGTTCCTTGAGCGTGGACCACAAACCGCAGGAGGCGGGATAGAGCGTGTCGTCGAGATCGAAAAAGATGGTTGTGAAACGCATCGGGTTATTATAAGTCATGTCATTGCGAGCCGTCCTGAGCGGAGCGTTCTTTGCAAAATCGAAGGATGGCGAAGCAATCTCCTGTTTTGCGGGGAGATTGCCACGTCGGCCTTTGGCCTCCTCGCAATGACATTATTCCCGCTATAATCGAGCCATGCCCATCCGACTCTTATCGTCCGAAGTTGCCTCGCAGATCGCCGCCGGTGAAGTGATCGAACGGCCCGCGTCGGTGGTGAAAGAACTCGTCGAGAACGCGCTGGACGCGGGAGCGAAAAGCATCACGGTTTCGATTGCCGAAGCCGGACGCAAATTGATCGAAGTCGCGGATGATGGCAGTGGCATCGCTTCGGACGAATTGGCATTGGCCGTTTCGCGTCACGCCACGTCGAAGCTGTCGAAAGCCGATGATCTTTTTCACATCGCCACACTTGGATTTCGCGGCGAGGCGCTGGCTTCGATGGGCTCGGTCTCGCGCATGGTCATCACATCGAAAGTGGCGAAGTCGAATGTGGTGGGTTCTCGCCCTACCAAGGCGGGTGCGCGCATCAAAGTCGAGGGCGGACGCGAAGGAAAAGTCGAGGCGGTTGGCGCGCCGACTGGAACGGTCGTGCGCGTCGAAGATTTGTTTTACAACGTCCCGGCGCGTTTGAAATTTTTGAAAACGGATGTGACCGAACGCCGCGCCATCGATGCACTGTTGACGCGTTATGCGCTGGCGTATCCAAATGTTCGATTCAAATTGAGCGAAGGTAACAATGTCACGCTGCAAACGTCGGGCGATGGCGACCGCCGCGCGATTTTGGCCGCGTTGTATGGCGTGGAAGTCGCGAAGCAATTGTTGGAAATCAATTCTGATGAAGAGGGCCCTTCGACAGGCTCAGGACTCAAATTATCGGGTTACGTCAGCCCCACCGCGCTGACGCGTTCGAATCGCAAAGACATCACGTTCTTCGTCAATGGCCGCTGGGTGCAGGACACGCCGCTGACCGCCGCGTTCGTTCAGGCCTATCACACGCTGTTGATGGTCGGACGTTATCCGATGGGCGCGGTGTTCGTCGAGATCGCGCCCGAAGAAGTGGATGTGAACGTTCATCCCGCGAAAGCCGAAGTTCGATTCAGAAATCAAAACCGCGTCTTCGGCTTTGTCCAGCGTGCGATCCGCCGCGGACTTTTGGCGTACGCGCCCGTCCCGACGGTGACTCCAGGTTTGTGGGGAAGCCGCGCAGAGTCATCACCACAGGTTGGATTGGATTGGACGATTGCACATTCCAGTGACCAGTTATCAGTGGACAGTGATCAGTTGGAAGATGTGAGTCGAGAGTCGGGAGTCGGCCAACCTTCTGACTTGCAACCTTCGAACTTTCAAACCACAGCAGCCAACAAAGTGCCTCTGCTCAGACTCATCGGCCAGATTGGTTCGACATATCTCGTTGCCGAAGGCCCGGATGGACTTTATTTGATTGACCAGCACGCCGCGCATGAACGTGTCTTGTTCGAGAAATTGATGGCGCAGCATGACATGAAGAAGATCCCATCGCAATCGTTGCTGACGCCTGCCATCGTGCAATTGCCTCCCGCCAGTGCAAAATTATTGAACGAACAATTATCTATTCTGACTCATTTTGGCTTTGATGTGGAAGACTTCGGCTCGAATTCGTTCCGCGTGCGCGCCGTGCCGAGTTTATTCGCGGGCAGTGATCCGTCCGCTGCGCTGCGTGCCATCGTCGAAGACTTTGAAGAAGACGAAGCGCCGCTGCAAAATGAGATCGAAAAGAAACTGGCGGCGCGCGTCTGCAAGCGGATGGCCGTCAAAGGCGGGCAGACGTTATCACCCGATGAGCAGCGCGCCCTGCTCACCAACTTGGAAAATTGTGACTCGCCGCGCACCTGTCCGCATGGCAGGCCGACGATGATTCATTTGTCCGTGGAAATGTTGGAACGTCAGTTTGGGAGGAGAGGGGCGAGGTAGTATGGGAACAACATCTTTCGTTGATGTTATTAAAAACATTCTTTCAAACGCGGCCGGCCCGATGACGCCACAAGAGATACGGGCTGTGATAAAGAAGGATTTTCCCGAATTTTATGCCACAACTTCGCACGTTAAAAACGTTAATAAAGGCCATTATAAAGACTTGGATCATGCATTGTTAGCTCAGATTTATGTTCAAGTTGGCAGCAATAAAGCCTTTTTCTGTGACAAGCGCGCGAAGCCAATGAGAATCTTGTTAAATACAAATGATGAAACCCAAATATTGAGAAGGGACATAGTAGCGAGTCGTGGACTGAATAGCGCAAATGCTCAATCAGATGGGGCGTATTACAACAATAAGGTTCAGAATATATTGGAGAACGCCGACGCATTTCACTTGGCCTACTACAAATCAGAAGTTTTTCAGGGTCCGAGTCTTTATTTTCATCTCCGTGCTTTAGAAACACGCCAAATGCCAATGTCCGTAAAACACTTAGCTCGACTTTGCTCATTTGAATCTTGACGAAAAGCGGGGTATGCTTCGGCAAACACTCGACCACGAGGTTGCCTATGCATACCCTGCGGAACGAATATATCACCATCCTGCGGTCTTTTGCGAGCTTGTTC
>JAJYLQ010000020.1 GCA_021787595.1 Chloroflexota bacterium | reverse complement strand
GTTTTTTAAGTTTCTTCCCGTGTTCTTTTTCGAGATGGATCAGCACGCCTTCGATGTGTTTGCAGGTGCCGATCAGGTTGTTCTTGTAATCGGGACAGGTGCAGGAGTTTTGCAGCTCGTCGAGGGAGCGGATTTCCACCCGATAAGATTTTTTGGAAACCGAACTGACTTCAAAGACGCTGAAGACAGGATGATTGCCTTTGTTGGCGATCTTGAGAATCTCGGCGCGGGCGCGCTCGCGCCGCCGCTCGATTTGTTCCTGAATGTCAGTGGGCATGGGAAACTCCGATTGAGGGCTTTTGGGGATTATACTTGTTTTGGAACTCAACTACTGCCGCCTAAAGGCGGCAGTAGTTGAGTCTTCGCGCAAATCAGCGGATCACTCCCACCCCTTTGCCGAGTCCGCGGCGCGATACGACAAAATCAAATCCGTGCCGGCGCGTTTCATGGCAGTCAGCGTTTCGAGCATCACTTTCGCTTCGTCAATCCGTTTGGATTCTCGACGGGCAAATCCTCCAGCGAATGAACCGCACAGTTGACACGCCCGCTCAACAGTTCGGATTCAAGTCCCTGCGTGAAGAGGCCTTTACCGCTAATTGCTCCCGTTTTTGATTGTAACCACACTCTACCTGAACTGCAAAGGCCCTGACACAAAAATCGCACAAAATGGCACAAAAAAATTGTGACCTCCATCATTTGACTTCTGGAAGTCAGTATGATACAAAATGATAGTGATAAATTACACAATATGTCTGATAGGACAGCAACTCCATAAAACGGTTGTGGTTGGCGGGGGAAAAGTCGCTGCTCGAAAAGTTCAGAGGTTGCTGGCTTCTGGAGCCAAGGTCAAAGTCATCAGCCCCGCGCTTGCGCCAGAGTTGCAAGTGTTGGCTGATTCCGGCGAAATCACTTTTCTAGCGCGTTCCTATCAGGACGGGGATCTTGGCGGCGCATTTCTGGTTATTGCTGCCACGGACGATACAGCCGTGAATCAATGTGTGTGGCGCGAGGCGCAAGAACGCGGCTGTCTCATTAACGTTGTAGATGATCCAGAGCATAGCAACTTCACTTTGCCGGCAATAGTCCAGCGCGGCGAAATGAGCATTGCGATCTCAACCGGCGGAGGCAGCCCGGCACTGGCGCGCAGGCTGCGCGAACGTCTCGAGGTGTTGATCGGATCGGAGTACGGCGTGCTGACCGAAGTGCTGGCCGAACTGCGCCCGGAACTGATCGCCAGTTTTCCAACCGGCGAAGCCCGCCTGCAGGCCGCCCTGTGCCTAATCGATTCAGATATTCTGGACATCATCCAAACACACGGGAAAGATGTGGCGCTGACTTATGGACGAGCACTACTGCACCAGAAATAATGGGAAGGACCCTGCTGGAATAGTCTATCTGGTTGGCGGCGGTCCGGGCGATCCCGGCCTGCTCACGCTGCGCGGGCTCGATTGCCTGCGCAAAGCTGAGGTCGTCGTGTATGATCGCCTCGCCAACAACCTGCTCCTCGATTATGCTCCACAGGCCAAATTAATCGACGCCGGCAAGGAACCCGATCACCACCCCATTCCACAGGAACGCATCAACAGCATATTGATCGAGGAGGCGCGCCGGGGCCAAATCGTTGTGCGGCTGAAAGGAGGAGATCCCTTTGTATTCGGCCGCGGCGGCGAAGAAGCGCAGGCTTTGGCGGAAGCCGGCATCCTTTTCGAGGTCGTACCGGGCGTGAGCAGCGCGATTGCGGTCCCGGCTTATGCAGGCATCCCTGTGACGCACCGCGGTATGGCGGCCAGCGTGGCCTTCGTGACTGGTCACTGCGCCAAATCGGAGCCGCTCGACTTGAACTGGGAAGCACTGGCACAGGGCATTGATACATTGGTCTTCCTGATGGGCGTACACAATCTGCCAGCGATCGTCGCGTCTTTGAAAGAAGCAGGCCGTCCGTCCGAAACACCGGTTGCACTGATCGAACAAGGAACGCTGCCAGGTCAAAAAGTCCTGGCAGGGACACTGGCAAATATCCTGGATAAAGCAGGTGAGATCCGGCCTCCGGCCATTATTGTCGTTGGCGAAGTGGTCAACCTGCGCTCGACCTTGAAATGGTTCAGACCCGAGGCTGAATTTTCCCTGGAATGAATTTCTTTTGGGACACACTCAACTCATTAGCGGAACGGGTCTTGTTGGTTTGGGCATCGTCCCGCCATGGGTCGAGTGTATTGTTCCTATAAAAACATGGATGTCATCTTCATGCCGCCGGAATAGTTGACTATCGGAGGCAGCATGGAGGGAAGTTATGAAGGAAATAGAGAAGTCCTTTTCAAGCCGGAAACAGCGCTTTCGCAACTGGCTGAGTCGCCTCGCTGCCCAGGACTGGTTTGATATTGGCCTGCGTGCCAAGATCACTGCGTTGGTCATCATAGGCCTGACGGGTCTAATTGCCATTTCCGCTTACATCGGCGTCGTCACCATCCGCCAGGTAACCCAGCAGCTATTGAATGAGCACGCGCTGCATGCCAGCATTCTTGCGGAGAATTTGGACTCCAATCTGGGGCAGATCAGCGGCCTGCTTACGATCCTGTCTTCACAAATCAACGTGGATGATCCTCAGGCCAACCTTCAAGACTGGCGGGTGGTTTTCGAAAAGGATTTTCATGCCGTACAGGGAATTTACTTGTTCGATCTGAATGCCAACTTGATTGCTGCCACATCCGCCGTTCCAAATGTGGACTGGAAGCGGGTTTCCGCGTTGCAAGACAGTTCATCCTCCAGTATTTCAGCGGAGGGGATGCCGCGGCCTTATGCGATCATTGCTGTGCCCGTCATGCGCCCGGGCAGCAAAATCCCGGTCGGCAGCCTGGCAGCCGTGCTGGACCTCTCCAATCCAGATATTTTCCAATCCAGCGGTTCACTGGAACTGGAACAAAGCGGGACCTTGCAGGTCCTGGATGAGAGCGGACAAGTTCTGGTCAGTTCGCGGGCAGACCAAAGGCTTCCGCCCAACATGATGGAAGATGTGACCCGTCAATTATTTGCCAAAGGAGAGCCAGTACAGGGCTGTCTGGGCTGCACAGGGAACGAGTTGACAGACACAGGCACAGGCACCGTAATTGCCTTTGCCCCGCTCTCACGGGTCCCCTGGGGAATTGTATTCTGGCACGATCCACAGGAGTTGTTCGACCCTGTGCGGAACCTGGTGATACAGGTTTTGGCCTTTGGATCCCTGACATTGCTGGGAGCGCTTGTGCTGGTGCTTATAACAACCCGCAGCGTGATCGCGCCTGTCCAAATGCTCACCGAGGCGGCGCGCAAAGTTGGCGATGTGCAGTTCGATACCTCGACGCTGGAATCCGTCGAATGTACGCTGTCCGCATCGTTGACCCGAAAAGCTGCCCGCCGCGACGAAATTGGAATCCTGTCCCACAGTTTCATCAGCATGTGCACACGTTTGCAGCAGTCCCTGGAAGAAATCCGGTTGTGGAATCATGAATTGGACAATCGTGTGCGGGAGCGCACCCAGCAATTGTCCACGTTGAATGCGGTGGCTCTGACAATCAACCAATCGCTCAATTTGGAAGACATCCTGAACCGGGCCCTGGGAGAGGTCTCCCAGCTTGCCGGGATTGACATGGTAGCGATCTTCCTGCAGGACCCGGCAAGGAGGCAGTTGAAACTGATGGCGTACCGCGGACTTTCTGAAAATGCCGCCCGCCTGGCCCATCAAGTGGGACTGTTGGATAGTTCCTGCGGCGGTGTAATGGAAATCGAAAAGGTCATGATCGTGCCAGACCTCTCCCCTTATCGCGGGCGGGGAGCCGAATCGCTGCGGCGGGAACATGTTACTGCCCTGATGCATGTGCCGCTGATGACCAAAGGCTCGGCCCTAGGCAGCATGTGTGTGGGCACCCGCGGTGACCAACAGTTCGAGGAGGAAAAACAAAAGTTGCTCACAGCCATCGGCAGTCAAATAGCAATCGCCGTCGAGAACGCCCGCCTGTATGCCGAAGTGCAGCGCAAGGAACGGGTCCGCGGCAGGTTGTTCAAGGACGCTTTGGCCGCCCAGGAAGACGAACGCAAGCGTATTGCCCGGGAATTACACGACGAGATCAGTCAATCGCTCACTGCCCTGCTCTACGAAGCGGAAGGCGAGATGGAAAGGGACGCGCATTCAGCGACCGGGGAGAGGCTGCAAAGGATCTGCGGCCTGACCCAGCATACACTGGACAATATCCATAAACTGATCTTTGACTTGCGCCCCTCGATGCTCGATCAGTTGGGACTGGTCCCGGCCCTGCGCTGGCTGGCTAAGACCCGACTCAAGCCCAAGGGCATCCACGTAACCGTGGAGGCCAGTTCCAGCGTTAATTCCCTGGATGGCGAGGCAGAATTTCCGCGCCTATCACCCGAAACTGAAACAGCACTCTATCGCGTGATACAGGAAGCCATCAACAACATTGCCCGCCACGCGGCGGCCCGCAACGTTCGCATCAAAATGGAACTGCAGGACGGCACAGCCAAAGTGAACATCACCGACGACGGCATTGGATTCGATTTGACCGAGTTAAGTATGGCAGCCTCCCAAGATAATCAGGACAAAGATCTGCTTTTGGCGGGTGAGATGCGCGGCCTCGGCATCCTCGGCATGCAGGAACGGATCGAGTTGCTGGGAGGCGAGATGGAAATCCGTACCGCTCCCGGAAGCGGAACACAAATTCAAATCCGCGTTCCCATTCCAGAAAGGGAATTTGCCTATGATTAGAGTTCTTGTGGCCGACGATCACGCTATTTTACGCGATGGAATTCGGTCCATTCTGGAAAGCCAGGAGGATATCATCGTCGTGGGCGAAGCAGCCGACGGGTCCGAAGCGATCGAAAACGTCAAAAAATCGCTGCCTGATATCGTCCTCATGGATCTCTCCATGCCCAAGTTGAACGGGTTCGAGGCCACGCGTTTCATCAAGGAACATTTCCCGCGAGTCAAAGTGCTGATCCTGACCCAGCACGACAATCGCGAGTATATCATACCGGTCCTGCAGGCAGGCGCTGCAGGGTATGTGCTGAAGCGATCTGGAAGGCGCGAGATGCTCAATGCCCTGAGACAGGTTTATGAGCAGGGCACGTTCCTGCCGAGTAACATTACCAGGGAAGTCCTGCAGGGATATTCTCAGGATGGAGAATATCACGGAGGCGATGCGCAGCATTTGACAGAACGGGAACATCAGGTGCTGCAATTGACTGTAGAGGGAAAGAGCAACAAGGAGATTGCCCAGAAACTTGGCATCAGCCCCAAGACGGTCTCCGTGCATCGCACGAATGTCATGATGAAGTTTGGCGTGCAGAACACAGTCGAATTAATTCGCTTCGCCGCCCGAAAGCATCTGGTAAGCCCCGAAATCGTCGAATGAACTTTTCGGTTTCACGCGTGCGCCCGCCCTGCCGCATCGGTGACATAAAAGGTCCTTCGCAGAGAGAATGACTCAGGCCGGTTCGAAACATGAACAGGCAGCCTAAGACTTTTCTTAGGCTGCTTAAAGCATGTCTTAGGCCTGGGACTCCATAAACTTCCTATAATGAAATCAGATTGACTCTCATCGAGATGTCAATCTGATTTTGCATTATCGAATTTATTGTCCTGCACATCCTTGAGATCCGGGACAGGTGATTCACATGGCAGATTCCCCCTCTTCACAAAGCTCCCCGATGACACATCACAAATATTCCTATCATGTAGAGAACGCTGGCGAGGGCAACCACCGGGCGGAAAAGTTCCTATCAGCCTTTGCCGCCATTTTAAGGCACAGCAACTATCGCTTCATCGTCGAATTATTCGCAAGGACCACCGCCCGATGCGGGCGCTGCGCGGCGAGCTGCCAGGTCTATCAGGCCTCGAACGACCCGCGCGATATCCCCTGTTATCGAACACAACTGCTGCTCGACGTGTATCGGCAATACTTCACATCGAGCGGTCAGTTTCGCAGCCGCATCCTGGGCGAGGACGCGCTCAGCGAGGCGAAGATGGACGAGATGGCAGAATGCTTTTACCGCTGCATGGCCTGCCGGCGCTGTTCCATAGATTGTCCGCTGGGCCTCGATCACGGTTTGATGACCCATCTCGGACGCTACATCCTGAGCGAGGCCGGTATTGCTCCAAAAGGACTGGTCGTCTCGGTGCGCGAGCAATTGGAAGGCGCGACCGCAAACACTTCGGCCATCCCGCTGCCTGCCCTGTTGGACAATCTCGAATTTCTAAAGGACGAGCTGCGCGAGACGAAAGGCGCATCGGTTGACTTCCCGGTGGATCAGGAAAACGCGGAGTATATCTTCTTCCCGGCCGTCAGTGATTATTTGATGGAAGCGGATACATTGATGGGAAATGCCGCAGTCCTGCATGCGACCGGCACCTCATGGACCATCGGATCGCAGTATTTCGACGGAATCAACTACGGCCTGTTCTATAACGATTGGATCCTGGAACGCATCATTCATAAACTTGTCGGAGAAGCACGGCGCCTGAAGGCAAAAAAGGTTCTGGTGGGCGAGTGCGGGCACGCGGCGCGTTCGGCACGGCAATTCGTCCCGACTTTCGCGGGGGACCAGAACCTGCCTGTTGTCAGCGTTCTGGAATTGACCTGGCAGGCTGTCAAAGCCGGGAAACTGCGGTTGAAGCCGGGTGTGATAACAGAACGCGTTACCTATCATGATCCCTGCAACATCGCCCGCTCGGGCTGGATCGTTGATCAGCCGCGTGAGATCCTGCGAAGCTTCGTAAGCGATTTCGTCGAGATGAATCCGCATGGCAGGGAAAACTACTGCTGCGGCGGAGGCAGCGGGCTGGTTTCGCTGGATGAAACCCATGACTTTCGCATGAAAGTTTCGGGCAAGACGAAAGCCGAGCAGATCCGCGCCAGCGGCGCGCAAATTGTCGCCACGCCCTGCGCGAATTGCAAAAAACAACTGCGCGAGCTGGTTGATTATTACAAACTTCCAGTGCAGATCGTCGGCGTGCATGATCTGATACTGCGAGCCGTGGAGTTGTAGAACATTGGTCGAGGAATAGCGTTTGACGCCATGACTCGACCGGCGGCAACAAGTATGTTCGTGATTTTCAAAAATCCTGCACAGGAAAGGCAGCCTCAAATATGCCAACCTGGTTGACCCTTGCGAAGGGTCCCGCCTTCCTTTTTGTCCTGGCCGTGTTCGCGCTTGGACTGCTGCGTTTGATCGTCCTGACAGTTTGGGACATCCTCGCCGCAGTCCACCGCGCCGGCAACCGCCGTATGCCTTATCGTCAAATCTTACGGCAGACCCTATCATGGCTCCTGCCAGTTAACCATCTGCATCGCGCCCGGCCGGCATACAGTTTTGCATCCTTCGGTTTGCATGTGAGCATCCTGCTGGTTGGGCTGTTCCTGCGCAATCACCTGGATATTTTGCAGGCCAACATCGGTTTTGCCTGGTGGTCCATCTCCAAACCGATACTGGATGTCTTAACACTGATCGGGATCGCGGGAGCCGCTTTCCTTTTGCTTTCCCGGATTTACGTCATGAGTTCCCAGCGCTTGAGCAGGACATCCGATTATTTATTGCTGCTCCTGCTCTTGAACATCCTCGTTTCGGGTTACTTGGCGGGCCGCGATTGGAATCCGATCCCGTACGACGAACTGATGCTTTTCCACGTTCTCAACGGGATGGCGCTGCTCTTGGTCGCTCCGTTCTCGAAAATTGCCCACTGTGTGCTATTTCCGTTCATCCGCCTGGGAGCCGAGGTTGCCTGGCATCTTACGCCTCGCGGCGGAAGTGAAGTGATCCAAACTTTACACGGCCCGCAAGGGAGGAAGATATGAAACAGGTTGGCCTTCTTGTTGATGTAACTCGCTGTATCGGCTGCAACAAATGCGTGGATGCCTGCGTGATGGCCAACCATTTGGGGGCTGAACACCATATCCCGCAGCAGGAGGCGGACGGCTTGTCGGCTCAACGCTGGCTGGCGATCGTGGACGCCCCGCAGGGCGGCTTTGTGCGTAAATCCTGTCGTCATTGTTTGGACGCGGCCTGCGTCTCGGTCTGCCCGGTCGGAGCCATGCACAAATCCCCGGAAGGAATCGTGCTGTACGACAAACAGAAGTGCATGGGATGCCGCTACTGTCTGATGGCTTGTCCATTTGGGATTCCCCGCTACGAATGGGATTCGCCCACGCCGGTGGTGGGCAAGTGTTTTTTCTGCTACCAGCGTCTGTCCGAAGGACAGGAGCCAGCTTGCGTCGAGGCTTGCCCGCAGCAGGCGCTTACGTTCGGGGAACGCAGTGAACTGCTCAATCTGGCTCATGCGCGCTTGAGACAGTCACCGGACAAATACCTTCCGAAAGTGTTCGGCGAATTCGAACTCGGCGGATCGGCGTTGATGTACATTTCGAATGTCCCGCTGGATTTCCTGAATTTCAACGGCACACTTGGCGAGAGGCCATACCCGGAACTGACCTGGGACTGGTTGAGCAAAGTGCCTGCTGTCACCCTCGTAACTGCCGGACTGATGACCGGCCTGTTCTGGATCATCGGGCGGCGCATGCAAGCGCAGCTGGCCGGGAAAACGCAGACGAGTCAGCCGCCCGAGGAGGGCAAGTGAACAATACGCTTCGCACCTGGATAAAAGATGGACTCTGGGCCGTTGCATTTGCCGGCCTCGTTGCGGCGGTCATCCGTTTTGCGAGCGGTTTGGGCGCTGCCACCGGTTTGACCGATGCCACCCCATGGGGCGTCTGGATCGCCTTCAAGTTGTGTTTCGTGGCATTGGCCGGAGGCGGATTCACACTCGCCGCGGTGGTATATATTTTTCACATCGAAAGCCTCCGACCCCTTCTGAGGCGGGCCATTCTCATCGCCACGCTCGGCTACAGCTCATTCGTCGTATCGCTGATCTTCGACTTGGGCTTGCCCTGGCACATGTACCGGATCGTAAACTGGCAGGATCGCTCCGTTATGTTCGAGATCGCCTGGTGCGTGATCTTGTACCTGACGGTGTTGATCCTCGAATTTTCCCCGACTGTTCTGGAACATCCCTGGCTTCAGCACCCCATCCTCCAAAAGATCGCGCACTGGCTCCATCAGCTCACGCTGCCATTGGTCATTACCGGGATCGTACTTTCCACTCTGCATCAGTCCTCGCTTGGATCGCTATTCCTGATTATGCGCCACCGCGTGAATCCGCTTTGGTACAGCCCGTGGCTTCCATCTCTGTTCTTCACCAGCGCCATCTCGGCCGGGATGATGGCGCTGGTCGTGGAAGGCTTTATCATGGAACGCTGGTTCAAACGCGGGATGCGCTTTGAACTGCTTACCCTCCTCGGCAAATGGGTGCCGCTGCCGCTCGGACTTTATTTGATATTACGCCTCAGCGACCTGTTCCTGCGCGGCGTGCTGCCCGGCGCGTTGGACGGCTCCTGGCAAAGTATCCTGTTCCTGGCGGAAATTTTTATAGGCGGCGTATTGCCGCTTATTTTGCTTGGCATCAAGAAGGTGCGTGAAAGCCGAAAGGGCCTGTTGACCAGCGCTGTGTTGATCCTTGCAGGGATCGTCAGCCAGCGCATGTCGCTTAGCATGTTCACCATGTACCAGGCTGAGGGAACGCACTATTTCCCTTCCTTGAGCGAAACCGCCATCGCACTGGCCATTCCGGCCGCGGCCATTCTGGTTTACTTGTTCTTCGCTGAAAATCTGGCACTGCTGGGAGCAGAGATTCCGGCCCCGACGGACATCTCGACCCTCGACGACCCAGCCGCCTTTGCCAAGCAGGATACACCCGGGAGGGCTATCTTTGCCAGGCGCAGCGGGTTGGCGATCTTTGTGGTCGCGCTGGCGTTACCCTTGATGTTCCACCCGCCGGCAAATTGCAACAGCCAACCAACCGACCCCGCGACTCTGACAAAAGCTCTGGAAATATTACCGCCCTCCCTGCTTTCTTCGCCCGCCAGTTGCAACGACCGGGCAGCGACCCCTGTAACACCAGCAAAAGGCTGGGATGTGTTGACCATCAACGGCAACAACGCGAACTATACTGTACGTTTTACACATCAGGATCACCAGGTATTCCTGACAAAGGAATTGGGCAGCGAAGAGGCCGCCTGCCAGACCTGTCATCATTTGAATAAACCCGGAGATCAGGCAACGGCCTGTTCAGCTTGCCACACAGATTACTACCAGCCTCAGTCAATTTTCGATCACACGATACATGAAACAACTTTGGGCGGGAATACAAGCTGCACAAAATGCCATTCCTCCGTAGAGCATCTGCCCCTCACTTCAGTGATTTGTCAAAACTGTCATACAGGGATGGTTCCACAGGCGGGACAGACAGCTTTCAACATGTTTGCGCCCTCCTACCTGGACGCAATGCACGGAAGCTGCCTCGCGTGTCACATACAAGAAGCGCAGAAACAAAACAAGCCTGAACTGGCGCTGTGTACGACGTGCCATCCCAACGGGCAAAGTCAACCTAATCAAACAACCGCGAATCTGCCCAAACCTTGAAGAATGAAGTCAAATATGAGGAGAAACTGGAAATTCGCACATGAGAGGAGAGAATTTGCATGACATCTAATTACACTGAAGGACGAACAATCATTGATGAATGGAATGATGTAGAAGTGCCGCCTGCGCCAAAGATAGAGGCGGTTACTTTAGATCCCCAAAAGAGCGCCATCCTTATCTTGGATATCCTTAGGCAAAATTGCATTCCTGAGAGACGACCGCGCTGCGCCGCCTCGGTTCCAAGGATTAAGAGGCTGCTGGATAAAGGAAGGGGAAAGGCTGTATTGGTTACATATAGCATCTTTCCTCAAGCCATGATTTCCGACATTATCGCTGAGGTCGCTCCGCTAGCCGACGAACAGATTGTGGAATCCGGACCAGATAAGTTTTTAGAGACCAAGCTGGAGGAGATTCTCAGAGAAAAGGGAATCGAAACAGTTGTTGTCGTTGGCAGCGCAGCCCACGGTGCGGTGCTGCACACGGCGAGCGCAGCCGTTTTCCGTGGATTTGAGGTGGTAGTGCCTGTGGATGGAATGTCTTCTGATATGGCATACGCCGAGCAATACACCACATGGCATCTTGCCAACGCCCCTATGCTTGGCAATCATATCAGGCTGACGCGATGCGATCAGGTTAGCTTTTTTGATGACTGATGGGAATCAGTTAGCAAGGTTTTCCCCTTATCCTCGTTTGTATTGAATTTGATTATTTGTTCTTTATCCGCCCATTGACAGCACAGACGCTAACTCAACGAGAAGCGACTCAAAACCTGCCGTTGAAATACATGCACCGCACGCTTCACACCATCTTCAGCGCGGATTTGTTCACCTATGGCAACGGCGCGTCGGCGCATTTCCTTATCACAGACGGCGTGCGTAATGGCCTCGGCGAGACTCTCGCCACTAAGATTTTGGCGCGAGATCGGCTTGGGACCTATGCCCAGTTCATACACACGTTGGCCCCAGAACGGCTGATCTGCACCAAAGGGAACGATTACTGAAGGGATTCCGGCCCGCAACCCAGCGGCCGTTGTGCCTGCCCCGCCATGATGTACGACTGCTGCCATACGTGGGAAGAGCCATTCGTGCGGGATCGATTCGATCTGGAATATCGTATCGGGCAATTCATCCACATTGCCCAAGCTGTCCCAGCCAGTTGCCAGCACAGCCCGCTGTTTGGATCTCACCACCGCTTGCAGAATCAATCGTGTCAGTGCCTCCGCATCACGGTTGATCATGCTGCCAAACCCGATATACACGGGTGGCGTTCCGGATTCGATGAAGTCCACCAGCGCCGCAGGTGGTTGCCAGTGGCTGGACTGGTCGAGAAACCAATACCCTGTGACATGAATGCTGTCGCCCCAATCCGATGGCTTTGGAATCACGGATGGGCTGAAACCGTAGAGCACAGAGAAGCGCTCCCTTTCGAGCCTTCCATATGGCCCCATGAATGGGAATGGTTTTAGCCCCAACATTTCGCGCCGCCAATGGTTGATAAATCCGCGCGCAGGTTGCCAAGCGATCTGTTCTTCGATCAGGTGGGTGAGCCAATTAAGCTGTTTGTTTCGATCGCTGATAGGTGCCAACACGCTCGGAAAGGCGCGTGTGCGACTCATGGGCGCCAAAGGAGCCCAGCAGCTCGGGATCTCCAATTTTTCCGCAACGCTATAACCGGTTACGGCAATGGATGAATAGATGACCGCGTCCGCGTCCTGACAGACCTCCCATGTGTCTGTGGCAAAACGTTCCAGCGTTTGGTGAACCAACCCCATGAGTTCGCGTTGTCGGCGGAGTGGATTGCGGCTTGCCATGGCGTCTTGGGCGCGATCGTTTTGCATCAATTCCCGAAAATCGGCGTCTAGCCGTCCGTAGCCCAATCCATACTCGCGAATAAATGATTCGAAGTTGGAGGCTGCTGCGATCCGAACGTCATAGCCTGCGGCTTGCAGGCCAAGTCCCAGTGCGATGTAGGGTTGCACGTCGCCGCGTGAGCCAACGGCAAGAATTGTGATTCGCATTTCATAAACTCCTATTAGCGCGTTTTGAGTTTGCGAAGTACTGCATGAGGTGACTCAATCGATAGAAAAAAGGCAGAGTTGTTCCTTATATCGTCCGCGTTGATCGATTCTTCGCAGCGAGTTTTATTTTATCGGATGCCGTATAAACGCTGAACGACCTCAACGTAGGTGGAGATGTCCTGCTCTCTCGGCAATTCGTGCAAACAAGTTACAGGCTCGTGTAGCAGCTTTCCGATAATGGATTTCCCCAAAGCTTGCACCAAGTGTTCCTGATGTGGCGTCAACGGGCCGAGGCGCCGCAGGGTCTGTGCCACTTCCGCCTGATAAATTGTTTCGGCCTTTTGATAGAGCGCCTCGATCAGGGGAGCGCAACGCCGGGCATTGACCCAGCGGCAGAAATCCTCCAATTCCTGATGCGCGATCTCCTCGACCGCCTGGCAAACCGAAGCCGTTGGGGAATGACAAGTCCTCGCAGCGACTCCCAGGTCATCTATGTTGGTCAGGCGAACGCCCGGTATCGAAGCGATCTGCGGGTCGGCGTCGCGCGGAACCGCCAGATCGGCGATCAACAGCGGGCGGCCATGCCGGGCTTGCTGCGCTCTTGAAACAGCGTCTGCATGCAGCACAACATGCGGCGCGCCTGTTGAACAGATCACGATATCGGCCTGCGTCAATGTATCCTCCAGTGCATCGAAATGCACCACGGTTCCATCGAGGCTCTTTGCCAGTTTTTGAGCGCGTTCGTACGTGCGGTTGGCAATCAGGATGCAGCGCAGCCCTGCCTTGACCAGTGCACGCGCGGTGATCGAACTGATCTTTCCCGCGCCGATTAGCAAAGCCGTGCGGTCTTTCAACGGGCCGAAAACCTGCTCGGCCAACTCGACGACCACGCCGGCGACCGAAATATTTCCCTGTCCGAGGGGGGTCTCTGTGCGAGCGCGCTTTCCGGCCTGGAGCGCATAACGGAAGAGCGCCGACAACATCGGTCCGCTTGCGCCCGCGGCCTGCGCCATCTCGGATGCGGAACGTACCTGTCCCAGGACCTCGCCCTCGCCGAGGATCAGCGAATCCAACCCCGCCGAAACCTGCATCAGATGAAGAGCTGCATCCTCGCCCCGCAGGAAGTATTCCATCGTCCGCAGCCGGTCTACGGACAAGCTGGCATGTCGAGCAAAGAATTCCCGCAATTCGGATTCTGCCCGCGCCCCATCACAGGCATGGACATAAATTTCCGTGCGATTACAGGTGGAAAGCAGGACGGCTTCTTCGATCAATCGTCCTTCAGAATCCTCTTCGCCCATCAATTCATGCAAAACAGATGAGACGCGCTCCGGACCAAAAGCCAGCCGCTCGCGTACTTCCACGGGCGCGACTTTATGATTGAGTCCAATCATCAGAATCGGGATGGAAGGCGGGATCATTTCCATTTCATCTCCGCTCAAGGCCGGATTCCTGAAGGCTGTGAGACAGCTGGTAAAGCCTTGCGCGCTGCACCAAACCTTTCGCCCAATCCGCCGCGCCGGCGGCGTGGAGGTGGATATAGGAAGCGAGGACGTTATGGATGACAATCCCATCGCGCCCGCCGCCCAGTCCGTTGCCGCGTGACAGTTTGTAGGCGGTATCGAATCCGGCGCAGCGCGTCAGGCGCGAATTATGGAACTCATGCCCGCGTAAGATGGTGCCCGGCGCAAAGAATGGATTCTGCTGATCCACCTGCGCGACCACATAGCCATGTCCCTGGGGCTGACCAGTCATTTCGATCTCGCAGGGCAGCACGCCAACCATCTCCGCCGATCTTTCTCCCCAATGGATGCGGCGCGAGAGATACATCATCCCGCCGCATTCCGCGTAAACAGGCAGCTCGCTTTCGATGGCGCGGCGGATGGACTCGCGCAGGCTCATGTTTGCAGATAATTCATCCATGAAGATTTCGGGGAAGCCGCCGCCGATATAGAGCGCATCCAGGCCTGGCAAAGCGGTGCCGCTGAACGCGTTGATGAAGACCAATTGTGCGCCTGCCTGCTCGAGGGCTTCCAGGTTTTCGGGATAATAGAAAGTAAAAGCCTGGTCGCGGAGGACGCCGATCCGCGGGCGATCTGCTATGACAGAAGAAAAGGAAGATGGCGAGGCAGGAGCCGCCGAAAGAGGCGGCGCAGACTTGGCGATGCGCAGGACCAGGTCAAGGTCGAGATAATTCTCAACGGCCTGCTGGCAGGTCGTGATGGCGGAAAGAAACGCACCCTCCTCAGCGTGCGGCACCAGTCCCAAATGCCGTTCCGGGATGGTCAATCGTTCGTCGCGCGGGAGCGCGCCGATCACCGGAATATTGCAATTGCTTTCGATGGCGTGGCGCGTGCGGATCTCATGGCGTCCCTGTGCGATGTTGTTCAAAACCACGCCGGCGATGTTCGTATCCGTCTCGAAAGTCTGGCAGCCATGCACAATGGCGGCGATGCTCCGGCCCATACGCGCCGCATCCACCACCAACAGGATCGGCGCATTCAGGGTGCGGGCGACTGCTGCGGTACTACCCGCGCCAGCTTCGTCGAAGGAATCGAAGAGGCCGTGATTGCCCTCGATCAGACTCAACTCTGCCTTTTGAGCAGAATGTACGAAAGCCTGCAAAAGGGACCCGGGCTGTTCATAGAAAAAAGGATCGAGCGAACGACAGGCGCGCCCGGCCGCTTCGCTCAACCAGGAGGGGTCTATGTAATCGGGACCCTTTTTATATGGCTGAACAACGGAGCCAAGCGCTTTAAAGGCCGCGCACAGACCCAGAGTGACAGTTGTCTTTCCACTGCGTCCCTGGGGCGCGGCAATGACCAATCGAGGCAGGCGCTGGGTTTCCTGGTTCATCTCGAAACCACACGGTCCAAAGTCCGGGAACTTCGAACTCCAATGCCCTCAAATTTCGGTGATCGTGATTGCATTCTCTTCGCAAGTCTCACAGGACATGCAGCCGATGCAATCGTCAGGGCTGCCGCTGTATACGGCATATTTTTTGCCATTTTCCTCGACCAGCACAATGAGCTGCTGCGGGCAATTCTCGACGCAATCGCCGCATCCCTGGCATTTTTCGATATCAACGGTAATGATGAACATACATTCTCCAAATCACTGCGAACGAATTAAAAACTCAGAACCAGGTCCGATTCCAAACCTCGTTCTGTCAAAAAGACGCTGCCGACCAAATGATCTGCCTCTTCGATCAGGTCGTCCGGCGTCATATCGTTGAGTTCGAGTGAAGCCGAACAAACAAAGAAATTCACGCCCGCTTCGATGGCGCTTTGCATAAATTGGCGGATCGAGCGCCCGCCCTGCTTGGCGTAAACTGTTTCAGCCACGCCCTGCTTGAGCAGTTGGGCTCCCTGCATGGTAAAGAACATGCTGACATCATGCCCCAACGCGGCGGCGCCAGTCGCAAAGAAGAACGGCGCGGCGCAGCGTTCGGGCGTTCCAGGGCCGGAGGTCATTACCACGAGAACTTTCTGGGATTCCATAGGCGTCTTCCCATCCATTCTATTTGATCGGAATGCGCTGCGCCGTCTCATACGCCTGGCGCAGGGCGGACTGTGCATCCACCGGGTTGACCATCCAAAACGAGTCTGCCAAATCCAGTGAGGCTTCGGAGGGCGCCAGCACATCACCCGAAACCCGCGCCGCCAGCGCCATGCCCTGCGCCTTCTCGAAAAGCGTCTGATCTCCCGTTGCCGCGGCAATTATCCGCAACGCGGCCGCCTTATCCACATCACCCGTCATCTTATCAACCAGCGGCAATGCCGTCTGCGGATCCTTCTTCGACAAGGCGGCGACCAGATCAACTAACGGATACGAATCGCCCAATCCGTTCGAGGCCTGGATAGCGGCGCCGTACTGGCCAAGCGCGGTCAGCGCCTGAACTTCGTAGTAGGGAGATTTAATGGAATCCGCCAGCGCCGCATTGCCGGTTTTGCGGATGATATCGCGCAAAGCCAGGTCGCGATACAGCGGGACTTTGATCTGCATGGCAGCCTCCGCGTTTCCCCACGCGCCGGCAATCGCGGCTTGGGCATGGGCCTGCTCGTACGGATCCGCAATGGCAGAGGCAGACTTCCATGCGAGTTGATATTTTCCCAACTGCAACAATGCGGCGGTACGCGCGTCGGGATAGGCGGGATCAATTCGGTCTGCAAGAGTGACATCGCCAGAGGCAGCCGCCAGATCGCTCAAGGCATAAGCCAGCGGCACGCCGCTAACGCCATTCAACGCCGACAAGGCTTCATCGAAGAAACGCTTGTCGCCAGATGCGGCCGCCACCTCCTGTAATGCCCGCGCCCGCTGGACAGGATCCGCAATTTGGCGCGCAGCTTCGGATGCAAGATCGAAGAGGGACGCATCCTTTGTGATGACCGCGGCCTCGCGCAGGGTCCATGAGCGGATGAACGCATCTTGAATCGCCCCGGCAGCGGATGCCGTTTGCGACGGTTCGACCCTGGCCCAGGCCAGCGCCACGCTGCGTAACTGAAGGTCGCGATAGATTCCAGTTTGAGATGAAAGGGCATTTTGCTCGGCCTGCAGCAGTTCGACCGCGCGGGTGGAATCCGTTGTATTCCATTCGACTGCAATCAAGGGCAGGCTCCAGTTGCGGGCGCGGGCTGCGTTCAGGTTTACTGCGATCAAGTCAGCTTTTTCCATGTCAATCGAAATGCCAACTGCGGTTTCCTGCACGGCCAGGGATTGGCCCCACAGAGCATTCTCGTTTTCGCGGGCCTGCTGCACAGAACCCAGCGCCTCGCCAAGAACAGACTGGGCTTGGGCCGGGTCGGTTTCATTCCAGGCCTTGCCGAGGCGCGACAACATCCAGGCGCGCGCCTGGACGTTGTCGGCGGCCGAGGCGGCTCGATTGGCGGTGTCCAAAACGGATTGAGTCGTCTGTTCCTCAGTTGTGGGCGTTGTCCCCTCCGCTGCCGGGACGCGCAGGATTGGCAGCGTGAAGAGGCCCAGCACAGCCAGGATAAAGATCACACGCCAAAATAGCGAAGGGGGCCTTTTCGTCCCTCCGCTGCGGAAAGCGCGGGTGTTATAGAGTCCCCATACCAGCGACCCAAGCACAATCAAAGTAACCACGCCCGCCCAAAGGAAGATCGTACGCTGTTTGGCGGCCTCAGCCACCTGGTTGAGGCTGGTATAAATCTTATTCAGGCGATAGCGCGTTGTTTGCGCGTCGGTCGTAAAGGCGGCCAGGCTCGTTACAGGTTCGTCCAGTTGACGGCTGTAGAGCTGGGTGTAGTTTTCCAACTGTGCCTGGCTCTGTGCAGGAAGAGCGCCCACCGACGCTTGCGCCCGATCAATCATCAGCAGCATCCGCTCGGTGTAATACAGTTGTTGGTGAATGCTGGTCGCCGCAGGACAGGGACTATTGATCTCGCGTGCGATACTCCCCTTCCACTCGGTGACTGCGGCAAGCCGCGGGTCGTTTGCCAGATGGCAGGAGATGCAATAATTGCCTGGGACGAGAGTCGGCCCGTTTAATGGCGACGGGCTGATGGTCGGAGAAGAAGCGGAAGCCGACGAAACGGCAAACGCCATCATCGCGAGGAAGATCAGGCAGGGAATCAGGATTCGTCGCATCATTTATCCACGTCCGAAGTTGATGTCTCGTTTTTAGGGTCGGGGTCGGGCGGCGTGGTTTGAATCCAACGAAGCATCCTCAGGTAAGCGATAAAGACCGAGATGCCAACCGCGAACACGATGATGGAACCAATGCCGGGAGTATTGATAAACCAGTAGGCCATATTCAACTCCTGAGCGCCGGCTGCGCGCCTTCGTGCGCCAGTTCGCGCGCCTTTTGTCTTACCGCCTCGACTGCCTGGCCTTCTTCGACCTCCCAAACCGAGATGGCTGGGAAAACCTTGAAGAACAGCAGGAAAAGCAGGGCGAACAATGCGAACGACCCAGCCGTGATCGCCACTTCTGTGAGAGACGGTGTATAAACAGCCGGCATGAATCCGAGCGAGGGCCGGGTGAGGCTGGGCGCCACAATCAGGAATCGTTCGATCCACATGCCGATGATGACCGAAAGCGCGGCGATGAACGTGCCCAGCGGTTTGCGTCCCTGGCGACGCATCAGGACCGCAAAAGGGATCACCAAATTGGCCGTGACCATGGCCCAGAAAGCAGGCGCGTACTCGCCAAGCAATTTGGCATGAAAGACTGCGGTCTCGTTGGTGATCGTGCTGTAACCGGTGGTCAAAAACTCAGCCAGGGTGAAGTAGCCCCAGAAGGCGCTCATCACCAGCAGCAAGATACCGAGATAGTTATATTGCTTCTCGCCGATCCACAGCTCGAGATGCCAGGCGCGGCGCAGGAGCGTCATGAACAGGAAAAGCATGGCGATGCCGGAGAAGATCGCACCGACCACGAAATAAGGGCCAAGGATCGTGGAATGCCACATCGGCTGCATGGTCATGCCGAAAATCCACGAGACGACCGTATGCACCGAAACCGCGACCGGGATGATGACGATTGCCATGATGCCGATGGCGATCTCCAGGCGGCGATGCTGCTCCGCGTTCCCATGCCAGCCGAATGACATGACCGTATACAACCAGTGTCTCCAGCGCGGGGCATCGGTCATGCGGTCACGCAGGCGTGCCAGATCAGGCACGAGCGGAAGATACAGATAAAGCATACTGCTCATGAAGTAAACGCCAACGCAAGTGAAGTCCCACAAGAAGGGCGACTGGAAGCGGCCAAAGATGAAGGGAAAGATAATTCGTTCCGGCCGTCCCATGTCAATCCAGACTTGAAGCATACCGATAATGAGGGCAAAGAATGTGATGGCCTCCGCGATGCGTGTGATTGGCCGGCGCCACTCCGCCTGAGTCACGCGCAGGATGGCGGAGATCAGGGTCCCGGCATGGCTGATGCCGATGAAGAACACGAAATTGGTAATGTAAACGCCCCAGTAAACGGGTCGGTTGAGGCCGGTAACACCCAGCCCCAGCCGCCACTGATTCGCAAGCGCCGCCGCGCCCAGAAGGACGACGAGACTCAGGCCGGCTAGCACCACATAAAACTGTTTGGAAGTCCGGCGCAATGGCGCCAGGACAATCCGTTCAAGTTCAGATTCGCGGCTAGGAATTGAAGTCATTTGTAGTGAATCATCCTTGTTTCAAGTAATAGACCTTCGGCTTTGTGCCCATCTCTTCCTGTAACCTGAAGGCACGCGGACTGGCCGCCAGCTGCGACACGAGGCTGTTCGGATCGTCGAGATCGCCGAAATAACGCGCGTGAGCCGTGCAGGTTTCCACACAAGCCGGGACATAATCCGTAGCGGAAAATGGACGGCCTTCAGCCTGCGCCGTTTCACGCGCCTTGCGTAAACGCTGGACACAGAAGGTGCATTTCTCGACCACGCCTCTGGGACGCGGCGCAACCTCGGGATCAGGATTGAGATGGGCTTTGAGCGCTTCGGGCCATTCGGGTTCGAACCAGTTGAAGTAGCGCACCTGGAAGGGGCAAGCCACCGTGCAGAAGCGGCAGCCAATGCAGCGGTCATAGTTGATCAGTACGACGCCTTCATCGGTTCGATACGTGGCTTGAACCGGGCAAACCTTCACGCAGGGAGGATCATCGCAGTGCATGCAGGGGCGCGGGATCAACATCTCGCTGGCATCGGGAGATTCGCTGTTCGCCAAAGGCAGCACCTCGTTCCACAAGATCGTGCGCCCCATATCAGCCTGATTCTTCCCGGCAACGGGCGTGTTGTTCTCCATCCGGCAGGCTGCGGTACAGCTCTGACAGGCCACACATTTATCCAGGTCAATCACCATTCCCCAGCGGGTCACGTTCTGCCTCCAGAAATAAAATTCCGATCAAACACGATAAATGCGGACGCGCGCCGGGCCGGAGACGGCCAGCCCAGTCAACGGTTCGCTGCTGAATTCGATCAACGCGTTGGGATTCGTGCCCACCACGAAGTTATCGTCTGCGTAACGGCCCCAGCGCACCAGGGTGCGATGTCCCTGGCCGGGCGGCAGGAAGACCGCATCGGGCCACAAGCCCGCCCGGACGCGCACCACAGCCTGCACGCGGTCCGCCGCCGATTCGATCCAGACCCGGTCATTGTTTTGCAGTCCGAGGGCGTCCGCAGCCTTTTGGCTGACCTCGACCCAACTGTCCCATTTGACGTTGCCCTGCAAGCCGTAACATTCCTCCAGGGTCGGGATAATGCCCTGCCACTCCTGCGACTGCGTGATCAACGGCTGGGTCACAAGCAGGAACGGATATTCGAGCGCGCCGGCCGTGCTGTCTGCCAGGGTGGAGGGAATCTCGAAGTGCGGCAGGCAGGCCTGGCTGGAGTCCGAACCGAGCAGGGCGAATAATTCGCGGGAGAAGAAATCGAATCTTCCATCTTTGGGAGCGTTCAAGCGGTCGCGTCCCACCACTTCATTCCAGGCCTGGCTGCCAGGCACGGCATTGAAGTAAACCAACTGTGACCAGTTGCCATTGGCTTCGAATTTTTTCCAATCGAAGCCGGATAAACGATCGAGCATCAAATCTTTGTAAGAAGTCCAGGGGAAGGCTTCTGCCAGAGGTCCGCCAAGACGGTGAGCGAGATCGAGCAACACATCGCCGGGATCGCGTGTGTCGTGGACGGGTTCCACTACTGGGCGGCGCAGGGAAATGCCGGGGAAACCCGTGCCTTCCAGATAATCGTCGCCCCAGATTTCGAGGAAAGTGCTGGCGGGCAGAATCAAATCGGCATGTGCCGCGCTTTCGTCCAGGGTGGGCGCAAAGCTGACAACGAACGGGACCTTCAACAATGCCTCGACGCAGCGTCCGTTGTTCGGCATGTCATACGCCGGGTTGGCGTTCAAGAGCATGAGCATTTCCAGCGGATACGGCTCGCCGGCCAGGATGCGTTCGGGGACATTCTGGTACACGGATATCGCCAGCGGAAATTGCGTCCCGGCGCCGTCCACGCGCTCTTTGGATCCGCCCACCAGCGCGGTCGAGTCGGGCATGTAGTACGGCCAATCCTTCAAATCGGGGAAACGTTGAACGATCGCACCGCCCTTGGCGTCAATCGAGCCGATCAGCGCGTTGAGCGCGTGCACCGCCAGCGCTGTATAAAGCGCACTGCCGCTGGAAAGTTCGCCTGCTTCGGTCGGCATTACCGCGATGGCCGGGCGATTGGAAGCGAACTCGCCAGCCACGCGGGCGATAACATCGGTGGCGACGCCCGTAACAGCCGAGACGCGGTCAAGAGTGTAAGACTCCAGAACCAGCGATTTGAATCCCTGATGAGAATTCCCGTCTGTGTCCGTGAAGTCGTCGAAGCCAAAAGTAAAGTCGCGCACGAAGTTTTCATCATACAATCCGCTGTTGATGATGACGTTCGCCATGCCCAGCGCCAGCGCGCCGTAGGTGCCGGGGCGGATGGGAATCCATTCGTCGGCCTTGATGCCGGTCACAGAACGGCGCGGATGTACCGCGACCAGCTTGCCGCGCTCCGGGCGGCCGCGGTGCATGAAAGCGGCTGCTCCCAGATAACCGATCAGGTTCCGGCTGGTCTCGAGCAGGTTGCCGCCAAAAGTCATCACATAATTGGCGCTGGCAATATCATAGACCGGCAAAACGTTCACGCCCTGCGAAAACCACATGGCCATGCGGGCCGCATCCTCGCCCAGGCTTTCACGTGAAATCACATTGGGCGATCCGTATGCCTGCATGAAACGCTGGACCACCTGGCGCATCTCTCCGCACAAATCGCCGTGCATGAGCGCCACGCCGTGTGCCTTGCCGGAGGAACGCAGTCCGGCCATTTTGCTCGCGACGATGCCCAGCGCTTCATCCCAGGAAATTTCCTTCCAGTCACCCGACCCGCGTTCCCCGGTTTGGATGCGGGGATGCTCGATCCGTTCGGGGCTGTACAACACTTCCAGCGCGGTCTGCCCTTTCAAGCAGCATACACCTTGATTCAGCGGATGGAGCGGATTGCCTTCCACCTTCACAGCCTTTCCATTGACCACGCGCACGTTCAGCCCGCACCCCGACGGGCACAGCGCACAGGTGGTTTTGACAACCGTCTCCTCCAATGGAACAGTCTGGACTGTAAGCGGCTTGTCAGCACTTTTCAACGCGGCCAGGCCCGCCCCGGCCACGGCCGTTGCCGCGCCGACTTTGATAAAGTCCCGGCGCGAAATCCGCGACGTGGGTTTGGAATCAATTGCCGTCATGTTGACTCAGCCAACGGAATAATTTTTGACCTTGAGCCGGCGCGGCGTTTAACACTTCCGCCGCCTGGACCTGGGAATTTGCCACCGTGTAATAAGCCGAATCCACGCTGAGCTTGACCCCCAGTATTTCCAGCGACTGCGTCAAATCCGGCACATTGCCCGTCTTGCCCAAAGCCACCCACGCCAGACCGCGCGGGGTGCGCGGCCCACCTCCCGATGGACTGACATGGCAGGTTGCACACGGTTCGCCGGTTTGAGCCGCGTATTCGGGCAACGCCTTCGTTGACGAGGGTGTTCCCAGCAATAAAGACACGCACAAGAGTAGCGCACCGAAAAGGATCAGGAAGTATTTCATGTTATTTTATCCATCACATCTCACCGACCGTTACCGTTTGCCCTTTCACCTGCACTGGGATTTGTTCCAGCGGAATTGGAGGCGGGCCGGACAGCACATCGCCAAATTCATCGTAGCGGCCGCCATGACAGGGACAATAGAATTCCTTTCCACCCGCCTGCCACTGGACCGTACAACCGAGATGTGTGCAGACCAGAGAGAACGCGCGCAAATCTTCCGGCGTACGCAATACCAGGACAGGCAGGCCGCCATAGCTGATCGCTTTGGTCCCGCCCACCGGCAGATCAGCCAGCGGAAAAGAAACCGGCTGGGCCGCTTGTGAAGTATTCTGCGAAGGGAACAGGAGCGACTGCAGCCAGGTCCCCAACCAGACTGCACCAACCGCTGCCAGGCCAAGTTGAATGAACTGGCGGCGTGCGGTGAAGACCGATGGTCTTGGTGTTTGAGAAGGATTCGTCGTTGTCATATTTCAACCATTCGCCCGGATCGTTCAGGGAGTGATCTCCGCCACGCCCACATAGCGGTGGCAGTGGTTGCAGGACCTTTCAGGATCATGGCACTGCAAACAATCGGATTGGGTCAAATCGCCGCGATTCAGAATATCTGCATGATGCAGTTCCCACCAGTCCAGTGGGCTGTGATATTCGGGAGCCGACAGACTGGGGTCAACATAAACAGATAAAGGTCCTTTTCCATCCTTGACCGGCTTTTCCACATAGTGCGGATACCAAGCCGCGACCAGGAGCAGGATACCAACGGCAACCAAAGACAAAGCTACTTTACGCATCAAAGGCTCCGAACTCACATCTTGATGGCGCGCGCCAACAAATCAATCACGCCGCCCACCTTGACAGGCACATCCCAATAGTGCATGGACTCCGGCAACTGCGCCTTACAGATCGCGCAGACCGTCGCCAGGTAATTGGCTCCGGTGTGTTTAACCGCCATGGCGCGCGGCTTGCCGCCTGCCATGCGGATGGGCATGATCTCATCAGTCAGCAGTCCGTTGCCGGCGCCGCAGCAAAAGGTTTTCTGGCGGATGGTGCCATCCGGCATTTCCACAAAACGGTTGCAGACGGCACGGATGATCTCGCGCGGTTCCTCGATGAGATAACCGGCGCGGGCCGACTGGCATGGATCGTGATAGGTAACGAGGTATTCATCATTGGCAGATTTATCAATGTGCCCCTCGAAGGCGCCCTTGTGAAGCATGTCCACGATGTACTGGCTGATGTGATAAGGATAAGGCGGCTCGAAATCGTCCATCGGGCCGTTGAGAGTGGGCGTGTAAATGCCAGCGCGCCAGGCATGCCCGCATTCGCCCCAGATGATGGTCTTGACGCCCAGGTCGCGGGCCGCATCGAGAATGCGGCGGTTGACTTTTTTCAGGTTGGCGAAATTGAGAAAGAGGCCGAAGTTGCCCGCCTCATTGCAATACGTGCTGGTCGTCCAACTGACGCCCAAGAAATGGAACAACTTTCCATAGCCGATCATCGTGTCGGTGTTGGCAAAGTTGTCGGCGGAGGGAGGCACGAGCAGCACCTCGGCGCCTTTCTCGTCTACGGGAAAACGGACCGAAAGGCCAGTTTCTTCTTTGACATCGCTCTCGAGGAACTCGCAGTTATCCTTCCATCCGGCAGGCGGGATGCCGAGATTATTGCCCGTCGAGTAAACTTTTGCGACCACCTCCGTTACATACTTGGTGGCGACGCCAATCGAAGCCATGATCTCTCGGGCAGCGATGGTGATCTCGGCGGTATCGATCCCGTACGGGCAAAAGACCGAACAGCGCCGGCATTCCGAGCATTGATAGAAGTAGGTGTACCACTTCTGGAGCATTTCCTCGTCGAAATCGGCAGCCTCTCCGAGGTCCGGGAAAAGACCCGCCGGAGTGAAGTAGCGGCGGTAGACTTTTCGCATCAGTTCAGCGCGCGCCACCGGAAAATTCTGCGGGTCGCCCGTCCCCAAAAAGAACGGGCATTTGTCGGTACAGGCCCCGCAGCGGACGCAGATGTCCATATAGACGCGCAGCGCCTTGTTCTTCTCGAGCAATTCTCCAAGCTTGGCAACGGCGCGCTCCTGCCAATCGGGGACGCGTTCGGTGGGCAGGTCAATCGCGGCAGTATCCTTAGGCTTGCTGGGATGGCAGCGAACCTCTGCGGAAGCATGCTCGCGAAGCTTTGGCGCCGACAACACGCCATTCACAGCGGGATCTTTTACGATGGGAGTTTCATCAAACTTGGCCATGGATACTCTTAACGCTCCAGAGGGTTGACGTAGCGCTTCCCGCGCTGCTGGATTTGATACGGCTGGCTGCGCGACGGGCTGAAGATGACTCCGCCCGCGTGCAGTAATTTGCTGAACGGGAAATAAAGCATCAGGATCAGGACGAGGAACAGGTGGAAGAGAAAGAGCGGGTACCTGGGAACTTCGACCGGATGCAGCGTCATCAATCCCAGGATGAAGCCCTTGACATCCACAATGTCAACATGCAGCCAGTAGTTGAGGGTGAGGCCGGAGCCGGCAATCAAGCCCAGCAACACCAGCACAAAATAATCCGGGATGTTCGAGATGTATAAGGTGCGCGGCAGAGCCAATCGCCGCCAGAACAAAAACAAGATCGCCGCCCCAAACAAGCAGCCAAAGAACAAAGCCACATTCTGCATATACAAAATGAGGCCAGGCACGGGATAAGTGAAATAGCGCAGATGGCGAAAGAGCACAGCCGCCAGGGCAATATGAAATACCCAGGCCCCGGCCCACAACCATTTATCCGCTTTGAATAAACTCCGAAAGATCGTCACCTCGCCCAGAACCCGCAGGATGGCGCCGCCTTCTGTCTTGGGCGCAGGCGTGAGCGCATGAGGCAGAGGCATCGGTGTGCGCAGATAACCGATCAGTTTCCATAACATGCCGGCCACGAAGGTAATGACCGAGAAGTATGCCAAGCCAATAAAGAATAATGACAGGAAAGTCCAAAGGATGTCGCTCGCGTCCATACAGCCTCACAATATCGCTTCTTAATAAAAACTCTACACTCACTCGCGTTCACGTACAACACGGCGATCTGGATAGGATCGTCCACAGCATCTCGTAAGATAAAGAAAGGGATGGAGTGCAAGCCCCCATCCCTTTTGAATCCCTAATGCAGACTTCAATCCGCGTCAAATTGCAGGTTAAAGTCCGCGCTCCAGAGTTGCAGAGGTGAGATCAGACGCAGCCGGTCGGTTTCGGCAGGCCGGCGATCTTACAAGCGCCCTTGGCCGGCCCACTGGGAAACAGTTCGTAAATTGCCTTGAGATCGTAGCCGGTCTCCTTGCACAGTTTGCGAACCATGGGAGCAATACCAAACTGCTGGTAGTAGGTCCGCAGGTACTTGATCACCTTCCAATGATCCTCGGTCAGGTTTTCGACATCTTCCATCTTGGCCAGCGCGGCCGCAAGCATCTCTGACCAGGAGGCAGGATCCTGGATGAAACCATCCTCGTCCACCTCCACTTGCGTCCCAGCCAAATCCAATAAAGGCATATAAACCTCCTAACAGTTTTTATGGTTCGAAGCACTCACTACTAAGCATCGGGCAGCTTAATGAATGTGGCGCCGCCAAAGGACGTGAATTCCAGGGTGCCGGCATTGACCAGTTCGGTAAGCGCCTTCTTGGCCAATTTTGAGTCCAGGCCCAAGCCGTTGGCAACGTCACGGTGGGTCATCATCTTCCCTTTTTGCTTGAAGAACTCGACGATGCGGTTCTTCAATTCTTCTGTTACCTCATCATCCATCATTCACCTCCTTACCGCTCCTTACCACTTGAAAGCAGGTGTGGAGCGATAAGTCTCAGAGGCCAGGGTGTAGTCGTCAATCAATTGCATGGTGAACGGGATTCCGGTCAGGCTGAAGAAACGTTCCCAGCCGATGCGGTCAATCCACTCGCCCATGCGTTCGTGCTTGTGCGCGTGGGCCGCCCACGTTTCTACGATGTTGCGGACGGCACTGGTCACTTCGGGCCAGCGCGGCGGATTATTGGGCAGATACGGGATGACCAGACGCGAGAATTTGGGCGGTGTGCGCGCGCTGGAGATCTTTCCGCCCACCCAAATCGAGACACCATCACCGACCGGGTCTGCCAGCGGCATGCCCGGGCACATGGTGTAGCAGTTGCCGCAGTACATGCACTTCTCTTCGTTAACGGTGAGGGACTTTTCCTTGGGGTCGGGGCGGATCGCACCAGTCGGGCAGGCCGCGATCACATTCGGGATCTCGCACTTGGCGCGCACAACCTCGTGATTGATCTTCGGCGGCTTGCGGTGAATACCTAAAATGGCAATATCCGAGCAGTGAACCGCGCCGCACATGTTGAGGCAGCAAGCCAGCGAAATGCGGCAATAAGCCGGCAGTTTCGAATCCGCAAAATACTCGAACAGGTCATCCATCACGGACTTGACGATGCCGGAGGCGTCGGTGGCGGGCGTGTGACAATGGATCCAGCCCTGGGTGTGCACCGGGTTGCTGATGGCGTGACCGGTCCCGCCGATTGGATAGCCTTGTGCCTTCAGGTGAGCAATCAGCGGCTCGACCTGTTTTTTATCGGAGATCAGGAATTCCAGGTTGTGGCGGCTGGTGAAACGCAAATGCCCGTCGCAGAATTGATCGGCGATCTGGCAAACATCGCGGATCCAGTCCGTGCTCACCAGACGCCCGGAACCCACCCGCACGGTGTACAGTTCATCGCCGGACTCGGCAACGTGTTTCAGAACGCCGGGCTTTACCTGCTCATGATATTTCCACTGCCCATAATTCTTGACGATTACAGGCGGCAGCATTTCCTTGTAATCTGGAGGGCCAAAGTCAGTACGGGCGGCCATCATTTCACCTCCTCAGGATCCCAGAAGTAGTACGGATTCGCGCGCGGCATACTGACCATCTGTGGAACCGGCGGCAAGCCCACCGCCTCCAGGAAGGTGCGCATGCCCAAGCGGTTGATCAACTCACCGAGGCGCTCGCGCATCTTGCCGTTCTCATCCCACCACTCCCAGATGCGGCGCACCAAATCCTTGAATTCAGTGTACGGGGGATCCATCTTCATGAACGGAACGAGCACCCAGGAAAGCAGGGCGCCGCGCACGATGGGGGCTTTTCCGCCCACCAGGATGGTGGCTCCCTTCTCCTTGCCGGGCCGCAGCGCTTTGCACATCACATTGATGCAGTGCATACAGCGATTGCATTCGCCGTTATCAATGGTCAGCTTTTTGGCCTCGGCGTCCCATTTCATACAGCCGGTCGGGCACAGGTCTGCAACCTCCGATTGAATGTCCAAGCCGCTATTTGCATAATTGGCGACCTCGGCATCGTCAACCTGGATGCTATCGCGCCAGGTGCCAATGACCGAAATATCGGAGCGGGCCACGGCGGCCACGCAATCGTTTGCACAGCCCGAAATCTTGATCTTGGATTTGTAGGGGAACATCGGCCTGTGCAGTTCATCCTGGAATTCCAGAGTGACCTCACGCAGCAGGTTCAAAGTGTCAATGCAGGCAAATTCGCAACGGGCAGGCCCCACACAGCAGGAGGGCGTTCGCATGTCACTGCCCGAGCCGCCCAGGTCGAAGCCGATGTCGGACAGATCATCAAAACAGGCTTGCAGTTCTTCTGTTGGAGCGCCGAGCAGGATGATATCGCCGGTGGCTCCGTGCATGTTGGTCAATCCGCTGCCGTGCTTGTCCCACACATCGCAGAGCTTGCGTAACTTATCCGTTGTGTAGAACCACGCCGACGGCATATTGACGCGGAATGTGTGGAACTCGGCAATGGCCGGAAATTCCTCCGGCAGATCGGAATAACGGCCGATCACTCCCCCGCCGTATCCTTTCACGCCGACGATGCCGCCGTGCTTCCAGTGGCCAATCCGGTCGTTATACGAACGTTCGAGCTGGCCGAGCAAATCTTTGGCTGAATCCTTCTTTTGGGCCGCCCGCTTGATCTCTTTCACAAAGCTGGGCCACGGTCCCTCTTCAAGCTGATCCAGTAAAGGAGTCTTGGATTCCTTAGCCATAATTTTCTACCTCCTTATGATCACACCCGAGATTGATAGTTTGGAGGGAAAGCAAAACTCATGGGCCTTGCTTTCCCTCCGGGTTCTCCAGTAATCCTTGCTGCGATCCATCAACACTACATCGTCTTCCTCTGAGCGAGAAATCCGCGTTTGTTAGTGGAGCGGTGCTGCCAGGATGCCTCCGAAGAACAGGTTCGCGCAAATGAAGCCCAGAATCACGTTGACCAGCGCAACGACCGTAAAGGCGATCAACGGCTTACTGCCCATCGCTCGTATCTCTTTGAACTTCATGTTCAACCCAATGCACAGGAAGGCCATCACAAACAACCAGGTACGGATCGTATTTAGATTGGCGATGAACTGTACATTCACGACGGGCTGGGTATAGCTCACGACAAACGAGGTGACGACGAACGAGACGAGGAAGAAGGCAACGACGAATTTGGGGAAGCGATACCAGATCACCATCGGGTCTGCTTTGCCTTCGGCGTTCTTCTCCCACGAAGTTGCGGCGATCCATGCAAAAATGAAGCACAGGAAGCCGATCATAATGTCGCGGTTCAGTTTCACCAGCGTGAACGCCTGAACAGCTTTTTCACCGATCATTCCTGCGCTCGCCAGGCCGGCGGCATCCGCCAATTCCGAACCGCCAATCCATGCTCCCGACACGTAATCGTTCAACATGAACAGGCCTTTAGACAGCAGCGGCAGCAGGAAGATCAATATCAGGGCATAAATCATGACCAGCGAGAGAACATAGCTGATCTTTTTCTCTTCTTCCTTTACGCTGCTGCCCATCGCGATCGCAGCGGAGATACCGCACACCGACGCGCCCGCGCCGAGCACAGCGGCGAACTTCTGATCGAAGCCCAAAGCTCTGCCAATGACGAACGCCACGGTGAAACCGCCGGCCACGATGATCAGCGCTTCCAGAAAGCCCCAACCGCCGCCTTGCACGACCGCGGTAAAGGAAAGCGACGCGCCCAGCAGGACAATGGCAGTCTTGATAAAGAACTCGGTGCGCTTGGATGCGGCCTGGAACCATTCCGGGAAAGTCCAGATGTTGCCGATGATCATCCCAATGACTAGCGCCCAGAACGGATATTCAAGGCCATATTTATTGAAGAACTGCCAGGTGCCAATGATGAGAGTAAGCAGGCCCAGGATGAACAGCACAGTGAATCCCTTGATGTAGTTACCGGCTTTTTCTCCCATCAGAAGAGAAGCAATCAATGTCAGGACAAGCAGCAACACGTATAGGAACACGTAGCTGCCCCAGTTGGCGCCAAGGTTAGCCAGCAGGCTAGTCTTGGGCCAAACGGCTGGCGTCGCGGCTTTGACAATGTTTAGAGGCGAATTCTTCGGGTTTATCGCCATGGCGATATACGCGATGACCACGAAGAACAAGCCGAGATAGACTGCCCACCAGTCTTCCTTTTTCCAAAGCGAACTCCAGTCAATCTTGCGCTTGGCAGGTGTGGCGGCGGGCGCTACATTTACATGAGTTGCCATAAGATCACATCTCCTTCAATATTTTAGGTGCACGATCAAAAAGATATCTTTTCCAATCCGTCCGCGGAAAACAAACCTATTCTTTTTTACTCGGATCCTCTCCTTTCCCGCGAACTTCGCTTCATGTCCGGCTGCGAAGGCACCGACACGTCGAACGAGGTTCAGCGATCACTTGTCAATGAGGCACGGGCCATCCCCGGACGCCGTGCGGATCGCGAGGTACTGCGTCTTACATTTCATCCTCAGACTTGACCGGCGGGTAGGAGCGCAAATAATCGCTTCCGCCAAGCATCCGTGCACCGGTCTCCAGTGTGTGGCGCACATCACGGGCGTCCGAGGCGTGCGACGCAACCCTTTGCGCCAGCCAAAACACAACCCAGAAAATGACGATGATTCCGACTGCGGCAAATACGATCTGCATATTGTTTCTCCATTAGTTCGACTTCATTATAGGGAATTCATTCAGGCGCAGCTCTAAGACTTGTTTTAAGTCGTCTAAGAAAAGTCTTAGACGGCCTGCAAGGCAAGTTGACCTGTGTTCTTTCGGCCCATGTTTTATGCAGACAGGAATGGCAACTGCAAGCAACGGTTCGGTGCGCGTAAAACATAAACAAAAAGGATTGGCCGAAGCCAGTCCTTTTATCCTGTCATTGCAAGTGGCGCCTCGCGCCGCGTAACGCCCTGCGCCCTAAGCCCTTTGCGGTGAACCTGAATAAGTCAGCCAACCGCTTTCAACACTTTCATCGCTCGCAATGTGACCCATTTATTGGGCCGTTTCTTTTCACCAAACTCAAACCATGTCTTTCCCGCGTAGTCGTATTCCATCAGCCATTGACCACGTTCATTTTGTTTTTCGCGGATGATGTTGAACACGTTCGATAACCGCTTGTCATTGCCATAACCCAATCCAACGAATGCTTCAGCAAGTTGCAACAAGTCGGTGATATAGAAAACGGGAAATCCAAACTTCCACCAGTCGCGGTTGGGTTTATCATCGCCGAGCCGCGTCGGATATTTTGCCGTCGCGGGATCAATGCCGAGGAAGAAATCCACGCCTTGCCCGATGGCTCTCTTGATTAGCAGCGTTCTCTGCTTCTCAGGAATTTTGCTCAGCGCCAGCATCACTTTGCCTCCGCCCCACGCACAGGGAAGGCTGTTATTCGCGCCGCATGCAAAAGTTGGCCCGCATTTATACGCGTAATAGCGGACAGGCGCGTCCTTATTTTCCTTCGATGCAATTCCATCGCCTGTGACCGTGCGCGCCATCCATTCGTATGCCTTTTTCAAACGCGGATCATCACATCCCAGTTCTGCCAGCGACCAACATATATTCCCTTGCAAGCAGTCCACCGTTCCCGAAGGCGCGCCGGAAGTTGTGATTGTAAACTGACCACCTTCGCACATGTGATCGAGCACATAGTTGCAGGCTGTTTCGACGCGTTTATCTTCATTCACGGACGCGCCAAGCTGTGCCAGCAAAATCATTGCCCAAACTGTTGACCGATATTTAGGGTTGTAGCCGGGACCGGGCTTGACCCAATATCCTTCTTTCTCCATATTGGATAAGATAACCGCAATCGGTCCGTCTTTGTGCGCGGACTTGCGCGCGGATTTCAGTTTTGGATCATTGGCTGGCAAATCGAGCAGATCGCGGATGGCGAGATAGCGCACACCAGGATTATCGGACTCCAGCAACCACGGCAACGAGTCGCTTCGCAGTTGATTCTTCCAAGACATGTGCGCCTCCTTTCAGAACTAGATGTCCCCAAGTAACTACAAGTAGAGCACTTTCGTTTTCAATAAAAAGTAATTTACCTTCTGCCAAGCCAACTCAAATCGCGCCCAATAACTAATTCTGTCATTGTAGCATGATGAGTATTATTCATAGCAACTAGGCGAGTCTCGAATCTATATTTCAATGCCAACGACCGCACCTCATCCGCATCGTCATAAGTCATTAGAAAATCGCCGTTCACTTTCGACATTAGCTCAAATAATTTTTCGTGGTTTATTTGATGATATTTATAAAGCCGAGTGCCAGCTTTCTTCTTCGATGCGGTGTATGGCGGGTCAATAAAAAACACAACATTGGGATTGTAGAGATATTTTTTTATCGTCTGGAATCCATCGCCTCGCCTGAATCTAATTTGCTCCTTGACACCAGAAATATCAAGGATTCGCCTCTTCAATGTTTGCGGATACCATCTGGACAGAATCCCTTTGCCATTCTCGCCGTTCTTTAAAAGCCCAGCCCCATCAGCAAGAATGCCTCCGTGATTTATTCTATTTTGAATGATTGTTTTGAACGCTATCTTTCTAGTCAGTTTGGGACGAGACAAAATCAGGTCTTTAGCCGTCTTCAAGTTCAGATTGAAGTTCACAATCTCATTCGCTAGCCACTCAGCACCACCATCATCAACAATGACGGTGTCCCAAACTGCCGCAACTTGTTCATCTTTTTCAACCAACAAAACAGTTTCCGCCAAATTCTCGAAAGCAACAGTTAATCCCGCAATAGCGCCTCCGGCAAAAGGCTCAATGAAAAATCGGGGCTTTGGAAAATAACCAGCTAGCCACTGTCGAATCCTTGGAACAAGCCATGTCTTACCACCAGGATAGCGAAAAGGACTCCGCTGTGGCACAGAAGCAACATTCACTACTTTTCGTGGGACTTCAACTTCCCAAAATCCAAGCTGTTCCATAAGATTATTTATCAAAAGAGTTGGGCAGCGGTTCAACTTCTGGGGCTATACCAGATTGCGCTGGCGTTCCCATCGTCTTTCCTTTTGCAATTCGATCTTTCAGATATTCGACAAAATCATTTACGTCGCCAATGTCGGGAGTAGTTATTGTAGCTAACGCATCTTCAAAATGAGTATATTTGATAGCCTTCTGTTTCAAAGCATATCGCCCCTTGCTCTTCTGAAATCCATAAACCATCCATGCTATATCTGCCGATTCTTTGTCAACATCTTCAAGTTCAGGCAGTTGACCAAAGAAATTTTCATCAACGACCACCGTCATCCTTTTGCCCCATTTATGTAGAATGCCACCTTTATAGATTAATTGAGGAGCAAGCCTTTTCCGCGATGACGATAAATAATCTGGACTCGGATAGTTCTTAGAAGGCCATTCCATTTTGTAATTAAGTTTTGGGTTGTCCATGTATTTCTCAAATACATTTCGCACGTTACCAGTTATATACACAGCTTGTACTTCAACCGCGCCAAAATCAATTATCTCGCCTTTTGCTCCGATCGCGGCAAGGACAATATCAATATTTCCAGCAGATTTTCCATATAAATCTTTCAGCCTAGCTTCTGTAAGAGCAACATATTTACTTCCTGGGAAGAAGAAATCAGCCGCGTCAGAAACGATTTGAAAATCTTCTCTAAAACGAATAGGACAAGTAGCAACAATTTTGCTTCCTTCAAAAATTGAACATACACCAATAGGGTCGGTAGCACTGCTTTTTGTGCAATTAATTCCTGAGGAATTATGGAAGGGACATAACCTGCCATGCCGATGATTTACTGCATCCTGTGTCATATTATCCACAGGGTAGCCAAAGACTTCGGCAAGAGGGTTTTTAGGCATCGTTGATCTCCAAGAGAATTCTCAAATACAGTATAGCATTTCTTTTATATTTATCCCTGCACTCTTTCCCACTCCGCCAGCTTCTCATCCATCTCTTTTTGCACGCGTTCGTATTCTCTTCCAATCACCGCAACTTCATTCGGATTCACAAAGGGACTTTCAAGCTGCGCGCCAAGATTCGCCAACTCCGCTTCGAGCGCGGCGATGGTATTTTCCAGTTCCTGCATCTGAGCAATCTTCCTTCTTTCCTCTCTCGTCTTCGCGTTTTGCGTTTTGCGGATTGCGATATTCGATCTTCGATCTTCGGGAATTACAACTTGTTGCGCCGCCATCCGCGCCGCTTCTTTTTCTCTTTCCTCTTTCATCTGCGAATACGTGCCTTTGAAAACAACCAGTCTCGAACCTTCCGAAGGTTTAAAACCTTCGGAAGGTTGATCTGCAACTTCCCAGATTTGAGTCGCAAGCGTGTCGACAAGATAACGATCATGCGTGACCAATAGAATCGTTCCTTTATACGCGTCCAACACGGCTTGCAAAACTTCCTGCGACGGAATATCCAAATGATTTGTCGGCTCATCCAGCAGCAACAAATTCGTATCTTCCAGTGCCAGCTTGGCTAATGCCAATCGTCCGCGTTCGCCGCCGGAAAGCATGGACACTTTCTTGAAGGCATCATCGCCGGAGAAAAGATATTTGCCGAGGTACTCGCGTCCCTGATACGGCAACATGCCGGGCGACGCCGCAAGGATTTCGTCTAAAACTGTTTTATCGGGATCGAGTCCTTCATGCGCCTGCGCGAAATATCCGATGCGCAGACTCGCTCCCAGAATCACCTCACCCGCCGACGGTCCGAGTTGACCGAGGATCGTCTTGAGAAACGTGGATTTGCCCGCGCCGTTCGGTCCGATCAACGCCGCGCACTCGGTGCGTCGCAGCTCGATATCCGGTGCGCGGAAAAGCATCCTGCCTGGATAACCAATTTCAAGATCGCGCGTGCGAATCACCAAATCGCCGGAGCGAGCCGTCGAACGCAGATGTAGATGAAGGTCCGGTGTGACGCGCAGCGGCGGGCGTAATGCGCGCACGCGCCGCTCGGCCTCGTCCACACTGAACGGGCTAGTCGTCGTCTCCACATCCAACTGCGACCAATTCGTGCTGACCACCGCGTCCATGCCAACCTGTTCAATCGCCTGCACCACGCGCGTCAACCGCCGCAATCGGCCTTTGGCCTGCTGGACGTTCTGCCCCGAAATATTTTTCTTGATGTATTCAACATCCTTCAACAACTTCCCGCGTTCCGATTCGAAAACTTCGACGCGATGGTTCCAGCGATTCTCGCGCTCCTGCAAATACGTGCTGTAATTGCCGCGATAAAGTTCCGATCCGCTCACGGCCATTTCAAGCAGCGCGTTGCAGGTGTGATCGAGAAAATAACGATCATGCGAGACGATCAGCGCCGCGCCTTCCCACTGGCTCAAATAACCTTCGAGCCATTCGACGGCTTTGATGTCGAGATGATTGGTCGGCTCGTCGAGCAACAACAAGTCGGGATTCGAAAGCAGGAGTTTTGCAAGGAACGCGCGCGTACGCTGTCCGCCGGAAAGATGATCGAGCGACAAATTGAAATCCGATGGATCGAAACCGAGACCGGTGAGGACCTGTTTGATTCGAACTTGATAGACGTAGCCGCCATGCCGCTCGAAGTCTTCCTGCATCGGTCCATACCGGACCAAGGCCGCCTCCCGTTTCGACGGGTCCGACATTTCGGCTTCGAGCTTTTCCAGCTCGCGCTGACGCTGAATCAAATCCGCGAAGACGGACATGCACGCGTCCCAGACGGTGCCTTCGAGTTGGAAGTCCGCCTCCTGCGGCAAATATCCAAAGCGAAGATTCTTCGCGCGTGTCACTTTTCCCGCCGACGGTTCTTCCAGTCCGACGAGGATTCGCAACAATGTGGTCTTGCCGATTCCATTCGGCCCGACGAGCGCGAAGCGCGCACCTTTGGCAATGGAAAACGAAACGTCGCGAAAGAGATCTTCCGCGCCGAATGATTTGGTGAGGGAATGTGCAGTGATGAGGGACATGGTTGTTTTTTGTAGGGGCGACGTGACGTCGCCCCTACGCGTTCAATAATTTTCTTCGTCCTCCGCCCAATGAGACGGATTGGATTCGATGTACCGATGGATTCTATCCCATTCTTTTTCGTTTCGAATCACGCGTTCGTAATAATTTCTTTGCCAAATATTTTTCGCGTTAAATTCGCGTCCAATGCGACGCGTAACCGCGGATTTATACGACCGAATAATTGCGCCTAATGAACCTGGTTTTACATTTGGTTTGGACCGTAGGGGCGCAGCACATGATTCGGCATAACGATATACGCGCCCAATTCCACATTTGGAAAATGATTGGGGATTGCACGCCAACATTCATCCGCGATTCTGCCGAATTCGTTCAACAACATTTCACCATTCACAATTTCGCCGAACAAACATTCGCGTCCCTGCGTCACCATCGTGACGAAATATGCGCCTGGTTGAGAATAATCGTAACCCTTCAATCGGATGGAACGACGGTATCGGTTTTGCAGGTCAAATTTCATCTCACAATAGCGTACAAATAACAATCTCTTGGCTCAGTGCTAACATTTGGATGGATAATGTAACGTCGCATAATTCCTTCGCGCTGCATTCCAACCTTTTCCGTCACGCGGGCTGAGGCTTTATTTTCCACATCGCAATCAGCACAAACGCGATAAATGGATGGCTGACTTAACGCCCATTTGACAATCACACGAACTGCCTCCGACATATATCCCTGACCCCAATATGCCCGCGCGATCACATAGCCAATACCGGCCTGTAAACCATTTATGTGAAAATCCACCATGCCAACAGGCTTATCGACTTCTTTAAACGTGATTACATAAGGAAAGCGCCTTCCATCGTCCCATGCCGAAATACAACCCTTCAAAAATTCCAAAGTTTGGTCGACATTCGTATGTAGACGCCACATCACATAACGGGTTACTTCTGTGTCCTGCATATACTCAACGAACAGGATTGGCGCGTCTTCGATACGCGGCCTACGAAGAATGAGACGTTCGGTCTCGAATTTTTCAGGCGGCTTCATGTCTCCTCTACGTCATGTGCCTCAGGAATATGGATTGGCTTTTCCTTGCCCAATTCCAATGAACGTTGATACGCGGCCCACACTGCGCGCGAAATTGCCGTGCGGAAACCGGCCTTCTCGAGATAATACAACGCCTCGGCGGATGTCCCACCCGGTGACGTGACCTGATTCCGCAGCGTGGCCGGATGTTTCTCCGCCTGCTCATAAAAATCTGCCGAACCTTTGATAGTCTGCAAAACCAACTGTTCCGCGATGCGACGCGGGAATCCCATGTGCACGCCCGCGTCGATCAATGCCTCAGTAAACAAAAACACATACGCGGGACCGGTGCCTGATAACGCGGTTGCCATATCGAGATAACCTTCATCTTCGACGAAGACTTCTTGTCCCAACGCGCCCAAAATTTTCTTCGCCATCTCGCGCTGTTCATCGGATGTCTCATGCGACGCGGCCCAAACCGTGATGCCTTCGCCAATCTGTCCCGGCGTGTTCGGCATCGAGCGGACAATGGCTTTATGCTTCAATCCGGCGCCGATCTTTTTGATCGAGGCGCCTGCTACAATCGAAAGCACCAGCGCCTCGGCACGGACGCTTTTGATTCCCTTCATCACATCACTCAATCTCTGCGGCTTGACCGATAAAACAACCACGTCCGCCTCATGAACCGCGGCGGCATTATCCGTTGTCGCTTGGATTCCATACTTCTTGTGCAACTCTTCGCCGCGTTCGGCGCGCGGACCCGAAGCGACCAGGTTCGCGGGCTTCGCTAATTTCTGGCGGAGCAATCCGGCGATCATCGCCTCGGCCATAACTCCAGAACCAATGAAAACGACTCGTTTATTGAGCATCTCTGCCTCCTGCACAGATTATAAGCGCAGGCCGGTAAAGACTAACTGTAATTTTATGGAAATTTCATGTACAATTTACTCGCGCGATGCAACATGCCGCCGCATTGCAGACGAGGCCCGTGTCGAAGTTGACACGGGCTTTGTTTCTGGCAAAAGGAATCATTCATGGCTCGATTGCAAGCTCTTTCCACTTACGGCGCGAAGCAGAAACGACGACGCCCGCTTAACGGTTGGATCATCGTTCTCACATCTGGAACGCTGACGATCTTCTGCGCGCTTTTGTTTTTACTGGCGATTGTCCCGGTGGTTTCGCCGTCCGCAGGCGCGGATGTCGCGGACCTGCTGCGCGCCATCGTCGGCCCCGCGCCGGTCGCGGCGCTGGAAAGCGTATCCTACCGATTACAGGATTCGTTCAATCGGTTCCGCTCACAAATCAGCGGCGGGCAACCGGAAATTCAATGGTCGAGCCAGCCACAAAGTCAAACGGATCAATCCGCGATTCCGCCCACCAAAATAATCCCCGCAGTTCCGGCTCCTACTAAAACGCCGTTCGCGCCCAGCGCGCCGACAGCCACAAGCGCGCCCTCGCCCACGCCGACGCCGATCAACAATGTCGTCACTGATCCGCCTCAGATCGGGTGGCAGGCTTACGGTCCGGTTGAGAACGGGCAGCCGCTCATGGCGCGCGCAATGCAATTGCTGGATCCAACGCGCTCCTATACCGGCGTCGCGCTGGTCCGCATTGATCTTTCCAAACTTCAACTTCACATGATGCCGGGAAACATCGAACCGTCTCATCCATCGGGCATTGGTCAGGCCATCCCCAACCTGGGAATGATCCCGCCTGCCGATCAGAGTAATTTGGTCGCCGCATTCAACGGCGGCTTCAAAGGCGTGCATGGTCGTTTTGGAATGATGGTCAATCATTTCACTTTGCTCCCGCCGATTGACGGGCTTGGAACAGTGGCGATTTATCAGGATGGTCACATCGTGATTGGGACCTGGGGAACGGAGCTCACGCAGACGCCGGACATGCTCGCGTTTCGACAGAATTGTCCGCCGCTGATCGATGCGGGCCAGATCAACCCGGGGCTGTATCTCGACAATCGAAAGGCCTGGGGCTACACCGGCAACTCCGATATCACGTGGCGCACCGGCCTGGGACTCACACAGGATGGCCGTTATTTGATCTACGCGGTCGGCAACGGAACATCTGCCGCGACGCTGGCCGAGGCTTTACAAAACGCGGGCGCGTACAACGCCATGCAATTGGACATCAATCAGTATTATGCGCACTTTTATACCTACGCACCCGCCAGTGATCCATCGCAAAGATTCCCGATGACAGGCGAACCGCTGCTGGCAGAAATGATCTATAACCCGCATTTGTACCTGGCGCCCAGCGTGCGTGATTTCTTCTATCTGACGCGGCGCTAATTCGATCTGCACGTATGGCTCACTTTGCCCGCAGAACTTTGCGAAAGGCTGGCTTTTGTTCTTCATCCGAAATTCATTTGCGGCAGTTAAGATGAGGTGGTTCGTACGCCTTGCGCCCTGAGGCGCGGGAACGTTCAGATGGACAGGAAAAGGAATTCCTTCATGAATCAATCGGTTCGAAAGAAACAAAAGCGCTCCAGGCACGGATGGGGCTGTGCGGCACTCTTCTCGATCTTCTCTTTTGCATCCCTGATCGGTGTTGTGGCCCTCGTCCCGGCGCTTTCGCCGTCCACCGGCGCGCAGGTCGCTGATATGATCCGGGGGATGGCCGGGCCGCAAGTGACAGCAGACATCGAAAGCCTATCCTTTTGGATCCAAGATAACATCAACCAATTAGCATATCAGGCTGACGGCAAAAGGCCCGGCATCACGCTCGGCCAGCAATCTGTCGCACAGCCAACTGCTCCAGTCATCACACCAGTATCTCGACCCACACTGCAACCCGCGCCACCGCCAACACAGACGGCAAACCAACCCGCTGCGATTACGCAAAAGCCCATCTTCCAACGGGTAGTTCCAACACCGCTGAACACGAATGCAGTCACGGCTGATCCGCAGATCGGCTGGCAGGCCTATGGTCCAGCTGTGAATGGGCAGCCGGTTATGGCGCAGGCGCTATTGAACCTCGATCCAACGCGGCCGTACGCCGGTGTTGCCCTCGTGCGCATTGATCTTTCGATGCTTCAGTTGCATACGGAACCAGGATTTTTGGAACCATCGCACGCGACCAACGTTACGGATGCAATCCCGAATTTGGGAACAATTCCGCCCGCCGATATGAGCCGTCTCGTTGCCGGTTTCAACGGCGGCTTCAAAGCCGTCAACGGTAAATATGGAATGGTCGTGGATGGCACCACGCTTATTCCGCCGTATCCGGGAATCGCGACGGTCGCGATCTATAAAGATGGACACGTTCAAATCGGCACGTGGGGACAGGATTTATTCCCCGGCGACCCGAACATGATCGCGCTGCGGCAGAACTGTCCGCCCATCCTGGAAGCCGGGCAGATGGATCCGCGGGTCTACGTTGATAACACTTCCCTGTGGGGCAACACCATCGGCAACCAGTCAATCACGTGGCGCACCGGATTGGGCATTACACAGGACAGGCGCTATCTGATCTACGCGGTTGGCAACGCCACATCGGTCTCCACGCTGGCACAGGCCCTGCAAAACGCTGGAGCGTACACTGCCATGCAGCTCGACATCAACAAACATTATGCCCATTTCGTAACGTATGAAGCTTCTGGCAGTCATCTAAAAGCCGTCCAGCTTTTGGATCAAATGGAAAGTGACCCCACACTTTACCTCGTCGCGCATTCGAGAGATTTCTTTTATTTGACGACGCGTTAAAAAAGATTTAGCCGCGAACTCACGCGAATTTTCACGAATTTCCTCTTCGGAGAATCAATACAAATTCCAAGCCGTTTCAATGACTGGGAATTTTTGTTGATCCTGTTTTGATTCGGACGCGATGGATTTATTTTCCCGTGAAATATTGCAGCGCCAATCGCAGACGTTCCTCCACATTATCCGGCGCGTCCTTTGGCAGGGACTGGATGGCGGTCTGCGCTTCGACGACGGAATAGCCCAACGCGGTCAGCGCGGCCAGAACTTCGCTGTCCTTATCCGATAGCGCTGCAACCTTCGCCAGCGCGTCGGCGGGCTTGAGCCGGTCATGCAGATAAAGCACGATCTTCTGCGCCGTCTTCTTCCCCACGCCGGGCACGCGGCTGAGAATTTCACTTTCTTCATTGAACACGGCGCGTTGGACAACGTCCAGCGTGAGCGCTGACAGCACCGAGAGTGACACTTTCGGCCCAACGCCATCCACGCCCAACAACATGGTGAACAGATCGCGGTCCGCCTGGGATTCAAAGCCATAAAGCGTCAACGCGTCTTCGCGGACGACAAGATGGGTATAGAGCAAAATAACTTCGCCGGCCTTGAGCCGTCCGCGCAAAGGCGCCGGGACGAATACCCGTAGTCCCACGCCACCGACTTCGACAACAAGGGCATTATCTTCGATTTGGGTGATTTCACCGCGCAGGGTCGCAATCATGTTCCTATTTAACCACAGATGAACGCAGACAGACAGGATGATTTACACTTCTGAACGCCGCCACGAGAAAACCCAACGCATCTGCCACAGGCACTGCACGCTCACCTGCGCTGCAATAAAAGCAGTGCGGCGCAGGTGTCGCAACGGGTCAAAGGTGATGCGCAGCACGGTGTGGTGGGATAAACTCCGTTCGCTTGGAAGCACCGCACAATCATGAGTCTCGTTGAATTCGCTTTATCCGTTTTGCGGTTATGTTACACTTGCGCCATTCCATTTCGGTTTGGAGATTCTCATGCCCCGCCTTCAGGATCTTGCTCCAACATACGATCAAGTGATCGAGAAAATCCTGCGCGAAATATCCGCGTGAAACAGCGCGCAACACACCCAAATATGCCAATTGTGTGGAGTGGCTGATATTGATGAGCTCGACACCAGATATTCGATTAACGCCCGTTGACGAATCCATCTTCAAAACCATCAGCGCGGGAAAATTCGCCAGCCGTGAGACGTATCGCCTGCGCCTGTGGGCGGAGTACGCGCGGTTGGTGAGCGGTTTCGACGAGTTAATCTGCCTCGACCGGTTGAGTTTTACGCCGTTCGATTATCAAACGCGCGCGGCGCAGATCATGCTGCGCCGTTTCCGCGGACGCGGGATGTTCTGCGACGAAGTTGGTCTGGGGAAAACCATCGAAGCAGGATTGGTCATCAAGGAATATCTCGCCCGCAACATCGTCCAGCGTTTGGTGGTCGTGACACCTGCCTCGCTGGTGGAACAATGGCGCGAGGAGCTGGCGGTTAAATTCGGATTGACGGGATTCGTCACGACGGCGGACGCGGAATTCCGCATGGCGGGATCGGAGGCGTGGGAAAAATTTCCATTGCTGATCGCTTCGCTCGCCACCGCGCGCCGCGCCGAACATCGCGCCCGGCTTTCTCAAATCCCGTTTGACATGGTTGTGCTGGACGAGGCTCATCATCTCAAGAATCGCAACAGCGCCTCGTGGAAGTTCGTCAATGAGCTGCAGCGCAAATATATTTTGCTGTTGACCGCCACGCCCGTCGAGAATAACCTCGACGAACTATACAACCTGATTACGCTGCTCAAGCCCGGGCAGTTGAAAACGCCGCGCGAATTCCGTAAACAATTCGTGGTCAGCGGTGACCCGCGCCTGCCGAAGAATCGCGGCCAGCTGCGCGAACTGCTCGGCGATGTGATGGTGCGTCACACGCGCAGCCAGGTGCACATCAACCTGCCGCCGCGACAGGCAAATACCGTGCGCTTGAATCTTTCGGAAGAAGAAGCGGAGTTTTACAAAGCGGTGAGCGACTATGTGCGCTCCACCCTCACCCCTAACCCCTCCCCCGTTGAGGGAGGGGAACAACATCCTCCCTCTCCCGATGGGAGAAGCGCCGCCCTGAGCCTGTCGAAGGAGGACGGGGATGAGGGCATTCGCCAGACGGATCGCTTTGCGCTGCTGACTCTCCAGCGCGAGATTGGCAGCAGCCCGAAGGCAGCTGAGGCGACCCTGCGTTCGCTTGGCGCGCGCCTCACCAATGAAGAAAGCCGCCAGCGTTTGCTTGGTTTCGCGGAACGCTCCGCTCAAATCCATTCATGGGCAAAAGCGGAAGCATTGGAGAAATTGCTCGAAACGATTTTGCACGATCCTGCGGAGAAGGCCATCATCTTCACACACTTTCGCCGCACGCTGGAAAAACTTGCCGAACTCCTGCAAAAGATGGGCGTGGATTTTGTGCAATATCACGGCGAGATGGACATGCCCTCCAAGAATCAGGCCATCGCGGATTTCGAAAGTCGCGCAAATGTTTTGCTTTCCACCGAAGCGGCAGGCGAAGGGCGCAACCTGCAATTTTGCCGCACGATGATCAACTTCGACATTCCATGGAATCCCATGCGAATCGAGCAACGCGTGGGACGCATCCACCGCGTGGGGCAAACGCGCGAGGTGCGAATCTATAACCTGTCCGCGCGCGGCACGGTGGAAGATTACCTGCTCGAAATCCTCGACCAGAAACTCAACATGTTCGAGCTGGTCATCGGCGAAATGGATATGATCCTCGGTCAAATCGAAGACGAGCGCGACTTCGAAGATCTGCTGGTGGATGCCTGGCTTGGCGCGCAAAATGCGGAAGGCCTGCGTGCGAACTTCGATCACCTCGGCGATAAACTGGTCGCGGCGCGCAAGACGCATCAGAAAACGCAGGCGTATGACGAAGCGTTGTTCGGAGAGGATTTCTCAGCAGAATGAAAAAAGAAAGGATGAAAGATGAGGGATGAATTGACGCATACAAAGGTACACAGGTAAACAAGTACACACGGAACACGCAACTATGCATCAGGATACCTCCCTCTCAGAACTCGTGCTTGGTTATTTCCGCCAGGTCGGCGCGCTGGTCGAGCCGCCCGCTTTCGGCGCGTATGAAGTCCTGCTGCCGGATGAAGCGGCGGCGCGCTGGGGAATCTTCCCGCACCAGAAGATTGTCTTCGACGCGGCGTACCAACAGGAGGGCGTGACCTTTTTGCATTATGGGCACGCGCTGATCGAAACGATTGTCGAAGAATTACGCGGACAAAGTGCGAACGGGCAATTCTTCATCAATAACGTCAGACCCGACAAGCCCGGATTTGCCTCCGAGATCGAAAAAGCGTTTTCGCTGCCGAACGCGAAAATCTTTTTCCTCCCCGCCGAGAAGGAAAAAATCCACCAGCATCATTACGTGCGCTTCAACTTCAAGGTAAGTTTGGTTGCCGATGAAAAACGAGAGTTGGTTTTACCGGTGTGGATGGACCTGCAAAACGGATACTCCGTCAGCGGGGCGGAGATCGAGCGGCTGGGGATTCTCGACGAGGAGAATCAATTTCTTCACATTCCCTCCGCGCCCGCGTTTTGGAACAACGAGCCTGCCCTCACCCCCTCTCCTCGCTCCGTCTCCGCTGGCGCTCCGCTCAGCGCGAGCGGGAGAGGGGAGCCTGCCCTCAGTCCAAAGACTCTCTCCGCCCTTTTGGAACGCGCACGCCAGGCTGTCCCGCATGAACTGGGCGAAACTTTATCGAACCTGCAAAAAAGATTGGCACGCTTCCTCGAGCTCGACCGGGCGCGCTTGAGCGACTATTATGCCGATCTGCTCAAGGACGCGCAAAGGCGCCTGCAAAAAGCAGATGAAGAGCGCCGCCCCGCGCTGGAAACAAAGATCGAGGTCATCAACGCGGAGCGCGAATCCAAGTTGCTGGACGTGGAGCAAAAATATCACCTGCGGATCCAGTTGGAATTGGTCAACTTGGCGATCATCGCCATGCCCAAATTAGATTTGGCGGTGGAGATTCGCAAGCGCACATCCGCGATCAAGCGCATGGTGACGTGGAATCCGCTGCTGCATATCATCGAGCCTTTGCCCTGCGATGTCTGTCACCGCGGCGGGATGACGCTTCACCTCTGCGAGAACGGCCATCTGGTGCACGCGGAATGCCTCGCGCCGCAGTGCGTGGAGTGCAAGCGGACATATTGCCAAACTTGCGCGCAGGAAGTGACCGAGTGCGTCGTGTGTGAGCGCCCGATATGCGTCCACAGTTTGACGCGCTGCAAGGAATGTGGGCGTGTGACCTGCAGCGAACATGCCGGCGAATGCCACGCCTTGAACGGCGAGCCGCGCAAGACCATCGAGGTCGAGAAAAAAGCCTGGCCTGAGCAGGGTCGAAGGGCCGAAGAAGCAGAATCAAATTCGGCGAAGAAGGAAGCGTCCGCGAAAACGGTATCCAATCCGCAGAGTGCCCCCAAAAAATCCGCGCGGAAGGAAACCTGGAAAGCGAAACCAACCGCGCAGAGATTTGTTGCGCCGCTCAAGCCGCTGGCTGATTATGTGGAGGTATATTGCGATCCTGCAGAAGGGACGATCACCGCTTACATGATTCACAGGCAACATGAATTAGCCGTGCGCTGGTGGGCAATGACCGACGAGGGGATTTCCGTCAATTGTGAATGTGAAAAAATGTGGAACTGCGAATCGAATGGGATGGTGTTCCGCCCCTCGGACGATATCGAGAGGCAGATGAACCTCCTGCTCACGCGCTTCCGCGAAGAATATAACCTGCCCGATAAAAAGACGCGCTATTTTCATATCCGCGTGGGAAAGCCCTTCGAGGAAAAGAAGTTGAAGATCCCTTCGAGCTGGCGGGATGAGGCAATTCTGGAAAAGGCGAGGAAAGGGTTCGATGAGTTGAGCAAGAGGAAGTAAGGCGCTGCGCCACTTGGAGTCGCTTTGCCGATAATTTGTATTTACTTGGAAAGGGGCGTGAAGAATTCGAGAGCGATGAAATAGAGGAAAAATGAATGATGAAAGTTTGGAGATTATGAGAACCATACGCCGTGACAATTTGCACGACCTATGGCTGCGCGCCAAAGAAGGCGAACCGTTAGAAGGCGAGGATGCGGTTCTCGTCAAGGCAATGCAAGAACACAACGAATATGTTGATATTTGGGAACGTTTGGATCAACTCGGCGGGGACGAACTTGTGGTCAACGGCGTCAACCCGATTTTGCACATCAATATGCACTCCATTATCGAAAACCAATTGGAACAAAACACCCCGCCCGAAGTCCAAAAAGCATTAGCCGGTTTATTGAAGCGCGGCGCTTCACGCCATGAAGCCATTCATGCGATTGCTTATGAGTTCAACATGGAACTTTTCCCTGTCCTCAAGCATTCACGTCCATTCAACGACTTGGCATACAAGCGCAGGCTGGCGAAAATTGCGCGGGGGAGAAAATAACTCTCCACATACTACGCAGCAATCCAACACCTGTCACATTTCCTCGCCAAAACTCTTGACAAAACCATCACCTGCCTGTAAAATCAGAACATGCGTTCTAAAATTTCGACATCGGGCCGCATCACCATTTTACTCGGCCAGCATCAAGCTACAACGGGCGAGCGCATGTCGCCGCGCAAACTGGCGGAGAAAGCGGGCGTGCCGAAAGATTTCGTCTATCGCCTCGATTCAGGCGCGGCCCGTCACGTAGACCTCGATGCCCTTGCTCGTTTGTGCATCGTGCTCAACTGCGAGTTGCAGGATATTCTCGTTTGGGAACCCGGGCATGGCAAGTCCGTTTGATGTTCTACCCTCCAACCTGTTCAACCTCTTCATCACGCAAGGCTCTGTAACACTTCAGCGTCACTACATGGCGATCCTGCTCCGTCTTTACAGCCTTGCGGAGTTCAACCGCTTTGGGCTGACGCGGGAAGTCGTCATCGCTGACATTTTGGATTATCTGCGGGAGGCGGGCGCGAATGCCGAGGATGAGATCAGGATCGAGATGGCGAATCAGATACCGGCGGAGTCGGATTCGGCTTCGACGGCAAATCCAAGGCCCGAGCAGGATTACGCCTCCTTCCTCATCCGCCGCCTCGAAGAGACAGGCTGGATCGAGCGCGAACAGCACGCCGATTACACTGAAACCATCACCCTGCCCGATTACGCCTTCACCCTCCTCGAAGCATTCCGCAAAATCCAGGAACAAAAGCCGCATGATTTCCCGGGTCAACTATACGCCGCGCACCAACTGATCACCGCTGCCGACACCAACAAGGATTTTTCACCCGCTCTGGCAGTGACTCAGGCGTATGAGAACGTGCGCCAAATGGTACGCGGATTGAGCGAACTGAACCAGAACATCCGCCGTTATGTGGAGCGGGCCACCCGCGAAAAGGAAATTGCCGATATCCTGCGCCTGCAATTCGACGATTATTCTCAAACGCTTGGCGCATCGTACCATGCCCTGAAAACCTCTGATCATGTTTCGCGTTACCGCCGTGACATCACCAACCGCCTGCAAACCTGGGAGTTGGATGCTGACTGGCTGACACACGCTGCCGAGGAACTCTCGGTGCAAAGCCGCATAAGTCCTGCGCAAGCCGAGCAAACCCTGGCAGGATATGTTCATTTCATTGTTCACCAACTCGAAGGACTCGACCCGCTCATCGAAGATATCGACAAACGCCACGCACAGTACCTTCGGACTTCCCTGCGCCAGGTCCGCTATCAACTGGGAAACTCTGATGGCAGTTTCAAAGACCGGTTGGTCTCGCTGGCACGCAAGTTGTCAGCGCTGAAAGATGAAGGCATGGAATATCTTCCACCTGAAGCACCGGGTCTTCGCCACCATCCCGTGGATCTGCCCGATCCTCACAGTTATTACACCCTGCCCCAGCGCCGCGCGCCTTTTGCATCCGATACTGTGGTTGCCCCCATTCTCCACCCCGACGATTTGGTCTCCCTCCGCGCGCTGACCATGCAAGATGTGACCCAAGCTTTCTCACCCGAAAAAGTCAATCGGAAAGTCCTGAGCTTCTTCAACGGACACAAGAAAATGTGCATCACGGAACTGCCCCGTGAAATCTCCACTGATCTGCACTGGCTCACCACCATCGTCGCCTATGCCCATCACCCCGAAGTCTCTTATGGACTGGAAGTCACAGGCGGCGAACCCGTTGATATGGGAACGTATCGGGTCGTGCCGTTCGAGTTGTATAAACTGTAGCGTGTTACGTGTTCCGTTGGTGATCTTACGAAACACGCAACACGTAATACACATCACTCTCCGAAAGGAACTCCTCCAATGCCCACCTACAACGAATGGCTCACCACTAACGTTCCCCCCGAAATCACTGCCGACTCACTCTGGCACATGGAAGTCTATCGTATTGCACTATTCACCGGCGATATCGCGTGGTCTGATGTTTCCAAACTTTCACAAGACCCCAGAATGTTAAAACTCTCCGATCAACTGTACACCGCCGCAGGGAGCGTCAGCGCGAACATTGCCGAAGGTTACAGCAAAGCGTCAAAAAAGGATCAGGCGCGCTTCTACGAATACAGCCTCGGCTCCGCACGCGAAGCCCGCGATTGGTATTTCAAATCCCGCCATGTTCTCGGGAACGAAGTTGCCCTCCACCGAATGCGCTTGCTCGTCTCCGTCATTCGCACCCTCCTCAAACTCATCCCTGAATTCCGCGCCAAAAAGATAGCCTCAAAAATCGCCGAACAAATCGCACCGTATGAAGCATATCCTCTTGAATCTCTGCTCGATGATGTACCTTTCTCAGAAATATAACGTGTAGCGTGTTCCGTTTCCCGCCTTCACGCAACACGTACCACACAACACACTGCACGTAACACGGAGTACCCCATGGAATTCAACCACCTCTCCTCCCTCCCCGAAAAATCCCAACGCGACCTCCCGCGTGTCATCAACCGGCTCCTCGGACAAGCCTTCCTCCATCAAGACAAAGACGATGACAAGGATGATTACTATTTCATCCACCGCAATCGCGCCGCTTGCGAAACCGCGCTCGAACTCGCGGGCTTCAACTTGCTGCATGATGATTATCATCGCATCTTTCAAGCCGTCTCTGAATACAGTTATTGCCGCGCCCGCTACAAACTCGACGAGACCCTGATGATTCTCGTCCTTCGCAAACTGTATGAAGAACATATCGAGCGCCTCAGCCTTGCACAGGATCCGGTTGTCACCATTGGAGAGGTCCGCGAAGAATACCGCACGATTACAGGCAAGGAACGCGATCTCGGCATCATCCAGTACGAAAACCTCCTGCGCCGCCTCCGCACGATCGGGTTGATCGAGACTCTCGATGGTCGCTCCATAGATGTCCACGATACCGACGCCCGCCTGCGGCTGCGCGGCTCGGTTCGCATGATCCTCCCCATTCAAAACGTAGACGAACTCGACGCGTGGGTTCGCAAGTACAGAACTTCTGCTGCTGAAGAAGAGACTGAAGAAATCGTGTAGCGTAGAACGTGGAGCGTGTCCCGTTTTTGCTCTTACGAAACACGTAGCATGCAACAAGGAACTTGACACATGAAAACATTAACCAAAATCCGCCTCATCAACTGGCACTTGTTCGAAAACACCACCATTGACTGCACAGGAAGCACTTATTTCATCGGCATCAATGGCGCAGGCAAATCCACCATTTTGGATGCCGTGCAATTTGCGCTCGTCGGCGGTCAGCGCGATGTGCGTTTTAATCAAGCCGCCCTCAGCGGAGGCAAACGCACCCTCGCCAGTTACGTGCGCGGCGAGTTGGGCACCGAGGGTCAGCGTTTCCTGCGCGGCGATGCGACGGGTGTGATCGCACTCGAATTCCGCAATCCGGATGGCACGTTCTTCTCGCACGGCGCGGTCATTGATGCTTACGAAGACGGACGAGCGCCCGATGTGATGTACTTCATCGTCCACAACGCGGGATTGGATGACCGCTGGTTCTTTCAAGCGGATTCGAATGGACATCTCTTCGACACCCGCGCCTTCAAACGAAATCTCGATCACTTCGCCCTGCCGCCTGCTTCCCGCGCCCAAACATTCTCCCGGCTGGAAGATTACCGCGTCCACCTCCTCAACCGACTCGGCCAGCTCAAAGATTCCTTTCCCGCCAAAATCGTCAAGGGACTCGCCTTCAGCCCGCTCACCGACATACGTTCTTTTGTCCAGAATTATCTTCTCGATGAAAATCTGCTCGATGTAAAAAATCTGCAGGAGCAGCTCGACACCTTGCGTCACTTCGAAAGCCTGGCAGCCGATGTGCGCGAACGCATCGAGTCCCTCGACAAGATCGAAGAACTCGACAAAGAACGGCTCGCCAACCGCCGCCGCAGAATCACCAACGGCTACATCGTTCGCCGCGCACGCGGGGAACTCCACAGCGCCGAATTGAAGAACGCGCGCCTTAAACTGGACGAAACCCGTCTCTCCCTCCATCGCGCGGAAAATGACCGCGACCAGCTTTCGTCTCATCTCAAGTTTGCCGAGACCGCCCTCCTCGACGCGAAGCTCGCCCTGCAGTCCGACCAGACTGCCATCAAAGAACGTGAGCTGCGCGGGAAACTCACCGTTCTTGAAGCCGAACTTAACCTTCTTCGCCAGCGCCAAACTGAAGCAGAGACTGCTCTCACCAAAGAACACACGGATGCCAAAAAACTCAAAAAACTCCTCGCCTCTGATACCTTCGAAATTCCACCGGCACTCGAAACGTTCATCAGGGAGAAAGCAGACACGGAACACGCTACACGTTCCACGATTCAAAATTACCACTCTGCTCTTGCAACCCTCGCCCAACAATATTCCCGCGAACAAATTCTGCTCAACGAGAAATCAACATCTTTGCGCGAAGAAGCGGAAAAACTCGAAGATGAGATCCGCAAACTGCGCACGGGCGATCGCGAAATCAGTTACGAAAGTGAAGCACCCAACGCCGTTCGTCTCCGCCGGCTCCTGCGCGCCGAACTGGGACTCTCCAGTGGTGAGGTGGTCTTCCTCTGCGACCAATTGAACATCCCGGACAAAGAATGGCAGGACGCGGTCGAAGGGATTCTGGGTTTCAATCGCTTCACCCTCCTTGTCCCGCCGATTCACTACGACGCGGCCATGAAACTCTATCGCGAACGCCGCCACAAAGACAATCTTCACGGTGTTGCCCTTCTCGACACCGAACGTATCCTCAAAACGGAACATGCAATGCGCTCCACGCAGCACGACTCACTGGCGTCAGAAGTCGTCACCGAACATCCCGCCGCCCGCGCCTTCATAGACTTACTCCTCGGTCACTACATCGAATGCGACTCTCTCGAAGAACTGCGCGACCATCGCACCGCCGTGACGCGCGAATGCTTCGTCCGCCGCAACTATACAGACAGCCATCTCAATCCGCAAACTTACAAACGCTGGTTCATCGGCGAGCGGTCGGCACCGCGTCAGATCGAAAACCGCCAGCAGCGCCTCGATGAAATTGCCAAAGAGATGGTCACGCTCAGTGAACGCGGCTTTGCCCTGCGCGAACGGCTCGCCCTCACCAGTGAAAAGACCCGTCCGCTCATCGAACTCGAACACGCCCTCGAGGCTTTATCCATTCTCCCCGAACGCATCACGCAATACGAAACACTCACCAAAGAACTCCAGCAACTCGATTTGCACACGACCGAAACCCTCAAAACAGATGTAGAGCGCCACCAGGCGGAGTTTACGCGTCTTCAAACGGAAGCAGGCTTGGTCGAGCGCCGAATCGGAGGGTTGGAATCCGAAGCGAAGAATCTTGCCGAGGTCGAGATCCCCCGCCTCGAGCTTGAGATAGACACTTCCATCCAAAGTGCGGAATCGTTTCTATCCAATGAAGAAGCCGATGAAGACCTCCGAGTCGAAATCGAAAGGGAACTTACGCGCCGTTTGGAACGCCAGCCCGTGGATGTCATCCTGCAAAACGCGGAACGTTACGAGGGTGATTATCAAACCGCCGAGTCGCGCAACCGCGACCGCCTGCGCGAAACCAAGCAAGCCTACTCGATGAAATACGACTTTGGCTACGATGACACGGACGACGCAACACGCTATACATCTGAGCGCGACAAACTCATCAACTCCGAACTGCCCCAATACGAATCCCAAATCGCCCGCCAGCGCGCCCTCGCCGAACAGGAACTCGTCGAGAATTTCATCCATCGCCTGCGCGAGCAAATCGAAGAAGCGCGCCAGCAGCTCTCGTATCTCAACAGCACGCTCTCGCAATTGCGATTCGGCGGCGAACGCTATGAATTCATCACGCAGCCCGCCGCCAACCTGCGCCTGATGTATGACATGGTCATGGATAGCCAGAATGTTTTGGGCGCCTCGCTCTCCGATTCTGATTTTCGCCAGAAACATCAACAGGCCTGGGATTTGCTTCTCGAGCGGCTCACATCCAATAACCAAACCAGCGAAACACTGGCAACAGAATTGCGTGAACTACAGGATTATCGCTCCTACCTGCAATACGACATCCGCATTCACTATCCAAACAGCGACCGCGCGTTGTTGAGCCAGATCAACGCCAAAAAATCGGGCGGTGAAACCACGACGCCATTTTATGTTGCGATGGCGGCATCCTTCGCCCAGGCCTATCGTCTCAACCAGCCGCGCCCGTCCGATACGATCCGCCTTGCCCTCTTCGATGAGGCCTTCGGCAAAATGGACACCGCCCGCACCGCCAGCGCCCTCCAGTTCATGCGGGAAGCGGGATTGCAGGTCCTGCTCGCCACGCCGCCCGACAAGTCCGGATCGCTCCTCCCGTATGTGGATACCGTTTGCACCGTTGTCCGCAAAAACAGCCACGCGTTCGTGATCGAGATTGATAAAAGCGAAATGATGAGAGAGTTGGAGAGTCAGTGATCGGTGAGCAGTGATCAGTAATCAGTGAGCAGTGATCAGTGACGCGTGGTTCGTAAGAACAGTTATGGATATATCTTTCACACCCTCGCCCGATGTCGCCGTAATTCTCAACGCGCTTCTGGACAAGTTCGAGAATCGAGCCAAACGCGGCCATGTTCTGCGAGAAGTTAACGAGACGGAATACGCTCCATGCAATACGGCGGATGTGCCGCGCTCCATAAAAATCAACCTCACAGATTTATCCCTCCCCACCTACTTTTCTCAAACCGATCCCGAACCGCGCACGATCGCAAATCAGCAGTTGCAAATCCTTGAGCAACAGGGGTTATTGAGTCTTGGATGGTTATCAGGAGAAGCAAACCACCTCCTTCAATCCGTTGCCCTCCCAAAAACGGAACACGGTACGCGCAACCCTGCCCTGAGCACAGTCGAAGGGACGCAACACGAACTGCTCTTCTATCTTCTCTCGCGCAAACCCATCGCCGGCCATCGTGCGCGTATGGAAACTTTGATCCTTGCCGAAAAATTCCGCTATTCAAAAGAGGATTGGCGCGCCCGCGCGCTGGACTACACTCTGCGACAACTCCGCGCTGGAAAATCCCCCTCCCCTTTCAGCCTCACCGATTCGAACCTGAACCCCGACCTGCTCGCCGTTCTACAGGCATTGCCCGCGCTGACAACCGAGACTCCGTATCGAGTCTTCAGCGTCCGCGTCTTCAACGATTCCAAACGTTTTGAAGATCTCAAACCTGCGCTGGTGCGCCTTGCCCGCCGCGCCAACCCCGAATGGAAATCACTCACCTCCGAAGACCTCCTGCGCGAACTCAATCTTGTCGCCAACCCGGGTTATGTTCATCTTGCTGGAAACTGGGAGCTCACCGACGTCAACGGTCAAATCATTAGCATTGATTCTTTCGCACCATCTGTAGGATTCCCCGCAGCTCAAATCGCGTCCCTTCAGAAAATTACCATACGCGCCGAATCTGTCCTATGTATCGAAAACCTGACCTCCTTCCACGAATTCATCCGCACGAACGGAACACGCGGCACAGATCAAGTAAACAGGTATACAGGTAAACAGCCAAACAACGGAACACGTCCTACGCAACATGCAGCACTCTGTCTCATGGGTAATCCTTCCCCTTCGATACGCTGCCTTCTCCGCCTGATCCCCGAAGAGACGCCAATCTACCTCTGGTCCGATATAGACTATGGCGGTTTCAACATTCTGTCTCAACTTCGCAGACAAGTCAACCCGCGCATCCAGCCTTATCTCATGGATATCAGCACGTTCGAAAATTATGCTTATCTCTCCCGCCCCTTCACCCGGGGCGACATTCACAATCTCAAACGTCTCGCCCTTCATCCCGTCCTGGAGGATGTTCATCCAACCATCGAGCATCTCCTCGAGCGCGGACTTAAATTGGAGCAGGAAGCGATTCAGATTTGACGCCATGCGTTCCACAGATGTATGTCAGATGATTGATTCAAGCGTGCCGCTCCTCATCGCTTCGAGGGGCGGCATTTTTCTACTTCAATGCCCGCTTGCAAATCTGTCGAGTATTCAATAAGGAATTTACATGGATTAACTGGTCCAATGAAGTGATTCACTTTTTCACGCTCTGCCGCACGCGCCGCCATCGAAACTGCGCCGCCTTTGCTCAACTTGACCCCGAAGATTTCCTCACATACTTGGCCGATCCGTTCGTGAAAATCCTGGCTGCCGATGATAACGCATTCTCTTACCAATTCGTGAAATTCGCGGCTGAATCCCAGACCCGGAAAAGTTATGTTTTCACGGCTGCACGCCAAACCTTCCGCGCCCGTCATCGAATCCGTGACATTCACCCCTTTTCAACGTTATCTGAATTGGGTATGATTTTCCAATCGGCGCCAGAATCTCAAAGTCGTATTCCCAGACTCGGTTCAATTGATTTTACGACAGGCGGCCTCATTCCAAACATTGAGGACATCATGTCGCATACCCAGGCACAAAAAGACAAAACTGCCGCCGCGCTGAGTTCGGTCGTTGCCGCGGTCGGTTTAACCTCCTTCAAGATCCTTATCGGCATCCTCACCAACTCGCTTGGTATCCTTGCCGAAGCCGCGCATTCCGCGCTCGATCTGGTGGCGGCGCTCATGACGTTCTTCGCCGTCCACATGGCGGACAAACCCGCCGATAAGGAACATAATTTCGGGCACGGCAAGATCGAGAATCTCTCGGCTCTGTTCGAGACGGTTTTGCTGCTCGCCACCTCCGCTTGGATCATATACGAGGCCGTGGATCGCCTATTCTTCAAGAGGGCCGAAGTCGAAATTTCGATCTGGTCGTTCATCGTGATGGGAACCTCGATTGCGATTGACTACACCCGCTCGCGGATCCTTTACCGGGCCGCGCAGAAATACAACTCGCAGGCGCTCGAAGCGGATGCGCTTCATTTCTCGACCGACATCTGGTCCTCGGCCGTGGTCATCCTCGGCCTCGTCGGCTTGACACTCGCCCGATTCGTGCCGGGACTCGATTGGATGTCCGAGGCTGACGCGATCGCGGCGCTGGTCGTCGCGTTGATCGTCATCTACGTCAGCGGCGAATTGGGCTGGCGCACCATCAGCGCCCTGCTCGATACCGCGCCGGAGGGCATGACCGAACAGATCATCACCAAAGTCGGGCGCATGAAAGGCGTCCACGATTGCCACGCGGTGCGGATTCGACCTTCAGGCGCGCGCTGGTTCGTGGATTTGCACGTGACGATGGACGGCGAGCGCACGCTCAACGAGACGCACGCCATCACCGAGAAGATCGAAAAAAAAGTGCGCGAGCTTCTGCCCAACTCGGACGTGACGGTTCATGTCGAACCGCTGGAGATGGCGGAAACATAAACAAACGGAAGGCTAAAGCGTGATGTGTTCTGTAAGTGCACAGCGGAACTCAAAAACGGCCAGGACGATTTATTGCGTCGCTGTGCCCCTGCAAATTTTTAACCGCCCTTGTCAGGCATCCTCCTCTCGGCTATACTCTTTCACGGACATCTCGGAGGAAGATATTCCCCATGACAAAACAAAGATTGATTTTAGTGGACGATCACGAGGTCGTGCGCATCGGCTTGAAGTCGCTCCTCGAACGCCATCCCCAATTTGACGTCGTTGGCGAAGCGGGTTCAGCGCGCGAGGCTGTCGAACAGGTGGCGGCCCTCAAGCCAGATATCGCCATCATGGACATTCGCCTGCCGGGCACGTCCGGCATCGAGGCTTGCGAAGAAATTGTCACGAAGTTCCCGGGCACGAAGGTCATTATGTTGACCTCATACGCCGAGGATGAAATGCTGTTCTCTGCAATCCGCGCCGGCGCGTCGGGTTATATCCTGAAACAGATCGGCAGCGACGAATTGGTCAAGGCGCTGGAGGCCGTCAGCCGAGGCGAGGCGCTTTTGGATCCGGCGGTGACCCAGCGCGTCTTTCAGGAGGTCCGCCGCGCGGTCAAGGAAGAGGAGGCATCGGCTTTCGCGCATCTCAGCCAGCAGGAAAAACATGTGCTGCTGCTGGTGTCCGAAGGCAAGACCAACCGCGAGATCGCCAAGTCGCTGTTCCTCGGTGAGGGCACGGTGCGGAATTATGTTTCCAGCATCCTGTCGAAACTTGGCGTGAACAATCGCGCCGAGGCGGCTGCATACGCGGTGGAACATAACCTGCGGGAATATATTTCGATGTAATTGGCAATTGGCTTTTGGACGATTGACGGCGTCGTGTTGCAGACGGCGCCGTTTGTGTTTAACTGTTCGCTTCTTTCCCCGGCTGGAAGCGGCCGCGTGTTTAAGAAAATGCGCCGCACCCGGCAGCCAGACAAAAACCCGTTTAACGGATAAAATCTCACTTGGAAATTATCTCGTTACGGAAAGGTGCGGCGCAATACTTTCGCTCAAATTTACCGCGAAGAAAAGAAGAAAGATGAAGGATACTTCGCGGCTTTGCGGTACAACATGATGTCGAACAACAACTTTTCTCTTCTCTTCCTCGGCAAAGCGGGCGACGCTGACTGCGTCCGCGCCCTCGAATTCTGTCAAGAGAATTTTTCTCAGGTTACTTTTTGTCTCGGCAAATGGGGCGACCCGCTGCCCGATGAAATTCGCAAATGGGAAGGCGACTACATCATCTCATACCTGTCGCGCTGGGTTGTGCCGGAGGAATTATTGAACCGCGCAAAGAAAGCCGCCATCAACTTTCATCCCGCCTCGCCCGAATATCCCGGCATCGGCTGCAACAACTTCGCGCTGTACGAAGATGCCAAGGAATATGGCGCGACCTGTCATCACATGGCGACCAAAGTGGACACCGGCAGGATCATCGCGGTCAAACGTTTTCCGGTGTACCCCGAAGACGACATCGAATCGCTGCTCGAGCGGACATACGAGAATCAAATCGCCTTATTCCTTGAAATCGTCCAACTCCTGGCGGATGGAAAAGAATTGCCGGCCTCGTCCGAGAAATGGACTCGCCCGCCCTTCACGCGCAAACAATTCAACGAACTGTTCATCATTCGACCCGACATGAGCAGGGAAGAAATCGCCCACCGCATTCGAGCGGTCAGTTATCAACATTGGCAGCCGTATGTCGAAATCGAGGGATACAGGTTCGAATACAAGCCGTAAAGGAAACGCCGACAAGAATTTTCACTCACAGTTCGATCCACAGACCATGGAAGAGGCCGTTTCAAGTTTGGATGGAAAAATTTTCGGCTCTCTGGGAATCGCCGTGATTAAACCGTTCTTGTGCACTCCCGTAAGCACGAAAGGCGGTTGACGCGGACTTCACGGAAAAGAAATGCCGAATCGCGGCAATTCCTGATGAACCGAATTTTCTCCGAGCGGTAATCGGCGCTTACAGAGAGTCACATGCTGAGACCGCGCTGCGACAAAAAGACAGGTAGAAATATGGAAAGCAAGGGAGCGCGGGTAAAAGTTCGAGACAAAAAAGCCAGGGGGAAACGGACCCGTCACAAGTTCCGGGAAGAAGCGGGCAGTTGAGTCTGGCCTGGTTTTATTACAAGCCATGAGTCCCATTTAAATAAATCCTTTCCAAAACGTCAGGGAATTGAAAAGTGTAAAGTCGTCCTAAGGTGCAAAATCGAAAGGCGTAACTATAATCATTTCATTCTTTCCAAGGATGAATGATGAACCGGAAGCCGATTGAATTTATTCGCGGCCTTGCAGTCTTTCTTGTTCTTTGGGCCGCCGCCATCGCCGCCGTACGCCTGCGCTTGTTATTTCCACATTCCGTGCTCGCCTGGCTCAGTCAAAGTCCTGACCCGCAGCAGGCGATGTACGCATTTGCGGCAATGATCAGCAGCGGATTGTTGATCCTGCTGCGCCTGGGAATCGAACTGCCAACCATCAAGCCGCTGATGACCTCCGATAAGGTCCGGATTTATTTGACCGGCCTGCCGCTCTGGTTGATCGCCATCACGTTTGCTCTTTCCGTGGGCGGATTGTTGATCGTCTTCCCGGCATGCCAGCCGCCGACATCCGTCTCGTTTGCAATCGCCGGGCGGCAGGATCCGCTCCAACCCGGCGATACGTTGGCTGCACAGCCAGGCAGCAATTTGACGCTGGTCGCTCAGCCGATGCAAAAAGACGCCATCATGTCCTGCAAGTGGCAATATAGCGGCGATGCATTCCAAACGCTGGGTTCGACAAACGGATGCGAGGTCGGTGTGGAATTGGCAAACACTCCAGGAGACGGTTACCTGAGTGTGCAGGCCTCGCAGGATTTTTGCAGTCAGGGAGCCATATTTTCCCTGCACATTCTAACCGGCAAGTAATCAGTTGGATGGGGACGAACTATGCGACGTTTATATTATTCCTTCGCCATCGGTTTTTTGTTTGCCATCAGCCTGGGCGCTTGCAGCGGAGTCCCAACCGCTGCGAATGAAGTCAAGATCCTGCCGGAAGATTGCAGCGTTCCACCGGGCGGCCAGGTCGCCTTGACGCTGGATGGCGTGGTCCCGCCCAACGCGTTGATCAATTGGGCAACTTCTGATGGAAGTCTGGTCACCACATCACCCGGGTTGAATGCGGAATTTACCGCGCCGGTCACGCCCGGAAAAATAACGATCACCGTTTCGATCATTTCGACCGCGCCCGCCGCGCCGACGCCCGTGACACGCCAGTGCATCGTGGGGACCGCCGCAGGGCCGAACACGGATCCGCCCTTGGCTGCCGCCCAACTGCCCGTGGCCGCGTCAATAACCCCGCCGATCATCATCAGCGAAGTGATGTCCAACCCGTGCGGCGATGTGGCAAGCCGGCATTGGAATGAATATGTCGAGTTGTACAATTATGGCAATCAGGCAGTTGACGTTAATGGCTGGTGGCTTTACACGCCCGGCGACAGCGGTACGCCCGATGAGTTAGTGGCATGGTCAACGCGCCAGCCCAATGACCGCCTCCAGGATGATGTGATCACGGATACAACCGTCATACCCGCCAGGGGTTTTGCCGTGGTGCTTTCTCCTTCTTATACGCTGGGCGGAACCGAAAACCACATGCCTTATCATTTCGCGCCGAACAGCATCATCCTGACCGCGGCGGCAAGCGACAGCCTCGGCGACGATACCTATAACATCATCGGCAACGGTCCCGGACGCGCGCCGGTCGTTTTGTACATCGGCACGGACACCGTCGTCCACAAGGTCGTCTCCACATACGGCACGCCGAAACTCAGCCAATATGTCCACGAGATCGCGGTTGATCCCAACGAGATGCCGCTGGATTTGCACGCCTGTTCCTCAGCCGAACGCATTGATCCGCGCGGCCCGGACACATTGAGCAATTGGCACGAAGTCCGCGGCGGGTCACCAGGTGATGCGCCTTATCATTAAACAAACCGCGGGACGGACTTTTAGTCCGTCCCGTTTCTTTCAGGCAGTATAATCAATACATGAGCGTCCTGAAAGACAAGCGCATTCTGCTCGGCGTGACCGGCTCTATCGCGGCGTTCAAGGCCGCGGATCTGGCATCCAAATTAACACAAATGGATGCTCAAGTGGATGTCATCCTCACGCCCGCCGCAGAGAAGTTCATCACACCGCTCACATTTCAATCTGTCACCGGACGCCGCGCGTTCACCGAATCCGATCTTTGGGGCGGCGAGGCGCATGTGCTTCACGTTGGCCTCGGCAGGAGCGCAGATATTCTCGTCATCGCGCCGTGCACGGCAAACACGATTGCAAAACTCGCTCACGGCGAAGCCGATAATTTGCTGACCATCACGGCGCTTGCGGCCCGTGGTGAGCGCAGCCGAACCGCGCAGTGTCCGCTGCTGATTGCTCCAGCAATGGACGGCGGCATGTTCGATCATCCCGCCACGCAGGAAAATCTTGCCAGGCTGAAAGAGCGAGGCGCGTATATCGCCGGACCTGCAGAGGGACATCTTGCATCGGGTTTGGCCGGCAAGGGACGTTTGATCGAACCCGCTGAATTGATCGGCCACATCCGCTTCGTTCTCGGACGAAAGGGCCGGCTCGCCGCTAAAAAAGTCGTTGTCTCGGCTGGCGGGACCCAGGAACCTCTCGACCCCGTCCGTGTTCTCACCAACAAATCCTCAGGCAAACAGGGCTATGCGCTGGCGCAGGCCGCGCTTGACGCGGGCGCAAACGTGACTTTGATCACCACGCCAACGTCGCTGACTCCGCCGGTCGGCGTGTGCGTGGTAAATGTTCAAACTGCGAAAGAAATGATGAATGCGGTATTGAAAGAATCCGCTGATGCCGATGCGCTCATCATGGCCGCCGCGGTCGCGGACTTCAGACCGAAGCAGGCTGCGGGAAACAAGATGAAGAAACGGGACGGCATTCCGCAGATCGAGCTTGAAGAGACGGAAGACATTTTGGAAGCAGCGGCAGGCCAAAAGTCCGGAATGAAGCGGCCGCGCGTCGTGGCCGGATTCGCGGCCGAGTCGCGCGATCTGCTCGAGAACGCGGGCGAAAAACTCGAGTCGAAGAAATTGGATTTTATTGCCGCCAATGACATTTCATCGAAGGATGCAGGCTTCAGCGTGGAGACGAATCGAGTTACTTTATTATTTGCAAATGGGAAACAGGAATCTTTGCCGTTGATGAGTAAAGCGGAGGTGGCCGATGCCATCATCGAACGCGTCGCGGCGCTGTTGGAGTAATCATGCGCATTCTGGTCATCTCGGACATTCACGCCAACTACACCGCACTGGAGACCGTCCTGAACGATGCGGGCACGGTGGATGAAACCTGGTGTCTCGGCGACCTGGTCGGCTACGGGCCGGACCCCAACGCGGTGGTGGAACAGGTGCGTGAGCTGAACCGCCTGACCTGTGTTTTGGGCAATCACGATGTGGCGGTCACTGGCAAGATGGCGCTGGAAGCTTTCAATGGCGATGCGCGCCGTTCCCTGATCTGGACCGAAAAAGTTCTCACCGCAGATAACATGAACTTCCTGCTTTCCATGCCGCAGAATACAAAAGTGCGCGGTGAGGTGACGCTGGCACATGGAAGCCCGCGCGACCCGGTGTGGGAATATGTTTTGAATACGCTTTCGGCGCGTCTCAACTTCGACCATTTCGATACGCCTTTTTGTTTTGTGGGACATTCGCACATCCAAAGCCTATTCCAGCTGAACGAGCAGAATGACCGCGTGACGATGGAAGTGGCGCGGGAGCGCGAAGCGACCCCGCTTACGCCGCGTGCGATTCTAAATCCCGGTTCGGTCGGCCAGCCGCGCGACCGCGATCCGCGCGCCGCGTATGCCATTTACGACAGCCAAGCCGATACGTGGGAAGCCCGCCGCGTGGCATATAACATTGCAGAAGTCCAGCAGCGTATCCGCGAATCGAACCTGCCGGAGAAACATGCGGTGAGGTTGGCGGAAGGCTGGTAATTCAGTAAGCAGTGTTCAGCAATCAGTGATCCGTAGGCGGCAGGCAGTGGGGAAAGCGGAACTTTTAAAGTTGCGTTTCGTCATTAAGGCAAATCAATCACCTTACGCCCTTGTTGAAGGAGGACGAAATGAAACGCTCACTTACGATCATTGCTTTCATCACGATCTTGATTCTGTCAGCTTGCAGCACCATGCGTTTGGCTCCTGCCGCAACTCAGGCTCCTGCCGTCTCTTATGGCATGGGTGGAGGAGGAGGTGCGCCATCATTGCAGCAAGCGCCTGCCGCACCTGCCCCGTTTGCAAATGACGCGGCAAAAAGCGCGGTTCAAAACTCCGCCGGCGCGACAACCCATCAGGCAGCCCCATCCAGCGACCGGCTTGTCATTCAGACCGCCGAACTGACCATTGTGGTCAAGGATGTAAACGCCAGTGCAACTTCGATTCAAAACATGGCGACGCAAATGGGCGGATTCGTCGTATCGGCCAATATTTATCAAACCGATGCCAGCGATGGAACGCAGGTTCCGCAGGCGGATGTCGTCGTGCGCGTGCCCGCGGATCAACTCGATGCCGCGCTGGCTCAAATCAAGCGCGGCACGGTTGACGTCAAGAATGAGACGCGCGCCGGTCAGGATGTCACCGATCAATATGTTGATCTGCAATCACGCCTTGCAGCCAAGCAGGCCGCCGAAGATCAATTGATGAAGATCATGCAGAACGCCACGAAGACCCAGGATGTACTCGACGTTTATCAACAACTGCAACAGGTCGAGAGCGACATCGAAGTGTTGAAAGGCCAGATCAAATATTACAGTCAGTCTGCTTCGTTATCGGCGATCACCGTCCACATCGTGGCCGAAGAAACGGTCAAGCCGCTTCAGGTCGGCGGATGGAAGCCGCAGGGCGTGGCGCGTGACGCGATCCAAAGCCTGATCTTCTTCTGGCAGGGCTTCATCAATTTCCTGATCACGTTCTTCCTGCTGGTCCTGCCGGTGCTTATCACCATTGCCATTCCGATCTTCCTGGCGGCCCTGCTTCTGCGCTGGATCTTCCGCAAGGTTTGGAAGAAAAAGGCCAAAGCGGCGCTGCAAGTTCAGGAAAACAGGAATTAGTCCCAGCGTACTCCCCTCCCGCAAAACGGAGGGGAGTATAATTTTTTTAACAGGCATGGAAAAACTCGTTCAGCACGCACAGGAATTATTTCACGTCCATTTGACGGGGCGGCAGGTCATGGCGCTGGTCACGTATGAACGCGAGCTTCTGGATTGGAATCGCAAATTCAATCTGACGGCCATCCGCGACACGGAAGCGATCCGCACCAAACATTTTTTGGATTCGTTCTCCTGCGTGCTGGCGTGGGGTGCGAATCCACCGCATCGTCTCGTTGACGTTGGGACGGGCGCGGGTTTCCCGGGCCTTCCCCTGAAAATTTTGTATCCGCAGATGAAGCTGACGCTCGTGGAGTCGGTCGGCAAGAAAGCCATGTTCTGCGAACATATCGTCCGCATGATCGGACTCGATAACGTGGAAGTCATCAAAACTCGCGCCGAGGACATCGGACAAAAACCGGACCATCGCGAAAAATATGATTGGGCCGTGGCGCGCGCGGTCGCCGATATGAAAGTGCTGGCCGAATATCTTCTGCCACTGACCAAAGTCGGCGGGACGATGCTGGCGCAAAAAGGCGAAAGCGGACCCGCCGAGGCGCAGTCCGCTGAAAAAGCGATGAAATTATTGGGCGGGAAGTTACGGCAGGTAATTCCCGTCAATTTGCCGGGCGTGCCTGATGACCGCTACCTGGTTCTGGTGGATAAATCCGCGGCCACGCCGCCGAAGTATCCGCGCAAAGCGGGGATGGCAGCAAAACAGCCGTTGTAGTTTAGTCTCATAGTCTGATACGTCTCAAAAGTCTTATAAGTTTCCACAGGCAGTTGGGCCTTTAAACGTGTGGGACTCTATAGCATTACAGCGCAAGGTCAAGCAATCGTTCCTTGCCAATTCTCCCTCACCCTTTCCCTCTCCCAAAGGGAGAGGAGACTCCCTTCCCCATTTGGGGGAAGGGTTGGGGATGAGGGCGAAAACGGTAGAAAAGCCATGAGCAGAACC
>JAJYLQ010000054.1 GCA_021787595.1 Chloroflexota bacterium | reverse complement strand
TCGTTACCGCCGCCTGGCTCGCGACTACGAGCACACTACATTATCCAGTGAAAGTATGGTGTACATCGCCAGTTCGCGGCGTATGCTAAAAATGCTTGCAACATGACTATTAAAACGCTCTCTTAGTTGCAACAATTCGCTTTGGCAGATTCTGCGGTTGGTCTGATATGCCAACAATACCTAGTGTTTGATTGCTTTTACCCAATCCAATTAAATCTTGTCCTAACGAAGATTCCACCTTTTGATCACTATGCTCATTCGTAACTGACATTCCACTGTTATCCGGCTTATCAATTATTTTTTCAACATTATTTAAAAATACCTGTTCACGGCGAACTTCCAACGATCGCTTTAAATCGCTATAAGCACGATCTTTTGTCTCTCCAAAATAATCCACCCGCTGAAAAAAGCGCAACCCGCGAGGAACCTCACACTCGCTCAACCGTAATGGTATAAGGAAAATTGTATTGTCCGGCTTTTCCAAGGCTACTTCTCGAGCATATCTAAGTTCTTTTTGGACAAAGCCCTCTTTATTTACAGAGTTATTTGATAGGCATAAGATAACTAAATCGGAAGATTCAACTGCCAACTCAATTTCAGTTCGCCAATCTTGACCTGGTAAAAGTTTTTCTTTATCCAACCATGGATCAATCCAACCTTCAGCGAGCAGCCGCTGGTATAACTCGCGGACAACCGGTTTGTCTTGCGAAGCGTGGCAAAGAAAGACGTGGAGTTTGCGATTAATGTTGGAAACGTATTCTGCCTTCCCATTGCTTTCTCCATCATCATTTATTGTTAAGGATTCAATGACTTTCTTCGCCTGTTTGATTTCTTTTTTGATTAGATTCAAGTCGTCCGATTTATTAACGTGAATATTGTTAGCTATTGTCAAAAGTTCCCACAATCGTACAGCTTCTGGATTCTCTCTCATCACCTCCATTGCCAAGTCAAAATGTGGATCGCGATAAAGCCTATTCCATAAGCGAATCAATTCTGTGTATTGTTCGGATAGATTAAAATCCTTGTTCTTAAATGTATCCCCAGCTGCCAATGTAGGTCTTGAACTATATGCCATATATCCCGTCCCTAAAAATCCATTTTCCTTCGATCCAGCCTTCGGCGAGAAGTCGCTGATATAACTCGCGGATAACAGGTTTGTCTTGCGAAGCGTGGCAAAGAAAGACGCGGAGTTTGCGATTAGGCATAAGGTTGAAAGATGAATTATGAAAGATGAAAACATCCCCACAAGATTCGCGGGGATATCAAGTTAGGCAGTTTCCAATTGAACGATCTTCAACTTATCAGGATTAACACGTGTGCTCAGGGCAAGAATTTCAATACCAACCACGCGATTCTTTTTATCAAAGTCCAGGATTACGCCGGGCTGGACCTCTTCAGAGTCAACAATCTCGGTTTCGTCCAAGCGCAAATAAAGAGCGTCATTTTCCTTGTCAATTTTTAGTTTCATGTTTTACTCCTTAATCTCCGATCAAAGAATAAAGTAACAATCCGTTTTGGAGAAACAACCGGATTCACAACCACGTGTAAAGCGCGGTTTTCCCTTTCTGGAATCGCTTTTATGAAATGCAAATTACCATCTTCGCCAGCATACGCTTTCTCTGCATCATTCAATGCACGCCAAATCCAATCTTCTGAAATCTTGCGTTCCATCATCATTTCCGAAGCATGTTTCGAGAAGATGTATTCGGGCATGTCAAAATTATTTTAGCACAGAACAGGAAGAAGTTTTTCTTCATCCAGCCTTCGGCGTGGAGCTTTTGATACAACTCGCGGACAATAGGTTTGTCTTGCGAAGCGTGGCAGAAACCTGCCCTGCCGTCTCGTACCGGCGTGCCGCCGTTGCTCGCGGCACGAACGGTGAGCGAAGTCGAAGGGAACACGCGGAGTTTGCGGGGTTCAGGCATATCAATTTCCCAGCAAGATAACGGTCAAATTATACGGCAGAAAATCTTTACAACAAAAAAGTGCCGCCAGAAAATTCCGGCGGCACTCGCTTTCAATTTTTTTATTTGAAGATCAATCTCAAAACAAACAGCAACACCAGTGCGCCAACTAGCGCAGTAATCAGCGAACCGACGATGCCAAGGCCGATTGAAATGTGCAGCAGGCCGAAAAGCCAGCCGCCCAAAAATGCGCCGACGACACCGACGATCAAATCGCCGATCAGGCCAAATCCCTTGCCTTTCATGATCTTGCCCGCCAACCAACCAGCGACGATACCGATCACGATCCAAAGAATAATGTCCATTGCTCATCTCCTTGTTGGTAAATTTACTTTCTGACAGATTTTATTATAAAACACAAAAGGTTTATTCCGCGAAGCGCGGCTGAGATTTCTTACCACTTCTCCCAATGGACGATTTCGTCCAGTGCGCGGCGTCCGCCCTTCTTGGGCGCGGCAGATAGCTTCGCCTCGTCCGCGGGATAACCAAACGAGAGTGCGATCCGCAAATGCCGCTCGGACGGGAATCCCAAAAGCGTCCGCGCTTTCTCGGATTCGTAAATTGATGCCGGGCACGAGCCAACTCCCAATTCCCACGCCGCAAGCTGCATGAACGCCGCGGCCTGCCCCGCGTCGAACAGGGTCTGGAATTTTTCCACCGGGTCGGGAGTCAGAATCGCAACCGCCAGCGCCGCGCCTGCGAGATGACCCGCGTATGTCCCCAATTCCGACAACGCCTTGAGCGTTGATTCATCCTGAATCGCGATGAACTGCCACGGCTGTTCGTTCTTCGACGATTGCGATCTTCGTCCCGCATTCAGAATGGCGCGGATCACATCTTCGGGCAAAGATTTATCTTGAAATTTTCGCACTGCCCGCTTCGTGCGAATTGCATCAGAGACGTTCATTGCTACCTCCATGTCAACGCCCTGCGCCCTAAGCCCTTTGCTCTGTGAGGGTTCAGGGTTGCGAGCGAACGAAGTGAGCGTGGCAATCTCAACTTGCATCAAATACAAGATTGCCACGTCGGCCTGCGGCCTCCTCGCAATGACACTAAATCATAAATTTACTTGCATCATCTTCGGGCCGATATCCGAGTTCGACCTCGGCATTCGAAATATCCCAAAACCGCTTCGTGTTGTTGGAAACACCATAGTAGATTCCAAACTTCACATCGGCCTTCAAACTCTTCTTCACCAATTGAACCAAATCCCTGTGACTCAGCCACGTGCTTTCAAAACGCGGATTGACTCTTGGATCATCCTCCTTGGTCACCGATCCAATCCGCAGGCAAATCGACTCGAGACCGTAAAACTCGTAATACAGCCGCGCGATCGCTTCGCCTGCCGCCTTGCTGACGCCATAAAAACTATCAGGCCGAATCGGATCGCGCCTGGCTATCAAAGCTGGATTTGGCCTCGCATGCAGGCTCGGCGGAAATCCTTCATACGCGCCGGTGACGTGATTCGAACTCGCGAAAACAATTCTCCTGACGCCAAACGTCTGCGCCGCGTCGTAGACGTTCTTCGTCCCGCCGATGTTGTTCGCGAAAACGGAATCCCAGCTTGCGTCCACACGCGGATCGCCGGCCAGATGAGCAACGTAAGTCAATGACGGGACACGGCTGAACATCGATTTGACTTGTTCGAGGTCTGAAACATCCGCCTGGAAAATCTTTCCTGACGGTTCACCGGGAGAAATATCCAATCCATACAAATCAAAATCATCACTCAACTTCTTCCACAAGATTCTCCCCACCAATCCATTGCAGCCCGTGATTAACAATTTAGGAAATGCCATGATAATCTCCAAATACATTGGTGGCCGAGTAGTGGCGCCAAGGCGCCACTCGCAACGACATATCTTGTACGAGTATAATTCATCCAATGGACAGCGCGCCTTCCTTTCGCCAATATTTTTTCTCTGCTCTCTTCCTCATGCTGCTCGGCTGGGGCGGACTGGCGTTGATGATCTTCGTCTTTGACATGCCGCCGTTCGTTTGGGCGCGCTGGGGATTCTTCGCGCTGTGGATCGTTGCCCTCACTGGCACGGCGCTTCCCGTCACATATTTTTTCAACCTGCGCCTTCCATCCGATCCGCCCGCCGAACCGAATGCCATCGTGCGCCAGGCGTTATGGGTCGGCATTTATGGCGCGACGCTTGCATGGCTTCAACTCGGTCATCTCGTCACGCTTTGGGTTTGGATGGGGCTGGCTGGCGGATTGATCGCCGTCGAGTATCTCATTCGGCTGCGCGAGCGCGCCCGCTGGCGCCCTCCGAATCCCGATTCCCCAATCCCGGCTCACGAAAGTGATGAACAATCTTCGGACACTTCCCTCGATTGAACAACTTTTGCAGACCCGGCGCGCCGCGGATTTGATCGCGGTGTACGGCCGCGCACTGACGTTGGACGCGCTGCGTTCGACCCTGGCCGATGTGCGCGCCCGCCTCAAGCCGGATCCCGAAGCGGCCGCGCCCGAAAACGATTCGATCCTGTCTGACGCCGAATCCCGTTTATCCGCGTGGACGAAGCCGACTCTGCGGCCGGTCGTCAACGCAACCGGCGTGATTCTGCACACCAATCTCGGACGCGCGCTGCTATCGAACGCAGCCGTCAAAGCGATGAATGAAGTCTCGCTCGGTTATTCCAATCTCGAATTCGATCTGGAAACCGGCAAGCGCGGCTCACGTCTCATTCATGCGGAAACAGTTTTGAAAAAATTGACGGGAGCGGAAGCCGCAGCGGTCGTCAACAACAACGCCTCGGCTGTTCTGCTTGTTCTTTCAGCGCTGGCAGCGAGGAAACGAGTCGTCATTGCGCGCTCGCAGCTGGTCGAGATCGGCGGCGGATTCCGCGTGCCGGACGTGATGAAGCAATCGGGCGCAAAACTCGTCGAAGTCGGGACGACCAACAAAGTCCGGCTTTCCGATTACGAAGAAGCGCTGGCTGAATCAAGCGGATTGGTCATGCGCGCCCACCGCTCGAATTTCAAATTGATCGGCTTCACCGAAGAACCCGGTCTTGAGCAAATTGTCAGCATCGCGCACAAACACAACACGGTCTTTGTGGATGATCTTGGTTCAGGTTCATTCATTGACACATCCAAATACGGCATGGAACACGAGCCGATGGTTCAAGAGTCGCTGGCTGCCGGCGCGGATGTAATTTGCTTCTCCGGCGACAAACTGCTTGGCGGCCCGCAGGCCGGGATCATCGTTGGCAGAGCGGATTTGATCGCGAAGATCAAAAAGCATCCGCTGGCGCGCGCGGTGCGGGCCGATAAAACCTGTCTTGCGGGAATCACTGCTACGCTGCTGCATTATCTCAAAGATGAAGCTGAGCGCGAGATTCCAATTTGGAAAATGATCTCGATGCCGCTTGACGAGGTCAAAGCCCGGGCGGAGAACTGGGCGCGTGAATTGGGAGCCGGTTCGGTGTCCGCGAATGAAGCGACCGTTGGCGGTGGCAGTCTGCCCGGAGAATCATTTCCATCCTACGTTTTGTCATTGAGCGTGAAAAGTCCCGATAAGTTCTTGAAGAAACTGCGCGAGCAAAATCCGCCCATCATCGCTCGAACCGAGAACGACAAAATCTTATTCGATCCGCGCACCGTTTTACCCGAACAAGACCAATTACTAATTACTATTCTCCAATCACTTCTCTCGGAGTTGAAATGAAATCAGACCTCGATGCCCTCATGCAAGCCAAAAAACTCGATGCCATTCTTGTGCTTGGCAACGCCGATCAAAATCCGCCGATGTATTACTTCACCGGCGGCGGACATATCAGCAATGCAGCCTTGTTCAAGCAAGTCGGACGCGAACCTGTAATTTATTGCAACGCGATGGAACGCGCCGAGGCTGCCAAAAGCGGATTGAAAGTGATTCCTTTGCGAAGCGGCGCGGTGGATGTTTTGGTTAAACAGCCAAAAGATATTTTTACCGAGCAAGGAATTACATCAGGCCGCGTCGGTTTATATGGCACGTTGGATGCCGGCGACCTTGTCGTGATGACTGGCGCGATCAAAAGCGTTTTCCCCGAAATCGAAATCGTCGGCGAGCCAAAAGAAGATTCGATTTTCATGTACGCGATGGAAACCAAAGACAAAGCCGAAGTTGAACGCATCCGCAAGATGGGCAAGGTCACGACCGAAGTTGTCGGCATGGTTGCGAAATATCTGATGGATCGCGAAGTCCGCAAGGATGAAGTTTTGCTCAAGGAAGATGGCACGCCGCTGACGATTGCCGATGTCAAAAGCAAAATCTCCTTGTGGCTGGCCGAACGCGGCGCGGCCGATGTCGAAGGCACGATCTTCGCCATCGGCAAGGACGCGGGTGTTCCCCACTCGGTCGGCACGCCAACAGATTTGATGCGGCTTGGTCAGACCGTTGTGTTCGATATTTTTCCAGCGGAAGCTGGCGGTGGATATTTCTATGATTTCACGCGCACATGGAGTCTCGGTTACGCCGCGCCCGAAGCGCAAAAACTCTATGAAGAAGTACGCGGTGTTTACAACAAAGTGATTGACAATCTCGATCTCAACGTCAGCTTCAAGGAATATCAAAAGCTGGTCTGCGATGAATTCAACAAGAACGGACACAAGACGCCGATGCATAATACCGATGGTGTCTTGGAAAATGGTTATGTTCATTCGCTTGGGCATGGACTCGGACTCAATGTCCACGAACGGCCGTGGAGCCGGCATAACGCCGCGGATGATAATCTCTTGAAGCCGGGCGTGGTCTTCACGATCGAGCCGGGATTGTATTATCCCGAAAAAGGCATGGGTGTCCGCATCGAAGATTCATATTGGGTTCGTCCCGATGGCAAAATGGAATTGCTCGCCGAATATCCGTATGATTTCGTCCTGTCGATGAAAAATTGGAAGAAGAAATAACAAGTCTTCGAGATGAAACAATCTATCGGTTTGGTTGCGTTGGTTGTGCGTGATTACGATGAAGCAATTAAGTTTTATACGGAAACTCTCGACTTCTCGCTGGTTGAGGACACGTATATCCCGGCACAGGATAAACGCTGGGTTGTGGTGGAAGCCCCGGGTCCCGGTCCAACGCGGCTGCTCCTTGCGCGCGCTGTTGGCGATGAACAAGCGAGTCGAATTGGAAATCAGACCGGCGGCCGTGTTTTTTTGTTCCTTTACACGGATGATTTCTGGCGCGACTATAACGCGTATAAATCGAAAGGCGTTGAATTTGTCCGCCCGCCCAAAGAAGAAAATTACGGTACGGTCGCGGTGTTCAAAGATTTGTATGGGAACCTGTGGGATCTGGTGCAATCTAAAGATTGACAAAATTACAAATGGATTCACGCAGTAAAATATGAACAGCTCGAACACGTGAATTCAACCAGGGATTTTTTGAACAATCCAAATTCGTTTTTGAGACATTTATAAAATGCCCATTCTGCCTTCTGCCCGAATCCTTGCCATCGAAACCTCCTGCGACGAAACCGCCTGCGCCATTCTCGAAAACGGACGCGCACTGCTGGCGTCCACGGTCGCCTCGCAAATGGACATCCACGCCCGCTACGGCGGCGTGTTCCCCGAAGTCGCCTCGCGCCAGCACGTTCTGTCCATCGTGCCGGTTGTTGAAGATACGCTTGCAAAGGCGCATCTTACCCTGAATGATATTGATGCCATCGCGGTGACGCGCGGGCCTGGCCTGGCCGGATCACTGGTTGTCGGTGTCAATGCCGCAAAGGGACTGGCATTGGGACGCGGTGTTCCTTTGATTGCGGCCAATCACCTCGAAGGTCACATTTATTCGGCGTGGGTTCACAATGCAGGCGAGTCCGTGCCGGATGAACCGCAATTTCCACTGATGGTTCTGCTGGTCTCCGGCGGACATACCGAATTGAACCTGATGACGAATCATCTGGAATATAAACGTCTCGGCTCCACATTGGACGACGCGGCGGGCGAGGCCTTCGACAAAGTGGCGCGCATCCTCGGGCTTTCCTACCCCGGCGGACCGTCCATCCAGAAAGCCGCGGAAGAGGGCGACCCGGCGCGTTTCAACTTTCCGCGCGCCTGGCTGGAAGGCACGCGGGATTTTTCCTTCAGCGGAGTCAAGACCGCCGTCCTGCGCGAAGCAAAGAATTATCAAGCCCAGGGCCGGTCGCTGCCTGCGTCCGACATGGCCGCCTCGTTCCAGGCCGCGGTCGTGGATGTTTTATTCAGCAAGACGATGCGGGCCGCGCAGGAATTCAGCGTAAAAGAAATCATCGTTGCCGGCGGTGTCTCTGCCAACCGGGCTTTGCGCCAGGCATTCCAAAACCAAAAAGAGTTCAAGGTTCACATTCCCCCGCTTTCGCTTTGCACCGACAATGCTGCGATGATTGCCGCGGCGGGCTATTACCGTTTTGCGTTCGGACGCACAAGCGAACTGGATTTTGATATCCAGCCGACGTGGCCGCTCTCATAAAATAAACTCTGCGAAGGTTTCGAGCCTTCGCAGAGTTTTTGTTTTAAAACCCAAACCGCGTTGAGGGCCGGCCCAGACCCTTACGCGGTTTGTAGAGGAGAATGCAACTGTAATTATATTCAGCGACCTGAAATCAGCCTGAACAAAAGCTGAAAATAAAATAAGAGAATTCTGCCAATTAATAAAACCGCCTCGGGACTTGCCCCGTCCCTGCGCGGTTTTGAGGAGAATGCAACCCAAATTATCCATCAAGTGATTTAGCGCAGGCTGAACGGGGACTAAACCAACGGTGAGAGTTTATATGCAAAAGATGCAGCTATGCCAGCGCGGATTCAATTTCCAGCAGCGTGATCGGCCCGGCGCGCAAAATGACCGGTTCGCCTCCAGTGCAATCCACCACCGTGGACGGTTCGCCTCCTGGCGTCTTTCCGCCATCTAAAATCAATTCGATGCGCCCGCCGAGTTGTGCGAGAACTTCTTCCGCAGCGGACGGACTCGCCTGCCCGGAAATATTTGCGGAGGTTACGGCCATCGGCCCGGCGGCGAGGAGCAATGCGCGGGCAGCGGGATGATCCGGCACGCGTACGCCGACCGTGCCGGCGGCGGATACGGCTTCGGGGAGAAGCGGCTTTTTGGGCACGACCAGAGTCAAAGGTCCGGGCCAGAAGCGGAGGGCAAGACGACGTGCCATCGCCGGCACATCCGAAGCGACTTTGTCAAGTTCGTCCGCACCGCCCAGCAAAACGGGAATCGCCTTTTCGATGAGACGATCCTTGACAAGATAAATTGATTCGACGGCTTTGCCGTCGAATGCCAGCGAACCGACGCCGTAAACGGTATCGGTGGGAAAAGCAACCAGCCCGCCGGATCTCAAAACGTCGAGCGCCCGCGGAATGGCATCCGGCGAATGAGCATCAAGGATTTGTGTTTTCACAGAATCGGCATTTGAATTTCAAGCAGGCGATCCTGCCCGGCCAGATCGCGGTGGAGGTGCATTTCGCCCGCGGTCAGCACATCGTACGCCAGCGATAATGCCGCCGCGCCGCGCGACGATTCGATCTCGAGCAATATGCGCCCGGCGGGAGCCAGCCAATCCGGGGCGAGGCGCAGTAATTTGCGGAACGGATCAAGTCCATCCTGGCCGCCGTCGAGGGCAAGCGTTGGCTCGCGGCCATAGACCGGGAGGCGTTGAAGTTTTTGGGTTGGGATATACGGCAGGTTGGCGCAAATCAAATCGAAAGCCCTCACATCCCGCCCCCCTCCCAAATTGGGAGAGGAGTTGGGATGAGGAAGAATATCGCATTCGATAAAATCAATCCGATCCGCGACATGATGCTGGATCGCGTTGCGGCGCGCAACCTCCAGCGCATTGTGCGAAAGATCGGTGGCTGCGACGCGCGCATCTGGAACGCTCATGGCGATGGCAATCGCGATGCAGCCGGAGCCGGTTCCAACATCCGCAACCATTCGCCGCCCGGGCGAAGCCTGGAGCCATGTGATGGCATGTTCGACGAGCAGTTCCGTTTCAGGCCGCGGGATCAAAACATCGGGCGTGATATCAAAGTCGAGGCCGAAGAATTCCCAGTGGCCCAGCACATACGGCAGCGGCTCGCCGCGCTCAAGACGCTGGATCAACGTCTCTAAAACGGAAGCCGTTTGCGGGTCGAGGCTCGATTCGGAATGTGCCAATATCCACGCGCGCGGTTTTTGCAAAACATGCGCCAGCAAAACCTGCGCGTCGAGCTGCGGCGTCCCGCTGACCGAGGAAAGCCGGGCCGCGGTCGATTCGAGCAGGTTTTGAAAAGCTGCCGTGCGTGTGCTATTCATCGGTCTCGGCAGTCGTCGCCGCCAACCGGTCGGCTTCGTCGCGCGTGGAAAGCTCTTCGATGAATGGATCAATGTCGCCATCCATGACGGCCGGCAGGTTGTAAATCGAAATGCCGATGCGATGATCGGTCACGCGGTTCTGCGGATAATTGTAGGTGCGGATTTTTTCAGAGCGTTCGCCGGTGCCGACCTGCGAACGGCGTGCTTGCTCAAGTTCGGAGCGCCGCTTTTCTTCTTCGATCTCATAAAGCCGCGCCCGCAAGATACTCATGGCGCGCAATTTGTTTTGAAGCTGTGAACGTTCATCCTGACACGTCACAACCATGCCAGTCGGTTTGTGATAAAGACGAACCGCGGTCGAGTTCTTTTGTACGTTCTGTCCGCCTGCGCCCGACGAACGATAAACTTCGATCTCGATATCCGATTCGGGAATGTCAACTTCGACTTCATCCACCTCCGCCAGCACCGCGACCGTGGCGGTTGATGTGTGAATGCGGCCGGACGATTCGGTGACCGGCACGCGCTGGACGCGATGCACGCCCGATTCGTATTTCAACTTCGAATACGCGCCCCTGCCGCGGATTTCGAAAATCACTTCCTTATAGCCGCCAACGCCAATCGCATTTTCCGAAAGAATTTCCGATTTCCATTTTTGATTCTCGGCGTAGCGCGTGTACATGCGGAACAGATCGGCGGCAAAGATGGCGGCTTCGTCTCCGCCCGCGCCGGCGCGAATTTCCACGATGACATTCTTTTCGTCGCGCGGATCTTTTGGAACGAGCAAACCTTTGATCTCTTTTTCGAGCGATTCGATTCTCGGATTCAACTCCGCAATGTCCGCTTCGGCCAGCGCGTGAAGCTCCGCATCGCTCCCGGACTCGAGGATGGCTCTGGCCTCCTCGAGGTTTTTCAGCGCCTGACGGTATTCCCGCGCCTTTGAAACAATCGCTTCCAGATCGACGCGCTCCTTGTTGATCTCCGCCGCGCGCTGATAATTCGAACCCACCTCGAGCAATTCCCTGCCGAGTTGTTCGTACCGTTCTTCGATTCCCTGTAATTTATCGAGCATGTTTTCCCTTTTCACCACAAAGGACACAAAGGGCACGAAGAAAAAAACTTGGTGACCTTTGTGTCCTAAGCACTCAGCAGTTTGAGTGTCATGGTTGATTTCTTAAGCGTCCGCAATTATACCAGAGCAGATTTACGCGACTCTTTACGCCTCGGCGATCTGGAGCATCAATCGCCAACACAAAATCGAGCCGGCGAATCCGCCAGCTTCCGCCAAAAAGAATCGGCTCGTTTATCTACAACTTTATGAAAAGCGACAGTACGAAGGAAAGAACGATGACCAGCGTCAACACCGTGAAGATGATTTGACTCGTGCTTGGGCGGTTTGTCTTTCTTGTTTGCGTCTTGCTTCTTGCCATTTATAACGAACCTTTCTGATGTTTTTGGAAGGCCGCGTTCATGACCTTCTCCAATTCTTCGATTGTAACCGGCTTGGACACGTAACCATCCGCGCCGAGTTCGAGCGCCTTGTCCACCGTCACGTCGGCGGCTTCGGTGGAAAGCATGACGATCGGCAGATCCGTCCAGCCGCCGCGCCGCCGCAGGAATTCCAGCAAATCGAGTCCGGTGACTTCGGGCATGTTGATGTCGAGGATCAGCAAATCCGGCTGCCTGCCGGTCGCAAAGGCTGCCGCCGCGGAGCGCGCATTGAGATAGGATGTCGCCTCGCAGTCGAGCAGCTTCAGCATCAACCGGATGGCGCGGATCATTTCTTCGTCGTCATCTACAATCCAGATTTGCTTCATTTCAGATTCTTCTCTATCGCTTTGAGAAATTCATCGAAGGTGATCTCATGATCGCTCACCAGATGTCGCAAAGGATCCTCAAGCGGATGCCAATGCCAGCCTCCTTTGTTGTCCGCGCCAAACACGCGGCAGTTATCATGGATCTGGGCAAATGACGTTTGGCCCGTAACCTGATTATAGAAAATGTCCACGAACGTCTCATTGACTAGGTAAGCGCGGATGATAGACCACATCAATCCTGAACGTATGACGGCAACATTCTTAAAAGCAGGCGAATCTGAACCAGCAGAAATAACATATCGCTCGAACTCGTCCAGACTCATACGAGCCATTGCGAAATTTCCTCCAACGCCTCCTGGTCCGTGATCGCCGCTTCCCATTCCCAATCGTCCTTTTCAACCTCATACGAATCAGGGTCTTTAATGCGTCCATCTTCACAGGCCGCTTCGAATTCCTGAAAAGTCATGCCGTATTTCTTTTCAAACTCCTTAATCCGGGTTTGTGTTTCCTCCCGGCGCAAGCGGACCAAATCCTTGATCGCAAGCGACAATGCAATATCTGGACGCGACTGCCCGGTTAATCTCTGCAAAATGTTCTGAACGGCTTTGGGAACAACAACCGTTTCGATGGCCATTTCAACTCCTATTCCAAATGCGCCTTCACGTTCTCCGCGGCGCTTGTCGTCATACCTTTCACCGCGGCCAATTCCTCGAGGCTTGCTTCTCTAATCTTATCCACAGACCCAAAATGTTTCAAGAGCGCCTTGCGGCGCGTGGGTCCGATGCCGGGGATCGCATCCAGTTGCGAGGCCATGCCAAGCTTCGCGCGTTTCCTTCGATGCGCGGTGATGCCATAACGATGCGCTTCGTCGCGGATGCGCTGGACAAGATAAAGCGCCTGCGAATGCCGCGGTAACATCAGCGACTCGGATTTGTTCGGGAAGAAAATTTCCTCCTGTTGTTTTGCAAGACCGACAACAGGAACTTTCCCCAACAAATCGAATTTTTCGAGGACGCCGACCGCGCGTCCAAGCTGGCCTTTGCCGCCGTCAATGATGACGAGGTCGGGCAGGAACGAGAATGACGCGTCGGGCTTGGACCCGGGCTGGTCCACCGTTTCCTGGCTTGCTTTCCATCTGCGGAAGCGCCGCGTCAACATCTCCTCCATCGAGGCGAAATCATCCGGCGCGCCGACCACGCTTTCGATGTTGAACCTGCGATACAAACTTTTTGCCGGAACGCCCTGCTCGAATACAACCATCGCGCCGATGATCGCCGTGCCTTGTGTGTTGGAAATGTCATAGCATTCGATTCGATTGGGCGGCGCAGGCAATTGCAGCGCGGATTGTAATTCTGCTAACGCCTGTTCCTGTTTATGTGTGTCGGCTTGCCACTGCGCCCGCAGCGCGGACAAAGTTTCCGCCGCGTTTTCTGCCGCCATCTGAACCAACTCATGCGGCTGGCCTTCTTTCGGAACGAAGAATTCCACTTTCTCGCCGCCGCGTCTCGACCGCATCCACTGGCCGATGATCTTTGCTTCCTCGATTTCGATTTCCTGCGGCAGCATCACCTGCTCTGGAACAATGGCCGCCTCGGCATAGAACTGTTTTACAAATTCCGCCATCACTTCGGAATCGCCGGTGTCTTCCGTGCCTTCCAAAATGAAGTATTCGCGCCCGATCAACTTTCCGTTGCGGATGAAAAAGATCTGCACGCACGCTTCGCCATCCGAACGCGCCATAGCCAGCACGTCTGAATCTTTGTAATCGGTAGCGAAGACGACTTTCTGTCGTTCGATCACGGATTGAATGGCTTTGAGTTGATCGCGCAGCGCCGCGGCGCGTTCAAAGCGCATCTCCTCAGAAGCCTTTTCCATTTCGGTTTCCAAACGCGTGACGATCTCTTCGCTGTGTCCGGCGAGAAAGGCCATCAGGTCGGAGATCATTTGGCGGTATCCGGCTTGGCTGATCGCGCCGATGCAGGGCGCGGTGCACAGCTTGATGTCGTAGTAAAGACACGCCCGCTTGTCTTGTCCGGTGATGACGCGGTCGCATGTCAAATAAGGAAAGATGCGCCTCAGAACATCCAGCGTCTGGTACACTGCCCACGCCGATGTATACGGACCAAAATAACGCGAGCCGTCCTCGGCCATCTGCCGCGTCACGGTGACTTTCGGGAACGGTTCTGCCCAATGAACTTTGATGTACGGATAACGCTTGTCGTCCTTGAGACGGACGTTGAATTTCGGGCGGTGCTTCTTGATGAGATTCATCTCGAGGATCAGCGCCTCGAGTTCCGAGCCGACCAGGATCCATTCGATGTTCGCGATCTCGCGCACGAGCCGGCGCGTCTTTGCGTCGTGGCTGTTGTCCGCGTGAAAATACGAGCGGACGCGGTTCCGCAAGTTGATGGCCTTGCCCACGTAGATCACGTCGCCTGCGGTGTTGCGGTAAATATAACAGCCGGGTTTGGTGGGAAGCGTGGCAAGAGCGCCCTGGAGGTGTTCAGCAATTTCCATTGCCAGCAATTTTACTCGTATCTGTTGTTGACCATAGGTGTTTTGGGCTATTGAAATAAAGTATGTTCTATAGGATTACGGCATTGCAGAAAAATAACTTTCTGGCAATGCTTAACACATCAAAACATACTTTCAGGAGAAACGATCATGCAGGAACAATCTTTTACCCCCCAAGATTCCACCCCACCATTTGTCGAGAAACGCAAACATTCAAATATAGGCGTTGCGTCATTAGCCATTGGCATTGTTGCAATAATATTTCTCTGTATTTCATTTGCAACATCTAGTAGTTTGTCAATCATGCTTTGATAAGTGGAGAGCCGTGAAGATTTTGCGGACAGCAGATGGTCGGATAGAGCTTCTTGAGTTTAATGCGTGCGTCAGCGGTTGTGAAACGCCAGTCAACAG
>JAJYLQ010000063.1 GCA_021787595.1 Chloroflexota bacterium | reverse complement strand
CGCATCTCTGGAATAAACCAGATTCCACCGATGGCTACTCTGGTAACCCAACGCGCCCGTGAACTTAACCTCGGCGGGTCGTGGGTTGCTGCTTAGCCTTCGTCCCCCCAATTATTGAGATGATACCGTTTTTGTGTCTAAATTTCCTTATCCACTATATAAGTACAAGCAAGCCCGACGATCTCTGGTTCATTCAAGAATCCTCCTGAGAAGGAAATTTGACCAACCATAGACCGTCGGGCTAAACAAAAAACCGTAGCCTTACGAGCTACGGTTTTCCATCTATAGCGGGGGCAGGACTTGAACCTGCGACCTTCGGGTTATGAGCCCGACGAGCTGCCACTGCTCCACCCCGCATCGAAGCCTGCAGAATATACCAGATTTAAAAAGCCTCGTCAAGCATTAACATTTTAGAATTTTAGAAAGCTCTTCAACCGGATTCATCATTCCATGATAAAAACTGCAATGTTAAAAACCAGTACCAACGGTTGACAACGCTTGTTAAGATATGGTGTATAATGCGGTCATCCTCTCAGAGAGTTAAGATTCTTACTGAAGCAATTATCCTCATTCCACATGACTGATTCCCTTTTGGTCATCGAAGGCAGACACGCCGACATCCCTTCTTTTGGCACCGAATTGCAAAAGAAGGGTTTTGATGTTCATCTTGCAACCAGCGGAAGCGCGGCCGTATCGCGTTTGGAAAAAGTCAATCCGAGCCTGGTCGTTGTCAACGCCGCATCGCTTCGAAGCACCGGTTTTCGCATCTGCCAATCCATTCGCGACAGGAATACGAAATATCCGATCATCCTGATCCTTGCAAAGGAAATCAAGGTGGAGAAAGACCTTGTGGATGCGGTTCTGATATTGCCTTTCACTGTTCAAAAGCTTGCCAATCGCATCAAGCCGCTCCTGCCGGGCGATGGAAAGAACATTGTGCACGTCGGCCCCATTCGCTTGGATGTCGAACACCGCCGCGTAAAGGCGCTTGGGAAAAACACCCGGCTTACGCCGCGCCTGGTCACGCTGCTTCAAATACTGATGGACAAACACGGCGAAGTTGTCGAACGCGATGCTCTATTTAAGAAAGTTTGGGAAACCAATTACACCGGCGATACGCGTACGCTCGACGTTCACATTTCGTGGCTGCGGCGCGCGATCGAACTCGACCCGCTCAAGCCAAAATTCTTGAAGACGATTCGCGGCGTGGGATACCGGCTAGACGCCTAGCTCGCTCTGAATTAAATCCCCCTCGACGCTGACGGACCGGACGCACATCCTGCGCCCGGTTTTTATTTTTATCTCACGCGGAATCCCGTCGCTTTTTACCGGACGAAGAGCCTGCGCGGCGCTCTTGAATATTTTCCCGTCCCAGGCCGGGTCTACCTCCCAGTAATCGAGCTTTCTGCGTGAATTGACCTTGATCGAATCCGGCGTCACATCGAATCCTGGTTTTGCTCCATCGGAATATGGAAAACAAACAGACGAATCTCTTTCGAACGTAAACGCCTCGCTTGGCAGCGCGCACAACCGCTGACGCGTCGTATGCACCGCACGGAATGTGACATCGGAGGCAATAAACCGCCGTCCGAGCTGTGCGGCCATCGTTGGGGTGGTGCCTGAACCGCAGAAAAAATCCGCCACCAGATCGTTTTCATTGGAGGAGGCCCGGATGATTCGCTCCAGCAAACTCTCGGGCTTTTGCGTGGGATAACCTGTGCGCTCGCTGTGAAGCCGCGCCACCACGGGAAAATACCACCAGTCTTCAGGGACTTTCCCGCGCTCCAGATCGGGGACTTTGCCAAATCCGGCCTTCGGCGAGGCTTTGAACGTCTGCAGCGTGGATGGATTATACGGCTGGCGGATGGCATCCGCGTTGAAAACATAGTCGCCGCTTTTCACATAGGCCAGGATCGTATCGTGCTTGCGATTGAATGCGCGGCGGATGGGCGACGGGCCGTGATACGTCCAAATGATTTCATTCAGCAAATGATCCGCGCCGAAGATTTCGTCCAGCAGGATGCGGGCGTAAGAATCCGCGTGCCAGTCGAGATGAAGATAAAGAGTCCCGTTTGGAGCCAGCAGGCGGTGCATCAGTGCCAGCCGTTGATACAAAAAATCCAAATATGCATCGAGATTGGGCCACGAATCGTGATAACCGTCGGCCAGTTCCCATTCGTCCGGTTTGCGTGAGTCTTCGCCGCGGCCGATGCGCGCTGGATATTTTTTGTTCGTGAAAAACGGCGGATCGGCATAGATGAGGTTGATTCGTCCTTCAAGCTCCGGCAGCAGCGCGGCCATGATCGAAAGATTATCGCCCATGATGAGCCGCGAGGCGGGCGCTCCATCGGGATAACCGTGCCCGCCCGGGAAGATGATCGAATCTTTTATGAGGGAAGCAGGTTGGGGATTTGGAAGATGCTTCGAGGGCCAAATCAGCGAGGGCATATTAATAGTGTGTAGTCGCTTCCATTCGACGGAATCGCCGCGTGTTTGGTATCCACGTTTTGCGGCGCGCTCAGCACTTGATCGAGCGCCTTTTCCATGATTTCACGAATTTCTGAATCGTTGACGGCCACGAAGCAGATTATATCAACTCTTGGAAGTTCGTAGCGATGGATGGATGATTACCTGCTGATTGTTGAAAAATTAATTTCCGCATCTAATGTCGTTGCGATCGCGAAGCATCCCGCAGGGAGAGGGCGTTCGCTTGCACTGTCATGCAGTGGAAATTACTATTCGGGTTAACACTGATTGCCTAACATACTTTGAGCCAAAAACGCTGTATTTTCAACCGAAATTTGTAAGGCAATTATGGTTAACCTGAATAATTCAAAATTCAGTACAATACCTTTGCCAATGCGGTATCGGGAGCAGCGAGCGTAGTACTGTGTCAAGCATGCTTTGATAAGTGCGATTCGGATTATCCTGTCTCCATACAAAGGAGACAGGCATGGTGAAGAAATATATGGTGGACTTGAGTGAAGAGGAACAGACATTGCTGAACGA
>JAJYLQ010000053.1 GCA_021787595.1 Chloroflexota bacterium | reverse complement strand
TATACCCTGCGCCCAGCTCTATAAACTCGTATTACAATCTTTTCAAGAAACGACCCAGACTGGGCCGGTTGGTGAACAATTGTCTCCGGATTTGCTCTTGACAGAATCGCCATCATAGAAGTCCAGCGTCATTAAATGTCATGCGGGGTTGGGCAATTGCAGATTCGAGAGATGCAAGGCTCAATATACCAACTGTACCGCCTGATTGTCCCATCACGAGGCGGTACAGTTGAATGACTTCGGCGACAGTCAAATAACGCATCAAACAGCCAGACGGTTATAAAGCTTGGCGTTCTTCTTCAACACGTATTGCATGGCTTTGCGGAATTGTTCCTCCGGTTGAGCCAGCATATCTTCCACGCTGGCGCGCACGAGTTCTTCCATCGGGATGCCAAATTGCCTCGCGTATTCCTTTAATTGTTGGATTCGTTCATTGGAAAGTTCAATGGTAATGGTTGTCATTCTTGCTCCAAATCAAGTTTACAACCTTGCCATTCGGATTGCAAGTAAGTTGTTGGCGGTCACGCGGGATTTGGTTTGATATTCAGTGAAATTCATAAGTTCCTTTTCTAAAGGCTGAAATTTGGTTTTGACCGGCTCCAATCGAAATTTGCCGGGCAGAAAATCTAACCTCCGCGGCGGAAATTAAATTTTGCGCCGCGGAAATTTTATTTTGCCAGGCGCAAATTTGGCTTTGCCAAGCGGAAACGCTAGATTTTTTGTTGGTATTCGATAAAGTTCATGGTACTCCTAAAATATCGTTTTTATCTTTTGCCAAGTAGTTCAATAGAATTTGGCCTTGGTCAGTTAATTGTGTATATCCTACTGGTTGATTACTACTACTAATAAGTTCATCTAATGAAGAAGGCGGTCTTATATATTCACCAATGTATTCACATAATCCAAGTTCAAGGGCAAATTCATATTGCTTACTTGAATATCCGTTCTCTCCAAGTTCCACTGAAATCTCGCCAACCTCGTCATACACTTTTATGCCATTAAGAAGTTGCAAAAATGATATCAAATCATCCTTATCTTTGAAAACCTTTAAATTAATAAGTGCCTCCACACCACCTAAACTTTCCAAGCTGCGACGCGATGCGTTTAAAAGATCTAGAAGTTCGCTTGCAAGAATCATTATTCGAATTGAGCTCTTTCTATCAATCTTTGCCCCATCGTGTGCTGAGTAATTTCTGTAATATGAAAAGGCTCCTCGAAATAATAACCTGGCTTGATCTTGTAATTCTTTTCCAAAAGGTACTACCACTCTAATATTATCTCCTCCTCCCAAAACCCATTTAATGAGTTGCTCGCCAAATTTGTCGTGCGGAGCTAGTCCTTTGTCGCGCAGGGCAATTTCGACTTGTTTCATCGCTTCATGAGCTGCATGTTTGTAGTGTTCATCACTTAGAAGTTTTAGACACGCCTCTTCAATTTGTGGATGTAGCAGTTGTTCGAGTTCTATTTCCATGATCTTGTCCTCAGAATTCTACGATAAAGGTTTCAAAAAATAAATGGCACAATCATTTTTGTATGCTTTTTATACACTACCCATTCTTCGCCAAATCGCTTTGCCAGTGTTACTTCTTCGCGGCGTGCGCGGCCCGCAAAGGAAACTAACTATTTATCGAACTCGCCAGGTTCCTCCAAAATTCATCCCTCTCACATGGCACGAAGGGGCATTACAAAAATACTGCTGGTGAAACCTTGAATCTTTTTGCCAGTGCGCGAATCTGGCGAACATTCAACTCGCGCCTGCCATTCAGTATTTCTGAAACTACGCCTTGTGAACCTGCTTCGGGTAGATCGGATTGACCCAATCCATGCTCTTCCATTAGAAAACGCAATACTTCTGCGCCGGTGGAGGTTGGAATAGGAAAATGATCTTCTTCGTAAGCACGGATAAGCGTGCCGAGCGTGTCAAGCAGGCTGTAAAGCGGGTGCTTTTCATTTGTGCCAACCTCATCGAGCAATTCATTCATCCGTTTTACGGCCGCGTTATACTCACGCTCATTGCGAATGGCGAGCAGGGGAGCGATGTTTACCCAGTGAGTTTGAATTTGATTGTTGGCCAGAGTCATTTTTTCCAATCTCCTCGGTCATATTCCGTGTGAGTAAGAACATGCCGAACATAAACTTTGCCGCGATTGAAGTGAATAGATGCAATTAAGCGATATTTGTTCCCGCCGATATTGAAAACGATCCAATCTTGTACTTTATCTGCGGAAGGAAAGACAGCCCGTAACTCGGCAAAACTGTAAAAGTCGGTCCTTTCCACAACCTTGAACCACCTTGCGAGGCTTGTTTGGCTGTCAGGATGTTTTTCCCAAAACTGGATCAGTGCTTTGCGGGAGATGACATGCACAGCAGAAGTGTATCTCAATTTGAGATATTTGGCAAGTCGCGAATTGGCGGGAAACTGCCGTCAAAATTGTTTCGCCAATCCTCTCCAAAACTCGTCCCTCTCGCCCGGCACGAACGGTGTATATAAAGTCAGGCGATCCGCGATTCCATCATAACGTGTTTTCAAGTCAGAAGCCAGTTTCTCCGGCGAAGTCACGAGACAAAATTCTTTCAGCATTTCATCTGTGATGAGCATCGGCATTTCCGTCCATTCGCCTTTGGCCGCGTGCGCCGATAATTTTTCAGCGACTTCGCCCCAGCCGTGGAAATCCATGACAGAGCGATAGGAAGGTGTCGAAGCATAGAAAGAAATCTGTGCGCGCGCAAAATTTTCTTCTTCGGATGATGTCGCCACAAACGCGGTAACCGAGACCATTACGTCTTGCTTTTTGCGTTTGGCTTTTGCTGCGCCTTCTTCAATCGCGGGCAGCATGACTTCCTTCAAATACCGCGGACTGTTGAATGGGTGCACGTGGAATCCATCGCAAAGTTCGCCAGCCAGTTTTGCAAGACCGGTGTTGACGCCCGCGATGTAAATTGGAATTATCCCCTCACCCCTTTCCCCTCTCCCGCTGGGAGAGGGGCTGGGGTGAGGGAGTGGCGGGGGCGTAAAGAATGGCGACATCAACGTCAACTTATAATACTCGCCGCGGAAATTTAATTTCGTGCCGTTCTGCCAGCAATCCCACAGTGCGCGCGTGGCTTGGATTTGCTCACGCAATTTGCCGGTCACGGATTCGGGCCACTGCATCCCGAAGCGCCGTTCGATGTGTGCCTTGACCTGCGTACCGAGTCCGAGGATGAATCGTCCGCCGGATTGCGCGGCCAGGTCCCAGGCGGTGTAAGCCAAATTCGCAGGCGAACGCGCAAACGAGACCGCGATGGCTGTGCCGAACTTCATTCGCGCGGAATGTTCGGCGATCAACGCGCAAGAGAGAAACGGATCGTGCTGGGTTTCCTGAGTCCACAGCGCGTCGAAGCCGATTTCTTCGGCGGCTTTCGCAATCGCGGGGACATCGTTCAATTGAACGGGAGGCAGTGCGGCATCGAGTTTCATACGCTGAGTGTAACATGTCTTTAAATCAACAAGTCTTACAAATTGACCTGTAAGACTTGTCAGACTTTTTGACTTGCTTGACTTATCGCGCTTCGTTCATGCTGTCCGCAAAACCGAAGATTTCGCGGCTTTCCTGCAGCCAGACCATCGGCGAAGTTGTGCGCTTCAAATAGCGGACGATTCCATCCTGGTCAATGACCAGCGAGGCGGTGCGCTGGATCAACAGGAAAAATTTTTCCAATTCATAAATACGATAGACTTCGCGTTCAGGGTCGGACAAAATCGGGAACGGCGCGTTGACGATCCTGGCATATTCCTGTGCGCGTTCCATCGTGTCGCCCAAGATCACAATGATTTCCGCGCCGGCTTCCTGAAATTGCTGGTACATGCGCCCCAACTGGGCGACGTGCGCGCGGCATTGCATTCAGACAAATTCACGCACGAAAAACAGAACCACATTTTTCCTGCCGCGGAAATCCGAGAGCGCTATTTCGCCTCCGTTGGTGGATGGCAGGCGAAAACCCGGCGCGTGCGAACCGATCTTTGCTTCAATGGTATCTACATCGCTCATGTTGACATCCTTTTGATTCCCTGCGAAGACAACATGATGCGGCGACTTATTACCCGCTCGATAAATACGCCATGATCCAATTTGTCGTCGCGACCAGCGCGTCCGTGTGCGTGCGTTCGTAATTGTGCGACGCGTCCACGCCGGGGCCGATCAGCGCCACCGCCGCATCGCCGCCCGCGCGCCAGAACGCCTCGCCATCCGAGCCGTAGTACGGATAAATGTCCGTTTTGTATTCGATGCCATTCGCCTCCGCGATCGCGCGCAGTTTGTTGCTCAAGCCATGATGATACGGCCCGCCGCTGTCCTTGAGACAGATCGTCGCGTGGAATTCATCCGACGCCTGACCCTCGCCGACCGCGGCCATGTCAACAGTGATAAGCTCGTGAACATCAGACGGAATCCCCGCGGACGCGCCGTGCCCGACTTCTTCATAATTGCTGATATGAAAGTAAACGGTCTGTGCCGGACTTTGACCGGACTCCGTTAAAGATTTGATCGCGGCCACGATGCTCGCGACGCAAGCCTTGTCGTCGAGAAACCGCGAGCGGACGAATCCATTCGTCACTTCGACGCGCGGATCGAACGCCACGAAGTCGCCGACGTTGATTCCCAAATCCCGCGTTTCCTTCTCTGACAACGTACGCGCGTCGAGGCGGATTTCCATGTGTCCTTCTTCGCGTTTTGTATCCGTGGCTTTTGCGCCGTACACGTGTGACGAAGCCGCGTCGATCAACAACGAGCCGCGAATCTTTTCGCCCTTCGATGTGAACACCCAACAGCCTTCGGTTTCAACGGCATTGAGCAGCAACCCACCAATGCGCGTGACAGCCAGCCGCCCGTTGGATTTGATCTCCTTGACCATCGCGCCGAGCGTGTCCACGTGCGCGGTCAAAGCACGCGGCGCGGAATTCGATTGTCCATCCCACTTTGCGACCAATGCGCCTTTGCGCGTGCGGGAAAGTTGCAGGAAGTGGAAAGCGGAAAGTTCTTTTTCAACGAAATCAATTGCCTGTTCGCTGTATCCGGTTGGTGATGGGATATTAAGAAGGCTGACGAGGAAGTCAATTAGATATTTTTCGTTGACCTTCGGCAATGAAGCCATGATCTATCCTCCATTTTTTAAATGTTGAGCTAAGCATTCCATATCTCAAACAGTAAGAGCAGGGGGATTTTCTAATCAGCCGCCATACTGATGCTTTCCCCGGCAGCTTCCCGCAACCGTTCCATGTCGCGCATCGGCGGCAGGCCGAAGAGGCTTTTGTATTCCCGGTTGAAGTGCGAGGCGTCGTGGTAACCGACACGGTAGGCCGCGCTGGCCGCGTCGATGCCCTTGCCGAGCATGAGGCGGCGGGCCTCCTGAAGTCGCAGCCGCTTCTGGAACTGCAAAGGGCTCATGGCGGTGACCGCTTTGAAGTGGTGGTGGAACCCCGAGACGCTCATCCCAAGCTCGCGCGCAATGCTGTCAATTCGAAGCGGTTGGTCAAAGTCCTGGTGGAGCCGCTCGATGGCTTTGGCGATGGGAGGAGTATAACCGCCAAGGACCGCAATGTAACAGAGCCGGTCGCCCTCCACTCCCGTCAAAAGACGGTAGATAATTTCCCGCGTAACGAGCGGAGCCAGGACCTGTGCTTCGTTTGGGGTGTTTATGAGACGGGCGAGCCGCACCACGGCGTCCAACAGACTCGTGTCCAACGTGCTCACGTTGAGGGCTTTCACATTGGCATCGTTTGGCAGTGCAGTGTGACCCGATTCCATCATGACCGAGCCGACCAGGATGGGATCCAGTTCCAGGCCGATACTTAGATATGGTCGCTCCCTCGAGGCTTCGATGACCTGGCTGACGAGGGGAAGTTCCACTGTGCCGATGCAATAATGATAAGGATCGTACCGATAACGCTCCTCACCCAGCTGGACCTCCTTGCTGCCCTGAGCAATTACGTTAAACGTAGGAGCGGACACGCTATGAAGCGGCTCATTGGGCGAGGAGGAACGGCGGAGGCGAATGCCTTTAAGCGGCTCAATCACGCCGTCTTCGCGAATGGCTTGTGCGATCAACTCGACCAGCTCATCCATGTGGGCTTGCGCCTGGCGCATCGAATTCATGTCAGCCTCTTCACTTCATTATTATATTTTGGCTGCCTGTAGATTTGCAGAATTGTACAATCATTTTCGATGATTATTCTACACCCTTACATTCAAGCAGGTCTAGAATAACCCAACAGAATAAACCTTATCGGCTCTCTTCAATAATGGACAGGAGTGCAAAATGCAGAAGCATAAACTTGGAAACAGCGGTTTGGAAGTTTCGGCTCTCGGCCTGGGCTGCATGGGAATGAGTGCTGTCTATGGTCCGGCGCCAGACAAGCAGGAGATGATCTCTCTAATTCGGTCAGCCGTTGAACGCGGAGTCACCTTGTTCGACACCGCGGAAGCGTACGGGCCGTTCACGAACGAAGAGCTGCTGGGCGAAGCGCTCGCCTGGCTGCTGGCGCAAAAGCCGTGGATTGTTCCAATTCCAGGCACCACCAAGTTGCGTCGTCTGGAGGAAAATATCGGGGCAGTGAGTGTCGAACTGACGCCCAACGATCTGCGTGAGTTCCAACGCGCCGCCGACATGATCCCGGCGCAGGGTGGACGGCTTCCCGACAACCTGGAGCACGTGACGGGTTGCTGAGCAAGGCGCGCATAATGACGTCGAATAATTTGAAGAAAGGATTTCACAAAATGCAAAAACGTAAACTTGGCAAGAGTGGATTGGAAGTTTCAGCCATGGGGCTGGGCTGCATGCGAATGAGTTTTGGCGACAAGCCAACTGATAAACAAGAGATGATCGCTTTTCTTCGCAAGGCCGTCGAGCGCGGGATCACCTTTTTCGATACCGCGGAAGTCTACGGTCCGTTCACGAACGAGGAGTTGGTAGGCGAAGCGTTGGAGCCTTTCAAAGGACAAGTGGTGATCGCCACCAAGTTTGGCTGGAAGCACGGTGAAAAGGGTCCGCATCCCAGCGTTGGTGTGGATAGTCGCCCGGAACAGATCAAGCGGGTAGCGGATGCTTCGCTCAAGCGCCTTCGAGTCGAAGTCATTGACCTGTTCTACCAGCATCGCCCCGATCCTAACGTACCCATCGAAGATGTAGCTGGCGCGGTCAAGGATTTGATCCAGGCGGGTAAGGTAAAGCACTTTGGGCTTTCCGAGTCCAATGCAGAGCTCATCCGCCGCGCTCATGCGGTTCAACCCGTCACTGCCTTGCAAAGCGAATATTCGATCTGGTGGAGAAGCATTGAGGAGTCCATCCTGCCGACCTGTGAAGAACTGGGGATTGGTCTTGTGCCTTATAGCCCGCTGGGACGCGGCTACCTGACCGGCAAAATTGATGAGAACACCACCTACGATAACACCGACATCCGCCGCAACAATCCGCGCTTTACACAGGAGGCAATCAAGGCGAACCGGGTGGTGATTGATCTACTGGAACGTGTCGCTTCTCAAAAGGGAGCTACCCCAGCACAGATCGCCCTTGCCTGGCTGCTGGCGCAAAAACCCTGGATCGTGCCCATTCCGGGTTCGCGTAAACTGGAACGTCTCGATGAGAACAACGGAGCGGTTGCCATCGAATTGACGCCTGATGATCTCAGCCAAATCGACAGCGCCATGTCGCAGATCACAGTGGTCGGTGATCGATATTAGAAGGATTTCAAAAATGGAAATCAAAAGAAATGGTTCAGAGCCTTCGGGCAAAGGACCCGCCGAGTGGTTTACCGGCACTGTACGGATTGATCCGCTTTTCCAGCCCAATGAACACACGCGTGCGTCCGGCGCCAGTGTGACCTTCGAACCCGGTGCTCGAACTGCATGGCATAGCCACCCGTTAGGTCAGACTCTGATTGTCACGGCTGGTCACGGATGGGTACAGAGCTGGGGAGGCTCGGTTGAGAAAATTCAGCCGGGTGATTTAATCTGGACGTCGCCGGACGAGAAACATTGGCACGGCGCGACACCAACCACACCCATGACGCACATCTCGATTGTGGAACAAGTGGAAGGCCAGTCCGCTGACTGGATGGAAAAAGTCAGCGACGAACAATATGCAGAAGGAGATAAATCATGAAAGGAACAATGCTCTACGGTCCTCGGGACGTACGCTTCGAGGAGCGCCCCGACCCGAAGATTATCGAACCGACAGACGCCATCATCAAATTGTCGGCTGCCTGCGTGTGCGGCTCGGACCTGTGGCCCTACCGCGGCGTTGACCCGGTGAAGCAGCCTGTGCCGATGGGACACGAGTACGTTGGCATCGTCGAGGAGGTCGGCAGCGCGGTCAGGAACATCAAGCCCGGCCAATTCGTTGTCGGCTCGTTCTTCGCGTCGGACAATACCTGCGAGATCTGTCAGGCCGGCTACCAATCGTCCTGTATCCACCGACAGCCCGGTGCCCCTACTGGCGCGCAGGCGCAGTATGCCCGCATCCCGCTCGCGGATGGCACGCTGGTAGCAACGCCGGACATCCCGGCGGATGACCTGATCCCCAGCCTGCTCACTGCGTCGGATGTCCTGGGTACCGGCTGGTTCGCCGCCGACGCGGCGAACGTGAAGCCGGGCTCGACCGTCGCGGTCGTCGGCGACGGGGCAGTTGGCTTGCTTGGTATGCTCTCCGCAAAGCAGATGGGCGCCGAGCGGATCATCGCGATGAGCCGCCACGAGACGCGGCAGCAACTCGCACGCGAATTTGGCGCGACCGACATCGTGATCGAGCGCGGCGACGAGGGCGTGGCGCAGATCAAGGACATGACCAATGGAATTGGTGCTCACTCGGTTATCGAAGCGGTCGGCACGCAGGAGGCGATGATGCAAGCCATCCGCTCCACCCGACCCGGCGGGTACGTTGGGTTCGTCGGTGTACTCCACGGCGTGGAAATCCCGGGGGAGGAGTTCTTCTTCTCGCACGTTCACCTGCACGGCGGTCCCGCCCCGGTGCGCCGCTACCTGCCCGAATTGATCAATCTGATCTGGAGCCGAAAGATCAACCCCGGCAAGGTCTTCGACTTGACCCTGCCCCTGGAACAGGTGGTGGAGGGCTACCGCGCGATGGATGAACGCCGCGCAATCAAGGCGCTGCTCCGCCCGTGAGGGAAGAACCGATGACAGCGTGGACAAGCGATGAACTCGACAAGATTGGAACCGCAGAGGAATTGCAGATTGCGTCTCTGCGAAAAGATGGCACGCTGCGAAGCCCTGTGACGATTTGGGTCGTGCGCGTTGGTAATAATCTTTATGTCCGATCTGTCAATGGCCGCACATCTGCCTGGTTCCACGGCGTCCAGGCGCGCCACGAAGGTCACATCCGTGCGGGCGGCATTGCCAAGGATGCGACCTTCGTGGAAGAGTCTGCCTCTGACATCAACGATCGGATTGATGGCGCGTATCGCACAAAGTATCGCCGCTATGCCGCCAGTATTATCAGTCACATCACGAGCCCCGGCGCGCGTTCCGCGACCATCAAATTAGTGCCGCGCTCGACACGCTCTTAGCTCAATCACACTGGCAAAACGCGATCACCGCCAATGACCGCAGGCGAGAACATTGCGTTTATCCATTTGGATGTTGCTGACGAGGCGCGAGCGAAAGCGGCCGTCGAGGAAGCGGCGAAAGTTGTCAACCACCCAGGCGAACGACTGCACAGACGCGTGTTTCGGTTAACCGGACTTTCGAGGAGACAATGTCAAGTCTGGGTTATTACAAGCTCTCCAGCAGTCCTTTTCCAAGCTGCGTCAGGCGAATTTCAGCAAGTCTTTTCGATTTGAAGCCATACCTGGTGCTCGTCTTGTGTTTACATTCCAGGCAGCCAAAACTTGTCAAAGGATCAACCACCAAGCGCGCAATCACCGAGCGCATGATGTCCTGCACAAAGGTTTGATCTTCGCTGGGCCAGGTGAAGCGTGTCGTGGCAATCAGTTCATCGGCAAATTGCTCGAAGGAGACCGATTTGTCGGCCTTCAATTCCAACAACCGCCCCAACGTGATTTTCCTGAAATCATGCGGCAGTCCCTGATCCAATCCAGAAACGGGAAATGCAATTCTCCAATCCTCCTGATGCCACCAGATGACGAGCAGGAGACCCAATTGAACAGGAGATGGCAATTCCAAAAAGGCTTTTCCTGCCGACGTTAACTTCCAAATGCGGGATTGCCCGCCAATCACCAGGCCGCCCGTATTGGCAAGTACATGAAGATAGAATAACCAAAAAACATCTTCCTCGCTTCGTAATTTATAAACCTTGTCGCCGATCTTTTCATCAAGCACAGGCGGACTCACAAATCGCGCGCAAACCTCGCGCACAGCCTTGAGCTGCAGGTTGCCTGTGGATTGCGTGCCGACGGGATGCTTCTCGTTGAAGTATTGAAGAAGCGTAACCATATCCCGCCGCACAGCCAATGATTCGATCAAGTCGAGCTGAGGCTTGGGCAGCTCCTGTGACCAGACCGTTATTCTTTCATGGATGCGATGATCCAATTGCAGAGGCTCGTAATATGCCTGTTCTTCCTCTTTGCTCTGGCGCGGGTGACGCAGGCGGGCATTCACTTCCTCGGGATCAAAATGTTTGGGGTCAAAGCTTCCACCAATCCATTCCAGCATTTCTTCATGTTCGGTATGGTTTGGGTTGGATATGGCTTCCAGAAAAGTATCGTAGCCCCATACGCCGCCCACATCTTCGGGCGGACAGGCTCCTTTGCCCGCAATGCAAACCGGGTAATGGACTTTCTTCTCGGCGGGCAGGATTTTTTCGATAACCAAGCCGTGCATCCAACTATCGCCAAAATCATATTCGTAGCGAAACTTGAATCCTTCACCGCCGACGAGTTGATTGAGCTTAAACCGGGATTCATTCCTTATTCCCATATCTCCAAACTCATCGTCCTCTGGCTCGCCGTAAAATTCATTATTGATGATGAAATGATGCAGATGGCTGTTCGTCCAGCCCATGACGATTTGTAGGATATCGTGCAATTTTGACAATGTGACATTTTCGTCTACAAGGAATCTGCGCCAGATGGTTGGCTGGGAATCATTCAGTGTGACTTTGATTTGGTAAATAGACATTGGATTCTCCTACAAGTCGAAAACGGAAATGCTGTCTTTTACGTTCAGGAAGACGAGCCGCGTCTTGGCCTGGACGTTGAGTTGGTCGCTGATTGCTTGAGCGTAGCGCGCCACCTGACGGTCGTATCCCTCGCGGCGGATGGTTTCGCGCGCTTCGTCGTTGGAACGGACATCGTTGGTTTTGAAGTCTATGATACGCCAGCCTTCGGCAGTGCGATAGAGCAAATCTATGATGCCGCGCTCGTCGGGCAAGTCATAGCGGACTTCGTGACGGCGTTCGGCGGCGTTGAGTTCGGTGAAGAGGGGATGGGCGCGCAGACGTTCCAACAGGCGGCGGGATTCGTGGACGGCGGCGCGGATTTCGGCTTCGTTGGTGAGACCTGATTCGAGGGCGAAGGGACGGAGGAAGGTTTCCAAATCATCGAAACGCCAGCGGCGAATGGCTTCGTGGACGAGGCGCCCGACTAGCCATGCAGGGGCGCGGGGTCGTTTCGTGGTGGAGACGATTCGCCAGACGCGTTGAGGAGGGTCACTTTCGCGGGCGCGGATATTCTCATCGGTAACGGGAGGAACCGGGGTAAGAGGTTCGAGCAGGTCGGCCCTCACCCCCGCCCCCTCTCCCGCGGGGAGAGGGGAGTCTGTCGAAACGGAAGCAGGCTGAGGGGAGTCCGAAGCATCGGCTGGGGGGGAGGAGTAAAGTGCGGCGGAGATTCCGTCTGGGAGGAGGGGACGTTCGGGCGTGAGGTCCTCTAAAAAAGAAAAATGGGAAAGCCAGCCCGTGAGGGAGAGACCGCCTTTCTTTTGTTTGACGTGACCGCTGATGAGAAGTTTTTCTTTGGCACGGGTGGCGGCAACGTACAGCAGGCGGCGGCCTTCGGCTTCATCCAGTTCGGCATCGAAGCGGGCGGCAAGTTGCCAGGCAGTGGAGTGGGAGTCATCGGCGCGGAGGTCGAGGAGGAGATTGGTGATTGGTAAGTTGGGGGCGATCAGAATTTTGGCGGAGCTGCCGCGATGTTCGTAGGCGGCGTCGGCGAGGACGGTGAGGGGGAATTCGAGTCCCTTGGCTTTGTGGACAGTCATTAGTTGGACGGCGCCCGCGGAGGATGCGTCGGCGGGAGCTTCGCCTTCGCGAAGACCGACATCGCGCAGGGTTTGGACGTAGGCGAGGAAGTCGGTCAGGCTGACGAGGCGCGAGCGGTGCGCGTCGGCGAGGAGTTTGTCCACGTTGCGAATCATGCGCGCACCGTTGGGAACGGAACTCAAGATGGCGCGATAGTTCGTGAGATCGAGGAATCGTTTGAGAATGATCGCGGCGGAAGTACGACCTGAGAGCGCATGAAGTTCATCGAGAATGATGTAAGCGCGTCGATGACTGGGAATCATCGAACCGCGAAGACCACTAAGGACGCTAAGAAATTCTTGTTTTTCTTTGCGCGCTTCGCGGTGGGGAACTCGCAATTGATAAATCTCCGCGTCGGGAATGGCAAAGGCAGGAGAGCGGAGGAGTCCGACGAGGGCAAGATCGTCGGTGGGATCGGCGATGGCAGCGAGGGCGTTGAGCAGGTCGCGGATTTCGGGGCGGTCGTAGAAGCCGCGTCCCGCCACGGTAACGAAGGGAATGCCCGCGGCTTCGAGCGCGGATTCGTAAACAGGAAACGCCGTGGAGGAACGGAAGAGCAAAGCCATTTCACCATAATCGAAGCCTTCGGTTTCGTAAAGTTCGCGCAGGCGACGGGCGAGGACTTGCGCGGCGGCGGCGCGGCCTTCATCAGCGTTTTCTCCCAGGCCAAGATGGAATTCGATGAAGGGAGGTTTTATGTTCTCGCGTTCGGGATTCTGACGATAGGCGCGCAGTGGAGTGAAAGGAACAGCGTAGGGCCGCGCGGGATCGTCGCTCTCGCCGAGGATCGGAGAAAGAAGAGTATTGAGCGTTTCGAGCAGGGGTTTGTGGGCGCGGAAGGTGAGATCAAGGTCAATGAGTTCGCCGCCTGCGGATTGAATATCGGATTGAACCTGACGAAAGACAGTGACATCTGCCTGACGAAAGCGATATATTGACTGCTTCGAGTCACCCACGATGAATAAATCAATGGAAGATTCATTGGACGCGGACCGCGAAACGCGTGGATTTACGCGGATGTCTTTAATTTCCGCGTCCTCCGCGCTCGTCCGCGTCCCATCTTGTGTGTTTGGGGAAAAGCTTGTCAACGCGTAGACGATCTGACGCTGGCGGTCGTTGGTGTCCTGGAATTCGTCCACGAGAACGGCGCGCAGTTCGGATTGCCATTGGGCGCAGACTTCGGAATGCGCGGTCAGCAGTTGCGCGGTGAGGGACTCGAGATCGTCGAAGTCGAGCGACTGGCGTTCGTCTTTGAGCGATTGATATTCTCGAAGCGTTTGACCAAAAAGGCGATAGACGGCGGGGAGGTACGCGGCGACCTGCTCGTCGAGGCCGAAGCGGGATTTTTCGGCAAGGAATTTGAGATGCTCGTCGTAGAGGTCGCGCAAGTCTTTCATCGCGGCGCGGACACGCTGCGCGTCGATGTCGTCCCAGTTGGCTTTTTGTCCCTGCGTGGAGATGGCTTTGCGGAGCGCGGCAAGCGAAGCAAGGACATCGTCCCATTTTTGCGCGGCGCGGGCTCGTTGAATTTTGTCCCATTCCGCGAGAACGGATTGGCGGGCGAGTTCGAGTTTGTCTTCGGGAGAGGAGGAGCGGACGGTGTTGAGAGCGGAGAAACAATCCGTCCATGATTCAGAATCGAGATAAGTGGCGAGATAGGATGAAAGCGAGCTTGCAAATCGCTCGATGATTTTTGAATCGCGGGGATTCGGTTTCGGCGAGGCGGGATTCGGTGGAGTCTGTAGAGGGGGCTTCGGCGAGGGACTCGGCGGGATAAATCCCTGCCTCAGTTCATGGAAGTCCGCTGAAGCGGACTCGGCGCTGACATCCAGCCTGCGGCTCATCAATGCGCTGAGAATCTGCCGCAGCTCATTTTCCTTGAAGGCGCCAAACAACGCGGCGACTTGCTCATCGGTTGTTGCCCAAGCCAACGCGGATTCAACAGCTTCGGCTTGCAGGGCGGAGGCGAGTCCTTCTTCCAAAACTTCAAATTGAGGATCAAGTGCAGCCTCGGCTGGATGGGCACGCAGGATTTCGGCACAGAGGCTATGAATTGTCCCAATACGGGCGGAGTCAATGTTCGCCCTCACCCCTGACCCCTCTCCCAATTCTGGGAGAGGGGAAAGCGCGGCGCGAATGCGCGAGCGCATTTCCCGGGCGGCTTTTTCGGTGAAGGTGATGGCAAGGATGGAACGGATCGGATAACCCTGTTCGAGCAAGTGCAGGTAACGTCCCACCAGAGAAAGAGTCTTGCCCGAACCCGCGCCTGCCTTCACCGCGATGGCACGCGCGGAATCGGTCACGGCTTTTTCCTGGTTGCCTTTGAAGTGGAATTGAGAGAGTAAGGTCATCAGTATTCGGTCTGTTTGACGTTTCAGATTCTGCAAAGGTGATATTTCATGCAGATAAAGATTGACGGGATTCTGCTTCGAGAGATATTCGCGGTGCTTCGCGATTCGGCGGGGATAAATCCACGCCTCAGCGCGCGCCCAGCCCGCGAGGGCTTCCACGCACTGAGCAGGCGGCTTCAGCCCCGCTCAATCCCAATCGTCGAGACGCGCACGGCAATGGGGCTGCCTCGCCCCGACGCGCGCTCGCCGCACAACGGGAATCGGGGGGATGAATCCCCGTCTCAGTTCATGAAAGTCCGCTGAAGCGGACTCGCACGCCCAGCTATGGCGTTTACGCTTCCTGGATTTCGTTTTCACAACATCGGTCCGCTTCACCGCGTCAGATAGAGGAAAATGCTTTGGGTCAACCTTTTCTTTGAACATTTGGTAATGACGCCTGAGACGTTCCACATAAGCCGCGTCTTTCAAAATCGTGTCCCGCACAAGCATCAATAATGCAGGAGCAAGTTCAGATTGGGGACTCAACTCATTAAGAATGGGACCCTGCATGTGGAGGGCAATATCAGGATTACCCGATTTTGTCCACTTTCGGTAAAAGTCAGCGCTTGCCCAACCATAAGCAATATAGG
>JAJYLQ010000052.1 GCA_021787595.1 Chloroflexota bacterium | reverse complement strand
CTGTTGACTGGCGTTTCACAACCGCTGACGCACGCATTAAACTCAAGAAGCTCTATCCGACCATCTGCTGTCCGCAAAATCTTCACGGCTCTCCACTTATCAAAGCATGATTGACAAACTACTAGCCAGACGGACAAGTACAGGCATTAGATCAGTGTGCTCCAGCAAATTTAATATCAATGCAGCGCCGGACTTTTGTCATTCAGGTGCGATGTTCTTCTTGCGATTCAACAACGGCGGTCTCTCCGCTTGCATCGACACGAAATACCGGACATTGGGGTGCCGCCGCTGCAAAATCTTCTGGATCATTGTCCAACCCTAAAGTCATCGTGAAGAACTGTACACCGGCCCTAACCTGACGCGGAAATTCACAAAGAATCTCGCCTCGAGCCTCCACTGGCAGTTCGGCCAAAGCTATTCGCTCTTTTTTCCTGCCTCGCGAAATCAATCCCCAACCAGCGGCTCGCGCATTTTTGACCCAATCGGTCTCGCCAACCGTAGCTATGTAACGTTGGCCATTCACCGTCAACACCGAGACAGGATTACTGTGAAGCTTTCCGCTTTTTCGCCCTGGAATGGAGAGAATATGTTGGGTGCCAACAACCAAACCGAGGCGATTGAGCGCCATCACCAGTTGATTGGCAGTGCTAAGCCATTTCGGTAAATTAGGTTGTGAGGTTGCTTGCATAATTGCCACCGTTCAGTCAATATGATATGCCACTGCACAAATAAAAACTATTCCACGTAAATCTCTACATGTTCGCCGTCTTCATCATCGGTCACGTCAATGATCTTGCCGGTCACGCCAGAGCGCAATGCCTCCATCACCTGCGACATATCCACGCCCTCCACCTCCGGCGCAAAATGCGCGCCGATCTTCATGCCCGCGTCGATCAGCCCCAACGGAATCTGGACCGAGGCTTTGGAACGCCCGGTCGCAATATCCGTCACACGGATGCGAAGCCAATGTCCCGCCGCAGCCGCGCGTGATGAGCCTGCCAGCCCCGAACGGCGGCCCTCGCTCAAAGCGGCCAGCAATTTTGCGCCGTCTTCCGCGCTGATCTTGCCCTCCTCGATCATCTTCAAAATCTTCATGCGTTCTTCTGCGTTTGCCATTTGTGCCTCCTACCCGATGTAAACCTGCACGCGTTCGCCATGTTCGCCTTCATCCACGTTCACGATCAACGGTTCTTTTGATGAGATTCCCTTCGAGAATATCTCGATGATCTCATCTACATTCGCATCTCTCAAACCTTCAATGTTATTTCCAAAATTACGCAGGAACCAGCCTGCCAGTCCGAGTGGAAGCGGAAACCCAAGTGTGATGTGCCGTGGTCCATCGCTTCCCTCTGCTTGTTCCACATTGACGTACAACCAGCGTGATGTCCGGGAACTTGCAAATAACCCAATCAGCAGGATCCCCAACAAAAATGGAAGCCATGCGAAATAGAACCAGAATCCATAATTCGACGCGTTGACGAATGTGTACATCCAATAAGCAGACAAGACAGTGATCAACACGCCGATCCACAACGGGATTTGCCAGAGCCGGCGTGCGCGGCGCGCGACTGCTTCGAATTCGGGCGCGGCTGGCTTCGCTGAATCTGGGTCCGCTTCGGGTCCGGACGCTTCGACTTCGCTCAGCGCGGGCATCGAGGCGGGCGCAGCTTCGACGATTTCCATCTCCACCGACGATTCATCCAGCGCCTTCATCAGCTTCATGGCTTCGTCCGCGCTGATCTTTCCATCCTCGACCATCTTGAGAATCTGCTGCCGTTCTTCGGAAGACATCATTCACCTCCTTCAAGCGCCGAGAGCAATTTATCCGCTTCTTCCGATGTAATCTTTTTTTCCTGTAACATCTTTAGAATCGTTATTCGTTCTTCATCGGAGACAGGCTGGCGCGCCTCGGAGGCTTCAGGAACATTCGCTCCCAAATTCGAATGTCGAAATGATGGGGGCCGCGGCGGAACAGGCGGAACGGGTCCATGATGACCTGCCTGGTGCGACATGACGCGTGTCATTTTTTGTTCCGCGCGGCGGACAGCGCGCTCTGCTTGCTGCTGTGCGCGGCGCGTAGCTGCGTTCACCCGCTGCGAGATTCGTTCGCTAAATTCGCGCCCAAAATCATCCCAGTCGAACATGGCGCCGGCTAAATTTCCAAACTCATCGGCGGATTCGGCAGCCGTGTCCTGTCCGCTGACGCGCAAGTTGCCGCCCGCGCTCAATGAAATTTTGGCCGAGCCGTTGCCCAGTTTCACAACGCGTGAGGTTGAATCTTCTTCAAGGACATCCGGCAGGTCAACTTCGATTTCGTCGCCCGTTAAATTCAATGTGGCATCCGCACCAGGCGGAAGAACAACCAGGATATCATCACCCGCATTGACCGCATATTCATGGTCAGCTTTTGGATCGAGATAGACGACCGCGTCCGCGCCAATCGTCGCTTTAAGATTTCCGCCGATTCCGCGCACTACGAGGTCGGACGCGACCAGTTCAAGCTGCACGCTGCCGGTCACATCCCGGACGGATGCGTCCGCATTGATCTTTTTGACGCGCACGTCACCGGTCGCGCCGCGCAGGCTGAAATCCGCGTTGACTCTTTCGATAACGATGGAACCAATGTCACGAATGGAAAGGTCGCCCTGGATTTCCCTCAGCTCGACCTGCCCCGTCACCCCGCGTAACGCCATGTCACCGGTAACGCTTCGAGCTTCCAGCGAACCGCCGCGCGGCATGCGAAGAGTCAAATCGTCATTGCAGGAAAAATAAACCGTCTGATCGTCCTGACGAATGCGTACATTTTCGTCATCGGCTTTGATCAGCAATTCCTGCGCGTCCCAGCCGACCACGCTGAAATCTCCGTTCACTGCTTCGACCACAATTCTGGGCGTCAAGCCCACCGGAAGAGTCTGACTGGTCATCGTTCCTCCTCGCCGCGCAAAATACGCATGGCATCTTCAGCTGAGATTTTTCCCTTGTCCAAATCTTCAAGGGTCGAGCGCCGCTTCTCGTCACTGATCTCAGGCGCTTCATCCTTGCCAGGTTCGTATCCCATCGCGCGGATCACCTCGAGCAGACGATTGCGAATCGTTGGATAGGATCCCCAATTTCCCTCCTGCTCCATGCGATTGATCTTCCCTTCGCAACGGACAAAGGTTTTGATAAATTCGATTTGTTCCACGGTCAAGCCCGGGAACGCGCTGTTTTCAAAACGTCCTTCGATGGAAGTATCGCAGGTATCACAGTGATAACGCGTGACCGATAGATCATCTCCGCACACGGGACATTTATTGAGGGAAGGTTTCATCTTTTCACCTTGTCAATGGAGATAAAGTCGCGGGTTTTACTTCATCGTCGTGTTCTTTCATTGAATTTCCGACAGCAATCAATCCATCACCAACGCGCGACAGAAGGCCCTTATACCAACTTTGTCCCTTCACTTTTGCATCAGCAACCAACATATCCAGCTCGTCCTTTGCGTAGCTATGCTCGCGCTGATGGATTTCATAATCATCATTGAGTCGGTCACGGTAAAACATGTCAGTCTCCTTTATTTCTATATCTTCACCGGTTATACAAGAATTATATTCAATATTTTAATTTTGTCAAGCATTATTTTAAATAATTTCAATCTATAACTTTATTTTTACAATAGTTCATTACTCTTCTCAGCTCTGGCGTAAGAAATATCATGCCTACGCAAATCTGGAACGTCTGGCTCACCAAAAAATTCACAAAAAAAAGTCTTGACACTGAACGCATGTTCAGGTATCATTCATAGCACAAATGAGCGGTTTATGGTTCTGACCAACAACAACCAAGCTCAGGAGGCATAAATGATGATGGTTCGCAAAAGCAAAGGACTCGGTGAGCGTCACCAAAAGATCCTGGATTTCATCGAGGATTATCAGCGCAAATACAAACACCCCCCATCCATCCGCGAGATCGGTGAGAACTGCGGGATCTCGTCCACTTCGGTTGTGAATTATTACCTTGATCAACTCGAGAAAAGCGGACACATCGAACGCGACCGGAAGATTTCGCGCGGCCTGCGCGTCATCAGCCAAACCCCGGTTGGCGAAATGTTCCGCGTCCCGGTCCTTGGACGAATCGTGGCTGGCGAACCGATCCCGGTGCCCGCGTCCGACTTCAATTACTTCGATGCGGAAGAGTCGGTCGAAATCGCGACATCGCTCATGCCGTCTCGAGAAAAGGGCAAAGAGCTTTTCGCCCTGGAGGTGCAGGGAAATTCCATGATAGATGCCATGGTCAATGAGGGCGATATCGTTGTCATGAAACCAACCCAGGAAGCCAGGAATGGCGATATGGTCGCTGTCTGGCTGCCGGACAAAAACGAGACCACGCTAAAATATTTCTATAAAGAAAAGGACGGCTTTCGACTCCAGCCTGCCAATCCAACCATGAAGCCAATTATGGTCAAGAAAAGCGAACCGCTGGAAATCAAAGGCAAAGTTGTGATGGTCATTCGAAAAGTTGAGGTGGTATCGTAAGTAAGTCGCGAAAAATCAGCGGCGCCATACGGCGCCGCTGATTTTTTATTTATTTGATCTTTACGTGGCCTTTTTGAGGCGCAGGACCGGATGACGAGCTTGACTGTCCGGCAAATTTTATCCGACTCTTTTTGCGGCTGCCTATCGAGCGGCGTCCGGCCAGATTGGCGAGCACAGGCAACGCCAGCAGGACCAGCAGAACAAGCAAGATGCCGCCAAATAAGGGCCATGACTGGCTGGACACTTCAGGCAGAACACCACCAGGGTTATATTGCGATTGCGCCGCAACGGCACTGCCGCCGCCGTTCAAACTCACAGACAGGCTGCGATTGATGCCGTCTCGAAGGGCCGAAGGCGAAGTGTAAGTCAGAGCATATTCGTTTTGCAGGGCTGTTCCATATTGCTGAAATATGGACGCAAGCTGCGATGGATCCGGCTCATAGGTATAGATGCCGCCAGCGCGTTGAGCGAGGGACTTGAGGCTGGCCTCGTCAATTCCCTGAAGGCTTTTGGGATCCTGCGGGTTGCCCAGGCCGATGGTCGAGATCGTCAATCCGCTGGGGCCGATGGCAGTGATGACAGCATCCGCATTGTTTTTGCTGCGATTATCCATGCCGTCGGTCAGGAGAAGAATCGCTTTGCGCCCGCTGACGTTGGCCAGCAATTGTTCAGCGTTGATGACCGCATCGAACATGGCGGTATCCGTGCCGGATTGAAGTGAGTCAATTGCTTTTGTCAATGCGCCGTGATCGGTTGTGATGGGCTGCGCGACATTCACGTGAGTATCGAAGGCAATCACACCAGCCTGATCGCCGGGGCGCATTTGATCTATGTAGGCCTTGGCGGCCGCCTTTGCCTGCGTCAGTTTATTCGCAGTCGCCATGCTGCCAGAGACATCAATCACCAGCAACGTGGTCAACGGGCCCGGCCCTTTCGCAGCGGCGGCGCTGCCCGTGCCATTTGCACGGGTCGTTTGCATTGCCTGGCCGTTCTCGGAAATCTGGATCGTACTTGGGTCAACGCCTACCGGCTGGCCGTTCGCGTCCGTCACGGAAACGTAAACGGTCACTTGAGGGAACTTCGAAGTATCCACTTGCGTAATGCGGATTTGCGGCGAACCGGGCGTTGGCGTTTGGGCAAAGGCTCCAGGCGCGGACCAAAGCGTCAGCTCGAGGAGCAGGCCCAAAGTCAGAATGAAGCGGGAAATTTTTCGCATGGTTACCTCTTATCGTGATAGACCATCTCAGTATTGCCCATGCGTATCTTTTGTCCATTGGCGAGCCGGGCAAGTTCGATCTTTTTGTTGTTGATGAACGTTCCAGACATGCTCATATCTTTGACCGTGAACTGTTTGCCGTCACCCGTCAGCATGGCATGCTGCGGAGCAATGTCCGGATCGGGCAGGACGATCTCCGATTTAAGCGCCGAACTGCCGATGGCAATCGCCGGTCCTCCCGCGTGCATGAATTTGTCGAGGATGAACTCGGTCCCTTTAAGTTTGCCTGAGGTGACTTCAAGCCAGGCGCGTGAAAGCAGCACGACGATCAAGGATATGAACGCGCCGACCGAGGCGCCCAGCAGAACGAGGCCAGACGCCTTGCCGGTAAGCGGGTCTTTGAGCAGGTTATGGACGGCTTCGAGCAAAACTCCGCCGAGCGCCCCGCCGATCAAACCGCCAAGCATGCCTTTCCAAATCTGGCTCTTGCCGACCACGCCTTCGGCCAAACCAATCAGCAATCCAAACACACCCCAACCCAGGGCGCGGCCAAAGTATCCCGCGCCAACAGATTGGAACAGGAATTCGCTGAGCGGCAAACCGATGGCACCCGCCACCAGGCCCAGCAGGCCGCTAAAGCCGCCGGCCTTTAATGCCTGGATTGGATTAAGCGTCATCAAGCCTTCAGTGATTCCAATAAACAAGCCGATGCACAAGCCGACCAGCGCGCCGACCACAGCTTCGCTCGCATACAAGTTGGATGTGAAGGACAAGCCAAGCACATCGCTCACCTGCCAGCCGATCAACCCACCGATCGCGCCGAGCACCGCGTAGAAATATGTTCTCATTCGTCTGCTCATCTGGAAGCGTCTCCTTTCTCTTCATCAAACTGGTACAGATTGGTCCAATAGACCATGCTGCGGCCATAATTGCCGTCGAGTTCATAAAAGCCAAAATAACGCGTGGGGTCGAAAATCCCGCTCTTCTGGCGGACAAAGAATCCGCCCGTCGCTGACACCGGTTCAACTACCAATGCAACCTGCCAGGGTTCCGGAAAGAAATTGCTGTGCAGCCACGTGTCATAATGAGAAAGAAAAATGCCCATGCTGGGATGCGTATGGTACCAACCTACGATAATTTCGCCTTTGTAATTGGCGTCTATCTGGTCATGGATGTCAACCAGACTCTCCTGTGTGAAGGTCAAATAAACACTCCCCTGGCGCGTATGACGAGCCGGCAGGGCATGCTCGACCACCAAGAACTGCTGGCGGTTCTCGTCGGCGCACCACTGCCCAATCAAAATGCCGCCCACTTCATTTCTCATGTCGCTGACCGAATGGACGCATATCCGGCTGTAAGCCTGCTGGGTCATAAACACAGAGACAATTGGGCGCAAGTTGTTTCCATCGTAGGGCGAGTTCCAACGGCTGGCCCTTTTTACGGGAAGCGGCGTGGTGATCGGCGGATTCATGTCGGGCGTCAGGAAACGAATTCGAGGTATGGAAGCCATGGATAAATACGTAACCCGGCCCTCGCCCGCCCTGCTTGAAAACAAGGCGGGCGAGGGGGAGGATCGAAAATTATCCCGCGGTTACATCGGCGGTCATCATCAACCGATCGTTCTGCGGAATGCCAGCCTGCGAGAGCGTTTCTTCCTCTTTCAGCTCGCGGCCGAGCGCCTTGCTGTCCAAGCGATAGGACATGGCGCGTCCATCCGGACCCGTAACGGGCAGCTCCAGCGAAGTGGTCAATTCCGGAATCAATTCCTTCACCGGCACATCATTTGGAACCTCGGCATTGCGGGTGCCTCCCGACGGAAGAACGATAGTGACAGGAACATCTGACATGGTTAATCTCCTTTCTGAATTTGGACGAACCTTATACTTGACTTGCAAACCGGTTTACATGCAATCATTGTGCACGACGCGGAAAACAGCTATTTGATGCGGATCTTCGGTTTCGGCTTGACGGCTTTGGGGAGCGTTGACACTTTGGAAGAAACCGGATCCGACAATTTGATGCTGGGCTTCTTGGCTTCCAGCTTGTGATCCTGTTTGCCCACGCCAAGTTTGACGCGTTCGGGGCGCATTAATTCACGCTTGTCAACAGGAAAGGCATCAGGATGTTTTTTGCGATATTCACGCGACCAACGCGCCGCCTCCGGGTCCCAAGGAAATGGAGGCTTGGTCGGGTCATCGTGAAAATTCTTGTATTGGAGCATCTCGCCCAGCATGATGACAAGGCGGTCCAGCGAACGGCTTGCCGTCCACCACGCCGCATCAATGCACACGGTTCCATTGAGGTGATTGATATTCGGGTGCCAGATCGGCGTCAGCCATTTCATGCCTGGCCAGCGCTGGGGATATTGGTTGTGAAGATAGATCTCGACCTGATGATGTTCGCTGAACTGCGGGTTGCCCTGACGGTCAACCGTGGCAATGCTCCTGCACTTGAACGTTACGATGTAACGTTCAGGCGGCAGGTTTGGACGCGGCGACTGGGCCACGAAAGAGATCAGGTCGGTGCGGGAAGCCATCTCCTGCATCAGTTCGTAATCGGCGCGCAGGCGTCTCATGCGCGGACTCTCGGAAACCACATTCGAGCCTGCGCCAGCCGTGATATCCGCCGTCATCATCAAACGGTCATTTTCGGGGATCCCGGCCGCGGCCAGCGTTTCGCTTTCTTTCAACTCGCGGCCCAAGGCCTTGCTGTCGAGGCGATAGGTCATTGGCCGTCCATCCGGACCTGTGACCGGCAACTCCAGAAGCGAGGTAAACTCCGACAGCAAATCATGCACAGGCACATCATCAGGAACTTCGGCGGCGCGTGATCCTCCGCTTGGCAAAACGATCATTACATTCAAATCAGGCATGGGGGTTCCCTCCAGATCAAGTATTAAGATGCGGCACCTGGCAGGCGCCGGTGACATCCCAGCAGTCTTTGTGGTGCAGCGTATGGCAAACTTCACACTCCACCACGCCGCGCGGGTCGTTTCGCTTCACTTCCTCGAAACAGTATGGACAGCGATGTTCTTCATAGACAGCCAGTTGAATCGCAGGCTTCCGGCGCAGCGGATTCCAATTCCTTGACCGAGACGACTTTGCCGAACCGGAGGCTGCCGACCTGGAGATCAACGGCCGCCGCATTTTGCGGACCTTTGGTTTTGGATTCCAACGCGCAACGCGAACCTTTGGGGACGGTTGATTCGAAACAACGCCCGAATGAGATGGGCGCACTGATTGGCGCACCCGCCGCGATGGAACCGAGGAAGACTCTGCCGCACGCGGTGTTGAGGATTTCCAAACCCGAAGCGCAATCCACGAAGTATCCATGGTGATCACAAAATAAGCCAGGGCAGGCCAGTTCACTGGACCATGCTCGATCTGCAAGGGCAGTTTCAGAGGAATATGCCATTGACCAAGCCAGTTCACTGGGACGAATCCAATGGGCAGCGGACTAAGGCTAATTCCGCCTTTTCCATCGGTGAAGTAACCCAATACCAACAGTCCGACAACAGCCAACGCGGCAGAGACGAGCGCCTGTATCGCTCCATGACGCTGGTTCAACACCATGCGGGTCGCGAGGCCAATCACCAACCCGATGCTCACATCCGCAAAAAGATTAAACATCAGCAGCGGGAAGCTGTTCGTTTGGCGGAGAAGAATCACCAAACCCAGCGCCAACGCAATGACCAGAAGGAACAGTAAGGCCAACTTGCGGGCCAAATGCCATTGTTCTGGTGAGCTGGAATTGAAACTCATCGTTCGCACAGCCATTCTGTTATCCGAATTTATCCGCCGCGCAATTTGATGCGCCCATGAGCGGCGCTAACGACAGAGGGGTTCTTAACTCTCACCACGTCCTTGGCATCCGGGATTTGCAGTTCTTCCTTCTTGATCCGAACGCGGTTCTGCGGCTGCGGACTCACCGTAATGTGCGTCTGCTCAAAGTGACGGAAATGGAGGGCTTCGGGCAGGTCACCGGTCAGCTCATAGAAGCGGTATTGCACGCCGTTATGAGCTTTGACAATGTGCAAAGGCGGGACGCCCACACTGAACAGCGTACGATGCAGGAAATTTTCCTCGCCGGAGATAATATGCGTCAGAGTCGATTCGCGCAGCACGCCGCAAGTCGGGCAATGTCCGGCTTCGAAGGAGACTTCGCTCAACGGCCTCAGAACGTGTTCCACTGTGTGGCAGTTTGGGCACTCGAGGGAAGTAATCAGCTCCTGGTCAAGCTCGATCATGGCATCCGGCCCAAGGTCCGCGCGCGCGATGCGTAACAGATCCGCAAGTGTCGTGCGTTCCGCGCGCGCCGGCAATTCGGTGATCTCACCGTACGTCCAGTGGCTTTCGCAATCATCGCGCGGCGAATACGCTGTGGTGTGCATCTCATTGACCAGGCCGTTGTAGTGAACGACTTTGCCCGCCTCCACCGGCATGTTATTGATCAATTTAAGAGCTTCCTGCGACTGCATTCCGCCGATGATCGAAGCAATCGTCGGCGTGGTTGGAACTTTGCCGAGCAAAATATTCTGCCGGGCCAGCAGCGGGCAGGAATACCGCATGGACAGATCGCGCAGGGCCTGTTCCGTCAGAGTGCATTCGTAACACGCGCCCTGTCCCGGCACGAAGACGCGCACCAATCCGAGCAATTCCTGGATCGCGCCGTCCACCCAGGGTTTGTTGACCCAGTAGCAAAAACGATTGACTGCCAGGCGGGCTTCGCGATTATCGAGGCAGCCGATGATCACATCCATCCGGCGGATGATTCCCAGTCCCAACTGTGTGGTGACATCGCCGTTCATGTATTGGACATGAATATCCGGGTTGATAGACTTGGCGCGCGCCGCGGCGATCTCGGCCTTGCTGCGGTTATTGTCCGATTCGCGGAACAACACCGAACGACTCAAATTGGCGGCCTCGACCTTATCGAAATCCACAATGAACAAATTGCCGACGCCCATCAGCGAAAGATTCTTGATGACTTCGTTTCCGAGCGCGCCCGAACCGATCACCATCACTTTGGCATTCTGGACCTTCTCGCGTTCCCACCACGAAATGAACTCAAACGTTCCGAGGCGGTCCTTTTTCAGATTCGGAATGTGGATGGGCTTATCGGGCGCGATCGGGACGCGCAGCGGCCCGGTCGGCGGTTCGTTCGTCGCCGGACGCGGGGCGGATTGGGCGGCCGATCCGGCCATTTCCTTCGCCTGGGTCATGTTCGATTCGTCCACTGCTTTGGCAAACCATCCCACGTGCGGGCGCGACTCGATCAGGTTGTTCTTTTCGAGAGTTTTGAGCGCCTCCCGCAGCGTCGAACGGCTGATCTTGAGTTGATTCATCAATTCGCGTTCGGGTGGAAGCTGGGTTCCCGGAGCCAAACTTCCATCCAAAATGGAGGCGGCCAGCTTTCCAGCGGCCATCTCCGAAAGACTCTTATGAGCAATTGGCTGAATTTTCATGGCATTCATCATTCGTCTTGGTGGTATGGTAGTCAGACCAAGATACATAAAAGTATACAGGTTTTTAGCTCGAAGTCAAGGGGGTCAATTAGGAAAATGGTACTATTTTTGCCTACTCCTACCCTACGATTAGATTAAAAAATGCCGGGCTGGGACAGAGAATCAAAAAAGGACGAATGGAAATCGTCCTTTTTCGATAAAAGTTTTGGCAGCTTACTTCATTTCAACTGTAGCGCCGGCTTCTTCCAGCTTCTTCTTGGCGTCCATTGCGGCTTCTTTGCCCACGGCGGACAGCACTTTGCCGTCAGCAGTTTCGGCCAACGCTTTGGCCTCGCCAAGGCCGAGGCTGGTCAATTGGCGGATGACTTTGATCACATCAATCCTCTTCGCACCAGCATCCTTGATGATCACATCGAATTCGGTCTTCTCTTCGACAGGTTCAGCGGCGGCAGCGCCACCGGCGACGGCGGCCACCGCGACCGGAGCGGCGGCGGAAACGCCCCATTTCTCTTCCAGCGCCTTGACCAATTCAGCGGCTTCCAGAACCGAGAGTTTGCTCAGTTCCTCCACCAAATTTTCAATATTTGCAGCCATTGTATAGAAACTCCTTATTTCTTTCAGAAAAAAATTATTTTAGGTATTGTCATTGCTTCGTAGCGCCGATGGCGCCACTCCTCGCAACGACATGATGATTACGCGGCGGCCTGCGCCTTTTCCGAATAAGCACGGAAGACAGAAGCCAGCGAACGCGCGGGTTCGGCAATCGTGCGGACGAGCTTGCCTGCCGGAGCCTGCAAAACGCCGAGCAATTGCGCGCGGACGACCGGCAGCGGCGGCAGATCAGCCAATGCTTTCACCTGTGCCGTATTCAAAGTCTGGCCGGCCATGAAGCCGCCCTTGACTTTGATCGAATCCAGGCCTTTGGTTGCATCCGCAAGCGCCTTGGCAGTCGAGGCCGGATCGGCAAACGCGAACGAAACGGCCGTGGATTTCCCGAGGTACCCCTCGGGCAACGTCCAGCCGTTATCCGCAAATGCGCGGCGAGCAAGCGTGTTCTTGACCACGTGGAATTCGCCGCCCGTTTCACGGATCTTGGCGCGGATCGCGTCCATATTTTTCATGTTCGCGCCGGTGTATTCCACCAGAATCACCGCTTGACTGCGCTTCAACCAACCCCGATACGTCTCGAGGATTTCTTCCTTGCGCTCTTTAGTAATGGCCAACGGGAACTCACCTCCTTTCAATCAAAAAGTCTTTGCCACTCCTGGTAGGAAAAGCACCTACACGCGCAGGCAAAGACTTTTTGCAAGTCCATGAAAGGACATTTGCTTTGAATCTCCGCCTGAGCAGGATATTAAGTGGCGCCGGTTTCGATATGGCCGAGAAAAACCCTCAACCTGCTCAACCATCGCGCCGCACCCGCCGTCATTGGCAGTGGCTTATTTCAGGTAACGAGTACTTGCCCTGAACCCGTGGCGCCATGGCGCCACGAACGGTGTCGAAGGGTTACTACTCGGAAGCCTCCACAGAAAGAGCCAGGTTTGGATCAACTTTGATTCCCGGCCCCATGGTAGCATTGACAACAATTCGTTTGATGTACGCGCCTTTTGCGCCGGAAGGACGCGCCTTGTTGATCGCATCCATCAACGCCGCGAAATTCTCGTAAAGCTTATTGGCATCGAAGGATGCCTTGCCAATCACGACGTGGATGTTAGCGGTCTTATCGAGGCGGAATTCGACGCGGCCCGCCTTGGCCTCCCGGATGGCGCGTTCGAGATCTTGCGGCGGGACAACGGTTCCGGCCTTCGGATTCGGCATCAATCCACGCGGACCGAGCACGCGGCCCAAACGTCCAACTTTGCCCATCATATCGGGCGTGGCAATCGCGACATCGAAATCGGTCATGCCGCCTTCGATCTTCTTCAAAGACTCATCATCATCGGCAACCAGATCGGCTCCGGCAGAGCGAGCCGCGGCCGCGCCTTCGCCGGAAGCGAAGACAAGCACGCGGACTGTTTTTCCAAGTCCATGAGGAAGGACGACAACGTCACGCACCTGCTGGTCAGCCTGGCGCGGGTCGAGGGCAGTCCGCATGTGGACTTCGACACTCGCGTCGAATTGGGTGTACGCCGTATCTTTCGCCAGCGTCATCGCTTCCTGCGGCGTGTACTGTTTGTTTAGATCAACCTTGGCCAAAGCGGCCTTGTATTTCTTTCCTTGTTTCGGCATTTTATCCTCCGTGGTGCAGACGGGTCATTTAGTCTATTAGTCAGGTAGTCTTGTAGTCACATGGTCTGCGATGTTAGCATTCACAAGACCAAGCGACTACGGGACTAAGCGGCTATAAGACTAACCAACCCTCCCACAATTAATCCACTACATTGATTCCCATCGAGCGCGCCGTACCTTCGACCTGCTTCATCGCGCCTTCGACATCGATCGCGTTCAGGTCCTTCATCTTAAGTTCGGCGATCTCGCGGACCTGCTTGCGCGTCACCTTGCCGACCTTGTCCTTGTTCGGCACGCCGGAACCCTTTTCAACGCCCGCGGCCTTTCTGAGAAGAACCGCGGCCGGCGGAGTCTTCAACACAAACGTGAACGAACCATCCGTATAAACAGTGATTTCCGCCGGAAGAGTCTCGCCCGGGCGATTTGCGGTACGCGCGTTGTACTCTTTGCAAAAGGCCATGATGTTGATGCCGTGGCCAGCCAGCGCGGGACCGACAGGCGGCGCGGGGTTAGCCTTTCCAGCTTCGAGCTGGAGACGAACGATTGCTTTTAATTTCTTTGCCATTCTTTGCTCCTTAGTGGTTTTGGCGTGGCGCTCGCTGGTTGAGTAGAGCAGTGTTCTTCTGCTCGTATCGAAACCCAGGCGCCACTCCCACGTTGTCAGTGATCAGTGGTCGTTATCAGTTCCACTGATCACTATTTACTGATTACTTCCTCACGACTTCTCGACTTGCAGGAAATCCAGTTCCACTGGTGTCTCACGCCCGAAGAACGACACCATCACGCGCACCTTTGTGCGCTCCATGTCAATTTCCGCAACCGTGCCGCGGAAATCGTTGAACGGCCCATCAATAATGCGAACGCGTTCGCCAACTTTGAATGTCACTTTGACCGTCGGCGCTTCGGCTTCCATGCGCTTGATGATCTGCGACACTTCTTCAGGGCGCAGCGGTGTGGGCATGTTCCCCATGCCGACGAAACCGGTTACACCGGGCGTGTTGCGAACCACGTACCACGACTCCTCCGAGAGCTTCATGTTCACCAGAACATAACCTGGAAAAATGTGGCGCTCCACCGTGCGGCGTTTGCCATCGCGCACTTCGATCTCTTCCTGCGTCGGCACAACCACGTCGAAGATTCGATCCTTCATGCCCATCGTCTCGATGCGCTGCTCGAGATTATGCCGGACCTTATTTTCGTAACCCGAATAGCAATGGATCACATACCAGGCTGGTTCAGCCGCGGCTTCGGGCGGCACTTCGAGCTGCGGCGTCTCTCCGCCCCGGGATCGGGCCGAAGCATATTCGCGTTTCGGCTGAGCAGCCGACGATTCGGTTTCGGATTCCTCGGTCAAGGAAACTGATTCGGAAACGGGAGCAGATTCCGGGTCCGAGGAAGACGCGAGCGTTTCGTCCTGGACTGGCAGTTCGGATTCCGTTTCTTGAGCAGGAATCTCGTCCTGCGCGGAATCAACCGTCGAAGCCTGCGGCTCCTCGGCGTTTTCCATTTTCGGTTCGAGCGATTCGTTTTCGAATTGCTCTTCGGGATCCTGCGCGTCCATCAAAACCTCAATACGATCGGTCAATCAAATGCCAAACGCAAGGTTCAGCAATTGGTTGACGCCATAATCCACAAGGCCCAGGAACACACCCATGGCCACCATGACAATGATCACGAGAACAGTCAATTGATAGGCCTCCGGCCAGGTTGGCCAGGAAACTTTTCGTAACTCACCGGCCGTCTCGTTGAAATAACGCTGGATGGCGTTTTGCTTTTTTGCTCGTTCAGCCAAGGCCAAACTCCTTTCGTGATTTGACGACTGAAGCGCCGCCCGTCAGGGACAACGTTTCCAATACAGGCCAGGCAGGAATCGAACCCACAACCGCTCGTTTTGGAGACGAGTGCTCTACCAATTGAGCTACTGGCCTAAACTTAGTTAGATAGTTTCTTAGTTTTGTAGTCACGTAGTTCAACTGCCAAACTATGTGACTATCCAACTACCTAACTATCGAACTACTTAGTTTCGCGATGAAGCGTGTGCTTCCTGCAACGCGGACAGTACTTCTTGAATTCAAGTCTGTTCGGATCGTTGCGGCGATTCTTCTCGGTCGTATAATTCCGTTCCTTGCAATCACTGCACTGCAATGTGATCACCGGACGGACATCCTTTTTCTTTGAAGCCATCTCTCATTACCTTGCTTTCTCTACTCGATAATTTTAGTTACGACGCCAGCGCCGACGGTCAGACCGCCTTCGCGAATGGCGAACTTCGATCCCTGCTCCAGCGCCACCGGCACGATGAGTTCAACGGTGAGATTGACATCATCTCCCGGCATCACCA
>JAJYLQ010000003.1 GCA_021787595.1 Chloroflexota bacterium | reverse complement strand
CACCCTTTCCCTCTCCCAAAGGGAGAGGAGACTCCCTTCCCCATTCGGGGGAAGGGTTGGGGATGAGGGCGAAAACGGTAGAAAAGCCATGAGCAGAACCCTCAAAGCTCTAACTTTGCGCTGTAATGTTATTCCGATTCGCGAAAAAAAACTTAACCGCGAAGGACACAAAGGAACACGAAGGTTCATCTTTTCCTTTGTGTAACTTCGTGCTCTTTGTGGTTAAAAGCCAGCGCCAAGCTTACTTATTCGGCATCGAATTGTATACCGACATCCAATCGTGCGAGATTTCATACTGCGCCTGCTGCAAGGGAAGCGCACCGCTGCAAACCTGGTCATGCAGATAATTTTCGACTTTGTCTTTTTCGTGGAAACCCGGACGCGGTTCGGCGGGTTCGGGCCATAAATTGGCAATGTCGTTCGAGCCGCCGAGTTCGAGCGAGATCAGATGATCCACTTCGTATTGCCCGGCTGTATGCGACGTGATCCCATATTCGGCGTAGACTTGATTCTTTTCCGATTCAGGCACGTTCCTGACTTTTGACGAATAGCCGGGGACGCAAATCTTGTCCACGGTGGCATCGGGAAGAATCGCACCGGGCGTGCAGTCCGGGTCGGGCAGCGCGTTTTGCGAAACACAGCCAGATGTCTTTGTGTGCTGGCCGAGACTGCCTGTGCCGGTACCTGATGCGGGCGGTTGGGTTGCTGACTGGCCGGTGGTTGCGCCAGTCGTGACGCTGCACGCGAAAATGATCATTGCGCCAACAACAAACATCGTGAAAATCATGGCCTGGTTCTTCATTTTGAATTATCCTTTTACGATTAAAGCTGATTGATCGCGGAACATTTCCTCTGCGACTTCGTTCAATTCGGGCGGGATGTTCATTACTACGAAAACTTTGCCTTTGGCAACAGCGTCCCGGCAAAGCTCCGCATTTTCCCTGGAGACGCCAAGTCCGGTCAACCTCTCCGCCAGTTTTTCCGGCGCCGTGCCTTTGAGCGGGCCGACATCTTTTGCCACTGCGTCCCGCTGTTTGGCATCGGCGCAGATGACCGATACATCATCCAGGTTGAAGTCAGCTTCGGAAAGATTGTTCAGCAGACTTTCGGTTCTCGACAAATTTTCCAGAACAGCCAGAATCATTTTCTCCTCACAAATTCCTATTCGCCTAACAATGGAATTATATCCGATGCGAGATTGTCAATGTATTGCCCGTTCGTGAGCAGGACAAAACCGGAGCTGCCGTCGCGCAAAAATGAAATGTAACTTGAAAAGCCGGGCGTGACACCGGACTTCCAGATGCGCGCCTGCGGGCTATCGGGCCGGACGAGGTCCCAGCCAAGCCCCGCGCCCGTTCCGGGATTTCGTCCCTGCGCGGCGGATGTCTGCGCGAGTTTCAACTCCGGGCCGAGCAGGGTCGAATCTGGCCGCATGTTGGCAGCCAGAAAGCGTGCCATGTCGTTGAGCGTCGAATGCAAATATCCTGCCGGACCCATCGCGCCGCTCTGCGGAAAATAATCCGCGGGCGAGTCGTCGTATTGGTGGCCGCGCGCCAACCGGCTTTCCTGGCCGGCAGAAAGGCTCATGGTTGTGTCCATTAATCCGAGCGGCTTGCTGACGGAATCAAATTCGAGATCGCCGTAATCTTTTCCTGCCTGGCGCGCAAGGATATCGCCGAGCAATTCGTAACCATAATTCGAATACACGTATTCCGAGCCGGGCGCGTAACCAAGCCGGATGCTGTCCAGGTATGTGTAAAGATCATTCGGATCATCGGATTGGGCGTCACGCGGCAGGCCGGATCGGTGGGTGGCGAGGTCCGCTATTTTGATTGGAATCCCGTTGAAGGTCGGAGCCTGGATTCCAGCCGGAAGATAATTTTGAATCGGGTCATCCAGTTTGACCGTCCCGGCTTCGATGGCTTGCGCCAGCATGATTCCGGTAAACACTTTCGTAATCGAGCCGATTTCATATTCGGTATCCGATGTGACGGGCTGTTTGTCTTCGCTGCCCGTCAATCCGTAATTGAGAAGCATGACCTGCAATTGATCAATTTGCGGATTGCGGATGGCGAGCGCGATGGACAGGCCCGGATTGTGAGTCTGGTTCATGAACTTCGCGGCGAGGCGGTCAACCTGCGCCTTGAGTTCGTCATCGTTGAACAGCAAAAGTTGGATTGTGGGAACCGGCGTGATGGTCGGCGCCGCTGTCGGCGTGGAGGTGGGCGCGGCGGTTCCGGTGGCGGGAGCTGCCGTCGGCGCGGACGGAGGCGGAGTCTGCGTCCACGCGGCGGGTGCCGCGTCGCAGGCCGTCAGGCTGGCTGCCAGCAGGACCAATAACAGAAGCAATGATTTTCGCATTCGCCAGATTATAAAGCGCAAACGCGGCGTTCCGCCCGGCTCGAAGCATGACCTACTGGAAATGGGATGGCGATTTGTGCTACATTAGAAGTGGGAGAGCCGCCCGCATTCGAAAGGAGTAAGCTCATGGAAATCGAAGTTGGCCGGATCACTCATTACTATGACCATTTGCATGTGGCGGTGCTGTCGCTGCAAATCGGCCTGAAGATCGGCGACACGATCCATATTCTCGGACACCTGACAGATTTTACACAGCGAGTAACTTCGATGGAGGTGGAACATCACAGCGTGGTGATCGTGAAGCCGGGCGATGACGTGGCGCTCAAAGTCATCGAACCCGTCAGAGTACACGATAGGGTTTACAGAGTCGTCCAGGGAATGACTGAACCCATCGCAGCCTGAATTGGTTTTGTCTCTTTACCACTTTTCCCGGTGGAGATATTCCGCGTCTGATTTTCGCCCGCGCTTCAAGGACGGCGATGGGACGTCCTGCGCGCGGTAACCAACCCCGATCACACCGACCGGGGTGACTTCGATGGGAATGTTCAGCAGCCTTCGAAGCGCGTCCAAATCCTTCGACCCGGCAAAGGCCGCGGCCAGGCCTTCATCCACCGCGGCCAGCAGGGCAATCATCACCGCGCAGCCGATATCCATGAACCAGTACGGCACGGGCCAGTCAATCTCCGCGCCGTCCTCGTTGACTTTATCGGCTTCCTGATAACGGCGATGATAAGCCGCCTCGCTCGCGCACGGAATCAACACAACGGGCGCTTTTGATATAAACGGATCGAAACCGCTTTTGACATATTCTTCCTCCTCACAGGTTTCCGCGATGGCTTTCTTCAATTCGGGCCGGGTGACGACGATGAAGGATTGTCCCTGCGTAAAGCCGGCGCTCGGCGCGTGACGCGTCAATTCGACAATGCGGTCAATGATCTCCGGCTCGATGGGGCGGTCCGCGAAATTTCGGACCATTCGCCTTTTGATGACGGCGTCACGGAATTCCATAACGGCTCCTATTTCTTCGACAGATGACCGCCCGCTTTGGCCTGGTCCAACACCGCGAGGATCGTTCGGACCAAATCCCGGGCGGCGGATTCGCTCAATTCGACGGCGACCCGGCTCGAGGGCCCGAGCGAGGCGTTGACAAAGTCAATGTTGAGCGCGTGCTCGAACGGCGCGTCGAATGGATGGTCATACGAGACGCTGGCCTGATCCAAAGGTATCCATCCGTCCCTGACTTTCCCGCTGCCTTCGATTTTTACATTTTCAACGATCATTGTACACATAGTAACTCCTATAAGGGTGTCATTCTGAGCGACTGCAGGGAGCGAAGAATCTCGTTCTTCTTTGCAGCGGGATTCTTCGTCGCTTTGCTCCTCAGAATGACATGATCTTAGGCCAAATACTTTTCAAGAAACGCAAAAACTTTCTGCCAGCCTTCCACGGCCTGTTCCTGGCGATACATGGGACGATGATAATAGAAGAATCCATGACCCGCGCCCGGATAACGATGGAATTCGTAGGTCTTCCCGTACTTCTTGAGTTCCGCTTCATGGATGTCCACCTGCTCCGGCGAAGGACCGGAATCGTCATTGCCGAACAATCCCAAAATGGGACAGGGTAAATCTTTTGTGTAATCCAGCGGCGAGACGGGGAAATTGGCCGTCAGTTGATCGGGCGTCATCACCACGCGTCCGCCCCAGCCATCCACCAGCGCGTCGAAGCCGGGAGCGCGGCAGGCCGCGAGATACGCGTGCCGTCCGCCGGAACATGTGCCGAACACGCCGACCTTTCCGCTGCAGTCGTTCAGCGCGCGGACGTGTTTCATCGCACCTGCCAAATCTCCGACAACTTGATCGTCCGGCACTCCGCCCTCTGCGCGGACTTTCGCTGCGATGTCTTCGGGCGTTCCATGTCCCGTGCGGAAAAACAAATTTGGCGAGATGGCAATGTAGCCGTGAAGCGCAAACTTGAACGTGGTCTCGCGATACCACGCGTCCCAGCCGGGCATGTGATGTGCCAGCACCATCGCCGGGAACGGACCTTTGCCAAGCGGCCGTGCCAGATAGGCATTGATTGGGTCGCCGTTTGCGCCCGTCATCATGACGGTTTCTGCGTGCACGCCTTCGTACATGTCAGTGGTGTACATATAAAGTCTCCTTTCAAAATCGCTGGTTTGGAATTTATTATATTCATAATCACTGCGAAACGTGCCTATGTTTTTTGTGGCTCTCTGGGAATCGCCGTGATTAAGAACTTTCGTACACGGAGTACACAGATAAACACGGACGAACGCGGATTTTTAAAAAGCTTTTTCCGTGTGAATCCGTGCAATCCGCGGCAACGCCCTGCGCCCTTTCAGGGTCCGTGTACAGAATCACGGCAACTCCTAATGAGCCTTTTTTGTTCTTACGCTCATGATATTCTGCAGATGACTTGCCCATACGGCATCGAACAGCCTTCAATTTTCTTTATTGAACCACTTTCCACCCACCACTAACTTCTCTCTACTTTCTACTCTCTATTCTCTATTTCCCATCCTCCATCATTGGTATAATTCCCCAACTTCAAACACCTGGAGAACGAATGGCCAAGAGATTATCCGGCGCGGAAATCCGCCAAACATATATTGACTTTTTCGTCGAGCGCGGGCACACGGCTGTGCCGTCCATGTCGCTGGTCCCCGGCGGCGACGCCACTTTACTTTTCACCAACTCCGGCATGGTGCAGTTCAAGGATGTGTTCCTCGGCACCGATAAAAAGCCCTACCCCCGCGCCGTCGATTCGCAAAAGTGTATGCGCGTCGCGGGCAAGCATAACGACCTCGATGATGTGGGCCGCGACGATACGCACCATACGTTCTTCGAGATGCTTGGCAACTGGTCGTTCGGCGATTACTATAAAAAGGAAGCCATCGAATGGGCCTGGCAGTTGCTGACCGAAGTTTGGGGCCTGGAGAAAGAACGTCTCTATGCCACTGTCTTCAAGGATGATAAAGGCGGCATTTCCACCGACGAAGAAGCCGCGAGCAACTGGCTCAAACAGCCGGGCTTCGATAAAACGCACCTGTTTTATTTGGGCCGCAAAGATAATTTTTGGGAAATGGCCGATACCGGTCCGTGCGGGCCGTGTTCTGAAATCCACTATGATCTGCGTCCGTCGGGAGAAAAAGTCACCGAAGAAATTTTGGACGGCGACCGCTTCGTCGAACTTTGGAATCTGGTTTTCATTCAATACAACCGCCTTGGCCCCGACGCGCTCGAGCCGCTTCCGGCCAAACATGTGGACACCGGCATGGGCTTCGAGCGGCTGGTTTCCATTTTGCAGAATGTCAATTCGAATTACAAAACCGATCTCTTCGCCAAATCGCTCGATGTTCTGCGCCTGCTCACCGGCCGCACCGAGAAACAAATGCTGGCTGATTTCACGCCGTATCGCGTCATCTGCGATCATGTGCGCTCCGCATCGTTTCTGATTGCGGATGGCGTCGTGCCAGGCAATATCGGGCGCAATTACGTGACGCGCATGATCATCCGGCGTGCGGCTCGTTTTGGGACGAAGATCGGGCTCAAGGAACCGTTCCTTGCCAAAGTGGCTGAAGCCGTGATCGAGACGTATGGATCATTTTATACGGAGCTGGAAAAGAGTCGTCTCGCGATTTTGGATAACTTAACGCGTGAAGAAATCCGCTTCGCGCGGACCGTTGAAACGGGCACCGTGCAATTGGAGAATCTGCTCTCGGAGCTTCGCGAGCAAAACGATCGCGCTGAGCGGAGTGGCGCCCTTGGCGCCACACAGTCGAAGCGCAGTGGCGTACTCGACGGCCGCAAAGCTTTCGATCTTTACGCAACCTACGGCCTGCCCTTCGAAATCTCGCGCGACATCGCGCGCGAACACGGCCTCGAAGTGGATGAAGCTGGATTCAACGCCGCAAAGGAGGGACACAGCAAAGCCTCCGGCGGCGGCAAAGCGATGGGCAAACTGGGCGGCGAAGATTCCGAATTCTTTGCAGACATTCTAAAAGAGCTGCAGAAGAAGGATAAACTTGGCGGGCACGGCGTGGAATATGATCCGTACACCAGCCCGCGCGTCGAAGGCGAAGTGCTGGCGCTGATCGTCAACGGCCAGTCCGTCGCCTCTGCCTCCCTCGACGATGAAGTTGAAATCATTCTTCCAAAGACCGGCTTCTATATTGAATCCGGCGGTCAGGTGGATGATACGGGTTACATTAAGTATCTCCCCTCTCCCCGCGGGAGAGTGGCCGGGGGTGAGGTGGGGGGCTGGGAAATCGAAATCACCGGCATGCGCCGCGCCTCCGCAGGGGTGATCGTCCACATCGGTGAAGTGATTTCCGGTCGGCCAAAAGTCGGCGATCCATGCATCGCAGAAGTGGATATGGCGCGCCGTCACGGCATCATGCGAAATCATACGGCGACGCATTTGCTTCACGCTGCATTACACCAGGTTCTTGGCGAGCACGCGCGCCAGGCCGGTTCCTTGGTCGCGCCCGACCGCCTGCGCTTTGACTTCAACCATCCCGAAGCGATGACCTCCGAGCAGATCGAGCGCGTCGAGAAAATCGTCAACGTGGCCGTCGCGGCAGATATGATCGTCGCGTCCAAATTGAAATCCCGCGAAGATGCGATTGCCGAAGGCGCCATGGCGCTCTTTGGTGAAAAATACGGCGAGACGGTCCGCACGGTTTCGATTGTCCCCGAAGGCGTGGATCTGGTTGACGAGTCGGCGGTCGAACATCCGACCGCGCGGGTGGAACAACTGCCAAAGTTTTCCTATGAACTTTGCGGCGGCACGCATCTTGAACGCACCTCGGATATTGGCGCATTCATCATCGTCAGCGAAGGTTCGGCGGCGGCGGGCGTGCGCCGCATCGAAGCGGTGACGGGCCGCGGCGCATACGAGTTTATTGCACGGCGGCTCAGAACCTTGAAGCAAACTGCGTCCGCTTTGAAATCATCTTTGGACGAGGTGCCCAGTAAGGTGCAGGCGCTCGAAGCTGAATTGGCTGATGTGCGTAAAGAAGTTGCGGCGCTGAGGGCGCAGGCTGCGCTTTCTTCGTTTGTTTCCCTGCTCTCCAATGTCCAGGAAGTCTCCAATGTGAGCGTGCTTGCTGCTGAAGTTCCCAATGCCGATATGGATACTTTGCGCGCCCTAGCCGACAATTTCCGCGAGAAATATCCGCAGAACGGCATCTGCGTACTTGCCTCCGCGTCCGATGGAAAGTCAATGTTGATAGCCGCCGTGACCGAGGACCTGGTCGAGGGCGGATTGAAGGCGGGCGATATCCTCACGGCCATCGGCGGCCGCGGCGGCGGACGTCCCAACCTGGCTCAGGGCAGCCTGGCCGATGGAACAAAAGTTGGCGAAGCGTTGAGAAAAGTTTCGAAGGTAGTGGAAGAAAAGTTGAAGTAAAAAAGATGGCGGTCACTTTGTGAAGCATTTCTGAAGGAAGCAAAGTGGCTGTCACCTTATGGCATGGTTTTCGCAAGAAAGCTTTGCCAACCTGCGGATTTGGAACATGGCGTCATGGCGCCATCACGAATAGGCGAATTTCAAATTTGATTATATCAATCAATACCTTCGCCATTTGTGGGACAATTTGCCAAATTGTCCCTACGCTCGCCGCTCCCGATGCCGCATTGGCGAAGGTATTGATCAATAATGATCATTTGAAACGAAACAGGCTGAGAATTTTTCCTTAGCCTGTTTTTGCGTTTTACGAATTGCGTTTTACTTTTATTCTTCCAGCGTACTAATATCGCCTTCGGGCAATCCCTGGGCGCGCGCCTTCAACACGCGGCGCATGATCTTGCCCGAACGAGTCTTCGGTAATTTATCCACGAACTTCACCATTTACTTCGTCTTATATACTTCACTGCGGTGTTGAACAAAATGCACAAAGATGATTTGTTCCTGTTTATCGAAAGTGTAAAGCGCACGGTAATCTCCAGCGCGCAATTTATAAACTCCTTTGAGTCGGCCCCTCAGCGGCTCGTGGATCGTGTTGTCGAAATTGTCAGCCGTCCAATGAAGCTTCTTCAACACTTGCTGGGCAATCGTTTTATCCAGGCTGGCAAGTTGATCCAATGCGCCCTGCGTAAACTTGACGCGGTACATTTACCAATCCAACCCAAGTTTCTCAGCGACTTTCCCGGCATCGTATGTCGCCACGCCCTCACGCACCGCTTTGATGGAACGGCGCATGGCTTCTTCGATCTCGCTTTTCAAAACCAATCCTTCATCTGGATCGGCTAACATTTCTGCCAAAGTCTGGCGTACCGTGTCTCTAATTAGCGCGCGAAATTCTTCAATGGTTAAATCCGAAATCTTATTTTGAAGCATACTGCACCTCTATGCTGATTTTACTTCATTCCATTCAAGGCAGGCCAAGGATTTTTCCTCAGCCTGTTTTTGCGTTTTACGAATCGCGTTTTATTTTTATTCTTCCAATGTACTCACATCGCCCTCTGGCAATCCTTGAGCACGAAGACGCTGTTCCAATTCTTACATGCGTTTCAACAAATCTTCCAAGTCTTGATAGTTATAAGGCGGTCGGCGGCGAATTGCAAGAACCAGCACCGTGTTCTCTTGCAGGGCATAAACGATTCGCTAATGGTCGGTTCTGTATCGCCTGATTTCCAGCGGCTCGTCTTCAATGTCAAGCCGTTTGCTTCTTGGTGAGCGTGGGGTTCCGCTCTAACTCATCAATGGCGGAAACGATCAGACGATATTCTGCGCCAGAGAGTCGATTTAATTCTTTCCAGGCTGACGGATATAAAAACGCACTGGGCCTACTTTTTGGCATGAGTTTTCTTTCCCCTCGTCTTTGCCTTTGACCATGGAATGAAGCCTGCTTTCAAAGGATTGTCGTCCGCGGCTCTCAATTCACTCAACGCTTTTCTGATTACCGGAAGGTCATCCGCCATTTCCAATGCTTCAATAATGTTTTCCCATGTCTGCATATCAACCAATACGCCAGCGGGCTTCCCTTTCGCGTCAGGAACAATTCTTAATTTATCGGGAGCGATCGTAACCATGTTGTCTCCTGACTTTGATTATATCAATAATGATCATTTGAAACGAAACAGGCCGGGATTTTTCCTCAGCCTGTTTTTGCGTTTTGCGAATTGCGTTTTACTTTTATTCTTCCAGCGTACTAATATCGCCTTCGGGCAATCCCTGGGCGCGCGCCTTCAATACGCGGCGCATGATCTTGCCCGAACGAGTCTTTGGCAGCTTGTCAACGAATTTGACCTCCTCCGGCCGCGCAATGGGACCCATGTGAGTCGCAACGTGCTGGCGCAATTCTTCGGCAAGTTCAGGCGAAGGCACTAATCCTGCGCGCAGCAGAACAAAGCAATGGATGCCCTGCCCTTTGACTTCATGCGGCAGACCAATCGCGGCAGCCTCGGCAACTGCGGGGTGACTGACCAATGCCGATTCAACCTCCGCCGTGCCAAGCCGGTGGCCGGAGACCTTGATCACATCGTCCACGCGGCCAATGATCCAGAAATAGCCATCCTTATCGCGCTTGGCTGAGTCGCCGGTGGTGTACACGCCGGGATACTTCGACCAGTATTGTTTCACATAGCGGTCCGGGTCGCCGTAAATGGTCTTCAGCATCGCGGGCCATGGATTCTTCAACACGAGATAACCCTCGGTGTCATCCGGGACGGGATTGCCCTGTTCGTCAACCACCTCCGCCTCCTGTCCAAAGAACGGACGCGTGCCCGATCCGGGTTTGAGCGGCATGGTCGGCGTCGGCGTAATCATGAACATGCCGGTCTCGGTCTGCCACCACGTATCCATGATGGGGCATTTCTCTTTTCCAATCACGCGGTAATACCATTTCCATGCTTCGGGATTGATCGGCTCGCCGACGGTTCCAAGCAGGCGCAGCGACGACAGATCATGTTTGTTCGGCCACGCCTCGCCAAAGCGCATCAGGCCGCGGATGGCGGTCGGTGCGGTGTATAAAATGGTGATGCCGTAACGTTCGACGCACTGCCACCAGCGATTCGGATACGGATACGAAGGTCCGCCTTCGAACATGAACGAAGTCGCGCCGTTGAGCAGCGGGCCATAAACAATGTAGGAATGTCCCGTGACCCAGCCCGGATCCGCCGCGCACCACCAGCGGTCTTCATCCTGGATATCGAACACATATTTGAGCGTCGAATAAATTCCCACCATGTAACCGCCGTGCGTGTGGACGATGGCTTTGGGTTTGCCGGTCGAGCCGGAGGTGTAAAGAATATAGAGCGGATCTTCCGCGTCCATGACCTCGGTGGGACATTTGCCGTTTGCAATCGGGAGCGCGAGCAGATCATGATACCAGTGATCGCGCCCCGCCTCCATCGGGACTTCGTGCCCGATCCGTTTAACGACGATCACATTCTCGACAGACGGACACCGTTTAAGCGCCTCGTCCACGGTTCGCTTCAATTCAACGACCTTGCCGCTGTTATAGCTGCCGTCCATCGTGATGACCAGCTTGGAGGCGCTGTCCTCGATGCGTCCCTGCAGCGCGTCCACGCTGAAGCCGCCGAAGACCACGGAATGAATCGCGCCGATCTTCGCACAGGCCAGCATGGCAAACATGATCTCCGGGATGCGCCCCATGTAGATCGTCACGCGGTCGCCCTTCACAACGCCCATGGCCTTGATGATGTTGGCGAAGCGATTGACTTCGCGGTTCAACGCATGATACGAGAATGTGCGCTCCAGCTTTCCGTCCTCGGACTCCCAAATGAGGGCCAGCTTGTTCTTTCGGTATGAATTCAGATGCCGGTCAATCGCATTGTGAACGATATTTGTCTTGGCCCCCACGAACCACCTGAAGAAGGGCTTTTTCGAGTCGTCGAGCACCTTGTCCCACTTTTTGAACCATTCCAGTTCTTCGGCTTCCGCAGCCCAAAAGGCCTGCGGGTCTTGGCGCGCCCTCCCGGCCAGTTCATCCCAGTCTTTCAAGCGCGCCTGTGTGACGGCTTCCTGCGACGGATAATAGACTTCACCATCCAATTGCGGCTTGCTCTTGGCCATGATTCTCTCCTTTGGCGAAATGTTTGGCTAAATATACAGCAAAACGATTGGGCGGGCAAATGTTTTTAGGATGCGAATCCCGCCGCCAGAAGACTTCTGTTCAAGAGGATATAAGTTCCTTCCAATCCAGCTGTTCGGCGGCCTTATGCAGGCGATGATCGTCATCTACGATGCGATAATCCAGGTTGCGGAAAACCTTTTCCGCCAAAGGTTTGTTGACCGCAACCGGCACAACCGCATCCTGCTTTCCGTGAATGATGATGGTTGGAACGTCAATTGGCGCTGGCAAGTTCTCTGCAAATTCCGGGAGCACCAGCGCGGGCGCGAGCAAAACCTGCCTGCGGACTTGCGCGGGGTGCCGCGTCGAAAACAGGGCGGCCATCAAGCCTCCGAAGGAGGAGCCGATCAAAGTCCAGTTGGAGGCGCTGCCGAGGATCGGATAAAGCTGCCGCATCCGTTCATCGAGCGAGCCGGTAAAGTCCGGCACGAGCAAATCCGGATAGCGCGCGCGAACCAGCGCGGCTTTATAAGTCTGGCTGTTGCTTTCCAGTCCGTGAAGATAGATCAAATGTCTTTCGTCAAGCATGATGTGCTTTGACGCGCCGCTCCTGGCGCAGGGCGGAGCCTTGAATTGCGACCCCGATGATGACGAGAATGAAGAAGATCAATCCGGCGGCAGCTAACCGGAAATGGAACGCGTCGACGATCATGGATGCGCCGGCGAGGGACGAAATGCTGATGAGCGCCCAGTCGAGAAGCACCGCGATCAACGCCGCGCCGATGATGCCGCCGACGATGAAAACAATGAAGGCTGTGATGCCTTTGTCGAGGCCGAACAGGCCGGCGAGGCTGAGCAGGATGTAGCCGCCGCCGAGAAATCCGGCGAGGCCGATGGCAAGTGATTCGACGAAGAATGCCAGCCCGGCAAAGATGATTCCGAGCACGAGTCCCGCAATCAGCATGGTGATTTCAGAGCCGTGAAAGAATCGCGCGGCAACCTGTACGCCGATGATGAATCCGATCACGCCCACCATCAGCCAGAAAATTTTTCGCCCTGCAACCAGCAGGATCGTCCCCAAAATCGCATTGATAAAGCCAAGCATATCAACCTCCGTTCGTGGATGGTTTCACTCGAGTGAATTCCTGCAATTCTCTTCTTAACGCAATTGGAAGGGACGGCGCAATTCGTCTGAATGTGATCGCGGTCATCGGGTCTTCTGATGTGCTCAATACCTGGCGCAAAAAATAAGTTGTCTCGGTTGGATAGGTTTTGTAAAGCGCCAGAACGAGTGTTTCGATCTCAAGCTGAAGTCTGGACGGCGCGGCTTCGACGATTGGTTCGAGCAATCTAAGCACAGGCGGCAAATTGACGAAGGCCGGATCCGAAACGGCGGAGATCGCGGCCTGGATTCCATTTGGCCAAAAACGCGAGCGTCCCGGCTGGAGCCATTCAGCGATCAACTCGATGAACATGTCCGGCGCTTCTTTTCTCATGCGCGCCAGGCTCGTATCCAGTAATTCGGCGCGCAGGTTGGCATCGTTCATTTGCTGGGTCCAGGCGGTCAGCCGCGCCAGCAGGCGTTCCTCCTTTGGAGGAATGTGCCCAAGCAGGAAGGCGGCCAGCAAACGCGTTTCGAGATATTCCTCGTCCCACAAACGGTCGGCCAATTCCAAAGCCGCATCGGGATTTTCATTTGCGGGACGGGTCAATTCCCGTTCGATTTGCTTAACGATGACGATGGGGGTTCGATACGTTTGAAGGTTTTTGCCCGGCGCGGCAGCCTGCGGTTTTCGCACCGTGCGGTTGACGTAAAAATCGAGCAGCTCATGCAGGTGTTTAATGAATTCATCTGGCACGAAGAAAAAGTCTGCGAGGCGCGCGGCTTGTTTTCGTAAACGGGCGAGATCAATGGCGGGCATGTATTAAGTGTCAAGTGCCAGGTGTCAAGTGTCAGGTGCTTCGGCTTGGAATACAAATCCTGACACCTGACACTGGAACACGTGATACGTTAATATGCTCTTGCGAAATAGATTTTCCTGTCGGCCTTCTCGCCGCATACGATACATTTGCCTAGGGTATCGCCTTTGGGCTGGTCAAGAGGCATGTTGCGCGTGGTGGCCTTCGTGTCTTCCTTGACTTTTGCTTCGCACTCTGGGCGTCCGCACCACCACGAGAAGGCCCAGCCATCTGCGACGACTTTCTTGAATTCCTCATAATCTTTTGGATCGTGGATGTTCGCATCGCGGAATTCGGTGGCGCGCTTCAGCATGGACGATTGAATCTCGGCCAGCATCCCGCTGACCGCCGCCGCGAGATTCGTCTGTGGGACGAAGGATTTGCCGCCTCGTCCGGGGACATCGCGGCGGGCGAGGGCGACCGATCTTTTTTCCACATCCTTGGGTCCGATCTCGATGCGCAAAGGGACGCCGCGCATTTCCCAATCGTTGAACTTGAATCCACTGCTGACGTTATCGCGGTCATCCATTTTGAGTCGAATACCTGCGGCCTTGAGTTCCATAAAGATTTTGTCAGCGACTTCCATCACTTTGGTTTTCTCTTCATCGTTCTTGAAGATTGGAACGATAACCGCTTGAATAGGCGCCAGACGTGGAGGCAGCATTAAACCTTGATCATCACCATGCACCATAATGAGCGCGCCGATCATGCGGCTGGATATTGCCCATGAGGTCGTCTCGCAATATTGCAGTGAATTGTTTTTATCGAGAAACTGAATATCGAAAGCTTTTGCAAAATTGGTTCCGAAGTAATGTGATGTTCCGGCTTGCAGTGCGCGCATATCTTGCATCATCGCTTCAACGGAAGTCGTCATCTGCGCGCCAGCGAATCGTTCGGATTCGCTTTTGACGCCTTTGATAACGGGGATCGCGGCTTCTTCAATGTATATCTTTTCGTAAATATCGAGAATGCGATAGGTTTCTTCGATGGCTTCTTCTTTGGACGCGTGCGCTGTGTGACCTTCATGCCAGTAGAATTCCGCCGTGCGCAGGAAAAGTTTTGTGCGCAATTCCCAGCGCAGAACCGAACCCCATTGTACGATCAGGATTGGCAGGTCACGCCACGACTTGACCCATTTGGAATACATGTAACCGATGATGGTCTCGGATGTAGGACGCACCACCAGTTTTTCTTCCAACTCCACGCCGCCGCCGTGTGTCACCACGGCGAGTTCGGGCGCAAAGCCTTCGACGTGTTCTTTTTCTTTTTCAAAGAAGGATAGGGGAATCAAAGTTGGAAATGCCGCGTTGACATGACCCGTCTTTTTGAATTCCGCGTCGAGCCACGATGTGATATTTTCCCATAGCGCCCAGCCGTAAGGTTTGACCACCATGCAGCCGCGTACAGGCGCGTAATCCGCAAGATCGGCTTTGACAACCAGTTGGTTGTACCATTCCGAGAAATCTTCTGCTCTTGTAGGTAGGCGCCGCGTTGAGTTTATCGAAACGTTTTCCTCAGCCATTTTTCCTCATTCAGTTTACAAGTTCAAAAGTTGGAAGGTTTGAGAGTTAACTTGCCAACTTTCCAACGTGCCAACCTGCTAACTTCCTAACTTTCCAACATGCCAACGGCAGTTCTTACATCCGGCGCGAATTGCAACAACTCTTTTTGCGCTGCGGAGGTGTAACCATCCATGCTGGTGAAAGCCTGATTGAAAACGGTCTGCCATCCGTCTCCAATCAGGATCAGCGGCCTCCGGTGCAGTGAACCGATGATCATCAAATTCCAGGTGAGCGAAATTTCCGTCAGCGTGCCCGGGCCGCCGGGGAGGGCGAGCGCCGCGTCGCATTGAGTGATCAACTCGGCGAGTCGTTCCATCAGCGTTCTCTTTCGTCTTTCTTCTTTCACCCAGCGATTTGCGCCGATAGGCCTCCACTGCTCGATCTCTTCGCACGTTACGCCGATCACGTATCCGCCCGCTTCGGCCGCGCCGCGCGAGACGGCTTCCATCGTCCCGCTGTAACCGCCGGTCAGGACGATGTGTCCGCGTCGAGCCAGGAGCGCGCCGAGCTCCTGCGCTTCGCCGTAAGCCATCGAGCCTGCTTTGGGTTGTGAACCGCCAAATACAGATATTTTCATAATGCCAGTTTCCAATGAGCAGTAATCAGTAATCAGTGGTCAGTTTTCATCTATCGTCTATGGTCTACCGTCTATTGTCCAAAAAACAAAAACGGCTCGCCATCGTCTGGGAGCCGCTCATTGACACGACGAACCAAGCCTATCCAGACCAGGCGGATTTTGTCATGCGCGGCGCTTCGCGCGGCAATGGGTTCAACACAAGCGAAACAGTCCCATAGATCATGCCGCCGATTATACACGATTTTCTCTGCTACAATTCATGGGATGCGAAATCTTTCAACTCTGCTCGAAAAATCCTTGTCGCCGGATCGTCTCGATTTGCTTCGTCGCGTGGCGGACGAGTCATCCGCGTTGAAAATGCCGGTCTACATCGTCGGCGGCTTCGTTCGGGACCTTTTGCTGGGTCGCGCCGGCCTCGACTTTGATCTCGTCGTCGAGGGGAACGCGATCACGCTGGCGCGTTCGCTCGTTTCGAGATACGGCGGGAAAGTTACCGCACACGAGAAGTTCGGGACAGCAAAGATGGATATTAGAGAGTGGAGAAGGGAGAGTAGTGAGGTGAACGAAGACTATTCTCTGGTCTCTATTGATCTAATCTCTTCGCGGAGCGAAACGTACAAACATCCCGCCGCGCTGCCAACTGTCAAAATGGGAAGTATCGAAGACGACCTTCGCCGCCGCGACTTTACCATCAACACGCTTGCAGTCCGCCTGGACGGCTCTTGCTTTGGTGAATTGCGCGACGACCCCGGCGGCCTGGACGATCTGGAAAAGAAAATCATCCGCGTGCTGCACGAGCGTTCCTTCATTGACGATCCGACGCGCATGTATCGCGCCGTTCGCTATGAACAGCGTTACGGATTCAAAATCGCAGATGAAACACTGGCTTTGATCCCGGAAGCGCGCGCTTTGGTTGACAAATTATCCGCGCAGCGCATCCGCCGCGAATTGGATTTGATTCTCGAAGAGCCAAATGCCGCTCTGATGCTTGCGCGTCTGGCTGAACTGGATTTGCTCAAGCCGATCCATGCCGCATTATCGTTCGATGGCGCCGCGCGGCAAAGAATTGATAAAGCTCGATTATCGCCGAACGATTTCATCCAGCATTTGACGCCGGCGAATTTACGCTGGTTGTTGTGGCTGATGAATCTTTCTGAGAAACAGACTGAGTCTGTTAACAAGCGGTTGCACTTCACAGCAATTCTCTATAACTCACTTACCTCGGCATCGAATCTTCTTTCCTCTCTTTCTTCTTTCATTGATCTAAAGCCAAGCCAATGCGTTGAACGCCTCGATGAAATTTCTCTGCCTGCAATTTATGCGGTTTCTCTCGCTGCGCCGGTTGGAAAATCAAAAGAAAATTTTGGAAAATATTTAACCGACTGGCGGCATGTCAGGCCGAAGACAACCGGACATGATCTGAAGAAGCTGGGCATCGAGCCGGGACCTCAGTATCAAAAAATTCTATGGGCGCTTCGCGCTGCGCGGCTGGATAGAAGGATCGCCTCCGAGGCAGAGGAATCCGATTATCTGAAGACTCTGTTGTAAGGATGCGTAAATTATTAACTTCCCTCATGGCGTTGCGATCGCGCAGCATCCCGCAGGAAGAGAGTGTATGGCCCCAAGTCGAAGATCCCGCACACGCGGGGCGCCACTCAGAATGACATGCCTCTACGTCTGTAATTTGAGGATTGCGATTCAATCAAAATCCCCGGGAGTTCACCTGGGGATTTTGATTTTGGATTTGTTGTTTACTGTCCGGTTTCGACTTTTACCAGCACCGCCCGCACGGCGCGGCGATACCGATACGTGTTCGAGCCTGGGTTGTAATCTTCACAGGTCAGCAGCGTCAGCCAGGAGGTGTCTTCATGCTGGAAGACCCAATGGGTGTCATTGGGCGAAAGCGCCTGGTTGGCGCGCACGGCATAAATGTAGCGCGTCCCATCCACGTGGACGATGATCTGCTGGTCGTAACTCAACTCCTTCAAATTGACGAACAGCCCGGGCGTGCCGTCCGCGTTATAAACGTGAGCGGTGAGAACAGAGTTTCCATTCCAGGTGGGGAAGGATGTGCCTTGCAGCCAGCCCACCTGCTTGTACAGCCAGGTCAAGTTCCAGCCGTTATCCGTTTGCGGGACGCCTGTGATCGAAGCTTTCACCCCCAGCGACGGGATTTCGATCCACGCATCACCAAGATCATTGTATCTGAGCGCGTTAGGTTGTGCTGGCAGTGAAGTGGCAATATTCGGAGCAAAGCCTGTGACGGGCAAGAGTCCTGAGCTGCCTCCGTTGCCATTCCCTTTGCCGCCGCTTGGACTCTGATTAGTGATCAAGAACGTGACTTGCGTGTCCGCGCCGCCGTTGAGCGGATTCCCAGCCAGATCGGTGATCGAAGTTGTCCCACAGAGGAAGAGCCGGTATTCTCCCAGCGGAAGCGGCGTGCCGTTGTTAAGGGTGACCGTTGCGGTGAAGGGTCCGCTGCCGCCGTTGTTGGAGTAGGTGACGGGTCCGATTGGGATTTGAACGTCATCGCCGGAAAGACCGCCCTTGCAGGACGTGGTGTCGTAAATGCCGTTCGTCCCGGTTTGGATGAGGAGATAGTTTGCCGGGTTGGTCACGTCATCGACGCCCGTTCCACCGCCGGAGTTGTTGAGGTCGCGGTTGAAGGTGATCGTCAGACTGGTGAACTGGGTCGTGTACGAGCTGTTATTCGCGATGACCACGCTTCCGGGTTGTCCGTCCATGCCATTGCTGATAACGGAAAGCAACGTATTCGTAATGAAAGTTTGGTCGCTGCCATCGGTAGTTCCAGCACCGTTGACCGCCTCCACGCGGAAGTGATAGGTGGTATTGGGTGTGAGACCCGTGATGGCTTTGCTGACTGCGGTATCGGTCGTGCCTGTGACCGGGCTTTGATCGGCAGTGACAGTTGTGCCGTAACTCGTATCCAAACCATATTCGAAAGTCACGGTGGTGCTGTTGTTGTTGGCGTTGACTGTTCCGTTCAAGGTTGCGCCGGTGGTTGTGACTAAAGTCGCCGCGTTGGTGGTGGCATTGGGAGCAGCCGCGCTCGTGGTGAAAGTCTGATCGAGTCCATCGGTTGTTCCCGCGCTATTCGTTGCCTCCACGCGGAAGTGATAGGTGGTGTTTGGCGTCAGACCCGTGATGGCTTTGCTGACGGCGGTATCGGTATTGCCGCTGACCGGACTTTGATCGGCAGTGACGGTTGTGCCATAAGTGGTACTCAAACCATATTCGAAAGTCACGGTGGTGCTGTCATTGTTGGCGTTGACCGTGCCGTTCAAGGTTGCGCCAGTGGATGTGATTGAAGTGGCCGCATTGGTTGTCGCATTGGGAGCGATGACGCTCGTGGTGAAAGTTTGATCGTGCCCATCGGTCGTTCCTGCGCCATTGACGGCATCCACGCGAAAGTGATAGGTGGTGTTGGGTGTGAGACCCGTGATGGCTTTGCTGACCGCGGTATCGGTGGTGCCAGTGACCGGGCTTTGATTGGCAGTGACAGTCGTTCCATAACTGGTATCCAAACCATACTCGAAGGTCACGGCGGTGCTGTCGTTGTTGGCGTTGACCGTGCCGTTCAAGGTTGCGTCGGTGGCTGTAATCGAAGTCGCCGCGTTGGTTGTGGCAGTAGGAGCAACCGCGCTCGTAGTGAAGGTTTGATCGAGTCCATCAGTCGTTCCGCCGCTGTTCGTTGCATCCACGCGGAAGTGATAGGTGGTGTTTGGCGTCAGACCCGTGATGGCTTTGCTGACGGCGGTATCGGTATTGCCGCTGACCGGGCTTTGATCGGCGGTGACGCTTGAACCATAACTGGTATCCAATCCATAATCAAACGTTACGGTGGTGCTGTCGTTATTGGCATTGACTGTTCCGTTCAAGGTCGCGCCTGTGGATGTAATCGAAGTCGCTGTGTTGGTGGTGGCATTGGGAGCAGCCGCGCTCGTGGTGAAGGTTTGGTCAGGCCCATCAGTTGTTCCCGCGCTGTTCGTTGCATCGACGCGGAAGTGATAAGTAGTGTTTGGCGTGAGACCCGTGATGGCTTTGCTGACTGCGGTATCGGTGGCGCCAGTGACCGGACTTTGATCGGCGGTGACGTTTGAACCGTAACCGGTGGTCAAACCATAATCAAAGGTCACGGCGGTGCTGTCGTTGTTGGCATTGACCGTGCCGTTCAAGGTCGCGCCGGTGGCTGTGATCGAAGAAGCCGCATTCGTTGTGGCAGTAGGAGCAACCGCGCTCGTAGTGAAGGTTTGATCGAGCCCATCAGTTGTTCCGCCGCTGTTCGTTGCATCGACGCGGAAGTGATATAGCGTATTCGATGCGAGACCGGTGATGGCTTTGCTGACTGCGGTATCCGTGGTGCCGGTGACCGGACTCTGATCGGCGGTAACGGTTGAGCCGTAACTGGTATCCAATCCATAATCAAACGTTACGGTGGTGCTTTGATTATTGGCATTGACGGTGCCGTTCAGGGTCGCGCCGGTGGATGTGATCGAAGTAGCGGCATTTGTAGTCGCAGTAGGAGCAGTGCAGTTCTTTCCGCCATCGGTGATTGTCCAGCCATCGGTGGAGATCATGTTGGCGCGTGCGGCTTCGCCCGTGCAGTACTGGCTGTTGCCGCCGTTGAAAGTCACGCCTGAATGCAGGGTTTGCGCGTTCCAGCCATTCAGCAGTGCATCATAATTTGCGGTGGATAATTTTGTATTTTGGAACATGTTGGTCGCGTCGGTCAGCGTGCTGACATTCCAACTTCCGAGGTTCTGGTTGAAGGCGAAGGCATTGGCGAACATATAACTCATCCAGTACACGTGGCTGGTGTTCCAACTGCCGATGTTCTGGTTGAAAGCGATAGCTCCGTCGAACATGAAAGCCGCCTCGATCACGTTGCTGGTGTTCCAACTGCCGATGTTCCCGTTGAAGGCGCTGGCGTTGCCGAACATGTCGAACATGTTGATCACGTTGCCGGTGTTCCAGCTTCCGATGTTTTGGTTGAAGGCGCTGGCAGCCACGAACATATTGCTCATGTCGGTCACGCTACTGGTGTTCCAACTGCTGATGTTCTGGTTAAAACTGCTGGCGTCGCCGAACATGCCGCTCATATTGGTCACGCTACTGGTGTTCCAACTGCCAATGTTCTGATCGAAGGCACTGGCACCGGCAAACATGTAACTCATGTCGGTCACATGGCTGGTGTTCCAACTGCCGATGTTCCCGTTGAAGACGTCGGTGAATTTGAACATGCCGCTCATGTCGGTCACGCCGGAGAGATCGGGGCTGTCGGTGGCGGTCATGGTCATGTTGGAGCATCCATAAAATGCTGAATTCATCGAAGTCCATTTGCCCGTGCCCCACTGCTGGATGGTCAGCAGTTTTTGATCGTCGCCGCCACTACTGAAGTAGATTCTGGGGAAGCCCGTCCCCGCGCCCGTGTTGTCTTCGATGCGGATGGTGTAGGTTCCGGCGGTGGCGTAATTGCAGGTGTAGTTTCCTGTCACACCGGTGGCTTCCAGCGTTCCATCGTTGTTGCAGTCCACGTTATAGTTGTATCCACTACCTAAGGTGGGAATGGTGAACTGGGTGCTGGAAGAACTTCCCGGGTTATCCGTCTTGACCGTGATGACAAAGTCGGCGGCGGGATTGGTAGTGGTGAAAGTTTGGTCAGGCCCATCAGTTGTTCCCGCGCTATTCGTTGCATCCACGCGGAAGTGATAAGTGGTGTTGGGTGTGAGACCCGTGATGGCTTTGCTGACGGCGGTATCGGTATTGCCGCTGACCGGGCTTTGATCGGCAGTGACAGTCGTTCCATAACTGGTATCCAAACCATACTCGAAGGTCACGGCGGTGCTGTCGTTGTTGGCGTTGACCGTGCCGTTCAAGGTTGCGTCGGTGGCTGTAATCGAAGTCGCCGCGTTGGTTGTGGCAGTAGGAGCAACCGCGCTCGTAGTGAAGGTTTGATCGAGTCCATCAGTCGTTCCGCCGCTGTTCGTTGCATCCACGCGGAAGTGATAGGTGGTGTTTGGCGTCAGACCCGTGATGGCTTTGCTGACGGCGGTATCGGTATTGCCGCTGACCGGGCTTTGATCGGCGGTGACGCTTGAACCATAACTGGTATCCAATCCATAATCAAACGTTACGGTGGTGCTGTCGTTATTGGCATTGACTGTTCCGTTCAAGGTCGCGCCTGTGGATGTAATCGAAGTCGCTGTGTTGGTGGTGGCATTGGGAGCAGCCGCGCTCGTGGTGAAGGTTTGGTCAAGCCCGTCTGTTGTTCCCGCGCTGTTCGTTGCATCGACGCGGAAGTGATAAGTAGTGTTTGGCGTGAGACCCGTGATGGCTTTGCTGACTGCGGTATCGGTGGCGCCAGTGACCGGACTTTGATCGGCGGTGAGGCTTGAACCGTAACCAGTGCTCAAACCATAATCAAAGGTCACGGTGGTGCTGTTGTTGTTGGCATTGACCGTGCCATTCAAGGTTGCGCCAGTGGATGTAATCGAAGTTGCCGCATTCGTTGTGGCATTGGGAGCAGCCGCGCTCGTAGTGAAGGTTTGATCGAGCCCATTAGTCCTTCCGCCGCTGTTCGTTGCATCGACGCGGAAGTGATAGGTGGTGTTGGGCGTGAGACCCGTGATGGCTTTGCTGACAGCGGTATCCGTCGTGCCAGTGACCGGGCTTTGATCGGCGGTGACGGTTGTGCCGTAACTTGTATCCAAACCATATTCGAAGGTCACGGTGGTGCTGGCATTATTGGCATTGACCATGCCGTTCAAGGTTGCGCCGGTGGAGGTAATGGAAGACGCGGCATTCGTTGTGGCATTGGGCAGCGTTTGGCTATTGGTCAGCGCGAATTGCGCGGGCGTCACAACGCCGGTCGCGCTCGCGGTAACGTTGTACGAGCCAGTCGTCGCGTTCGCAGTGACGCTTTGTGAAACCGCGCCGCCTGCGGCAATCGTCGCGGTGGTAGTGATGGGATTCGTGCTTGCGCCGGTAAGTGATCCTGCAAATGTGACCTTGCCGCCCGCGACTGGTTCGCTGGCATTGTTCGCCGTCACCGTCAAGCCAAGTGGATTCGCGAACGCGGTGTTGATTGCCGCGCTTTGCGGCGTGCCGGTGAGATTGCCCAGCGTAAATCCGCGCGATTCAAACGCGCCGATGTCGCAGGCGCCGACGTAACTCACGCCGCGCTGGTCGCTGCCGATGGTGCAGTAGGTCGCATCGCCCGCATCAATCGCCGCAGAACCGGGCAGTAGGGGGACGGTCGCCGTCTCTCCGCCGTAGTTGCCCAGTGCACCAAGCAGGATGGACGAAGAGTTAGTGAAACTTGAACCACAAGTGCCATCATCTGCCAAGTTATTGGAGCCACCGCCGATGGCACCGGTGCAGTTGCCGCCGCTGCTGCTGTTGGCGACGACGCTGTTGTAAAATTTCATCGCCGCGCCCAAGTCGTTGACGATGCCGCCGCCCAAACCGCCCGCGGTGTTGCCGGAGAAGGTGCTGTTCGTGATAGTGGCATTACTACCACCGTTGTTGTAGATGCCGCCGCCGTCGGAGGTCGCGGTGTTGCCGGAGAAGGTGCTGTTCGTGATAATGGCATTACCACCGTTGTTGTAGATGCCGCCACCGTCGGAGGTCGCGGTGTTGCCGGAGAAGGTGCTGTTCGTCACATTCAGCGTGCCAACGTTGAAAATGCCGCCGCCTAAATCGCCCTTGCCCTTCGTCACGGTCAGTTGATTCAGGTTGAAGGTAACGTGCGAGTTGACGTAGAACACGCTCACATCGCCGATGCCGTCGCCATTCGTGTCGCCGCTGATGGCGACCGCGTATCCCGCGCCGTCAATCGTCATGTTACTGCCAATCGTCAATGTACTCGCAAGGCGGATGGTGTAATCGCCGTTAAAAGTAATCGTGCCGTTCGCGCACACGCCCGCAATCGCTTGGCGCAGCGAACCCGCGCCGTCGTCGTTCGCGTTCGTGACGGTGACCGCGCTGGAGCAGGTGACCCTTTGCGGATAGTTGCTCGATGTGCTCGCGTTATAGTTCGCATCGCCGCCGTACTGCGCGGTGATATTGTGATCGCCAATCAGGAGCGATGAGGTCGCGCAGGTTGCTTGCCCCGCATTCAAATTCACATTGACGCATCCCACGATGTTCACGCCATTGTCCTGGAATGTCACCGTGCCGGTTGCCGCGCTGGGCGCAACAGTCGCGGTGAAGGTGACCGTTTGTCCGAACGTGGATGGATTCGGCGTTGATGTGACCGTCGTCGTCGAGTTGGATTTATTCGACAGCGCGAATTGCACGGGCGTCGCGACGCCGGTCGCGCTCGCGGTCACGTAGTACGAGCCAGTCGTCGCGTTCGCAGTGACGCTTTGTGAAACTGCGCCGCCTGCGGCAATCGTCGCGATGTTCGTCGCGGGATTCGTGCTGGCGCCCGAGGATGGCGCGGTGAACGTCACTTTGCCGCCGTCCACCGGTTCGCTCGCATTGTTCGCCGTCACCGTTAAGCCAAGTGGATTCGCGAACGCGGTGTTGGGAGGCGTGCTTTGGTTGTCGCCGCCGGTTTTCGTCAACGTAAAGCCGCGCGATTCAAACGCGCCGATGTCGCACGCGGGCGAAGAGCGTGTGACACCGCGTTGGTCGGTGGTTGGACAGTTTGTGCTCGTCGCGTCAATCGCCGCAGAACCTGGGAGCAACGCGAAGGTTTGCGTGCTGCCGCCGTAATTGCCGAGCGTGCCCAGGAGAATCGAAGACGAATTGGTAAAGCCAGTACCGCAACTTGCATCGTCCGCTAGATTATTCGCGCCGCCGATAGTCCCATAGCAGTTGCCGCCGCTCGGACTGTTGGCAACGATGCTGTTGTTGAACGTCGCCGTGCCCCCATTGGCGATACCGCCGCCGTTGGAGGTCGCAGTGTTGCCGGAGAAGGTGCTGTTCGTCACATTCAGCGTGCCCCCATTGCCGATGCCACCGCCGCCATTGCTTGCGCTGTTGCCGGAGAAGGTGCTGTTCGTCACGTTGACCGTACCGCCCGTCCAATTCATGATGCCGCCGCCATTGCTTGCGCTGTTGCCGGAGAAGGTGCTGTTCGTCACATTCAGTGTGCCATAGTTGTCGATGCCGCCGCCAAAGCCCGCGCTATTGCCCTTCGTCACGGTCAGTTGGTTCAGGTTGAAGGTAACGCCGGAGTTGACGTAGAACACGCCCACGGCGTTGTTGCCGCTGATGGTGACATTGTGTCCCGCGCCGTCTATCGTCACGTTATTGGCAATCGTCAGCGTGCTGGCGAGCGTGATGGTCATGTCACCGTTGAAGGTGATGGTGCCGTTGTCGCACACGTTCCCAATCGCGTCGCGCAGCGAACCCGCGCCGCTGTCGTTCGCGTTGGTGACGGTGATAGAGCAGGCAACTTCAAACGCGCCGATATCGGAGTGCGGACCTTGCGGACGCACTACACCGCGTTGGTCAAGGTCGTTGACGGGCGCTGCCGCAGCGATTGCATCATTGCCCGTGTCAATCGCGGACGAGCCAGGCAAGAGCGGAATGGTTTGTGTGCTGCCGCCATAGTTGCCGAGCGTGCCCAGGAGAATCGAAGATGAATTGGTAAAGCCAGCGCCGCAACTTGCATCGTCCGCTAGATTATTCGAGCCGACGATAGTCCCATAGCAGTTGCCGCCGCTCGGACTGTTGGCAACGATGCTGTTGTTGAACGTCGCCGTGCCCCCATTGGCGATACCGCCGCCGTAGTTGGTCAGTGTGGTGTTGCCGGAGAAGGTGCTGTTCGTCACATTCAGCGTGCCCCCATTGCCGATGCCACCGCCGCCATTGCTTGCGCTGTTGCCGGAGAAGGTGCTGTTCGTCACGTTGACCGTACCGCCCGTCCAATTCATGATGCCGCCGCCATTGCTTGCGCTGTTGCCGGAGAAGGTGCTGTTTGTCACATTCAGTGTGCCATAGTTGTCGATGCCGCCGCCATAGTCCGCGCGGTTGCCCTTCGTCACGGTCAGTTGGTTCAGGTTGAAGGTAACGCCGGAGTTGACGTAGAACACGCCCACGGCGTTGTTGCCGCTGATGGTGACATTGTGTCCCGCGCCGTCAATCGTTACGTTGCGGCTAATCGCCAGCGTGCTGACGAGCGTGATAGTCATGTCGCCGTTGAAGGTGATAGTGTCACAACTCGCGTCGCCAATTGTTTCGCGCAGCGAACCCGCGCCGCTGTCCGCGTTGCTGGTGACGGTGCAACTCGCCGCGTGCGCGATGCGCGCCGGCACCGCCATCGCGCCAAGGATAGCTAGCACGATCAACGCAATGAGGCGCGGTCGGTCGAGATGATGTGAGAACCAAGTTTGCATTTTCTTCTTCCCTGAACAGTGTTGCGGAATCGCTACGACCCCGCCTTCACAACTTTTTCGTGGGCGGGCACACTCAACGCTCTCGCCAAAGCCTCCAGCGTTTCGCTGTCCATGCGCTTGAGGCTGGATTTCTCCGCCTCGCTCAGATCGAACGCGGCTAACGTCTGGTCAGGTTTTGCCAGCAGCGCCTCGCGGAACTCCGCCTCTAGGACGGCTTTGCCGATCACGTATTCCATGATTTCTTTTGACATACGATTCTCTTTTGTTGAAAACAAGCGCCATTCTACATTGCCTCCCTGAATTCCGCTGTAACCTAGGTTACAGGAAAACTGTGCTGTTGGTCACACCTACGCCCGCGTGGGTCCCTCTGCCATGCGTGCCAATCCCTCCCGATCGAGGAGGACGATCTTTTTCCCGCTCACTCGGATCAGACCCTGCGCCTGCATTTTGTTCAAGGCACGATTAACCGGTCCGCGGCTGGCGCCTACCCAGCTCGCCACCTCCGCTTGACTCAAGGGCAGTTCGATCTCATCCACGTTCTCGTTTTTGTCCTTCCTTGTCAGATGCAGGAATAGATTCGCCAACCGTCCGTTCAAACTGAGGAAAAGCAGCGCCTGAGTTTGTGACCCAACCAATCTCAAACTCTCGGTGACATCCAGGTAGGCATTGAACAGGAGTTTTGGAAAGCGCTGTATGAATCGCAACATATCCTCCTGCGAAATGACCCAAACAACGGTATCCTCGTGCGCCGCCGCGCCCACCATCCGAATCTGGCCAACCTGTAGTACGGGAAGTCCCACCACGGAGCGCGGACCGAACAGGTACAACATAAATTCCTCGCCCCGCGTGTTGGTAAAGAATTCGCGCACCAGCCCGGATTCGATCAGATAAATACTCAAGCCGGGGTTGCCGGGGTGAAACAAGTACGCGCCCTTGGCAAAGGTGCGCTTGACCAGGCGGGGAGTGATTTGTTCCAGTTCCGCATCACTCAGCCCGGCAAAGAGAGGATAAAGCCGCAGCTGTTCGCTCGTCAGCAAAGCATCTCGTTTCCAATTCCATTTTATCCTGTTTCCTATAACAATCAGACTTCCGAAGTCCTACCCTTTTCGGAAGTCTGACCAACCGCAGATGGAATTATCTTTTGAATGACGAAAGATCGGATGGGACTAATTGTTTATGGTCCGGTTTCGACTTTTACCAGCACCGCCCGCACGGCGCGGCGATACCGATACGTGTTCGAGCCTGGGTTGTAATCTTCACAGGTCAGCAGCGTCAGCCAGGAGGTGTCTTCATGCTGGAAGACCCAATGGGTGTCATTGGGCGAAAGCGCCTGGTTGGCGCGCACGGCATAAATGTAGCGCGTCCCATCCACGTGGACGATGATCTGCTGGTCGTAACTCAACTCCTTCAAATTGACGAACAGCCCGGGCGTGCCGTCCGCGTTATAAACGTGAGCGGTGAGAACAGAGTTTCCATTCCAGGTGGGGAAGGATGTGCCTTGCAGCCAGCCCACCTGCTTGTACAGCCAGGTCAGGTTCCAGCCGTTATCCGTTTGCGGGATGCCTGTGATCGAAGCTTTCACCCCCAGCGAAGGGATTTCGATCCACGCATCGCCCAGATCACTGTATTTGAGCGCGTTAGGTCGCGCTGGCAGCGACGTGACGACATTTGGCGCGAAGCCTGTGACGGGCAAGAGTCCTGAGCTGCCTCCATTGCCGTTTCCTTGACCGCCGTTCGAACTCTGGTTGGTGATCAAGAACGTGACTTGCGTGTCCACGCCGCCGTTGAGCGGATTCCCAGCCAGGTCAGTGATCGAAGTTGTCCCGCAGACGAAGAGCCGGTATTGTCCGAGCGGAAGCGGCGTGCCATTATTCACGGTGATGGTTGCGGTGAAGGGTCCGCTGCCGCCGTTGTTGGAGTAGGTGACGGGTCCGATTGGGATTTGAACGTCATCGCCGGAAAGACCGCCCTTGCAGGACGTGGTGTCGTAGATGCCGTTCGTCCCGGTTTGGATGAGCAGGTAGTTGGCCGGGTTGGTGACATCGTCTGCGCCTGTGCCGCCGCCGGAGTTGTTGACATCGCGATTGAAGGTGATGGTCAGACCGGTGAACTGGGTTGTGTAGGAGCCATTATCCGTAACGCTGACATTTCCGGGTTGTCCGTCAATGCCGCTGCTGACAATGGACAGCGGCGGTTCGATGGTGGTTACGTCGTTGGCTGTGTCGTTGGATGTGTTCGTCTCGCCTCCACCGGAAACGGTTACGGTATTCGTCAAGGAAGATGCCGCGTTGCCGGCAACATCTACGGTGAGAGTAATATTTGGATAGCTGGAAGTTACTGTCAACACGTCCGTGCGCGTGCAGGTCAGCGTGCCGAGCGTACATGTCCAACCCGTGCCGCTCATGGCAGTGGCGGTCAGACCGGAGGGCAATGTGTCGGTAACGGTGACCATTGACCCGTCGGTGGATGCGGAACCGCTGTTCGAGACGGTGATCGTGTACTGCGCGCCCGTCTGATCTTGAGCGAAGTTACCAGTGTGTGTCTTCGTTATCGTCAGGTCGGGAAGTTGCCCAACGGTGGTCACATCGCTGGCTGTGTCGTTGGATGTATTGGTTTCGCCTCCGCCGGACACTGAGGCGGTATTCGTGATGGAAGAACCGGCATTATTGGCGACATCCACCGTGAGGGTGATAGATGGATAGCTGGAAGTTACTGTCAACACGTCCGTGCGCGTACAAGTGAGTGTGCCAAGCGCACACGTCCAACCTGTGCCGCTCATGGCAGTGGCGGTGAGGCTGGAGGGCAATGTGTCGGTAACAGTGACCGTTGATCCATTGGTGGATGCAGAGCCGCTGTTCGTGACCGTGATCGTGTATTGCGCACCCGTTTGACCTTGAGTGAAGCTGCCAATGTGCGTCTTGGTGATTGTCAAATCAGGAAGCTGCCCAACGGTGGTTACGTCGCTGGCTGTGTCGTTGGAGGTATTGGTCTCGCCTCCACCAGAAACCGAAGCGGTGTTCGTGATGGAAGAACTGGCATTATTGGCAACATCAACTGTCAGAGTGATGTCATCGTAGCTTGATCCCGCTGCCAACACGTCCGTGCGCGTGCAGGTCAGCGTGCCAAGCGCACACGTCCAACCTGTGCCGCTGATGGCGGTGGCGGTGAGGCCGGAGGGCAATGTGTCGGTAACGGTGACCGTTGACCCGTCGGTGGATGCGGAGCCATTGTTCGAGACGGTGATCGTATATTGCGCACCCGTCTGACCTTGAGTGAAGTTACCGGTATGAGTTTTGGTAATCGTCAAATCCGGAAGCTGATTTATGTTTGTCGGGTCGGAGGCACTGTCGTTTGCTGTGTTGACTTCACCGCCGCCTGAGACATTTGCCTGGTTGGTCAGGCTGGATGCGGCATTGTTGGCAACATCTACGGTGAGAGTAATATTTGGATAGCTGGATGTTGCGTTTAGCACATCCGTGCGCGTGCAGGTCAGCGTGCCAAGCGTACACGTCCAGCCCGTGCCGCTGATAGCAGTGGCAGTCAGACCGGAGGGCAATGTGTCGGTAACGGTGACCATTGAACCGTCGGTGGATGCGGAACCACTGTTCGTGACCGTGATCGTGTACTGCGCGCCTGTCTGACCTTGAGTGAAGTTACCAGTATGTGTCTTGGTGATCGTCAGGTCGGGTGCGGTAACAGTGACCGAATCAGTATTACAGTTGTTATTGCTCTCGTCGCTCTCCGCAACAACATTGTTTGGATCCACCGCGCACGTGCCGCCGCTACGCGGGTTGGTGTACGTTCCGACCGCGCCCGGTGTCGTGGTGAAGGTCACGTCGAACGAGCCGCTGGTTCCAACGACAACCGTGCCGGTTGCGGAACACGTCAGCGTGTTGCTGGTGATGCTGCAACTGACATTGCCGATATTGGTAATGTTGGTTCCACTCCCGGCACTCGGCGCGCCGTAGGTAAGATTGCCGCTATTATCCAGTTCGTCGGTCAAGATCGTCTGACCGTTAGTGAAGCCCGCGGTTGCACTGGCGGAACTGTTGGCGACATGCAGCTTCCATGTCCAATTGTTGCCGGTGGTCGTCGTGCCGCTGACGTTATCCGATTTGGTCACCGTAAGGTCTGGCGCGGTGACGGTCACGCTGTCGCTGCAGGCGTTGTTGCTGTCATTGGTTTCAGGAATATTATTGTTGGGATCAATCGCACAGGCGCCACTGGCGCGGGGGTTGGAATACGTCGCAGAGGTAGTCGGTGTGGCGGTGAAGCTTACGGTGAAGGAACCACTTGAGTTGACGTTGACCGAACCATTGGCGGTACAGATGAGATCGTCCGTACCGTTGATGCTGCAACTGATCGTGCCAGCGACACCGCTCACATTATTTTCCGTGACTGTGCCATAGCTGATGTTTGAATTAGGCAAGTTATCAGTGAGGATCGTCTGCCCGTTTGTGTAAGCGGCATAGCCCGTTCCGCTGTTCGTGCCGGTGAGGGTCCAGGTCCAAGTATTAGGCAGCTGCGTAGCGCCACTTACATTGTTTGTCTTGCCCGCCTGCAAGTCAGGGCAATTGATGGTGATGGAAGCGGTGGCAGTAGTGTCGCCGCTTTGAACGTTATCCACTTCGGCTTCGGTGCTGCCCACGTTTCCGCAGTCTGCGCTTGTGCTTCCGGCTGTGAACGTGGCTGTGGCTGTGCCGTTGGGTTGAATGGTTGTCTGCTGATTAGAAAGCGTTCCATGCGCAGCGTTCGTCCACGTGACCGGCAAGCCGATCAACGTAAAGACATCGCCGGCGGTCAACGTACCGCCGCTTGAGTTCTGCAGAAAACTGGTGGTCAGTGTAGTCGAATCCCCATAGTTGACCGTGCTCGGACTGGCGGTCGTTTTGAGCACGATCCATGGGTTATAGGTGTTTGTGCCACTGCCGCCGACGGTGTCGCAACCTGTCGTGCCGGGTCCGCCATCGCATCCCCACCAGTTATTCGTGATCGCAGCGGTCGAGCCGCTGCCGCCATGAAAGTCTGTAGAAGAGCCCGAGTTGCTGACGATGCGGTTGAAGTTGGCGGTGATATCCGCTCCGCCGCCGTCAGGAGAACTAATGGCATTGCCATTGGCCGTCGCAGTGGCTTGGTTGCCGGTAAAGGTGTTGTAGTTTGCAGTGAGCGTTCCGGACTCGTTGTAGATTCCACCGCCTCCGCCTGCGGCACTTTGAGCAGTATTATTGGTGAAAGTACTATTGGTGACACTATAGCTGTTGCCCTGTGTAGTTATCAAACCGCCGCCATTTCCGGCTGCTGTATTTCCTGAAAAAGTTGAACCGGTAATTGTAAAAGTGCCTGCACAGGGATGTGTGCAGCCGGTATAGTTAGCGGAAAGATAGAGGCCGCCGCCGCTGCCGGCAGATGTGTTGTTGAGGAATTTACAATTTGTGCAGGAAAAACTGCCGCCCGAGTGACCAACCCCTCCGCCAACCGGGCTGCCGCCGCCGCTGGTCTGGTTGTTCTGGAAGATGACATCGCTAAGGGTGACCGAATCGCCCTGACTGCCAGAGATCATTCCGCCGCCGCCGACGCCGAACGTTTCCTTTCCGCCCTCGATTGTGACTCCCGACATGGAAAAGTTAAAGTTACCCACAAGAAACTGGTCTACGCAGATGACTCGATCATGCGAGGTGGTCTGTTGGATGATTGTGCTGGCTGATCCGGCACCTGTTATGGTTGTATTGTTTCCAGCAATATCCAAATCGCCGATAGTAGCGTCACCGCAATTCCCCGCTTCCGAACTGCCATCTATGGAAAGCGTGTATGTGCCCGCGGGGATATTGATGGTGGTGCCGGGATTAGCATTTGCAAAGATGACCGCGCCGCGCAGACTGCAATCGTTAGCTGCTACCGTACATGCCGCCGCGCCGGAACCTGCCGTGCTTACCGCAGGATCGTCCGTCCGATCTACATTGATGGTCGCGGCATAAGCGGGCTGTACTGGCATTACTGTAAAGACTGAAACGGCCAGCGTGCTGGCTGCCAGGAAAATTGAGATAAAACGCGATAATGATGCCTTTTCCCTGCTCTTGACAATTGATGTTATAAGACCAATAAGTGTGTGGGGCATAGCACGCGTCCTTTACAAACCAAAATGAGGGCTTACTCGATAAACCCGGAATCGATGTTATTGAAAGTCTCGAGATCGCAGTAACGATGGGCGTCAAGCAAAACGACGCCCATGATGGACCGACATGAATCTAGCTGTGCGGTGGAAAAATACCTCGCAGGGCAATGCAGAAATTCAGCACGAGGTAGGGCATCAGATTATTGTGCGGCGCTGAACCGCCCGCCATTTGAAGAGCCTGGGGACTCATAGTGGTTCCACCTGCGGTGTTATATGTGTTAACTCCCTGCCTCGCAATGACGGTTGCGGCCCAAACATTCCCAGTGGGATTGTTTGCAGAACCGCCTCCGCTTGTGGCATTGGCTGAATGTGAGTGCGAAGGCAGCTCGCTTTGAGTCAGCGTCACAGTATCTTCGCCGCCGCTCTGTCCTTCATCATATAAAGAAAGACCGGCACCTTGTCCCCAAAACAAAGGAGCTCTTCCCTGTAGATCGGGCAAGGCAAAATTGGATCTGCCATCGCCGCCGTACGTTGTGCCCAACAGCGAAAAGAGCGCTGTGTTTTGGCTAATGGGCATAAGCTGCCCGTTGCAAAGCGCCCAGCCGCTGGGAGCAAAGTTACATGCGAAAATCCGAATTTCTGCTACAAATGGTGAAGACATGTTTTCCTCCGTTTAATTTCGTGATGGGAAAATACCCTGAAGCGCAATACAGAAGTTGAGCACCAGATAAGGCGACATGTTTTCATGTGGCTGGCCGCCTCCAACACTGGAAACGGCCTGTGGGGCCATTGTTGTATTTGGGCTGGAGTTGAAGTTCGTCCTACCTGCGTTTGCCCAAAAATTACCAACGGGGTTGCTCGCGTTCGCGTTCGCAGAGCTGGCCGCGGGTACATGTGTATGTGCCGGCATTTGGCTGGCATTCAACGCATGCACAATCTCACCGCCAACTTCACCCAGAACGTGATCGCTGCCTATGTGGAACGGCACTCGTCCCTGGAGATTTGGTAGTCCAAAAGTCTGCCTTCCATCACCGCCGAAGGTTGTGCCCAAGAGCGAGAAGAGCGCCTGGTTTTGGTTGATTGGCAAAAGCTGTCCATTGCAAAGCGCCCAGCCTTTGGGCGCAAAGCCGAACGAGAATATCCGTATCTCAGAGATATAGGGCGTTGACATGGCTGATCCTTTCCACTTAAAGTGATGTTCCCAATTCAGGATTGCGTAGGATAAATTCCATACAGCGAGATGATAAAGCTGACCGCCAAGTAAGGAATCATGTTGTCGTGCGGCTGGCTACCGCCCACCGGTTGGATCGCTTGGGCGTTCATTTGTCCATTGATCTGGGCTGGCGGAGCGAATTGCGCCGCGTCCGTATTGCCTGCCCAAACCGATCCGGTTGGGTTGGTCCCACTGCCAGCCGTGTTTGCTGCGGGCGTATGAGTATGTCCCGGCATCTGGTTGACGGTCAACGTCACCATCTCAACGCCTCCCTGCTGACCAAGCGCGTACGTTCCACCGCCGCCGGTCCCCATGTGCATTGGAACACGGCTTTGCAGGTTGGGTAAAGCAAACGTGCTTTGCCCATCCCCTCCGAATGTTGTGCCAATTAGATTGAAGAGTGCCTCGTTCTCCGAGATCGGAATGAGCTGACCGTTGCAAAACGCCCATCCTTGCGGGGCATAGTTGCCGCCAAACATCCTGATCTCTCCAATATAAGGTTCGCTCATGTTCGTTTTTCTCCTTTGATGAAAGATGCCATCTACTTGACCTGGACTAGATGGTTGAATACGGCTTCGTATTGAAAACCATCGTTATCCTTTGCAATGGGAACAAGAAAGATATCGAGGTCCCCCAGAATTGAATGACTTAGTTTATGTATGCCTTGCGGAATAAACCGGTCAGCCGGCCCGTGGAAAATAACCGAAAAGGCCTCCTGTCGCGCGGTTATAAAACCTTCGGTGACTTCGGTTAGTTTCAAACTGAGAGCCGCGGAGCCTTCATCAATCACATTGAAATCCGTGTTAAGGCATTGGACGAAAGAATCCTTGTGCAGTTTATCGCGCATCCGCTTTCACCCCCTTGATTTTATCTTCCGTGCGATGATCCAATGCAATTTGGCGTCTGGCATCGGACGCAGACTGGCGCGTCATTTCATGATAGATACCCATTTCGCCGCTCTTAACAAAGCCCAGCCTTTTGTAAAGTTTAATGGCCGGGTTGAATGTTTCCACGTGCAGTTGAACAGGGCGATTTTCTTTATCGGCTTCATCAAGCAGTTCTTTAATCAGCCTGGTTCCAATCCCCGCGTTGTGATATTCAGGCAGTAATGCGATGTCCATTAGAAGAATCGTGTCCTCTGACCGGTCAACGATCATGCGGCCGATGGCCTCTCCATCCCGTTCGATCACATGATATTGGGCTTTGGGGTAATAGACAGCGTAGTGCTGCCGCTGGGCGTTGAACTGCATCCGCAGAAAATCCTGCTTCTGCGTTTCGGTCCAGGGGACAAGTTTCATTTCGTCAGCGCGCGTGCTGGCGTAGACCGAGAAGAGGAATTCCTCGTCGCTGGTTTGGACTGGTCGTAAATCAACACCCACGATTTGCCCCCTCATCTTTTTAAACCGTTATTTCAAAATCTATTGATTGCTTCATTAGTAGAAAGATTCCTATGAAGTTCAGATCTTTACCTAAACCGATGAATACGATAAATATTATCTACAATGCGCAGCATATTATAGAACAAACTGTGGAAAATGTACATGCAGTTTTGCAGCAGCTTCATAATCAGGCTATGAACCTCGTGCTTAGAGAGTATGTTTTAAAACTCGTTCCCACATGTCATTCTGAGTGGCACTCCCGCACACGCGGGGCGCCACGAAGAATCCCAAATTTTGATGGAAAACCGGCTTGAAAAGCGAGATTCTTCGCTCCCTGCGGTCGCTCAGAATGACAGGACCCAGCGGGTTCATGACTTTTAAAATAGTCTCTTACCTCACCTTTGCAAGACAACTCGCTTACCGCGCCGACCATCCGCATGGACGGCAAGCTGGATATTCTTTTCCGCCCTGATCCTGAGATGCTGAGACAGTTGAACGACCGCGCCAAGTTTCGCGCAAAAATTTTGAACAAGGCGAATATCAGGAAATCAGCGGATGAATTGTACGCGCAGTGGGATGAGAAATATCCGGGTAATCCGGTAGAAAGACAATTGCTTTGTACATTGTAAAAAAGTAGGTCGCGCTTTAAGCGTGACCTACTTCGTTGCAAACGTGATCTACTCTACGAATCACTTGCCTATCGCCACTAACTTCTCGCTCACATCCCACAAACGTTTTGCGATGGCTTCATCGTACGATTCATCGGATGAGCGTGTTTCCTTCAGATCGTAGTTGAAATACTTTCCGCTGACGCCCTGCACATCCGGCGACGAGGCGAGGTAGACCGAACACTTGGCTCCGTCCTCGACCGAGATGCGTCCGGACATGAACTTCATGCCGAAGCGCACAAGCCAGCCATTGTTCCCTGCAAAATTGCTGGCCACAAATCCCGGATGCAGACAATTGGCTGTAACCTTCGTGCCTTGCAAACGCCGGGCCAGTTCGTACGTGAACAGCACATTCATGAGTTTGGTCATACCGTAAGTTCGCATTCCGTTGTATCCATGCTGGCTTTGCAGGTCATCAAAATTCACGTGGCCTCGATAATGTGCGCGCGAGGCTACATTGACAACACACCCTGAAGGTCCCGATTTGAGCATGTCCAAGAGCAGATCGGTCAACAGAAAGTAATCGAGATGATTAAGCGCCAGGGACATTTCGTACCCTTCCGCGCTCACTTTGCGCGTCAAAAAGATCGCGCCGGCGTTGTTGAGCAGCACGTCGAGTTTTCCATATTTATCCTTGAACTCTTGTGCCAGCTTGCGCACCTGTTGCAGCGATGAAAGATCAGCCAGCAAATACGAAACTAATTCGTTTCCTGTTTGTGATTTTACATGTTCCACTGCCCGCGCTGTGCGTCCTTCATCGCGCCCTACCATCACGATCTTTGCTCCCAACTTTGCCAAGCCGATGGCGCTTTGCAAGCCAATGCCTGTGCTCGCGCCTGTGATCAAAATTGTTCTGTCATTCATAACGATTCCTTTTGAAATTGATTTTACCCTGCAGCTCTCAGTTCCTTTTCGTACGTGACAAATTCGCCTGCCACAACCATGCCCGCCCGTTGATAGAGCCGCGTAGCTCCCGTGGGGTTGGATGCATCCACGCCGAGGCCGATGGTGGTCGTACCGCGTTTGTAAAATTCACCGAAGGAGTGACGCAGCAAAGCGAACCCAAGTCCTTTCTTGCGCCACGCACGGCGGACTCCCAAGGTTCCAATCCAGCCGATTCCTTGGCGATAGCGGTTCTGCGAAAAGCCCGCGATTTCGTTTCCATCCCAGGCGGTCACCCACAAGGTGGGGTCAAAATTTGGGTTGCCAAATTTTCCATGCGACCATTCTTCGTAAGTTCGATCATGACTGCCCCAGTGGTCATGGAAGGCTTCATTGTCTGCCTGCCAGACTGCCATGGCATGTTCATCTTTGATAAACGGTTGTAGTTCGATCCCTTCAGGCAAAGCCACAGGGGCAGGGGCTTCCTGCAATTTGATCTCCATGTGCCAAAAATAGCGGATGGGAGAGTAGCCGTTGGTTCGAAGCAGGGTGTGTCCTGCTTCATCCTCATCATTTATTGAACTTTGGATAAACACGCGTTCATCAGGCGGCGCAAGTTCCATTTCAGCCTGTGCGCGTTCGGTTATTTTTTCAAGCAAGCAAGAACCTATACCTAGCCCTCTGAATTCTGTGTGAACGCAACCATATGCGATAAGCTTACAGTGATGATTCTGGTTATAAAATTCTTCACTGCCAACCACGCGCCCATCTTGGGTTTCCACAACAAAAACATCGCGCTCCACACGAAAGCCTTCGCTCTTCCATTCATTTGCCAGTTCTTCAGTAGTAAGCACAAAACTCGTGTCACCATCCATTTCCGCAACGTAATGATTGAGCTTTGCCACAGCATTGATGTCTGTCCAGCGGGCGGGTCGCAGGGTCAGGCTGGGATCAAGGTAAGCTTTTTCAGCCATAATAATCTCCACAAATATTTATAGGCGACCTCAAGCAGCCATGAATGTCTTCGATAAATTCCTCAGTACTTCGGAATCGGAGCTGCGCTACTTGTTCGTCAACACACCCAACCGATCCACATAATCTTCCAACACATCGAACGCGTCTTCGATGGGACGCGTTACGTGCGGATTGAAATCCTTCCTCAGCACGTGGAAGCCCTTCGGGCTGATGAGATGAGTCCACTTTAGTGGACTCCACGAATTGAGGGAGGGGTTTACCCCACCCGAACCACGCCAAAGGACTTTGTGCTCTCTGTGCCTTCGTGGTTAAATTTTTTCATCAATCCGCCGTCAACACGCCTAACCGATCCACATAATTCTCCAACACATCGAACGCATCTTCGATGGGACGCGTGCTGGTCATGTCCACGCCCGCCAGCTTGTAGACGTCCATCGGCGATTTGGACGAACCTGCTTTGAGAAAGTTGATGTGATCCTGTGCGGCGTTCGGCATGCCATTGAGAATGCGTTTGGCAATTGCATTCGCGGCGGAAATGCCGATGGCGTACTGGAACGAATAATAGTCAATGTAAAGATGCGTGGTGAATGTGCCCCACGTAATGCCGACGCGTTCGCGGTCGAGATTCATCTCGCCGCCGTAGCCTTCGCTGAAAAGATCCGCCATCAGCTCGATCATCGAATCGGCGGTCAGCGCCCCGCCTTTTTCCACGCGCCGATGCGTCTCCAGTTCGAAGCGCGCCAGCGTCGGCATGATGAAGAAGTAGCGATGGAAATTGTCCATGGCTTCTTCGAGCAGTGCAATCTGAAAATATTTGTCGGTCTTTGTGTTGAGCAAATGTCCGCGCACCATGGCCTGATGAAAGTTCGAGGCGGTCTCCGCGATGATGGACGGATACAAATAATAGAACATTGGCTGCGCGCGGCTGGCGTAATGCGCGTGCATCGAATGTCCGAGCTCGTGCGCGAGCGTGCTCATGCTGCCGATGTCGTCCGTGTAGCTCATCAGGATGAACGGATACGTGTCGCTCGGGACTCGATTTGAGAACGCGCCCTGACGTTTGCCCGCGTTCGGCGACCAATCCACCCAGCGCTCTTGCAGACATCCCTGCCGCAGCACGTTGACATATTCCTCGCCCATTGGCGCCAGACCTTCGCTGATCCAATCCACCGCTCGTTCAAACGGGACCCTGTGCCTTTTGTCCGTTAAAGGGGCCCACACATCGTACGGATTCAAAGTCTTCACGCCCAAGGCTTTGCGGCGGATTCTCCAATACTTGTGCCACAGCGGAAGTTTTTTCTTGAAGATGCCAAGCAAATTATGAAACATCTCAACGGGAACATCGCCGTTGAAGAGTGTGGCTTCCAGCGACGAATTGAATTTGCGTGCCTTCATGTTGAACACATTTTGTTTGATGGATGCGGTGAGATTGCTTGCCAATGTGTTTTTGTGTTCAAGATATTTGTCGTTGTAATTTTCCCAGGCCGTTTGCCGCGCTTTGCGGTCGGACGTGTTGAGTATTGCGTCGAACGTGCTTTGGGTCAGTTCGACCTTTTTGCCTTTGCTGTCCCGCGCAGACTCAAATTTGAAATCCGCATTGGCCAGCATGTGCGCCGTTGTCCGCACCGAACCAAACGGATCGCGCATCATGCCAAGCAATTCCTCCACTTCTGCACTGCGGACATGCTGCTGCTTGCGGAACAGGTCATTGAAGTAATGCTCGTATAACTTCATGCGCGGATCGTCTCTCTGCCACTGACGTAATTTCGCTTCGCCAATTGACAACAGTTCTGGATCAACAAACGAAGTGGCGGCGCTGATTTGAGCTTGAGCGCTCAAAGCTTTCGCGTTCATCGCCGCGCCTTGTTGGTCGGCTGTGTCCACCGCGCTGGACATCGTGGCATACACCTGAACTTTGGCCGCGCGCTTTGAAATCTTCTCAATGACATCCATCGCTTCAATAAATGTGCCGGGATTATCGCCGAGATGGCCCTGATACTTTTTGACTTCCGCAAGACTCTCGGCGAGACTGGTTACTTCAGAGTCGAATGCCTTGGGTGACGAAAAAACGCTTTCGGCATTCCACGTTTGATTCTTTTTGACCTTCGAGCGGGGGAGAGGAGTGGGCATGGCTGGGTTTCCTTTTATTTATGGATTATACGGGCGTTGAATGGATGTGACCACCTTGATTCTCGATGTGGCGATCAAATCTGTATCTGATTTGCTAACCAATGGGATGATGCAATTCTCGAATTGTGGAAATCCATAGACGGCGTAACTTCCATCGGGCAATCGAACATTGCTTCCGGATGTTGCAAAGAAATGCCGGGTGATGTCAATGGTATTGGCGTTTGCTGGAATCGGCGGAGGATCTTTCCGGCTGTTCAGCGTATAAATCCGCATATATGGACCTTCGGGAATGCCGGTGACCATTTCGTGTGTTGCCCCGCCACAAGTCAGGCTATGCAACGCAAAGTTTCCGGATGCGGGATCAGTGGAATCCGTAAATGCCCGGCCCGAAATCGTCAGGCTGTTCCACGAGCTTTCAAAGTCCGCATCGCTCATGTTTGGGTTGCACAAATGAAGAATGCCTCTCCAATATGCTTCCCATGCGGGCGTTACCGGATTGAGGACACCCGAATAAAGCGGACAGGTTTCTGGAACAGGTGCCTTGAGATTGCGCGGCTGGTAGTTATATTGCGCCAGTTGGTGATCCCACAATACGAAGCAAAGTTTCCTGCCCGTGTAATTGATCGTTGAAGCAGGTGTTGCGTCCGGGCCCTGCTTGATCGCAACCAGCTCGGACGCAGCGCTGCCGCCCAACAGCACGGTTCCCACTCCCACAGTTGCTATCTTCAAGAAGTCTCTTCGGGATGACATTCAATTTGCCGGGTCACACCGCAAACGAAGCCTTGATAACTTGAGCTTCAATCCACCGCCAGCGTCTTGGATAAATTGCGCGGAAAATCCAATTATCTAACATTACCGCGCAAGGTTGAGCAATCGTTCCCTGCCAATTCTCCCTCACCCTTTCCCTCTCCCGAAGGGAGAGGAGACTCCCTTCCCCATTCGGGGGAAGGGGTGGGGATGAGGGCGAAAACGGTAGAAAAGCCATGAGCAGAACCCTCAAAACTCTAACTTTGCGCTGTAATACTAATACTCGTCATCTTCTTGCGTTGATTGGATTTCCTGCTCGACCAGGTCATTCCACAAATCCATCACATCTTTCCCCGCGTGTTCTGATTTGAGCCGCTGCGCGACGAAACCATCCTTGCGTTTTAGTTCTGGAAATGCCAATAACAGCATCGCAAGATCGCGCCAATCTGTTCCCGATTTAGGCTGACCGCGTCGCAGATGATAAGAAATGACTTTCAATGCGATTAATTCTTCAGGTGAAGCGACAAGCACTTCCGAGATTCGTTGTGAAGGCGGCAGGCTGGCAACAAGCCGAATATCCACCAAATGACGATTGCCTGATTTTTGAATCTGATAAAGCCTGAAACCGCGCTCGCCTGCAACTTTGCGAACTCTAACCGCAATGTGGAATTTATCGCTGAGATGAGCACGTAATTCTTCCGCAAGTTCGTTCGCACAAGTCGATAACAGGTGAATATCCTGGCTCATGCGCGGCTCCGGCACATAGGCATTGACCGCCTGCGCGCCGAACACAACCGCATCATCGCGTCCGCGCAAGAACTCCAGAACTGCCTCCTGAATCGTCGCGAGCGGCAGGGATTCGTTCATGATGAACTCCTGGAAGGTAAGGGAACCCGCATTGAACATAAAATGATTGTAGCATAAATAAAAACTTCGGACGTTTGAAGATTCTCAATCCACCGTCAGCGTCTTGGATAAATTTCTTGGGAAATCAGGGTCGAAGCCGCGCATCACGCTCATGTGATACGAAAGCATTTGCAATGGCAGGACGCCCAGCAGCGGGCTGATATTCGCATCCGATTTTGGCAATGCGATCACATCGTCGGCGTTGGCGCGCAGGCGCGGATCGTCTTCGGCGATGACAATCGCCCGTGCGCCGCGCACTTTCACTTCGTTGACTCCGCTGATGATGAGCGGCACATCATTCGGTCCAGCGACGAAGACGATTGGATAGCCTTTGCTCACTGCTGAAAGCGGTCCGTGTTTGAATTCGGTCGAAAGCATTCCTTCACAGTGCGCATACGTGATCTCTTTCAACTTCAACGCGCCCTCGAGCGCAATGGGATACGTCGCGCCATAGCCGAGACAATACATATCATTCCATTTATTGATATCTTTCGCAATCGCTTCGACTTGCGAGCCAATGGCGTCCATGGTGGCTTCCATCAATTTGGGAATCGTTTCCAGCTCGCGCGTGCTCCGCCCTGAGCCTGTCGAAGGGTCGCGTCCCGCCATGCGATAAGCCAGATACAAAAACGTGATGACCTGGTTGGTAAATGTCTTCGTGGCGGGGACGCTGATTTCGTATCCGCAGCATAAGGGCAGGCAGAACGATGTGGCTTTGGTCAGCGTCGAGCCGATCACGTTGGCGAGACCATACGATGCCATGCCGCGCGACTCGGCTGCTTCCAGCGCGTTGAGCACATCCTTCGTCTCGCCCGATTGGCTCACGAACACGCCTACATCTTCGTATCCAACCGCGGGCGCATATTGCGCGATGAACTGCGGCGCGAGCACCGGGATGGCGGGCCGTCCCGCGATTTGCGCGAAATAGACCGAGCCGATCAGCGCGGCGTGATAACTCGTGCCACAGGCGACGAAATACAAATGCCGCGCCTTCTTCATTTTTTCAACCAGGCTTTCCACTTCGGGACTTCCATCGAGCAGATGCAAAAGCTCGCGCGCGACCTGCGGCTGCTCATGGATTTCCTTCAACATGAAATGCGGATACCCGCCCTTTTGCACCGCATCCATCGACTCCGTGACGGTCTCTGCTTTCCGATCAATTAACTTCCCATCCTTGACCGATCTCACTTCGACTCGATCCGACCATAGCGTGACGATCTCACCATCCTGCGGGCGGACGATCTTGCGCGTCAATGGCAAGATCGAAGGCAGGTCGGACGAAACACACGTAAAGCCATCGCCGATTCCCACCACCATGCCCGAACCTTTTTTGAACGCATACAACGTATCTTCGTTGACGCGCCCGATCACGAACGCGTAATCACCTTGCAGATCGCCATAGGCAAGTCGGATCGCATCTATAAATTCATAACCGCGATTGAGATACCGTTCGACGCTGTGCACGCAAGTCTCGCCGTCGTTTTGCGAGCGGACCGTCATTCCCTCCGCAATAAATTGCTGGCGCAATTCGACGTTATTGACCACGTTGCCGTTATGCGCGCCAACAAGATCGCCATCTGAATCAATATGCGGTTGTGCATTAATTTGTGATGGTTCGCCAAACGTCGCCCAGCGCAACTGCGTGATGCCGCGCGAACCGCGCATCTCCGTGAAATTATATTTCACCGAAACGCCTTCGACCTTGCCGACATCTTTTCGCAAATCAATTTTGCTGCCGTTGATGGTTGCCGCGCCGACCGAGTCGTAGCCGCGATAGGTCAGCCGCTTGGCAGCTTCGATCAGAATCGGTCCGAGATTTTCTTCTTTATTGGTAACGTATCCAAAGATACCGCACATGAATTGGTCTCCTGATTTTGATGTAGGGGCGAGGTCTTCTCGCCCTTATTGGGCGGCAAGACGCCGCCCCTACATATTTCATCGGATTATATTCTGATTGACCGACCCGTGATAGATGATGTTACTCATCAAGTAAGAAGCGCTTTGTCTGCCTGCTCTGTTACATAAAATTGGTTGATCATCACCCTGAGCGGAACGCAGTGAAGTCGAAGGGCAGTCATTGCGATTATCGCTTCGACTTCGTGGCGCCTGTAGCGCCGCTCCGCTCAGCGCGATTGTTATTGTTATGGAGATCAAATGTCAGCTCATGGCGCGTCGAAACAAATCATTGATACTTTGCTTACTTGGGATGGCGTCGAAGCGCACCCTCATCGCTTCGGCGGCACGGAATTTCGGATTGGCCGCCGCGAGATCGGTCACATTCACGGCGATACTTTGGTGGACGTTCCCTTCCCCAAAAAAGTGCGCGACGAAATTGTCGCACACGGATTGGCTGAACCGCATCACATTTTGCCTGACACGGGCTGGATCAGTTTTTATTTGCGCGAAGATGGGGATATTGAAAAAGCAATTGGATTATTGAATCGTTCGTATGACATTGCGATGAAGCAGCGCCTCTCGCGCCGACTTGAAGCGGATTCCGATTGATGGACTAATCCACATCCCACGGCGCGACGCCGCGCCCACCTCGCAGCGACCCGTAAACGGTTTCCGCCAAATCGGGCATTACATCCGCCGTTGCAGCCAGCAGACCGAAACATCCAGCGATCATCATGTCACCGAAGGGTGTTGCAAAATACGGGATCAGACCCCTCATCCCAACCCCTCTCCCATTGGGAGAGGGGTTGGGAGTGAGGGTAAACATTGATCGCCTCGGCCCCGTCACCACAACATCAAAATCGTCTTTTCCAAGTTCAAGCGGTCGGTTACCATAGATCAACGCACCGTGGCCCATATCGTTGAAAACATCTTCGTGTTTGAGCGAGCCATCGGCCAATGCGCGCAGAAGTGACTCGAGCTTTGGCAAATCAATTTCACCCGTGTGATGCTCGAATAAACCTTCAATCCCATTTGATGCGAGTCGGAAGGCCAGCGTGTGGAAGTTGCCGACGTTGGCGATCAATTTTCGTTCGCATTTCGCCACCACCGGATCGAACGTTGTCCCTAGCACCGCGGCGGGCGCGGTATCCATGATGACGAGCGGACAATCGAATCCGTGTGCCGAGTCCGCGACGGAAATCAAGCGAGACATGATTGGTGGAATCTCAGTTGAAAGATACGCAAAGGCCGATAAAGAATTTTTTTCACGGATTCGTCTGTCGAGATAATCGAAGCGGAATTGCCGGTCGGAGACGCCGGCAGGCGCCGCGCCGTGATCGAAAACGGCGACGGCAATTGCATCCAGGGCGCTCAATGAAATACCGAAATCATTGAAGGTTTTGGAGATCAATTCAAAATCGAAATCCTTCAGTTCCAAGCTTTTTACTTTTAGCTTTTTACTTTCATCTTCCGAAACAATCTTTATCCCCAGTGCTTTTACTTTATCGAGTTCATCGTTGAGGGTGGTTGCCGCGTCGGGCGTGGCGTAAATGGGAAGTCCCGCGCGAGCGTGAGCTTCGGCGGCCCAGGCCGCAGGTCCGCCGCCCATTTGATGTCCCGTCAATAAGATCGGCGTTTGATTTTTTGTCGCTTCCTTGATCTGGCGATGAATGATCATCGTCGGGGATGGCAGGATCAGCTTGAAGCCGTTTTCGATGTCGAGGCGTGAATCGTAAAGGAAAATATCCTGCGTGCCTGTGCCAATATCAACAGTAAGGATTCTCATCCGTCGCTCCTGAGTTGGTGAAGTTTATTATATGCCTCTCTGGACAAATCGTGAATTTGAAATAGAATAGCCGATAACTTTCTCATTCTGCAAAGCTCGATTTTAGCATGAGGAAAAGAATGCACAAAAAGATTGTTGGTTTATCCGTCATCATTTTGTTGTTTGTTAGTTGTGGCTTGGTCAACAATGTTGCAAAGGGGAATCCAGCGGCTCCGATTCCGCCCGCACCTTCTGCGGCGGCGGGTACTTTCAGCGTTTCAAATGCAACCGAACCTCCTGCTTCAACTTCTGCTCCGCGGACAAAGAGTACGCAAGTGGCAGCACCGACTCCCACTTCTTCCATGCCGTCGGGCGCGGTGGTTGTCAACACTTTCGATCAGGAAATTTATCCGTTCAAGCAGAATGGAAACTGCTCATTAGGTGAAGCAATTTGGGCTGTGCAAACGCAGAAGGATCAGGATGGATGTGTTGCGACCGCGGGAAACAGTACGATCTATCTGCCGACGGGAACTTACACGTTGACTGATCCCGACACAAGTTCGCCGCCACTGCAAGGCGCGGAAGGGAGATTCGGTTTTGATCCGGGTGGCTTTCCCGTGATCTATACTGCAGTGACCATTTTGGGAAACGGCTCGACCATCCAGCGCACGGGGCCGAATAAATTTGGGATTTTTCAAGTCATGGTGGGAAACCTGACGTTGAGCGATCTGACGATCAGCGGCGGCGATACCACGAACGTTGACTTGTCCGAAGGCGGTGCTTTGGAAATAGGTTTGGGACAAGCCACATTGAACCATGTGGCGATTACAAATAACATTTCTTATGATGGCGGCGGGCTTGCAGCTGACATGAATTCCACGCTAACGTTGAATGATTCTGTTGTGCAGGGAAATACCGCGACCGATGACGGCGGCGGAATTTATAACGGCGGCGCGTTGATGGTGAAGAACAGTGTTGTCTCATCCAACGTCGCGCAAGATCAATCGTTTGGCGGCGGTGGAATTTATAACGACTCTGGAACGGTCACGCTCGACCACAGCCAGTTGGTGAGTAATCTGGCTTTCGAAGGCGGAGGCATTTACAGCGATAGCGGCACAGTGAATGTCGTTGATCAAAGTGTTGTGTCTGGCAACGTGGCAACCGAGGTTTCGGATACTCCTCATGGTGGCGGAGGAATCAACAGTCTCGGTTCAAACGGTGATGCGCTTGTAACGATCAAGGATAGTTTCATCGTCGGCAATCAGGCGCCGAAGTCAGTCGCAGGCGGGATTTATGTTCAAGGTCCCGATAGTAATTCCACTGCATTGACGATCACCGATAGCGTTATAGCTGATAACAGCGCGCTGGCTTCCGGCGGAATCTTGATTGATATGGCTGGCACCGGTTCAATTACGGGCAGCTGCATCGTGGAGAATAAAGCCACGAAAGTTTCTGGCAATGCGGGTGGAGATATTGACAACGGGAACATGGATCAAGTGCCATTTGCGGCGACGAACAACTGGTGGGGCGCCTCGGGCGCGACTGGCAGCGTGAGCGATGCCGTGACGACTTCGCCTGCTCTGACATCTCCGCCTGCCATCTGCGCGGGCGCGATCCCAACGCCATATCCAACGCCGACGAGCAAATGAAAAAGAGACGGCTTTAAACCGTCTCTGCTTTTTTGAAAAATCAAGTCTGATATTCAGCGCACAAAATTCCGAAGTATTCGTTCACTTCATAGGAAAGCAATTTGCCTTGCATCGGATTTTCATTGAGCGCACCAGCGAGAATCAATGTCGGCCACAAACTATCAGGCTTTGCATTTTCAACGAGCGTTGAGTCAATGGATAAAAGATGATCGAGTTGCCCAGTGCGAATCGTTTTCTGCATCAGCGCATCGTATTCATCTGCGGCGGGATCGAATCCGTACGGCCCGTCGGCTTGATGCGCGTGCGCCTGGTCTGCGCTGGCAATGAGGGCAATCCTTTGCGATGACTGCTTGATAACTTGTCCGAGCGCGCGGCCAAAGCCATAGTGCAATGGAAGCGGCAGGGTCCGCATGGGACTGATGTGAACCAGCTTCGGCTTGGGATCGAAGCGATGACCTAAAAAATAAAGTGGGACGACCGCGCCCCAATCCAAAGGGATGTAACAACTTTCGCCGCTGCTTGAGCCGTAAATATATTTCACAACGGGGACGTTCATCTGTGTTGCTTTATCCGCGATTGCGTTTGCGAGACCCGGCTCCAGATCAAATTCAAGCTTTACATCCGGCGACCAATCGCCGATGGCTCTTTCTGCGATGCAAATGCTCAACGCGCTTTCCACGCGGAATCCATGCGGGTTGATGACGATCACGATTTCGGGCGCGAGCGCCTGTAAATGCCAACCCATTTCCTGAATGGTTTGGCGCGTCAGTGCGATTTTGTTTTTGTCTTCAACGGTTTCTGGAATCAAGTCTCCAGCATGAGGTGCGATGCAGGCATAAATTAAAGTCATGTGTTGTTTCCTTCTGGATGTTTGAAATAAGTATAGCATTTAAAGAAAGTGAGCGTCCCTAGTAATCAAGTGGTCGTTCAAAAGCATAGTGCCGTGGTCCTGACCAAGAAATACTACAACGCCATCAAGACCATTAGTTTGACGGCGCACCCATGGATAAGCTGGCCCACAACGCTCTCAGGGGCATGGGGGCCGATCTGTCAAAGGTTACAGTTATATAAGGAGGAAGAATATGCAAAAACAAATCCATTCAAGTAAAGGATTTGTATACTGAACACGGCCACAAATTGCGCTTTTGCCTAATGGGACTCGGCAGGGGATGAATCCCCGCCTCAGCACATGAAAGTGGCGCCTCGGCGCCACTCATTGTGCTAGTCCGAAGGCGTCGCCGTGGCGCCATGGCGACAACTTCCACGAACTGCCTGCGCCAGTGCCGCAGGCACAGGTGAGCAGGCGGCTTTAGCCCCGCGATTCAGGGGAAGAAAACCGCAATTTATGACCGTGCCAAGTATAGAAGCGTTTGATTTCGAAATCGTCAGCCGTTTTATTTTTGCGGGTCTATTTTTTGCTTGACAACCCCACTATTACGTGATACTATATAGCAGTAGTAAGTAATACATAATATAAGTCATACAGAATAGCAAGAGGTGATTGTGCTGGAAGACCTGACAGAAATGCTCAAAGGCGTGCTTGAGGGCTGTGTTCTTGAAATTATTAGCCGCGAAGAAACCTACGGCTACGAAATCACGCGGCGGCTGAATGCTCTTGGCTTCACAGATGTTGTGGAAGGAACGGTCTACACCATTTTGGTGCGGCTCGAGAAAAATAAACTCGTGGACATAGAAAAAAAACCATCCGATCTGGGACCTCCGCGAAAGTTTTTCGCGCTCAACGACGCGGGGCGGGAGGAACTACGGAAGTTCTGGGAAAAATGGGAGTTTATCGCGTCAAAAATTGATGAGTTAAAGGAGAAAGTAAAATGAATTTTTGGGACCTAATCACCGGCAACGATATGAGGAGAGAATTTAAAAGTTTTGGATCGCGAGTCAAAAAGCTGCCGGCTGATTATCAAGCGGCATGGAAAGAAATTAATGCCAATCTTTGGCAGCACGGAGATTTCACCGGTCGCAACCTCATGCCAATTCTTAACGGTGTGCTTGACCTGCTCGAAGAAACGGCGGCGGACGGTCAGAGCGTCCAGGAGGTTTTGGGTGACGATATCAAAGGCTTCTGTTCAGCGCTGGCTGGCGAAGAAGGGGCAAAGTCTTTTCGTGACAAGTGGCGCGAGCAGCTCAACAACAATATCGCTAAAAAATTAGGTAATAGGAAGACAAAATGAGACTCCAAGATATCGTTGTGAGAATACAAGATGCTATCGAAGGCAAAAGAAAGTGGCAAAAAAAATGGCGAGCGCACATGGCGCGTGTCAAAGCGCTCCCGCGAGATTATCAGATTGTTTATAAAGAGATTCAAAACTACCTCTTTAAGGTCGGCCCGGTTGAGTTAACCTGCGGGACGGGTTTGCTCTCGGGGATTATTGATCTTTTTGAAGAGGGCGCGGCCTTGGGGAAAGGCGCGCTCGAAGTGACGGGCAGTGATGTAGCGGCTTTCTGCGACGATCTAATCAAAGATTCAAAAACCTACGCTGATATCTATCAAGAATCTGTTGACCAGGAAGTTAACAAGGCCATGAAAAAAAGTTACGGATAAAACAAAGTAAAAGGAGGATATCGGGATGGAAAAAGCAATCCAGGTGAATGGACTACAAAAGTCCTACGAGAAACTTCATGTTCTAACGGGCGTGGATTTTGAGGTGGAAAAAGGCTGTATCTTCGCCCTGCTTGGTTCCAATGGTGCGGGCAAGACAACGATTGTCAAAATCCTCACCACGCTGCTCAAACAAGATGGCGGAACAGCCGTCGTAAACGGATTCGATGTTGCGTCAAAACCCGACAGCGTGCGGCAATCCATCAGCCTGACCGGGCAATTTGCCGCCGTAGACGAGATCTTGACCGGGCGGGAAAATTTGATAATGATTGCCAAGCTGCGGCACCTCAAAAATCCGCGTCAGGTCGCGGATGCTCTACTGAACCGCTTCGGCTTGACCGATGCTGCCGACCGCAGGGTTTCCACCTATTCGGGCGGGATGCGCCGCAGGCTCGACATCGCCATGAGCCTGATCGGGAAGCCACAGATCATTTTTCTCGACGAGCCGACCAACGGGCTCGACCCCGAAGCGCGCCTCGAGGTTTGGAAGACCGTCAAAGAGCTTGCAAATAACGGCACGACGGTATTTCTGACTACACAGTATTTGGATGAAGCCGAGCATCTTGCTGATAGAATTGCCATTCTGCATGAAGGGAAAATTATCGCCAACGGCACCCTCGCAGACCTGAAAAAGCTGTTCCCGCCCGCAAAGGCGGAGTATGTAGAAAAACAACCGACTTTGGAGGAGATATTCCTCGCCATCATCGGTAAAAAGGAGCAAAAGGTACAATGAATAAACACTTCTTCAGCGACATGAGCGTTATGCTTGGACGATCTATGCGCCATATTTTCCGCAGCATGGACACCATCATCACGGTTACCATCATGCCGATCGCAGAGATGCTGCTGTTCGTTTATGTGTTTGGTGGCGCCATCCACACCGGCACGGATAACTATGTAAATTACCTGCTGCCCGGCATTCTCCTGATTGCGATTGCAAGCGGGATCGCCTATACTTCTTATCGTTTATTTATTGATGTGCAAGGAGGCATCTTCGAGCGGTTCCACTCCATGCCGATTGTGCGTTCCACCGTGCTGTGGGGACACGTTTTGACTTCACTGGTATCCAACGCGATTTCGATCCTCGTGATCATTCTCGTTGCGCTGATTATGGGCTTCCGCTCATCGGCGGGAGTACTGTCATGGCTTGCTGTGATCGGCATACTCGCACTGTATACGCTAGCCCTGACCTGGATCGCGGCGATTGCCGGACTATCTGCAAAATCAGTGGACGGTGCAGGCGCCTTTGCCTATCCCCTTCTCTTTCTACCGTTTATCAGTTCGGCGTTTGTGCCAACCAAGTCGATGCCAACGGTCGTTCGCGTCTTTGCTGAAAACCAGCCTGTCACTTCCATCGTGGATGCGATACGTTCTCTGCTCGCGGAGCGGCCTGTCGGCAATGACATTTGGATTGCACTCGCGTGGTGCGTCGGGATTATGCTCGCGGCTTATGTCTTTGCGATGCGGGCGTATAAAAAGCGGGCGTGAAAACAATACTTCAAATGGGCTAATATGAAAGGGCTTTTCGTAGTAGAGTAGAAGTCCGCCAAGACCACAACTCACCACAAAAAGCCCATGAGAGACACTTGAGCGCTTTTACAACCGATCCAGCACAGTCTATCCAAAACGACTTTGCGGCAGTTGAGCCGGATCATCGTAGCGATGAGGGCGATTCGTTGCGATGACTCTCTAACAACTTTTCCGAGCGGGCAGGTGCTGCTGGACTTTCCGAACTTTTATACGAATTACGAAGCGCTGGCGAGCGAGCTCCAGGAGCTGATTGCGGAATGGGGCGAATTGACAAACATCCACTGTCCGTATCGCGTCCCTGATCACTTGGACGAACTGTGACATCCTCAGGCGCTGCCTGCAACCGTCCACGGCATCGTGCCGACAATGTTGGCAACGATAAGTGATCGGTTCGGCGGGTCCCAAGCCATGACCGTGTGCGCTTGGGCCAGCGCGACGAGCGCGGTCATGGACGCGGGGTCGACAGGCATGAAGTACTGCTGGTCGTCCTCGGTGACAATCATAACCTCGAAACGGCCATTCCCGTCGTCGCTCGCCGGCGTCCAGTTGGCGTTGAGGATTTTTACGCGACGTGTCTCCTTGCTTGCACCTGGCATCACAGCCTCCACAGCATAAGTCGTCACAGAGTTTAGCATGCCTTCCGAAATTCTGCAACCGATCACTTCCGGGCCGCGTCGCGCGGCTTTATTTTTTCGCGGCGGTTATATAATTTGGGGGCATCGAGTGAGGTGACAGGATGATTAGCGCCAAGAGCGATATCCCAAAAGACAAGATTGCCGAATTCTGCCGCAAATGGAAGGTCATGGAGTTTGCCCTATTCGGATCTATACTGAGAGATGATTTTCGTCCTGATAGCGACGTGGCTCTCCTCGTGAGGTAGCGCTTTTCAGCGCGGAGGGCAAATAATGCACCTTACGCACCCTCAAACTCCCTTCCCCTTTCGGCGTAAGGATTGGGGATGAGGGGAAACCTGCGTAACATCAGATCAGTAAATAAATCTTTGTGCGTATCCCGTATGTGCGATATGCGATTTGGGACGATTACTTTGTGTGTTCAACTGTGTTTCCAAGTGATTACTCGATGACAGGGGATACCCACCTAAAAAAGAACTCCGAGATTTTGCTTCCTTGGGAAGTGCTTTGCAAAAATCTCGGAGTTCTGCTTACTTATCGTTCTTCGTAATCTTCCGGCAGCCAGCACCTTCGGCAACACCAAATCACGCGCAGCCCCGATCGCGCCTATGCCAGTTCAGGAACGATCTCATCCTTATCGTAGAACGTGACGCCCGCACGCTGAATATGCTCGATCACATCGGGGTCGTGGATGGTGTTGAAAATGGACAGGTCAATGATATATGGCAGGAGAAGGTCATCAAGTTCATCCATGATTTTATAGAGCACATTCAACGTCAGATCTTCGCCGCCGCGCAGGGTCAGGTCAATATCCGAGCCGTCCGTATAGTTGCCCTTGGCGCGCGAGCCGTACAAGATCGCCTGATCCACCTGCGGGTGACGGGCAAGGACGGCGCAAATCCTGTGAATGGCGCCTTCTTTCAAGCCAAAGCGCAGCGTCATGGTCTGTCTCCCTTCAGCGATCCTAATTTCTCGTGGAGTTTCACAAATTGCAGGATATATTGGTCGGAAATGGCTTTCGCGATTTGTTGAGCCACTTCTTCGTTGTAAGTATGGCTGGTCAGGATGCGGCTTCGGACCATGCCCATCCATGTCTCGCCGTCTTCGATCAAGCCGCGTTGAAACGCCAGCCGAAACGCGTCGCGGCTGCCATAAATTTCGGTCTCGCCCTGCGCCTCCAGGTAATCCTTCAAAGTATTCCAGGCTAATTCGTAAGTGAATTCAAATGTTTGGATCAGCCCTTGCTCTTCGAGTTCCGACAGTTGACGTTGTTTGGATAACTCCACTGCTTTGTTGAGTTGGGCAAAGGCTTTGCTGAAATTATTGAAACGTTGAATCCAACGGATGTCTTGCTTTGTCATACGAACCATTATACAGCAAACAAAACACCTCGCGGACCCTTGCCCGCGAGGTGTCACTGATTACTGATCACCGATCACTGGTCCCCGTAATCCTCCGGCAGCCAGCAGCACAGCACCAAATCGCGCGCGGCCTTGACTTCATCCATGCGCCCGAATTGAGTCGTGCTGGGCGCGTTGTGAAGAAGTTCAGGCTTCGTCTTCGCTTCGTCCGCGATCTTGATCAGCGCGTCGGCGAAGGCATCGAGCGTGTCTTTATTCTCCGTTTCGGTTGGCTCGATCATCAGCGCTTCATGGACGATGAGCGGGAAATAGTTCGTTGGTGGATGGAAGTTGTAATCCATCAGGCGTTTGGCAATATCCAATGCGCGCACATCGCTTCCAGCAAATTGTCCCTCCGCGACAAACTCGTGCATGCAAATGCGGTCAAATGGAACGTGATACGTGTTGCGCAAGCGCGCCAGCAAATAATTCGCGTTCAACACTGCATACTGCGAAATATCCTTCAAGCCATCTGGGCCGTGCATGGCAATGTATGTAAATGCGCGTACGTGTCCGCCGCCGAAATGTCCATGGAAAGCCTTCATGCGTCCGATGGATTTGGCGGGTTTGACAAAGCCAAACAGCGGAGGCGTTTCATCATCGCCTTCTTCGAGGATGCCCACCAGCGGTTCGGGCAGGAAATCTGCGAGATGTGCAGCGACACCCACCGGGCCTGAACCTGGGCCGCCGCCCCCATGCGGGACAGCGAACGTTTTATGCAAATTGAAGTGCATCACATCGAAGCCGATGTCGCCGGGCTTGACGATACCGAGCAAAGCATTGAGATTTGCTCCATCGCCATACATCAAGCCACCGCAATCATGGACGAGCTTGATAACTTCTTCGATGTTTTCATCGAACAGCCCCAGCGTGTTCGGATTGGTGAGCATCATTCCGACGACCGTGTCATCGCAATGTTCTTTCAGCGCCTTTAGATCAACATTGCCGCGCGCGTCGGATGGAATTTGGACAATCTGCAATCCGATCATGCCCGACGACGCGGGATTCGTCCCATGCGCCGAATCGGGGATCAGCATCTTCGTGCGCTTCACGTCGCCGCGTGATTTGTGATAGGCGCGCATGATCAGCACGCCGGTGAATTCACCGTGCGCGCCGGCCGCGGGTTGCAACGTCACCGCCGAGAAGCCGCTGATCTCTTTCAGCCATTCCTGCAATTGATACATCAAAGCCAAATTGCCTTGGACCGTTTCAATGGGTTGAAGCGGATGCGTGTGCAAAAATCCGGGCAGGCGGCAGGTGTCTTCGTCAATCTTTGGGTTGTACTTCATCGTGCATGAGCCGAGCGGATAATAACCGCCGTCCACGCTGTAATTGAATTTGCTGAGATGCATGTAATGCCGCACCACATCCACTTCCGCAAGTTCGGGTAATGGCAGATCTGCTCTCAGCATGGATTTCGGCAATTCGGTGCGCGGCACATCCGGTTCCGGGAAGGAGACGCCAACGCGTCCGGGCGAGGATAAATCGAAGATGGTCGGCTCGACCACTTTAGCTGTCGCGGTAAGAGTCGCTTCAATCATGGTTCACCTCCGAAAGAATTTCGACCAGCGCATCAATCTCTTCTTTTGTGTTCATCTCGGTCACCGCGATCAGCATGTGATCCTTGAGCGACGGATAATCCTGCCCGAGATCGTAGCCGCCGATGATGCCATGCTCGAGCAAATGCGCGTTGACTTCTTCGACCGGACGATTGACGCACAACGCGAACTCGTGGAAGAATGGCTCGGTAAAGCACAAGCCCATGCCGTTAATTTTGCTGAGCTGCTCGGCGGCGTAATGCGCCTTGTGATAGCAAAGCTCGGCGACTTGTCTCATGCCGCTCTTTCCAAGCACGGACATATAAATCGCAGATGCCAGCGCGATCAATCCTTGATTGGTGCAAATGTTGGACGTGGCGCGCTCACGTTTGATGTGCTGCTCGCGCGCGGTGAGCGTGAGAACGTACGCGCGCTGTCCGTGACTGTCAACCGTTTCGCCGACGAGTCGTCCTGCCATTTTGTGGACGTAGGATTTCTTCGTGGTGAAAAATCCGACGGTCGGGCCGCCGAACCACATCGGGACGCCGAGCGGCTGGCCGTCACCGACGACGATGTCGGCGTCCATTTCACCCGGCGTCTTGAACAGCGCCAGCGCGGTCGGATTCGCAACGACACAGGCCATCGCGCCTTTTGCGTGCGCGGTTTCGATGAGCTTGGTGTAATCGTAGATGCGTCCGAAGAAATCGGGATACTGAACCATGACGATCATGGTGTTGTCGTCAATCAACGATGCAAGCGCATCGGGGCCAGCTTCGAGATCAGCTTTTGCATCGTCACCGGCTACTTCTATTTCCATGCCTTGCGTGTACGTGCGGATGACGGCGCGATATTGTGGATGCACGCTCGGCGACATCACAACTTTTTTGCGTTTGCCGCGGAATTGCGCCCACGCCATGTTGACCGCTTCCGCCGCGGCGGTCGCGCCATCGTAGTGCGAGGCGTTGGAAACTTCCATGCCGGTCAGCGCGGCCATCAGCGATTGATATTCGAAGATGCCTTGCAGCGTGCCTTGTGAAATTTCCGGTTGGTACGGAGTGTAGGCTGTATAGAATTCGCCGCGGCGCAGCATGTGATCTACAACGGACGGAATGTAATGATTGTAGATGCCTGCGCCGAGGAAGGAAATCAAATCACCGCGCACGTTCTCGTTGCTGGCGGCGATGTCTGCCAGTTCGGCCGCGGCTTCCATCTCGGTCAGCGCGGGCGGCAGATTCAATTTGGGGAAGCGATGCTTGGCTGGCACATCCTTGAAAAGATCATCCAGCGTTTTGACGCCGACGGTCTCCAGCATCGCATCCCGTTCTTTGGGAGAAATTGGAATGTAAGTCATATAACCTCACATGTCATTGCGAGGAGGCGCTGGTCGAGTAGGTCGAGTGTTCTTCGAGACCGTATCGAGACCAAGCCGACGTGGCAATCTCGCGTTATTATGCAATTACCCGTTTACTGGTTACTTGAGATTGCTTCGTCGTGGCGCCATAGCGCCACTCCTCGCAATGACATTTTATTAATGCGTTCTTCCCGCGCAATACGTTTCGTACGCGGCGGCGTCCATCACATCGCTCGTCTGCCCACCTTCAATCTTGACCATCCAGCCCGCGCCGTAGGGATCGCTGTTGAGTGTCTCGGGTTTATTGGAAAGGTCTTTGTTGACCGCGGTCACTTTTCCGCCTGCCGAGGCGTAAATCTCTGCCGAGGCCTTCACCGATTCAACAGACGCAATCGGGCTTCCGGTTTCGACCGTATCGCCGACGTCCACGAGAATCTCGACGAAGACGATATCCGAGAGCTGCGACTGGGCGTAATCGGTGAGTCCCATCGCGCCGCTGGATGCGTCGAACCATTCATCGGACTTGGTGTACTTGAGAGTAGCTGGAGTGTTCATGGTTCTCCTCTTTTGGGAAGATATGATAGGCGAGAATCAAAAAGGACGCACGATATAGCTATCGCGCGTCCTCTGTAAATTGACCTGAGAGATTCGTTTAGTCGCTTGGTCTTTTGGTCGAATGGTCTCGTGGCCTTGGCTTTTCGACAACGCGACTATTTGACTATCAGACTGCCAGACTAAATTTTCACCGTCGGTGTCTCGCATATAGCGGGACTTTCCAGAGTGGTTCGGATGCTGGGTCCTTTTGCCTGAGAGTTTCGCCTGGCTTCGCCTGTTCCAGACTTGCACCTTCGGCGTCCCGCGTGGATGCGGGATCTCTTCCCAGAACCTGCTCAATTGTTGCATCCATTTTATGAGTCTGGGAAAGAAGCGTCAAGAGGACAAAAATCCGTGATTAAGGCGTCGGGACGATGGTCGGACTCAGCGTCGGGACCGAACCCGGATCCATGACGGGCGGCGCACCCTTTTGCTTTTCCAACTGGTGAAGCTGACCCTTCAATTCCTGGATGATGTTTTGGTACTGCGGATCATTGATTTGATTGCTTAATTCGTATGGATTCGTTTGCAGGTCATAAAACTCGGGCTTGTCGCCAGCCGTTTCCGAGTAGATGTATCGTTCGGTGTGGACAGCCGAATAAACACCGCGCGGCGGCCAGCCTTCCAACAGCAGGGCATTTCTCCACGCTCCGCCGTCGAATAAATTGACCATGGACATTCCATCCATGTTGGATGGAATGCGAAGCCCGGCCAGTTGATAAAGCGTGGGGGCGATGTCAATGTTGGCGACCAGCCGGTCATCCACGTAAGGTTTTGGAATCAGCGGGGGATATCGAATCGCGAACGGAACGCGCACCGCTTCTTCATACAGGCTGTTTTTTGACGTCATTCGGTGCTCGCCCCACAGCAGGGCGTTGTCGCTGAGGAAAATGATCACTGTATTATCGAGTTGACCATTTTTCGTCATCTCGTCAAAAATCCGGGCATCGGCGCGATCCAATGACATCAGGGTGAGAAGTTGGTCCCGCCGGAATGCATCATCGGTTGCAATCTGCTTTGGCGTAAGCAGTCTCTCCTGCAACCATTGCGGCTTTTCAGAAACATCTGCTTCATTGAAACTTGGAGGCCGCCATGGTGCGAGGTCAGCGAGTTTATTCTCATCGGCCGGGTCCGGCGTCGCGGGTTGATGCGGGGCGTTCGGCGCAAAGAGCAGGACAAAGGGCCGCGGTTGTTTGGCAGCCTGGTCGAGGAATTGAATGACATAGTTTCCCAAAATGTCGGAAATATATCCGGTCTGTTTCGACCATGTGCCGTTGACGTTGAGACGCGGATCAATGTACGCGCTCTCGCCGCGAAAGAACGAAACCCAATAATCGAATTCCGGACGCGTTTCGCCTTTCCATGAGTTAAGATATTTCCCAACCAGGCCCGTGTAATAACCATTTTGATGCAGGTCGTAGAAAAAGGTCGTTTTATCCAGCGAATCCGTGTTGGTTTGGACACCGGTGTTGTGCGCGTACATGCCGGTCAGGATGCTGGCGCGCGCCGGGCAGCATAGCGGCGTCGTGTCGTATCCGTGTGTGAACGTCACGCCCTGATCGAAAATCGTCGCAACCGTGGCCGGCATGTAGCTCATCGTATCGTAGCGTTGGTCGTCTGTCAGAATGATGAGGAAGTTCGGGCGCGTATCGTTGATACGCGGCAGGGTGACACAGGCTTGCGACAAAACGATTCCGGCCAGCATCAGGATCGAAACGATCTTTCGATAATTCAATGAATAACTCCTTGGAACAATATTGGATGGGTATTAAGCAGTTCTTGGCCTTGAGCTAAATGCAATCGCGCCGAACTGCCCAAACAGATGGGCGTAGATCGTGGCAATATAGATACCTGAGCTTAATCCCAGCGCTAATGCGACGATCCATCCAAGGCACGGTATCCACCCGATTATTGCGTTGATGATTCCAACAATGAGGCCAACACCTAATCCGCCAAGTAGATTGATGATCCATGCGGTGAAAAATGACGAAGCATTCTTGCTTACCAAATCAATCACTTCTCGAAAATTGAAACAGGATGCAAAAGTCCCTTCACGGGAAAATATAACAAGGATCGCAGGATAGATCACGGAAAGTATGAGCGCATAAATCAGGAACACGCACATGAGACAATAGAATAATAGCCCGCCAGCAGTCGCGACTGCCTGACCAATGTTTTGTAGATTGTTGCTGCCTGACAAAATTCCTGAAACTACGAAAAAGCTCAATGGCAGACAGATGACGATGAGCATCGGCAAAGCATAAACCAACCCGGCCGCAAAAAGAATCAGACCCTCGCTGAATTTCTTTTCCAGATCATCCCATTGTGGAAGCGGCTCGGAAATATTGTTGGCCACATTTCGCATGATGCCGACCATGTATCCCGACCACGCAAAGTTCAGGATCGGCACAATGGCGATGACTGCGCCCAAACCAAGTTTACTGATCCATTGCCGGTCCTCGAATTGAAACGAGAACGATTTTCCAATATCCATATTTCCTCCAATTTCAAAATCAGGTTCAAGCGGATTGTACAGCAAAGTCGATTGTACGGCAACAAAACAAAAGAGACTCGCTCAAGCGAGTCTCTTTATTATTCTGTTGTCAGAGAACTATGCCCAGCCCTGGCTCTTTACCCAATTAGTGACGACGGGAACTTCCACGTACTTGCCGTTGTAGGCTTGGATACCCCAGTAAATGCACACAAACCAAAGAAGGACTCCTACACAGGACAGAATCCCCAGCGTGAATGGGCCTATGACAGCCCCAAGGATCACGATGATGATCCCAAGGATGAGAGCCTGTGCATTGTGTGCCCTAATGAAGGGGCGGTTCTTCTTGCCTTCCATCAACAGAATGATGATCGGGACGATGGGAGTAAAGATGTAGGCCAAAAGTGCCCACAGCTTATCATCGCTGGTGGCATCGGCGGACATAGGTGCTTGAGACATGGGTTGTTCCTCCTGAACTGGTCTGAAATTTTAACTATTGTACAATGAAAGCAATCAAAAATCAACGACCTGTCGTGAGAGACAATAGTACTATTATGCTAAAATGCACAACATGACTCGCGTGGTCTTCATGGGTTCGCCTGACTTTGCATTACCGGCTTTACGCGCGCTTGCGGATCATTATGAAGTTGTCGGCGTTGTGACTCAGCCAGACCGTCCATCCGGGCGTGGACGCGAGCTTAAGTCTCCGCCTGTTAGAACACTGGCAACGGATTTGGGTCTCGCGTACATCCAACCGGAAAAATTACGCGCACCTGAAGCGATGGATCAACTGCGCCTCTGGGCCCCGGACCTGATCGTGGTCGCCGCCTTCGGGCAGATTCTCCGCCCCGACGTTCTCGCGCTGCCCCCGCGCGGATGCATCAACGTCCACGCATCGCTGCTGCCACGCGGGCGCGGCGCCGCGCCGATCCAGGCCGCGATTTTGGCAGGCGATTCTGAAACAGGCGTGACCATCATGCAAATGGACAAGGGCGTGGATACCGGCGCGATCCTCTCCCAACGCGCGATCCCAATCGAAGCGGGAGACACGGCTGGCTCGTTATTCGATAAGTTGTCTCATCTCGGCGCGGAGTTATTGGTCGAAACCTTGCCGCGATATTTGTCGGGTGAATTACAGCCGCGGCCGCAGGATGAAAGCAAGGCGACGTACGCGCCCATGCTGAAAAAAGACGAAGGCCAGCTTGATTTCACGCAATCCGCTGAAGAGCTGGCGCGCCGAGTGCGGGCGTTCAATCCGTGGCCGGGCGCGTATATGGACTTCGATGGCGCAATGCTCAAAGTCCATCGCGCGCACGCTTTTCCCCCTCACCCCATTACCCCCCTCCCATTGGGAGAGGGGATGGGGGTGAGGGCGGGGCAGAGGCTGGTTTATCGAGACCAGCCCGCGGTCGGCGCGCGAAGCGGTCTTCTCATCCTGGATGAAGTGCAACCTGCCGGGAAGAAATCCATGAGCGGCAAGGCATTCTTGGCTGGTGCACGTAAGTGGGAATCGTAGAAGTATCCTCTTGAAAGTTTCGGGGTTTTCAAGTTCAAACCAACTTATCGGAGGATGAAATGTTTAATGGAAAAATTTTTGTAGCTGAGTTGATTGGCACCTTTGCGCTGACATTTTTCGGCGCGGGCGCGGCGGTTGCCAAAGCAGGATTATTGGGAGTGGCTTTGGCGCATGGCTTTGTTTTGGCGGTGATGGTGTACGTTTTTGGACACGTCTCTAGCGCGCATGTCAACCCGGCGGTGACGTTCGGCCTGGCGCTGAACAAAACAGTCAAATGGGGCCAAGCAGTTGTTTCTTACTGGATACCACAATTCATCGGCGCGGACTCGGGAAGTGATCGCAGGCGCGTTGAAGAAAGTATCCAGTGATTCGTCGTCCGTGATCAGTCAGATCGCCGCGATTGGAATCACAAATCAACGCGAGACGACGGTCGTTTGGGACAGGAACACAGGCAGGCCGGTTTATAACGCGATTGTCTGGCAGGACACGCGAACGGATTCCATTATCAATGAGTTGGCTCGCAACGGAGGCCGGGATCGTTTTCGAGACAAAACCGGCTTGCCGCTTGCGACATATTTTTCCGATCCGAAGATCAAATGGATTCTGGATAATGTCCCCGGTGCGCGTCAAAAAGCCGAAAAAGGCGGATTGCTTTTTGGAAACATTGACACGTGGATGATTTGGAATCTGACCGGTGCACATGCCACCGACGTAACGAACGCCTCGCGCACGATGTTGATGAATCTCGAGACGCTCGATTGGGATGACGAAATTCTGAAATTGTTGAACATCCCGCGCGGAATGCTGCCGGAAATCAGATCATCATCGGAGATTTATGGACATGTAGGGGCACAGCGAAACGATTCATTGACCCGGTCTCGTGAAGACTTCGCTGCGCTCCTCCAAGGCATTCCCGTCGCTGGCGATCTCGGTGACCAGCAGGCTGCGTTATTTGGCCAGACTTGTTATTCGGTTGGCGAAGCAAAGAACACGTATGGCACCGGCTGCTTTATGTTGTTGAACACGGGCGAAAAGCCGGTGCCGTCGAAATCAGGCTTGCTCACGACTCTGGGATACAAAATTGGGAATCAAAAAGCCGTCTACGCGCTGGAAGGCTCGATCGCGATCACGGGCGCGCTGGTCCAATGGCTGAGGGATAATCTGGGGCTGATCCGCCAATCGTCCGAGGTCGAGGCGCTGGCAAAAACTGTCGAAGACAATGGCGGAATTTATTTCGTCCCGGCTTTCAGCGGATTGTTCGCACCGTACTGGAAGGCGGATGCGCGCGGCGTTATCGTCGGGATGACGCGTTACGTCAACAAGGGCCACATCGCCCGCGCAGCCCTGGAAGCGACGGCGTATCAAACACGCGAAGTATTGGACGCGATGGAAAAAGATTCCGGCGTGAAATTGACCGCGCTCAAAGCGGATGGCGGCATGGTCTTCGATGAACTGCTCATGCAATTCCAGGCCGACATTCTCAACGTGCCGGTCATTCGTCCAAAAGTGGCGGAGACGACCGCCCTCGGCGCGGCGTACGCGGCGGGACTGGCCGTCGGCTTTTGGAAGGATTTCGACGAACTGCGCGCAAACTGGGGCAGGGATAAAGAGTGGAGGCCAAATATGGACTCTTCTGTGCGCGAGAAGTTATACTCAGGATGGAAGAAAGCGGTAACGCGTACGTATGGCTGGGTCGAATGACAAATTCCGCAATTGGAAACCATCGAGCGATATATAAAAAAGCCTTTCTCTGCATTGCTTTGGCGGTTGTTGGGATTGCTGCAGTCTGGCTGGCGTCTTTTATTCCCGATGCAGACTGGACGGGAACGTTTGATCCTGCAGCCCGGGCCGTACTTCAGGGGCGCTCGCCTTATGTAATGCCTTATTACATGAATCCTCCCTGGGCAATTCTGCCTCTGCTTCCAGTTGTGTTGTTTCCGCCAAATATTGCACGGGGCATCGTATTTGCCTGTAGTTTTGCAGCGCTCATTTACGCTGCGTGGCGGCTGCATGCGCCGCGCATGGCCGTGATTGGCCTGTTGATATCGCCCACTGTGATTGGTTCCCTGCTTGCTGGCAATATCGATTCTTTTGTTGTGCTGGGCATTTTTCTTCCGCCTGCCTGGGCACTTCTTGTTCTGATGATCAAGCCGCAAATTGGCCTTGGGTTTGCCGTTTATTGCCTGATTGATTCCTGGAGAAGGGGAAGACTTGCGGCGATAACTCGGACTTTCGCGCCCGTAGCGATTATGTACGCACTTTCTGCCATCCTTTTTCCGATATGGGTGGGCCGTGTCCTTCATGAAACAACGGATGTTTGGAACCGCAGCCTCTTCCCCTATGGAATCCCTCTTGGATTGGCGCTTCTGTGGCTGGCTGTGAATCGAAAAAACAAGTTCTTTGCCCTTGCTTCAACGCCATTCCTGTCTCCCTATCTTACCTTTTATACATATTTGATCGTGCAGATTGGGCTTTTGCACGAGGATGTTGAAAAAGTGATTCGTCGCGATGTGCTTCATATTATCCTGTGCGTTTTTCTCTGGACAATTATGCTGGTTTTCAAATTGTAGGAACTTATGAATCGCAATGGAATTCTCTCGTCGTTAAAAAGCAATCCGCAGATCTCCGTCCTGATCGTTGGCGGAGGCATCAATGGCATTGGCACGTTCCGCGATCTGGCGCTCAACAGCGTGGATGTCCTGCTGGTTGACCGCGCCGATTTCTGTTCGGGCGCAAGCGCGGCTTCCTCGCACATGGCGCACGGCGGGATCCGTTATCTCGAGAACGGCGAGTTCCGTCTTGTGCGCGAAGCGGTGCAGGAACGCAACCGCATGATCCAGAATGCGCCGCATGTCGTCAAACCGCTGCCAACCACGATTCCCATTTTCAAAATCTTCTCCGGCTTTCTCAATGCCCCGTTCAAATTCATGCGCCTGCTCGACAAGCCGTCTGAACGTGGTACATTGGTGATCAAAATCGGATTGATGGTTTACGATGCATATACCGGCAGGCAGCGTATTGTCCCGCGCCATCAATTCCACAGCCGCGCGGAATCGATCTCGCGTTGGAACAAGCTCAATCCCAACATCGTCAACACGGCGACGTATTATGACGGAGCGATCCTGCAGCCCGAACGGCTCGGCCTCGAATTGATTCTGGATGCCGAAGCCGAAAATCCAAATGCGCGCGCCCTCAATTACATGAGCCTCGTCAGCGGAAGCGGCGATACGCTTCTTCTCCGGGACGAATTGGCGGATGCTGTTTACGAAGTCAAGCCGCAGCTGGTCATTAACGCTGCCGGCCCGTGGATTGACTTCGCGAATCACAGCCTCGGGCTCTCCACGCGATTCATCGGCGGCACGAAAGGCTCGCATCTTGTGCTCGACCATCCTGAACTGCGCGCGGCGATTGACGGTCACGAATTCTTCTTCGAGAATGAAGATGGCCGCATTGTTTTGATCTTCCCGCTTTATGACCGCGTCTTGGTCGGCACATCTGATATTGCTCTCGAAAACCCGGATGAGGCGCGCTGCGCGGAGGAGGAAGTGGATTATTTCCTCGAAATGATCGCGCGCGTCTTTCCGTCCATCGAGGTGACGCGGGACGACATTGTTTTTCGTTTCAGCGGCGTGCGCCCGCTGGCAGCCAGTCATGCAAAGACCACCGGCCAAATTACGCGCGATCATGAAATACAAGTCATCGGCGGCGAATGGACCGGCCTCGCGTTCCCGGTCTATTCGCTGGTGGGCGGCAAGTGGACTTCGTTCCGCGCGTTCTCGGAACAAGTCACCGACAAGACTCTCGAATCGCTGGGAAAAACGCGGCAGAAAAGTACAAGGACTTTACCCATTGGCGGCGGGCGCAGCTATCCGGTCACGCCGGAGGAAGCCAGGAAGTTTATGGACAGAATCGTGGCGTGGACTGGAATGCCAGCCGGGCGCGCGAAATCTTTGTTCGAACGGTATGGCACGCGCGCCGAACAGATCGCGACGTTCATCGGGCGCAGCCAGGACTCGCCGCTCGAGTCACTGCCAGCGTACAGCCGCCGCGAGATTGGATTCATCGCCCAGCACGAGAAGGTTGTTCACCTGGATGATTTCCTGCTGAGGCGTTCGATGCTTGCCATGCTTGGCCGGTTGACGCGCGAAGCTCTCGATGAAATTGCGGGCGTCCTGGCCGAGTATAAAAACTGGGATGAGAGGCAGAAAAATGCCGAAGTGGCGCGGATGCTCGAAATATTGGCGGACCGGCACCAGGTCCGATTGTGACGCGAAGATGGAAATGCGGAGCACGCTCCGCATTTTTTGGCGCATGGTAAAATCCTGCCGATGAATTGCTCAGTGGTTATTCCGGTTTATCGGGGCGAGGCAACAATTGTCCCATTGGTCGAGAGTTTGGCCGTTGAACTTCCAAAGATCGCAGGATCTTATGAAGTGATTTTGATCAATGATAGCAGCCCCGATGCGAGCTGGCAGGAGATCGAGGAACTTGTCAGGCGCTTCCCGTGGGTGGTCGGCGTCAATTTGATGCGTAATTACGGCCAGCACAATGCTACGTTATGCGGCGTGCGTGCGGCGCGTTACGAGATCACGATCACGCTGGATGACGATTTACAGCATCCGCCCGCCGAGATTCACTGCTTATTGGAAAAACTCGACGAAGGCTATGATGTCGTGTACGGTGTGCCGCGCCAGCTCCCGCAAGGTTTCTGGCGCAATCAAGTGACCAGGTACACTAAAATCATTCTGGCGAATACGATGGGCGTTCCCTCCGTTCGGAACATGTCGGCGTTCCGCGCTTTTCGCACGAATCTGCGCGGGGCGTTTGCCGAATTCCGAAGCCCGAACACGATCCTCGATGTTTTGCTGTCATGGGGAACGTCACGAATTACAGCGGTAGTGGTTGACATTCGACCCGCCAGGGGCTCGAACTATAATTTTTTGACTCTCGTCAAGGCCACTTTGCTGGTGTTGACCGGTTACAGTACGGGCCCGCTCAGGCTTGCGAGTCTGGTGGGTTTATTCATGACGCTGTTTGGATTGGCGATCTTCGCGTACGTTCTTGTTACGTACTTTGCAGCGGGTAGCCTGCCCGGCTTTCCGTTCCTGGCTTCCATTATTGCAATATTCAGCGGGGCGCAGTTATTTACATTGGGTATCATCGGCGAATATCTGGCTCACATGTTTGATCGCAGCATGGGCCGGCCGGCTTATGTAGTTCAGGAAACCATCGGCGGGACAAAATCATGAAAGTTGTGATTCTCCAGCCCTCGTATATTCCGTGGCGAGGGTATTTCGATCAAATCCGTAAAGCGGATTTGTTCATTTTTTACGATGATGTTCAATACGACAAACATGGCTGGCGCAATCGGAATCAAATCAAAACATCGCAGGGCAAGCAGTGGTTGACGATTCCGGTTCATAGCCGCGGCGTGCAAGTAGAGAAGATTCCCATAAATCAGATCTGCATCGTTCAGGAAAGCGCCTGGAATGCAGATCATTTGAAGACCTTGGAATATGCATACCGCAAGGCCCCTTATTTTAAAAAATATCTTCCACTGCTTGAACAATTCTATGATCGCCACGACGAACTTCTAGCCGACTTCACCATTGATTTCACGATAGCCCTGGCGCGCGAACTTGGAATTCAGCACACACGCTTCGAGCGTTCATCCGCTCTTTATGCGGAAGGGCAGAAAACCGACCGGCTGATTTCCATCCTAAAAAAAGCCGGCGCGACGCATTACTTTAGCGGGCCGTCGGCGCGGGATTACATCGAGCCGGAAAAATTTGCCGAAGCCGGGATCACGCTCGAATATATGGAATATAGTTATCCTGAATATCCACAGTTATATCCGCCGTATGACCCGTTCGTCAGCATCCTTGATTTGCTGTTCATGACCGGGCCGGACGCCATCAAATATTTCGATAAGGAAACTTCATGAAAGATATTCCAAACCTGGATCACGTCAAATCCTATTTCGATAAGCGGATCCAAGAGCACGGCGCCTCGCCGCGCGGCGCGGACTGGAATGGGGAAGAGTCGCAGAACACGCGCTTCGATCAATTGCTCAAGGTGATCAAGACGCCGTCCTTTTCGATTCTCGATTATGGATGCGGCTATGGCGCGCTGGCCGATTACATCACGCAAAAAGGTTTTCGTGCGGAATATTATGGATTCGATATTCTGGAAAGTGCCATTGAAATGGCGCAGAAGATTCACGCCGACAAACCAAACATGACATTCACTGTGGATAAAGAAAACCTCCCGGTTTGCGATTACACCGTCGCCAGCGGAATTTTCAATGTACGCGGTGAGCAATCGTTCGAAGATTGGACGAATTACGTGATCAGCGTCCTGCATCATTTCGATAGTTTAAGCCGCAAGGGATTTGCCAGCAACTTCCTGACCAAATATTCCGACACTGACCGAATGCGCGCCGATCTTTATTACGCTGACCCGCTTTACCTGTTCGATTACTGCAAGCGCAGCTTCTCGAAGAACGTTGCGCTGCTTCATGATTACCGCATTTATGATTTCACCATCATCGTACGCAAAGGTTAACATGGACGAAAATCCACGCATTGATTTCAACCGGCCTCTTCCCGTTGGCAAAGAACTTGAATATGTAACGCAGGCGATTCACAGCGGACACATTTCCGGCGACGGCCAGTTCACCAAAAAATGCAGCGCTTTGCTCGAACAGGAACTTGGCGTTCCAAAAGTTTTGCTGACGACTTCCTGCACGCACGCGCTGGATATGTCCGCGATTCTATTGGATGTCCAGCCCGGCGACGAGGTCATCATCCCGGATTTTACATTCGTCTCGACGGTCAACGCGTTCGTTTTACGCGGAGTCAAACCGGTCTTCATTGACGTTCGGCCGGATACCCTTAATTTGGACGAATCCAGGCTCGAGGCTTTGATCACGCCGCGCACGAAGGCGGTGGTCCCGGTGCATTATGCGGGCGTGGGGTGTGAAATGGACAAAATCCTCGCGGTCGCATACCAGCATGGCATTGCCGTCGTCGAAGACAACGCGCACGGTTTGTTTGGAAAATACAAGGGCAAATATCTCGGAACATTCGGCGCGCTGGCAGCGCAATCCTTTCATGAGACGAAAAACTTTACCAGCGGCGAAGGCGGCGCGTTACTCATCAATGATCCGGAGATCATCGAGCGCGCCGAGATCATCCGCGAAAAAGGAACCAATCGCTCGCGTTTCTTCCGCGGCCAGGTGGACAAATATACGTGGGTGGACGTTGGCTCTTCGTATCTGCCATCCGACATTCTCGCCGCGTTTCTTTACGGCCAGTTGGAACAGCGTGAGAAAATCCAAGACCATCGAAAAACTTTGTGGCATACGTACGAGACCGGGTTGAAGGATTGGGCGGCGAAGCACGCTGTCCAATTGCCGACGGTTCCGGATCACTGCGAGCAGTCGTATCACATGTTCTACATGCTGATGCCCAATCTCGATCTGCGGCAAAAGCTGATCATGTACCTGCGTGAACGCGGCATTTACAGCGTGTTCCATTATCTGCCCTTGCACCTTTCCGACATGGGACGCAGGTTCGGCGGCGAGGAAGGCGATTGCCCGGTGACGGAGCGTGTCAGCGATCAATTGATTCGACTGCCGTTCCACAATGTGTTGACTGGCTCGGAACAGGAGCAGGTGATCGAAGCGATCATGGAGTTCGAATTTTAGCGTCTGCCAATTGCACATCACGCATTACGAATCATATTCTCTACTGCGTGATCCGTAAAACGTAAGGAGTTTATTTGAAAAACATTCTTGTTACTGGCGGCGCGGGATTCATCGGCTCGAATTTCGTGCGCTATTTGCTCAAGACCGAGCCGGATGTCCGCGTCTTCAATCTCGATGCGCTCACGTATGCAGGCAGCCTGGAAAATTTGAAAGATTTGCCTGACGCGTCGCGGCACACCTTTATCCAGGGTGACATTTGCGATGCCCAATTAATTGGTCAGCTGTTTCAGGAGCATCGAATTGATTCGGTCGTTCATTTTGCCGCCGAGTCGCACGTGGACCGTTCGATTCTTGGCCCCGCGCCGTTCATCCAGACGAATATCGTTGGAACGTTCAATCTGCTCGAAGCCGCGCGGCAGGCTTGGGGGCAGGACGGATCAAAGCGCGGGATGAGATTCCACCACGTTTCAACGGACGAAGTTTTCGGGTCGCTGGATGCGTCTGATTCAGCGTTCACCGAGAGGACGCCTTACGAACCGCGTTCGCCTTATTCCGCCTCGAAAGCCGCGTCCGACCATTTGGTGCGCGCGTATTTTCATACTTACCAATTGCCCATAACGATCACCAATTGTTCGAATAATTATGGCCCCTATCAATATCCCGAAAAATTGATTCCATTGATGATCTTGAATGCGTTGCGGGGAAGGCCGCTGCCTGTTTACGGCGACGGCAAACAAATCCGCGACTGGCTCTTCGTGGAAGATCACTGCGAGGCGATTTACCTTGTCCTGAAAAATGGAAAGTTAGGCGAGACCTACAACGTCGGCGGCGGCAACCAGCCTTACAACATTGATTTGGTGAATGAAATCTGTTCCATCCTGGATGGGCTGAAGCCAATGGCAGGGCCGTATTCTGAGTTGATTGTTCATGTCACCGACCGGCCCGGCCACGACCGCCGCTACGCAATGGACATCGCCAAAATTCGCAATGAATTCGGCTGGATTCCAAAACACGATATCGAAAGCGGCTTGCGCGCCACCGTCCAGTGGTATTTGGATCACACGGATTGGGTCGAAGTCATCATGCGCCAGCCTGGCTTCGGCGACTGGCTGGATAAAAACTATGAGCGGAGGGATCCATGAAAGGGATCATTCTTGCTGGCGGGCGCGGCACGCGTCTCTATCCATTGACGCTGGGCGTGAGCAAACAAATCCTGCCGGTCTACAACAAGCCGATGATCTACTATCCGCTTTCGATGTTGATGCTGGCCGGCATTCGCGAGATTCTGGTGATCAGCTCGCCGGAAGACCTGCCTTTGTTCCGGCGATTGCTCGGCGACGGAAAGAGATGGGGGCTTTCCTTTTCTTACGCGGAGCAAGCGGAGCCGCGCGGGTTAGCCGAGGCTTTTATCATCGGGAAGGATTTTATTGGGAGCGATCATGCCTGCCTGGTTTTGGGCGATAACATTTTTTATGGGACGGGCTTGTGGGATTATCTTCGTACCGCCGCGGCGCTGAAGGAAGGCGCGGAAGTTTTTGCATATCCGGTGCGCGAGCCTCAGCATTATGGCGTCATCGAATTCGATTCGAATGGTCGGGCTCTCAGCCTCGAAGAAAAGCCGGTCCAACCGCGCTCGAACTTTGCGGTGCCGGGATTGTATTTTTACGATAACCAGGCGGCCAGCCTGGCAGGGAGTCTCAAGCCCTCGCCGCGCGGCGAGTTGGAGATCACCGATCTCAACCGCGTCTATCTCGAGCGCGGACAATTGCGCGTCCAGCAGCTTGGACGCGGCGTTGCCTGGCTGGATGCCGGCACACACGAAACTCTTTTGCAGGCTGCCAACTTCGTCCAGACCGTCGAAGAACGGCAGGGATTGATGATCGGCTGTCCTGAAGAAGTGGCATACCGCGTTGGGTTCATCACGCGCGAACAATTGATCCAGCTTGCGCTTCCTTTGAAACAGAATTCATACGGCGATTATTTGTTGAAGCTGTCGAACGAGCCGCTTTAGCAGCAGGTCACGCCTTATCCGTGTGACCTGCCTGGCATGGTACAATTTTCCTGATAGCAGAGGATTTGTGCCAGACGTTTCCAGGGATTCCCAACTTTCCGTTGACATCGTGATTCCGGTTTATGACGAAGGCGGGATTGTCAGGCAGACTCACGAACATATCTGTTCGGTCGTGGATCAACTGCCTTACGATTTCAGTTTTCTTTATGTGAACGACGGCTCGACCGATGACACGTTGGACGTTTTGACGGCGATGGCGGCAAATGATTCTCGCGTGCGCTTTCTCGACCTGAGCCGCAACTTCGGACACCAGGCGGCCCTGACCGCCGGGATGAACACTTCGGATGGCGACATTGTCATTACGATGGACGGCGATGGCCAGCATCCGCCGGAAATGATCCCTCAACTGCTGGACTTGATAAAAGGGGGGTACGACATTGTTCAGACCCAACGCGTCGAGGGCGCTCAATCCTCCTCGTTCAAGAACTGGACGTCGAACGGATTCTACAAACTGATCAATTTGGTCAGCGGGACGCCCATCGTTCCCGGTTCAGCAGATTTCCGGGCGCTGACGCGCCAGGCTGTCGACGCGCTCAAATCCATGCCGGAGTATCATCGCTTCCTGCGCGGCATGGTGGCATGGATCGGCTTCCCCACGGTCATCGTGCCATACCAGCCCGCACCGCGCATCGGCGGGAAATCGAAATATTCGCTCGGCAAGATGTTCCGTCTCGCGATGGATGCGATCTTCTCGTTCTCGCTGGTGCCTCTTTACATTGGCCTCAGTGCGGGCGGGCTGCTGCTTTGCCTTGCCATGCTCGAAATGATGTACGTGCTTTCGTTCTGGGTGACGGGCCGAACATCCAACCTGGCTCCTGGTTGGAGTTCGCTGATGTTTGTGATCCTCATCGTCAGCGGGATGCTGATGATCCTGCTTGGTTTTATCGGCGTGTATGTTGGCTATATTTTCCAGGAAGTAAAGCGAAGGCCGGTTTACCTGGTAAAACAACAAGAGAAAAAGGAACACTCCAATTGAAAGCGAATCGATTCGCCTTGCGGAGGGATATTTTTCGTTTTCAGGTTTTGGCCGTTCCAGCCGTTCTTTTCCTCATCACATTTCTCGCTTACGGACTCTTCGCGTTTCAACAGGGCTTCCATTGGGACGATTGGGGCTTCGCGTGGATGCCGGTCACGTACGGGCTGCCGGGGCTGGTCAAATACTATTCCTACGACCGTCCGCTTCTCGCGTATTTCGTTTATCTGACAACTTCATGGATCGGCCCGCATCCGTTGGCGTGGCAGATTTTTGGGATGCTTGCGCGCTGGGCTTCGGCGTTGACGCTCTGGTGGACGATTCGCGTGATCCAGCCGAATCGCAAGCGCCTCGCTTTCTGGACTTCGGCTTTTTTCCTGCTCTATCCGGGCTTTCGCCAGCAGACGATTGCCAACGCTTACGGACATTATCTGTGGGTTGAAGCCTGCTTCTTTCTCTCGCTGGGTTTGATGTTGAAAGCAGTCGAGTCAAAACGTTACCGCCGGCTTTTGATGATCGCCTCGCTCATTCTTGCTTTGCCAAATCTTTTCCTGACGGAGTATTTCGCAGGCTTCGAAATCGTGCGGCCATTCCTGCTTTGGTTTGCGCTTGGAAAAGAAAATCCGAATGTTCGCCAGCGAATTAGGAAATTTGCCTGGTATTATCTGCCGTTCATTTTCATTTTCGTTGTATTCCTTTATTGGAGATTCTTCATCGCCCGTTCGCTTCGTTACGGCATTGACGTGAACGCCGGGGAAGTCGCTTCCATTTCGACCCTTGGCGGATTGATCGCGACCGTTTTGAGTCAATGGCTGACTGTCAGCGTCAACGCATGGCTGCAAATCTTCCAGCTTCCCAGCGCGCAGGATTTTGGAATTCGTTTGATCCTTCTCTACGCGTTGATTTTGATTGCCGCGCTCGAAGGCTGGGTTTATTTCTCGAAACGACTGGCAGATTCTGAGAGAGTGTCTGAAAATTCAAAAAGCACTACTCCATCGAGTCATTCTGAGCGAAGCGAAGAATCTCAGGTTTTCATCAGGAGAAGTTTGTTTCAAAATCGAGACTCTTCGCTCCCTGCGGTCGCTCGGAGTGACATAAATAATGGTTTTCAGAAACGTTCTGATGAAGCAGATGTGCGGGAAAATTCAAATCATTTCGATTTGAGATTGTGGCTAGCAATTGGCTTTATTGCCATCCTCGGCGCGCAGATTCCGTTTCTGCTCAGCCAGTTGACGATCAAACTTCAATTTCCGTACGACCGCTTCACGCTTCCGTTCGCGCTGGGCGTCTCTTTGATTTTGGCCGGTGGGCTCGAATTGATTCCGAATCTGACGCGCCGTTCGTTGATTGCTGGTTTGCTTGTCGCTCTCGCAATTGGATTTCAAATCCAGACCAGTTTTGCGTTTCGCGCGGATTGGAATCTGGTCAAATATTATCTCTGGCAATTGACCTGGCGCGTACCCGGGCTTCAGCCGGGGACGGTTCTGCTTTCGAGTGATATGCCGTTTCAATATTCGAGCGATAATTCGCTGACCGCGCCGGTCAACTGGATATACAACCCCGGCCCGCATTCGGGCTCGATGCAGTATCTCAATTGGGATATTGATGTTCGTGCCAAATCGGGCCAGCTCGACCTCGCTCCGGGACAGCCGGTCCAGAGCGATTTTCGCGTCACAACATTTACAGGCACAACGGATCATGCCGTTGTGATCGCATATCAGCCGCCGGGATGCGTGCGCGTTTTGAATCCGCAATACGATCAGGATTTGTGGGTCGCGCCAAAATCGGTGACGGACGCTGCGAAGATTCAAACACTCCCGTTTTTGGATGTGCCGTATTTGACCGCGCAAGCCATGCCGTTGTCGAACATGGATCAGATCATCCCAAATCCAGCCCAGCTGGCCAAACCGATGGATTTCCTGTATCCCGAGCCGCCGCATAACTGGTGCTATTATTTCGAGAAGGCGGATTTGGCGCGCCAGCTTGGGGATTGGAAACAGGTCGCGAAGATCGGCGATCAGGCTTTCGCCGTTCCGTATCACGCGGACGACCTGTCGGAGTATCTGCCGTTCATCGAAGCGTACGCGCGCCTCGGCCGCTGGAAGGACGCGCGTGATCTGACGCTGACGACTTCCGCTTCGATGCCGCTGTTGAAGCCGGAACTTTGTTCGCTTTGGACGCGGCTTCGAAACGATTCTTCTGTGTCTGCGGTTCAGGATGCGGGCAATCAAATTTCGAAAGTATTGTCTGACTTGAATTGTTTTGGCAAATGATCCAACAATCCTCTATTTTTGAATTCACTTTTTTGCGTCACGGCGAATCGGTGGGCAATGCCGAGGAACGTTTTCAGGGTCAATCTAATTATCCGTTGACGGACGCCGGCCGCGCCCAGGCGCGGGCGTTGGCGGAACGCTGGCTCAAGGACGAGGTCAAATTCGATTTGGCGGTGACCAGCCCGCTCGTCCGGGCAAAAGAGACGGCACACATCGTTGCCGGCGCGCTTAACAGTCCGCTCGAGGAAGATCCGATCTGGATGGAACGCGATAACGGGCTGATGTCCGGCTTGACGCGCGAAGAAGTCGAAGGACGTTTTCCACAGCCCGAGTTTCGCACGCCGTACGATGCCTTTGGCGAAAGCGGCGAAGGGGATTGGGAATTATTCTTGCGCGCGGGAAAGGCTGTGCATGAATTGATCAAACGCCCCGCCGGAAAATATTTGATCGTTTCGCACGGCGGCCTGCTGAACAAAGTGATGTATGCGGTTCTCGGCATTCCCGTGCAAGCCCATGCCAATGGGCCGAGTTTTCGCTTTGGCAATACTGGCTTTGCGGTTTTTAATTATGTGCCGCCTCGACATCAATGGCGGCTCATCAGACTCGAATCTCCCGAATGAATTTTTGAAGAATATACTGCTATGATTATGTCATTGCGAAGGCGCGCAGCGCCTGTGGCAATCTCAGCTACCATACGAACCGGAGATTGCCGCGCTCGTGGTGCCGGGTTTCGATACGTGGCGCCTTTGGCGCCACTACTCAACCACCAGTGCCACTCGCTCGCAATGGCATCGAAAGCTCGAAGTGATTCTGCAATAAGGTGCTTGAAGAAGACAAAATGGCCAACTTAAAGATATTATCCTTTGGCGCGGGCGCGATTGGAACCTATATCGGCGGTTCACTGGCGATGGCTGGCGAGCAGCTTGTTTTTATCGAACAGCCGCCGGTCGCAGATGAGCTGCGCCAGCGCGGGATGCGGCTTGATCTCACGGTTGATAAAAGACGCAATGCGAAAGAAGCGTATGTTCTAAATCTTTCATCGTTCGTCGTTGCACCGTCGCTCGAAGACGCGCTGCGTTATGGGCCGTTCGACGTTGCGCTCTTCGCGTTGAAATCGTATGACACCGCGGCCGCGCTCGAGGGCATGAAACCATTTGCGGAAAAACTCCCGCCGGTCCTTTGTTTGTCGAACGGCGTGGATAACGAACCGGCGATTGCGAACGCGCTCGGCGCGGACAAAGTGATTCCGGCGACGGTGACCAGCGCCATCGGACGCCGCGCCGCGGGCAGCATCGTCCTGGAAAGATTGCGCGGCATGGGCATTGCGGCCACGCATCCGCTCTCGGACAAGCTGCTGGCCGCCGCGAATTCGGCCTTTCTCAACGCTGAAAGTTTTTCCAATGCCGCGGCGATGAAATGGTCCAAGATGCTGACGAATCTTGTTGCCAACCCAACTTCCGCGATTCTCGATATGACCGCCGCACAGGTTTTTGCGAATCGCAAATTATATGAACTCGAAATCCGAATGCTGCGCGAATGTCTGGCCGTGATGGAAGCGCAAAACATTCCAGTTGTGGATCTGCCCGGCACGCCCGCGCGTGCGTTGGCATTTGCGGCGCGTCTGCCTTTGTGGTTATCCAAACCGTTGCTTGCCCGCGCGGCCGGCAGCGGACGCGGCGCGAAGATGCCGTCCTTCCACATTGATCTGCATTCGGGCCGCGGCAAATCGGAAGTGGAATATTTGCACGGCGCGGTTGTCCGGGCGGGGGAGAAGTTCGGCGTGCCGACGCCCGTCAACAAAACCCTGACCGAAACGCTGATGTCATTGACGCGCGGCGAAATCCCGTTAGACGAGTTTGCCCATCAGCCGGAGAAACTGCTCGCGCTGTTGAAAAGTTAGAAGGTTTACAGGTTGGCAGGTTTCAACGTTAAACATGCCAATCAAATTAGCTCAAGCTGCCATCCTCCGCGAAGCGCTCCTGTGGAGCGGCGGCGGTTTATAAAATGAAGAAACAAAAAAACTCCTTTTTTGTATTCTAATAACAGTTGCTTTGGCTGGCTGCAATCAGAGAGTTCGATCTACTGTTCCAGGCAACACTGCAACTCCTTTTGTTACCTTTGTGCTTGATACGCCCGAACCCACGCGTACGCCTCTATGGCGGGCGAAGGAAATAACTTCAATTGATTACGGTCAGACACTGGAGCTTTCTGTCGGCGACATTTTTATACTTGATAAATTGCCTGAGGATGATTCGCCAATCACCATTCGCGATGAAAACATTTTGAGACGCTTGCCGAATTCAACTGGGATGAAGCCTGGGCAGGAACGTTACGAAGCTGTGACGCCTGGAACAACAACGCTACGTTCAATCGTGCCAGTTCCCTGCCCCAATGCGCCCATGGGATGCCGGCCGCCCATAAAATTTGTTTACGTTACAGTTGTCGTTTCAGGGCCGTAATCAGAAAGTTTGCATGTCAGCATATTTCAATCTTCGACCTTTCGACCCTGCCAACTATCAAACTTTCCAACTTTCAAACCTGCCAACTCGATAAGTGGTGATACAATACGCCTCCTTGTAGGCTATGAACGCAATCACAAAATTTCGTCTTGTTAACCCGCGCCCCGAAGTGGAAATCCATCTCCCTGACGGGCGCGTTCTATCTGGCCCGCGCGGCGCGGCGGTCGGAAATTTTCTCGAGGCCGCTGAATTTCCCGCGCCGGTCGTCGCCGCAGATGTGGACGATGAATTGCGCGAGCTCACGTATCCGATCAAAATGGATTCGCAGGTCCGCCCAATTACCATGTCCGACTCGGACGGCGCATTGATCTATCGCCGCTCGCTGAACTTCCTGATGGAGATGGCTTTTGCCGATCTCTTTCCAAAAGCCAAGCTGACGATTGACCACTCGATTTCGTTTGGCGGTTATTATTGCCAGGTCAGCGGGCGCAAGCCGTTGTCGGATGAAGAACTTGCGAATCTCAAATCGCACATGCAGGAATTGATCAAAGCTGATCTGCCGTTCGAGAAAAAAGAAATCCCTTTGCAGGAAGCGGTTGATTACTTCAAGTCTCTTGGCTATGATGACAAAGTCCGCTTGCTCAATTATCGCCGCAAAGATTATCTGACCTTGTATCGCCTCGGCGAACGCATGGATTATCATCATGGCTACATGGTGCCTTCAACCGGTTATTTAAAATGGTTTGATCTGTTCGCAACCAACGGCGGCTTCACACTTCGCTTTCCGCGCCGCCACGCGCCCACTGAACTTGAACCGGTCGCGGCATATCCGAAATTGCTGAATGCTTTTCGCCAATATGGCGACTGGCTCGAACATCTCGGCATTGGCAACGTCGGCGCGTTGAACGATGCGATTCAATCGGGACGCGCGCATGAGCTGGTATTGGTCTCCGAAGCGTTGCACGAACAAAACGTGGCTGAGATCGCGCGCCAGATTGCCGCGAAGAGCGCGCATATTGTTCTCATCGCCGGGCCATCGTCCTCGGGCAAGACCACTTTTTCGCGCCGCCTCACGGTTCAATTGCTGGCGCTCGGCATTTCACCGTATCCACTTGAGCTTGATAATTATTTTCTCTCGCGCGAAGACACGCCTCTTGGTGAAGACGGTAAACCCGATTTCGAAGCGCTCGAGGCGCTCGACCTTGCGCGGCTTGCCGAAGACCTCGAACAAATTCTCGATGGCAAAAAGGTTCGATTGCCGCGTTACAACTTCAAAGCCGGGAAGCCTGAACCGGGCGAACACATCCAACTGCGGCGCGGACAGCCGATCATCATGGAAGGCATCCACGGACTCGATCCCCGCCTCCTGCCTCCGATGCTGGCTGGGCGCGCGTTTAAGATTTATGCCTCCGCCCTGACTCAGCTCAACCTCGACCGCCACAACCGCGTCTCGACCACTGACACGCGTCTCATTCGCCGCATCGTGCGTGACTCGCATGACCGCGGTTACAACGCCGCGCAGACCATCTCGCGTTGGGAATCCGTGCGACGCGGCGAGAAGAAACAAATCTTTCCTTATCAAGAGAACGCGGATGTGATGTTCAACTCTGCATTGGTCTATGAACTTTCCGCCCTCAAACCATTTGTCGAGCCGTTATTGCGACAAGTCTCTCACGGCACGCCGGAATATATCGAAGCCAAACGCTTGCTGGCGTTCCTCGAATGGTTCCTGCCTATTGAAGCCGATATGATTCCCGAAAACTCCATCGTGCGCGAATTTATCGGCGGCTCGGTTTTGAAAGACTTTACGATTTGGAAACATAAGTAAGAGAAGCCTAAAGCATGTTAACTACTGTTTGATCGGTCTATCTCTTGCATCAACATCCAGACATAGAATGCAGCTCGGCTCAATGTAGCTGGTTCAATATTGCTTAGGTTATCCGACAAGCGATGCCAATTGGGCAAGACTCCATCCGTGTTATATCCAGCAATACATATCGCCTTATAATCCCTTTTCCAAAGGTTGGCGACTTCTTCGATGATGACCATGTCTTTTCCGGTTACCCTCAGGTGTGGATTTTTATGGGCGGTTTGTTCTGCAAATGCAACCATATCAGGATGAGGCAAGTATGTGCTCAAGTAAGAAACGCCGTGTCGAGTGATATAGCATAAGTTTCCCGTGCCGACCATCTCGATGTCAATCCAAAAGGTGTTTTCTTTGGAAGGCGAGTATTGCTTCAGATAACTTTCCATCCCTGTGCAACCTGCTTCTTCACTGCCAGTAAACAGCAAGACAACATCGGTTGTTTGTAAAGGCTGATCTCTTAACGCCTGTGCCATGGCAAGCAATACACTTATCGCTGTTGCATTGTCGTTTGCGCCTTCCACATGGGGTTGTGTTTCATCATAGATCAAACTCAATAATCCATATAAGTATAGAAAACCCAACAGCGCCAGCCAATAAAGGGATGTTGGATGATTGCTCAAAATATCCACCAACAACAAAATACTTCCTATTATCCCTGCAACGACAGTAAGACTTGTCTGGATTTTCATCATCCAGAATGGAGATGGAGGAAATTGAAACCGTTGTTTTTGGCTGTCAAGATGTCCAGCTAGATAAATAGTTCGCTGCGCCTGATTCGCCGCTGGAACTTTGACAATCACATTTTGACTTGACCAGCGGGTGATTAATTTATTGAAAAAAGGCGGTATAACAAACAGGAAGCGTTGGAAGACCAGCGCACTGCTCAATAGTAAGATGCTGCCAATCCATTTTCCCCATAAGCCGCCCACCATGGCGAACGCAATACCGAATAACCCTGCCATCAGACATGGAATTTCAATCCATCCTGGTGAATTCTGAGTCTTGAAGAGTTGCCTTTCGATGTTCGTAATACCGAACTGCCGCACGGTTTTTTCTACGTAGTCCGCTGCCTGCTTTTCCTTTTCCGATGCTGATGGGCGTGGACCAATTCCCTTGCAGATGGCTTTCATATGTGTCATCAGAGATTCAGGCTGTAGACTCACATGATATTCATTCATGATGTTTTTCTACTTATGCTTTGAGGAATAGATGCTAACTGATGTTCATGTCATCGGTATAAAGAGGTTCCATGCCCATGCAACATAATTCCATGGATCGTGCAGATCATGCTGCGAAACATTCTCACTAAAATTATGTTTTTCCCAATTCGATCTCACCCGATAATCAGCTCTAGTCCAAAAACTTTGCAGGCTTTAGACTTCCGAAGTCTATAAGACTTCGGAAGTCTTCTCATATTCAATTCCAATTACATGGTTACCGCGATATATTCTGCCATTGCAGTGCTTTCAGGAATTGGTAATTTATCTTCGATCATACCTTGCACATGTAATTCAACGGCTTCGTGCATGTTGCGCTCGGTTTCTTCGCGCGTCTTGCCTGTCGCAACACAACCGGGCAAATCGGGACAATGGCCAGAGTAATTACCATTTGCTTTTTCAATGACAATAAGAAAGCGATATATAGTTGCCATGACTTCGTGTTCAGCCGCCGCCAGAAGCATGACTAAATTATATCATTCCCATAATCAGCTATAATCCGTAAACTTTGCAGTGACACTATGCCCTTCATTGAGATTCTTCTCATTTCCCTCAGCATGGCTATGGACGCGTTCGCGGTTTGCCTCGCGGCGGGCACACTTGAGAAAACGCACGGACCGCGTCCCGCGTTTCGATTGTCATTCCATTTTGGGCTGTTTCAATTCATCATGCCTGTGGCCGGCTGGCTGGTTGGCACAACCATCGAGCCGATCATTCGAAACTATGATCATTGGATTGCGTTTGGCCTGTTGGCGTTTGTCGGCGGGCGGATGGTTTATTCGGCCTTGCATGGGGAAGATGAAAAGCGCGTCGCCGATCCTTCGCGGGGCTGGACGCTGGTCCTGTTATCCATCGCGGTCAGCGTTGACGCGCTGGCGGTCGGGTTAAGCCTCGGCGTGCTGGGAACTCTCGTTTGGTATCCGGCGATTATTATCGGCGTGGTGACGAGCGCGCTTTCGCTTGTCGATCTGCGAATCGGAAGCAATCTGGGCAGTGGATTTGGAAAGCCCGTCGAGATCATCGGCGGGATCGTTTTGATCGGCATTGGCTTGAGAATTTTGATTCAACATTTGACGTAAACACTTCATTGTGAGTGGCAATCTCGTTTATCATAGAAACGGGAGATTGCTTCATCGCGGCGCCAAAGGCGCCACTCCTCGCAACGACATGGAAAAGCATGGAACATTCATTTCCTCGTTATCTTCTCGCCAAACAAACCGTGGATGACCGCGCGCTCAATCGTCATGTGATCGAAGCGTTGAAAACAAACCTGCCGAAGCTGCCGATTCGAATCATCGAAGCCGGCGCGGGGATGGGCAGCATGCTGGCGCGCCTGCTCTCGTGGGGGATCATCACGCAAGCCGATTATGTCCACGTGGATGCGATGGCGGAGAACATCGAATATGCGTCAGAGTGGATTCCGAAATGGGCAACGGAATCCGGTTTGAGGGCGGAAAGCGTCGAGCAGAATCAAATCCGGGTGTTCGATCAAAGCCGGGATGTCCGCATCCGCCTCGAGCGCGCAGACGTCTTCGATTTCGTCCAAAGCAGGCCCGCGCCCGCGGATTTGTTGATCGCGCACGCTTTGCTGGATTTGCTTCCGATGCCGGAGAGTATGCCGAAGCTTTTGTCGCTCACAAAAAATCTCGCGTGGCTGACGATCAACTTCGACGGCGTGACGACGTTCGAGCCGACGATTGACCCCGCGCTGGATGAGCAGATCGAGCGGCTGTATCACGAAACGATGGACGCGCGGCGGACCGGCGGTGACAGCCGCGCCGGGCGGCATTTGTTTTCGCATTTGCAATCGGCAGGCGCAAAGATTCTCGCGGCAGGCGCGTCGGATTGGGTGGTTCATTCTGTGAGTGGAAAATATCCCGGCGACGAAGCGTATTTTTTAAATTTCATTTTGCATTTCTTCGAAGAGTCATTGACGGGACACAAGGATTTGAACGCGCCGGCTTTTGCGGATTGGTTATCGAAGCGGCGCGGACAAATCGAACGCGGCGAGTTGGTTTACATCGCGCATCAAATGGATTTTCTGGCGAGAGTTAGGGATGTCATTGCGAGCGAGCTATAGGCGAGCGCCAACACTGTGTTCTTTCAGCGTGGCAATCTCAAAATAAAGTGTATAATCCTTTTATACTATCAATCAAAACAACATCAGCAGTCCACCGCTGTTTTCGTTTGGGCATCCGCTCAATTCCCCGACATCTGTATGACTTCTGAAGAATAGGAAACTTGTGAACTTCGAACAATTCAATTTGGATTCCCGCTTAATGGTTGGAATCAAAAAGGCCGGATATGAAACCGCCACGCCAATCCAGGAAGCCGCCATCCCCGCCGCACTGCGCGGACGCGATCTGATTGGCACCGCGCAGACGGGCACAGGCAAGACCGCCGCATTCGTGCTGCCCATTTTGAACAAACTGCTCGACGGCCAACGCGGTGTGCCGCGCGCGCTGATCGTCACGCCGACGCGCGAGCTGGCCGAGCAGATCAATGATGTGATCCGCATGCTGTCAGCGGGGACAAAGCTCAGAAGTGTGACCATTTACGGCGGGGTCGGAGCCGGGCCGCAAATCCAGGCATTGAGAAACGGCACAGAGATTTTGGTCGCGTGTCCGGGACGTCTGCTCGATCTCATCCAACAAGGTCATGCAAAAATGAATCGCATCGAAATCCTTGTGCTGGATGAAGCCGACCGCATGTTCGATATGGGCTTCCTGCCCGACGTGCGGCGCATCGTCAAAGCCGTGCCAATGCAGCGGCAGACGATGATGTTCTCGGCCACTTTTCCCGCCGACGTTGAATTGCTCGCCTCGCAAGCGCTCAAGCAGCCGCAAAAAATTTCGATGGGCATCAGCCGTCCCGCACACACCGTGACGCACGCGCTGTATCCCGTGCCGCAGCATTTGAAGTCTGCGTTGTTGATCGAATTGCTCAAACGGACGGAGACCGAGTCGGTGCTGGTTTTTACGCGCACAAAATATCGCGCTCAAAAAGTGGCGCAGCAGATTCATCGCGCGGGTTTCAAGGTGACGAGTTTGCACGGAGATCGCACGCAGGGCCAGCGCCAGTCCGCGCTCAAAGGCTTCAAGTCCGGCGCGCATGACATCATGGTCGCGACCGATATCGCGGCGCGCGGCCTCGACGTGGAAAGCATCTCGCACGTCATCAATTACGACATGCCCGACACCGCCGACGCGTACATCCATCGCATCGGACGCACGGGCCGCGCCGAACGCACCGGCGACGCGTTCACACTGGTCACGCCGGATGACAACGACATGATCCGGACCCTCGAACGCATCATGGGCGGACCCATTAAACGCGAGACCCTCGAAGGATTCAATTACACGGTTCCCGCGCCGCCGAAACCGGCTCCCGGCACCCGCGGCAGGGGCGCACCCCGCGGCGACTCCCGCCGCCCGCCGCGTCCTGCCCCCACGCCGACACATTATGGGCATAATCGTTTAGCACCGAGGCGGAGAAAGTAATCAGTGTTCAGTAATCAGTAACCCATCTTGTTGAGAGGCGGGTTTTTGATTCAGAAAGTGTATAATTTTCGCGTGGGACTCGGCCAGCCAAAATTTCATCGCAAGTCAATTCGCTTGGATGGATATGATTATTCGTCGACAGGCGCGTATTTTGTAACGCTGGTCGCGTTTCAGCGGCAATGTCTGTTCGGAGAAATTGTGGATGACCAAATGATTTTATCGTCCATCGGTAAAATCGTTCACGAGGAATGGTTTTCGTCGTTGAATATTCGTAAGGAAATTCGCCTTGCATCTGAAGATTTTGTAGTTATGCCCAATCATATTCACGGCGTTGTCCAAATTGTTGAAGGAGAAATTGTAGGGGCGCATGGCATGCGCCCATCCCATGAAAATCAGGGCGGACGCCGTCCGCCCCTACAACGACCGCCGCGGTCATTATCATCATTTATCGCAGGTTTCAAATCGTCCGTGACCAAACGCGCCATGGCACGCGATGATACTATTTCAGGTTCCATCTGGCAGCGTAATTATTATGAACATATTATTCGTGATGAACGCGAATGGAATCGTATTCGCGCCTATATCCAAACCAATCCAATCAATTGGACTCGAGATGAAGAAAACCCCAACAAGTAATAGGAGCTAACCTTATGTGTATCGCGATAATCTCTGACATTCATGACGACGACTTTGCTTTTGAAAAAGTCGAAGCTATCGCACAATATCAGCGATAACCCTTATAATCTGACTATGAACTTTTTGATCACCGGCGCGGCCGGTTTTCTTGGCTCGACGCTTGCCAATCATCTTGCCCGTGAGGGACATCAAGTTCGCGGCCTCGATGATCTTTCGACAGGCGATCCGCAGGCGCTCGCACCGGACGTGCATTTTACGCGCGGCGATGTCAGTGACCGGCCCAAGTTGTGGACTCTGCTCCAGGAAGTGGATGTGGTTTATCATCTGGCGGCGCGCGTCTCGGTGCCTGAATCGGTTTTGTATCCGCGCGATTACAACACGGTCAATGTGGGCGGGACGGTGGCTTTGATGGAAGCCATGCGCGATGTTGGCGTGCGGCGCGTGGTGCTGGCCTCATCGGGCGCCGTGTATGGCGATCTTGGCCGCGAAGCGCAGCCGCTGCGTGAATCGGTTGTTCCTAATCCGCGTTCGCCATACGCGGTTTCGAAACTTGCGGCTGAGTTTTATGTGCGCACGATTGGAAGATTGTGGGGCATCGAAACGGTCAGCCTGCGAATCTTCAATGCGTATGGGCCGGGCCAGCATTTGCCGCCATCGCATCCGCCTGTGGTTCCATATTATTTGCGCCAGGCTTTGCGCGGCGGGACGCTGGTTGTGCATGGCGATGGAAGCCAGACGCGCGATTATGTTTATGTGGATGACGTGGTCAGCGCGATGGTGGCAGCGGCGACCGCACCGAATATTGATGGACTGGTTATCAACGTCGGTTCCGGGAGGGAGACCAGCGTACGCGACCTGGTCAAAACAGTTTTGGATGTGACGGGCTGCAAGCCGGAAGTGATCTATAACTCCCAGACTTCAGGCGGCGTCTCGCGTATGGCAGCTGATTTGAGCCTCGCGCAGGATAAGTTGAGTTATCGCCCCTCGATCAAGCTGGAGGAGGGCCTGCGCCTCACCCTTCAACGCGACCCGCGCTTCAAGTGAATCTCGTTATGGACTCGAAGGCTGGCGCACTTGTATTAATAGCAAGAAAAATAGATTACAGGTGGATCATTGCGGGATCGGTTTTGGCTTATTATTTTATTTATTGGGGGAACATAACGAACTTCGTCACGCAAATCGATCATTGTCCCAAGTTGTTTTGTGACTTCACTGGATTTTTCTATCCTGCGGGAAAAGCAATTCTGTCAGGTGGCTCTTTCCCCGCTGGTTTCTATTATTCGACCTTCGCCGCGATTCTCTTTTCGCCTTTTGCTTTGTTCGAACAAGAGATGGCTATTGTAGTTTGGGGAACGCTTCAGTTGGTCAGCATCGGCGCTTTTTATTTTATTTTGGAAAGGGCAATTGTTCAGGAAAGATACGAGAAATATCTTTTCCTGTTTTTATTCATCACGAGCGCGCCGCTTGTCAATAGTGTGAAGTGGGGACAGATCAGCCCGATGATCACACTGGGAGTCTTTGCATCATTTCTCTTATATCAGAAGGGCAGGGTTGTCCCGTCCGCCGCCATTCTGGGAAGCGTGATTGCCGTCAAATACTATCCTGTAATCTTTTTGGTTTACTTTCTTCTGAAGAGCGACTGGAGATATATCCTGCTTTGCGCGGCAACTGTCTTACTCGAATATCTCCTCCTCCCGATTATCCTGTTTGGTCCGGACGGTTTCTGGAGGTTTCAACAAAGCTCCAGCGCGGGAATTCCAACTCTGATCCAGTTGGGATTGGTTAATTTTGATTCCCAATATATTTCCAGTGTTTTCGCCCACCTGTTTCTCCTCCAGTCGCCCGGTTTGTATTTCGTCATCGTTCCCGCTCTTATGGGTTATACGATCATATTCGCTGCAATTTGGCTTGTGCATAGGATCAATACATTGAAGCTGCAGAACGAGGCAATTTGGGCGTGCGCCTTGCTTTTCTCGACACTGGCATTTTGGCTGCCGAATTCGTGGCCGCATTATTTCGTCTATTTGCCCTGCCTCCAGATTTTGGCATTCCAAATCGTCAAGGAATGGCGCGGACAAAAAATATCCCTGTTGTTTTCCTCCCTTTGGGTATTGTCTATTTTCTCCTCGAACATTTTGCTCGTCAACTCTATTCATAGTTGGATCAATTATGCAGTGATGGGCTGGATATTTTGGAGCAACCTGGCGGTCCTGATCGTCTCCTCCATCCATTTCCTCAAGCGCCCATTGTCGCGCGAGGTGGAAACAAGAAATGAGCCGGCTCTTGCCGCGTGACTTTTACAATCGCCCAACCCTGACTGTTGCGCGTGAATTGATCGGCGCGCGGTTGGTTCGGATTCTCAATGGCCAAAAATTGGTTGGGCTGATCACCGAGACGGAGGCGTACATTAGCGAAAAAGATTTGGCCTGCCATGCCAAGGCCGGACGAACGCCGCGCACGGCCGTCATGTATGGTCCGCCCGGACACGCGTATGTTTATTTCACGTATGGAAATCATTGGATGTTGAATGTGGTCACAGAGCGCGAGGGATTCCCGGCTGCGGTCTTGATCCGCGCCATCCAGCCGATCGAAGGCGAAGAGATCATGTCGCGCCGGCGAAGCGGGCGCGATACTTTTGGCCCCGGCAAACTGACGCAGGCGATGGGAATCACCAAGAGCGAGAACGGCCTGGATTTAACGGAGTCCGCCTCCGGTCTGTGGATTGAGGCGGGGATTTCTGTCCCCAATTCGCTCGTGACGAAAGGGCCGCGCGTGGGTTTAAATAATACGCCGGAGCCATGGAAGTCGAAGCCGTGGCGGTTCAAGGTGTCAGGTGTCACGTTCCAAGTTTCAGGAAACGCTATACACTTGATACCTGAAACTTGATATCTGACACTCGGAGGAACGATGGATTTACTTGAAGGCAAGACTGCATTGATATTTGGCTTGGCCAACGAACGCTCGATTGCATGGGGCATCACGCAGGCCATGCATCGTGAAGGCGCAAAGATCGGAATCAGTTACGCGGGCGAAGCGCTCGAAAGACGCGTCAAACCGTTGGCGGAACAGATCAATTGCAAATGGGTCGAAGAATGTGATGTGACCAAGGACGATCAGATCGCTGCCGTCGCAGAAAAAGCCAAAAGGGATTTCGGGCAGATTGACATATTGGTGCATTCGATTGCGTTTGCGGGGCGCGAAGAATTGACCGGCCCGTATTACAACACCAGCCGCGAGGGATTCAAGAACGCGATGGACATCAGCGTGTTCTCGTTCGTGGCGCTGGCGAAAGCTTTTCATCCGATTCTGCGTCCTGGTGCGTCACTGATCTGCATGACGTATTACGGCTCGGTGAAAGTCGCGCCGCATTACAACGTGATGGGCGTTGCCAAAGCCGCGCTCGAGTCGTCGACGCGTTATCTGGCGTATGATCTCGGCCCGGAGAAGATTCGAGTCAACGCCATTTCGGCGGGGCCGATCCGGACGTTGGCCGCGGCAGGCGTGGGCGGCTTCCGCGATATGTACAAGCATTTTGCGGATATTTCACCGATGCGCGAAAATATCACGATTGAAGATGTGGGCAATGCCGCGGTGTTTTTGGCGTCCGATCTTTCGGCGCGTATCACTGGCGAAGTCTTGTACGTTGATTCGGGCTTCAATGCCGTTGGTGTGCAGATGAATCCGGAAGCAAAAAGCGAATAAATCTTCAAAAGCATAAGAAATACGAAGATGATAAAATTAGGACACAGCATTCCTGTGTCCTAATTTTATTTCAGGATGGGATCATGAAAATCCAGATTGAGCCGCATACACTTGAACGTGCTGAGGAGCGCGGCACTAGTGTAGAAGAAATTGAAGATGTGATCCAAAATGGGTTTACAATTCCCGCCCGAAAGAATCGTTTGGCAAAAGGCAAGGTATATATATTTGAACGGGAGCGGCTCGGAAGATATTACAAGCATAAACGTGTCGAGGTAATTTACTTGGTTGAGAATGATGCAATTGTGACCGTAACTGTGTTTGTCTTTTACGGAGAATGGACGGACGAAAATGCAGGTACTTTATAACGCAAAAACGGATACTCTTTATATCCGCCTGGACGAACCAAAGCAGGACGTTATCAACAAACGCGTCTCTGATGATGTGGTACTGGATGTCGGAGATGGCGATAGAATTGTCGGCATTGAAATTATTGATGCATCCAGTCATCTCAATTTGAAAAATATTTTGCCGGTTGAATTTAAAATATCAGCAGGTGCAAAGGCTTAATGTTCAAACGTAGTACTTCTCCAACAGAAACTTCACAACAAGTCCAGGCCGTCGAGCGCATCACGTCCGTGCTTGGGCCGGGTGTGATCTGGCATGGTTCGATTAATGGTTCGGGCGGTGTGCGAATCGAAGGCGCGTTCGAGGGCGAGATCGCGTTGCGCGGGATGCTGGTTGTCGGCGAGACCGGGCGCGTGACCTGTCAAAACGTGCGCGCCAATACGGTCATCGTGGCGGGCGCGGTGCGCGGCAACATCACGACTCAAAAACTGGAAATCCGCGCCAGCGGGCGCGTGTGGGGCGATGTGGTAACAACTGCTTTTGTGACGGATGAAGGCGCGTTCCTGCGCGGCCAAATCCGGATGGAAGAAACGGTAGACTTGGAACTCGAACCGGCTCCCGATGTTACGCCTTCGGAGGCCACCCAGGCGGAAGCTATCGCACAGACGCCGATTCCCGTTCCGCCACCGGCGCCAAAGGCTGACGGTTCTTCGACCGTCGTTAGAAAAAAGAAAACCGCAGAATGACTTTTTGGAAAAGTTGCTTCGCACTGAGCGGAGGCGCGTTTTTTGCGCCGCAGTCGAAGCGCATTTGCCGAAATGTCCTTCGACTGCGCGGCGCTTGCAGCGCCGCTCCGCTCAGGACGAAAAGCTTCAATCACTTTATAAAATGAGATTCCGCGAACTATACATTGAAACACAACGACAAACTCCGTCCAATGCACGCACGGACGGTTTCGCGTTTCTCGTCCGCGCCGGATATCTCTCGCGCGAAAATGCGCTGACGCCGCTCGGCGAATACGCGGTCAATCATTTGCGCGAACTCTCGAAGGATGAATCTTTCCTCTTTCATCTTTCTTTGCAGATCATTGGCAATAATGACGAAACTTTCTTTCCAATTAAGTTTGGATCCATGGAAGTTGCTCGTTGCGCTGAATGCGGTTATGCCGAACGCGTCGAACTCGCGCGATTCGGGAAAACAGTCTTTTCACCTGAAGAACCGCTTCCGCTCGAAAAAGTTTTGACGCCCGATTGCAATACGATTGAGTCGCTCGCAAATTTTCTCGGCGTGCCAAAAGAAAAAACAGCCAAAGCCCTGATGTTCACGCGGCTTTCTGACAGCAAATTCATCTTCGTCGTCGTGCGCGGCGATATGCAGTTGAGCGATGCAAAATTGAAAAAACTGGTTGGCGATGTTCGTCCGGCGACTGCCGGCGAGATCGCAAAATCCGGCGCGGCTGCGGGCTACGCCTCGCCGATTGGATTGAAGGACGCGTTGATCGCCGTGGATGATTTGATTCCGCAATCTGCCAATCTTGTGGCTGGCGCGAATGAAACTGGTTATCATTTGAAAAGCACAAATTATGATCGGGATTATTCCGCCGAAATTGTTGACGATTTGGTTCAGGTGAAAGCTGGTGATGTGTGTTCAAACTGCGGCAAGCCTTTGTCTGTTCTAGCCGTCGAACCGATTCGCAAACAGAATAAATTTTATTTTGAGAACATTTTGCTCGCCCTGGCTGAATCACATCACGATGACAAGGGTTTGACTCTTCCAAAATTCGCCGCGCCGTTCGATGTGTATCTCATGCACGTGCCCGGCAAAGAAATGGATACGCGCGCAAAGGCGGAAGAACTTTATAAATCTTTGGAGGATGCGGGTCTGTCAGTTTTATTCGATGACCGCGACGAACGCGCCGGAGTCAAGTTCAACGATGCGGATTTGATCGGTTGTCCCGTCCGCGTGACGGTGGGGGAAAAGAATCTCAAGGATGGAATGGTAGAATTGAAGCCGCGTAAAGACCCGAAGAATCAATTAGTTTTAGAAGAGCAATTGATCGAGGAATTAAAGAATATTTTGAAATTGTAGGGGCACAGCGGGCTTTGCATGCTTCGCGAACTGTGCCCCTACCCAAATGGAATAAAAATGCAAATAACCATGTCCTCTCCTGACCTGACCGATGCGGAACGTCAGGCAGTTCAAAACGTCCTCAACACGCCCATCTTGAGCATGGGACACTGGATTTTGGATTTCGAAAAATCCTTCCGCGACCTGACCGGGACAAAACACGCGGTCGGCGTTTCATCTGGCACAACGGGATTGCATCTTTGTATCCGTGCGGCGGGGATTGGCGAGGGCGATCTGGTCATCACCACGCCGTTCTCGTTCGTTGCCTCGTCGAATGTGATGCTGTACGAAAATGCGATTCCTGTTTTCGTGGACGTGAATCCGAAGACGGGAAACATCGCTCCGGGACTCGTCGCGGACGCGGCGCGGGACTTGGCCGAGGGCGGGAAGAAGGCCGAGAAATGGCTGCCCCGCAAAGGCTCCGGGACGAAGCGCACGCTGAAAGCGATTCTTCCGGTGGATGTCTTCGGCCAGCCCGCGGACCTCGGTCCGATTCGCAAAGTCGCGGACGATTACAAACTCAGGATGATCGAAGATTCGTGCGAGGCGCTCGGCGCGGAATATAACGGCAAACCCGCGGGGACGTTCGGCGATTACGCGGTGTTTGCGTTTTATCCGAACAAACAAATCACGACGGGCGAAGGCGGCGTGATCGTCACGAATGATGATAAAGCTGCGGACATGATGCGCGCGCTTCGCAATCAGGGGCGCGCGCCCGGCGACACATGGCTCTCGCATACTTTTCTTGGTTATAACTACCGGCTCGATGAAATGTCTGCCGCATTGGGAACGATTCAGATGACGCGTCTCGATGAGTTGTTGAATAAGCGCGATCAGGTTGCGGATTGGTACACGGAACGATTGAGCGAAATCCCCGGCGCGGAACCGCCCGTGATCGAACCGTTCACCACGCGCATGTCATGGTTTGTGTACGTTGTCCGCTTCGATGCAAAGATTGACCGCGACGCGCTGGCGAAGCGTTTGGATAAACGCGGCATCCCGGTTCGTCCATATTTTTGGCCGATCCATTTGCAGCCGTACATGGTCGAGCGTTTTGGTTATCGCGAAGGTGATTTTCCCGTGACCGAAGATTTGGGCAAACGCGGATTGGCCTTGCCATTCTCGGGTGTGATGATCGAAGAGCAGGTGGAAGAAGTCTGCAAGACGATCCGCGAGGAGTTGAGCGGTTCTTAGAATGTCACTCTCCCGAAGGACATCGGGACGATGTGAGCGAACGCAGCGACCGAAGAGTGACAATTAGATTCATGAACACCGGTCTTTTTCCACCTTCCAAACGAAACGGGCTCCTTCTTCATGGAGTCCTGGTTGTTATTTTCCTCGCCATTTCTGCGTGGGGATTCTATAACCTCACGCGTGAGGACGTCGGCCCGAACTTTGTGGTTTATCTGCTTGTCGGCCTGATTGCATTTGCCCCGGCTCCATTATTTGGATATCGCGCCTACGCGCTTTTGCATGCGGAATACATCCTCGACCGCGACAGCCTCGAATTACGCTGGGGCTTGCGCGACGAAGACATTCCGCTTAGTGATATTGAATGGGTGCGCCCCGTGAGTGACCTTACGCATCCGCTTCGCCTGCCGCCCATGCCAATGACCGGGGCGATCCTGGGGCTGAACCGGCATCCCGATTTGGGCATCGTTGAATTCATGGCCAGCGACCGGAAGAATCTTTTGCTGGTTGCGACTGCCAAACGCGTGTACGCGATCTCTCCCGCGCGTCCGGCGGATTTTTCGCAGACATTTGCGCGCGCCATCGAACTGGGAAGCTTGATACCCGCCGAGCCGAAATCGGTATATCCATCGTCGGTTGTTACCCAGGCGTGGACCTCCGGCCTGACGCGTTATCTCTGGCTGATGACTTTGTTTTTGAACATTGGTTTGTTCGCGTGGGTCAGTTTGTTGATTCCCACGTTTCCGCGCGTGGCCCTCGGCCTTCGTCCCGACCAAACGCCGGATGCGGTCCCATCCGTTCAACTGATCATCCTGCCGCTCATCAGCACCTTCCTCGCGCTGGGTGGGTGGGCGGCCGGGTTGTATTTTTACCGCTGGCCCAGGCAGCGCGTGCTGTCAATTCTTTTGTGGATTTCAGGCGCGCTCGCAAGCCTTCTCTTTTTGATTGCTGTTTTATTCATTATCACCACCCCGGTTTAAATTCATGCAATTATTTATCGGTCTCATTCTCGCAGTCATGGTTGCGTATGCCGCATATCGCGTTCATAGTCTGAGCAAAAGCGGAACCTTCGCCGCGGCACTGGTGGGGACGATCATCTTTGGACTCGGCGGATGGCAATGGGCTGTTTTGCTGCTTGCGTTTTTTATTTCTTCCTCGATGTTGACCCGCGCTTTCAAAAATCGCAAACATGGACTGAACGAAAAATTTTCCAAGGGCGGCGAACGCGACGCGGGTCAGGTTTTTGGAAATGGCGGAGTCGCGACAGCCTTCGTTTTATTGCATGGGATCTTTCCCGCCTCCTCCTGGACCTGGATCGGATTCGCGGCGGCGCTGGCTTCGGTCAACGCGGACACCTGGGCGACCGAACTCGGCGTGCTGAATCCGACTCTGCCGCGCATGATCACCGATGTACGCAGGCGCGTCGAAAAAGGGACTTCGGGCGGCGTCTCGTTATTTGGAACCGGCGCGGCGCTGTTGGGTTCTGCCGTTATTGCACTTTTGGCGGCTCTCTTTTCCAGTGCTGATCACTGGTTACTTTTTTTACTGATTACTTTCAGCGGCCTGCTTGGCTCATTATTTGACTCGCTGCTCGGCGCGACGGTTCAAGCCATGTATTATTGCCCGACTGATAAAAAGGAAACGGAGAAACATCCGCTTCACACGTGCGGGACGGAAACTGTCCGTATCCGCGGCTGGAAATGGCTGGATAACGATTGGGTCAATTTTGCGTGCGGAGCGTTTGGAGTTTTGGTCGCCTTGCTGGCTTCATCCATTTTGATTTAATCCGGCGCGTCCCATGAGTCTACCTGGTAACGTTGACTGTCACCGAGCTGAGCGCAAGGATCGAACCGTCCGCCGGGCTTGTATACCAGGCACGGTCACAAATTGCGGTTTTCTACCGCTTGATTCGCGGGGCTGAAGCCACCTGCTCAGTACGTGAAAGTTGTCGCCATGGCGCCACGGCGACGCCTTCGGACTGGCGCAATGAGTGGCGCCTGGCGCCACTTTCATGCGCTGAGGCGGGGATTTATCCCTTGCCGAATCCCGTTGAACAAAAGCGCGATTTATGCCCGTGTTCAGTATATCTTCGATCTGGATTCGCACCGCTCCCGGTGAAGTAATCTTCGACAGATCAACCGGAAGGGAAAAGGAACCAGGGCCGCCGGGTTGAGATATCTGAACTGTCAATGAACCTGTTGCAGCTTGATTATTGCTTGAGTCGAAAATCGAATAGGCCAGGCTGTTCTCGAACGGCGCGATGGTGACATTCCCCGCGACCGTCAATGGCCGCGAGAGCGTAAGTTGATCTCCGTTCGACGGATGCGTGATCGTAATGATGCGTTCGCCGCCGTCCGGCGCGCCGCTGGAGAAACTGGTCATCACCAGCTTGTGTACCGGGAGCCGGTTGAACGATCGGGGTTGAAGCGGCAGATGAAAACAACGAATAAGCCAGCGCGGCGCATCCGAGAATCAAAAACGGGAATATCCGCTTCATGCTATTGTCCAAGTTGAGTCCAGTTCGCGCCGCTGTTCGTCGTCTTGTAAAGTCTGCGTGTGCCGGTCACATCATTTGTCAAAACAAAGCCGGTTGTTGGGCTGACGAAATCCATCCCGGCAAAATTGTCGCCGAAGGCAACATCGGGTGTGACGGTCGTCCATGTTTGCGCGCTGTCGTGCGTCACGTAAAATGCAATGCCATTCCACACGAAGCCGTCCGTCGGCGAGACGAAATCCATCGAGCCGCCTTGCGGAATCATTTTGGGCGTCAGTACCCACGTCGCGCCGCCATCGTGAGAAACATAGATGACCAGCATGACGCCGTATTGAGATGACGCATGCACAGGCAAATACGCGTCTTTGGCTGAGACGAACGTCGGGCCGACGGTTTCAAAGTCGGCCTGTTCGTATCCAACCGGAGCCGTAACCGTGACCTGGCTCCAGGAGTGTCCGCCATCTGACGTTTTGTACAAATAGATCGCGCCGGGGGTGTAGATGACGCCGCCGATGAAAGCATTCTGCATGTCGAGCGGAGTCAGTCCATCTTTGAGTCCGCCAAGCGGAAGGCTGGCGGCCGCGTTCGGTTGATTGGGATCGTTGGTGTACGTTTGCGTCCATGTCGCGCCGCCATCGGTCGTTTGAAAAATCGCGATGCCCATCGAACCCGCGCCCGCGCCGAGGCTTGCCATGATCCAGCCTTTATTCGCATCCAGAAAATGCAGGTCGCCGCTGCCAAATGGGACGGAAGATGAAGCCCAGGTCGCGCCGCCGTCGCTGGTGCGGTACATCATCCCGGCCAATGGATTTTTCGCGTCGGTCACCAAAATCCATCCGTGCTGCGCGTCGAGGAAATTCGATGTGGCTGGATAACCAAGCGTGGTCACGCCGGATGGCCCAGCCTGATGCCACGTCACGCCGCCGTCTTCGGTGCGGACGACGGCTGTATCGGTGACGCCCCAGCCGTTATTCGCGTCCACCATGTGGACGGTTGTGAGTCCCGGCGCTGCAATCACCGGCGCGCTGCTGGTGGGCGGAGGAAGGGTTGGTCCCTGCGTGACGGGAATCGGAACAACGTTCGGCGCGCAGGCAGTGAGAAGGGAAAGAAGAAAGAAGAAAGAGAGGATGCGTTTCATGATTCTCCTAAAGTATGTTGACAAGTTTCAAAGTTGGAAAGTTAGAAAGTTTGAAGGTTTGAAGGTTAAACCTTTCAACCTTCGAACTTTCTAACCTATAAACTCAACGATCGTTGCTTCGCCTTGACCGACACCAACACAGAGCGTTGCCAAACCGTATTTTACATTTCCGCGGCATTTCATTTCATATAACAGCGTTGTCAGAATGCGCGCGCCGGAACAGCCGAGTGGGTGCCCAAGAGCGATAGCTCCTCCGTTGACGTTGACGATTTCAGGATCGAGGCCGAGGTCTTCGATCACGGCCAGTGATTGAACCGCAAATGCTTCATTGAGTTCGACCAGCCCAATATCTTTGATCGTCAATCCCGCGCGCTGCAAAGCTTTCCTCGTGGCTGGAACAGGGCCATAGCCCATCACACGCGGCGGGACTCCAGCCGCGGCAGACGCGAGAATCCGCGCCATTGGTTTCAGTTTCAACTCTTTCGCTTTCTCTTCACTCATCACAAGCAACGCCGCCGCGCCGTCATTCAAACCGGACGAATTGCCCGCGGTCACGGTTCCGCCGTCGGCGCGGAAAGCGGGCTTGAGCCGGGCCAACGATTCCATCGTCGTATCGCGGCGCGGGCGTTCGTCGGTCGTTACAAGAATCGGCTCGCCTTTTTTCTGCGGGACGGGAACGGGCAAAATTTCTTCGGCAAACTTTCCGGAGTCGATCGCGGCAATCGCACGCTGATGACTCCGTAGGGCAAACGCGTCCTGTTTCGCGCGCGTGATGTGCGGGCGCTCCGCGGCGATATTTTCCGCGGTCTCGCCCATCGAATCGATTCCATATTTTTCTTTCATCTTCGGGTTTGGGTAACGCCAGCCCAAAGCTGTGTCCCACGCGGTGAGATTGCCGAACGAAAAGCCCGCTTCGGCTTTCGGGACCGAATACGGCGCGCGGCTCATCGATTCGACTCCGCCCGCGATGAACACATCGCCTTCACCCGCTTTGATGGCGCGCGCGGCCTGATTGACGGCGTTGAGTCCCGACGCGCACAAGCGATTAAATGTCACGCCCGCGACTTCGACGGGAAATCCCGCCAGCAGTAAAGCCATGCGCGCCACGTTGCGATTATCTTCGCCGGCTTGATTCGCGCATCCAAAATAAACTTCCTCGACGAGCGCCGGATTGAGCTTGCTGCGCTCGATCACGCTCTTGATAACGAGAGCCGCCAGATCGTCCGGGCGGACCGGCGCAAGAATCCCGCCTAATGCGCCGATCGGGGTGCGAATCGCGTCAACAATGACAGCTTCCTTCGAGTCCGACATTCCGAAACCATCCAAATCAGTGGGATTGCAAGAATTCTTCGTACAACGCTGTGCTTATATAAGCCATGCCGAAGTCATCCTGATAGATCAAAGTGTAACCCTGTACCTTTCCCGCCAGCGCATCCTGATAGAACTGACGGGCATCCGGGAAATTTGGATCCACTGCCGTTTCCAATTGACCAGGCTGTGTGTAGTCGCGCAGGTGTTGTTTGCTGAGCATCAGCAGGTCTGCGTTCACTTTATGGATGTAATTGTAGCCGGAGACTCCCCACTGGTAATACACCGTATCGTTTGCCGCATTCGGCACATACATGGCTACATCACGGAACACAACGAGGGGCCGGCTCAGTTCGACGCGGGACAGATCGTTCTGTTCGAGGGCGGCATAGAAATTCAAACTGGCGTTATCCTTCTCGCGGTTGAGGGTATTGAAATATCGAGGCACATCTATGTTGAGACTGTAAAGGAATTGCCAGCCGACGATCACGGCACCAACGAGAAATAAGAAAAGTTTAACGCCGTACTTTCTCAGATAATCTCCCAAGGGACGCGCAAAGCGAGTCGGCGCAAACGCAATGAAGTAGGCCGGAAGCGCGGAGTAGAGCGGCATGAGAATGGGCAGAGGAAAGTGCCCAGGATGGATTGATAAAGCAACAGCAATATAGATGGAAAAAGGCAGCGCCCAGGCCAGTATCAGGAGATTCAGGAGTCGCCGTTCGCCCCTGATCGAACCGATGACCGCGGCCGCCACGGCAAGCAGGAGAAATGGAAGCAGGCTGTATTGTTCCGAAACAACGCGCAGCCAGTCCAACGGGCCATTCCGATACAACACCACGAATCCCGTTGACATGTGCTGGTGCAAATTGATCTGGGTTTGAAGCGCAAGCCTTCTCTCCGATTCCCAAAACAAGAATGGGTTGGCCAGTACGAATGTGGCTGCCATGATCGCCACGAAGCCGGCTGCCACAAATATTGACCGGCGCGTGTCAATGTTCTTCTGCCTCCAGCCCAAAAAGATGTAGAGCGGTATGGCGATAAAAAAGAACAAGCCGACCTGTTTCGTTGCGACGGCAAGCCCGCAGAATAGCGCAGAAAGATAAAAGTTCCTTCCAAATCTCAGGTTGTCGCGGACGAGAAAGAAAAAGGTAAGGACGATAAAGAGGAAAACAAGGCTCTCCGGATGAAACCACAGATCATTGGAGACGATTTCCGGGATCAAGAGCAGAAGCAGGAACAGGAGAATGGATTTAAGATAGGACTCAAATTTCGTTTGAAGGTAAACCAGGATCAACACCGCGGCGATCATCGGCAATACGCTGACGAATTGCCGCAGGACCAGCATGTTCAGAGAAAGATTTCCCAGCCCGAATATCAATTTCACCGGCAATAGAACGAGAACTGCCGAATAAAAATAATATGGGAAACCATAAAAGTAAATTTGATATGCAAAAAGGCGATAGAGCGATTGAGAAAAACTCGCGACCGGTGTCAGCATTCGTATCACTGCCGGATACTGCGCAGGTTCATCTGAATTGAAAATGTAAGTCATATTCAGATCGCGTGCGCCGGTGGAATTGGGAAAAATGAACAGCACAAAGTAGGCTGTTCCCAACAAAAGCAGAATCAGAAAGATGGTCGTTTTCTTGTTCATTGGCTTTTGAGGGCATGTAACTCTGCCGACAACGTTGCAACAGTGGTGTCATATCCCGGCTGGCCGAAAAGATTGTGCATTTCGTATGGATCGGTTTGCAGGTTATAAAGTTCGCGGTCGCCATTGTCGTATTCGATGTACTTCCATCGTTCGGTATGAATGGCAAAGTATGTCGGGATGCGGGACGTGGGCCCTTCGGGGTTATCCGGCGAGAGATCCTGCCAATGCTCGATCAGGAAACTATTGCGCCAGGGCGCATTTGGATCGGTCAAGAGCGGCAGTAAGCTGACCCCGTTTACTTTTCCCGGTACGGCGGCGCCGCCCAGTGCCGCAAATGTTGGGGCCAGGTCAATATTGAGAACAAAATGAGCGTCCGTGCGCGCCTGGGTTGTCAGCGGGGGATATGAGACAATAAATGGTACATGACTGCAGGCCTCGTAGGGACAATCTTTCCCCAGGATTCCGTTATCACCCAGCGACTCGCCATTGTCGGTCAAATAAAATATGGCGGTCCGGTTGCGTTCGTTGAGTTTGTCCAATAAAGCGGTTACCTGTCCAACGGCATCATCCACTGACATGTCGGAGCGAAGGATTCTTTGATACGTGTGGTCGAGATAGGCTGGATCGAGCTGGTCTCTGAATGTCTGCACCCACGTGGGCTTGCCGGTTAGATCGGTGGGGAGAAAGTTCGGCGGGCGGTACGGCGTGAACGTGGCATCGGTTTTGAACATATCTTTATAACGGTCGGCCGCTTGATAGGTCTGGTGCGGATTGTAAAAGGCCAGGTACAGGAAAAATGGGCGATTCCCTGAATCCTGAATGAACTTCAGGGCCTGGGTCGTCAAAACATCTCCACTGTAATCTTTCGTATCCGTGCCGTAGCGAAGCTTCTTGCCATTATCAGACATGGAATAACCATAATAATATCCCCCGTTATTCGAACCATGTCCCAGGAAAGCATCCCATTCATCCCACCCCGGAGGAACAATTCCTTTCGGCGTAAGCAGTTCATAATCATTCAAATACTTGCCAATCATGGCGGTCCGGTATCCGGCCTGCTTAAGCCACACCGCGATTGTTGATGAAGCGTTGAATGCTGGCGCGCCGCCCTGCGGAGGAGTATCGGTGAGAACCCCATGGTTGTGTGCGTACAAGCCGGTTAGTATGCTGGCCCGGCTTGGACAGCAAAGCGGAGTGGTCACAAATCCGTTTGTGAAGTTGATACCTTTCGCGACCAGCTCTTTTCCCACCGTCGGCATATATTGGACGGATTGGGGCGGTTGGTCATCCGTGAGGATCAAAATAATATTGGGCTTGGAAGGGTTTGGCGTGACATACGATACATTCGCATTATTTGTTCCGCTGCATCCCCATGAACTTAGAAGCAGAATCCCCATTGCAAAGGTCAGGAAACACTTTTTCGACATTTAGGTTTTGCCTCGACGAAGTTTAAATCAAGCAATTCGATTTTACCACCTCGAGGGTTAAGACATTTGTAACCAAAAGAATCTACAGAAGCATGAGAAGAATTGCTTTTTTGCGCTTCTTTGGAGATATGATATTTTGTACAACCGAACCATGACGCATGGCACTGTTCGCTCATGGCCGAAACCGACATAATCAGGCTGGCAAGGTATTTTGCTAAATAATCTCCAACTTCTCAGATAAGGAGGCTGAATGCCAGCAGCAAAAGGTTGGATCGAGGTCAACGAGAAATATTGTAAAGGCTGCGAACTATGTATTAACGCCTGTCCGCCCCAGGTGATGGAGCTGGACATGTCGCATCTCACACCGACAGGCTACCACCCCGCGCACACGTTCAAGGACGGATGCACGGGGTGTGCTATCTGTGCCATTGTCTGTCCGGATGCAGCTATAACGGTTTATCGCGAAATTTCGAGGAAGGCAGTGCCGGCAACGGCATAGATTTTTACCCTCACTCCTTGCTTTTCCCAAAATTGGGAGAGGGGTTGGGTGAGGGCGGAGAATAACTTATGACACGTGAAATGTGGGAAGGCAATCAAGCCATCGCGGAAGCCGCCGTTCGCGCGGGACTTGAGGCATATTTCGGTTACCCGATCACCCCCCAAACTGAAGTCTTGGAGTATTTATCGCGGCGAATGCCTGAACTCGGACGGACGTTCGTGCAGGCCGAAAGCGAACTCGGCGCGATCAACATGGTCTACGGCGCGGCGTGCGCGGGCGTGCGCGTGATGTCCACATCCTCCAGCCCGGGCGTGAGCCTGATGATGGAGGGGCTTTCATACATTGCGGGGACGGAAATCCCCGCGGTGCTGGTCAATGTGATGCGCGGCGGCCCCGGCCTCGGCAACATCGCGCCCTCGCAGTCAGATTACAACCAGGCTGTGCACGGCGGCGGTCACGGTGATTATTATCCAATTGTGCTGGCTCCGGCCTCGGTACAGGAGGCCGTGGACCTGATGGCGCTCTCGTTCGATCTGGCCGAGAAATACCGCTCCATCTGCATGATGATCATGGACGGCTCCATCGGCCAAATGATGGAACCCATCAATATGCCTGAAATGAGGCCCGTTCAGCGCAAGGATTGGGATTGGGCAACCAATGGCAGGATGGGTAAACGTGAGCGGCACGTTTTGACATCCATTTATCTCGATCCGTACGAGGAAGAGAAAACCAACCTGCGCCTGCTCGAACGCTTGCAGCAGGTCCAGGCTAACGAGGTCCGCTATAAGGAATATTTCCTCGACGATGCCGAATTTGTAGTGATCGGTTTCGGCACCGCGGGGCGCGTGTCTTTGTCCGCGGTGCGGGCTGCACGCGAACAAGGCATCAAGGTCGGGTTGCTGCGTCCCGTCACGGTCAGCCCGTTCCCGCACAAGGTCGTTGATGAACTTGTAAAACGCATTCAGGGATTCCTCGTTGTCGAAATGAATACCGGCCAAATGCTGGAAGACGTTCGCCTATCCGTGAAGGGACGCGCGCCCGTCGAGTTTTATGGGCGGCCCGGCGGTGTGGTGCCATTCCCCGATGAAGTACTGGCCGAGATCAAGCGCGTCGCATCCAGCAGGTTGAGCCTCGAAGCCAATCCGCGTGATGCGTGGTTCGAACGCATGATGGCGATGAAGTGACGTTATTGCGAGGGCAACTTTTTGCCCGAAGCGACCTCCGAATAAATGGGGAGGTTGCTTCTCGAAGACTCGCAACGACATGAACAACAAGAGGTTCTATGGTAACAACTGCAAATAATCTGGTTTACGAACGGCCTGAAGGTTTCACCGACACACCGACACATTATTGCCCCGGATGCACACATGGTGTGGCGCATCGGCTGGTTGCCGAGGTGCTGGAGGAAATGGGCGTACTCGAAAAGACGATCGGTGTCGCGCCGGTGGGATGCGCGGTCTTCGCGTACAACTATTTCGATACGGACTTTGTCGAAGCGCCGCATGGACGCGCCCCGGCCATGGCTACCGGCATCAAGCGTGTTCTCCCCGACCGCGTGGTCTTCACTTATCAAGGCGACGGCGACCTGGCTTCGATCGGCATGGGCGAGATCACACATGCCGCGGCGCGCGGAGAAAACATCACCGTGATCTTCATCAACAACGCCAACTACGGCATGACGGGCGGACAAATGGCCCCGACCACCCTGCCCGGCATGAAGACGACCTCCTCGCCAAACGGGCGCGACGTGGAAACACAGGGCTATCCGATCCGCATGTCCGAGATGCTGGCAACGCTCGACGGCGCGGGCTACGTGGTTCGACGGTCATTGCATGACCCGAAGAACATCCGCCTGGCGAAGAAGGCCATCCGCCTCGCGTTTGAAACGCAGCTGCGCGGTCTTGGCTTCTCGCTTGTCGAATTGCTTTCCACATGTCCAACCAACTGGGGCATGACGCCGGTCGAATCGCTCAAGTTCGTGGAAGACAAAATGGTTTCGTATTTCCCGCTGGGCGATTACAAGATCAGTCAAGGCGTGGCACAATTGAAAGTATAGTGATGGTTAATGGATCATGGTTGATGGATCATGGTTTTCATTACACCATTAACCATGTTCCATTAACCATTAACCATTCTCCATCAACCATGATTAGGAGCGAAGCGACTTATGCAAAAAGAAATCATCATCGCTGGTTTTGGCGGACAGGGCGTGCTTTTCGGCGGACAGGTGGTGGCATACGCCGCCATGGACGCGGGCAAAGAAGTTACGTGGTTTCCGTCTTACGGTCCGGAAATGCGAGGCGGGACGGCCAACTGCACGGTCGTCATAGCGGACGATGAGATCGGTTCACCGTTAGTAAAAAATCCGCCGCTGGCCATCGCGCTAAACCTGCCGTCGTTCGACAAATATGAGGGCCTGCTTCAAAAAGGCGGGACGCTGGTCGTGAACCAATCCATGGTAGACCGCGGCGCCAAGCGCGACGATATCAACGTCCTGCTTGTGCCATGCAACGAGATCGCCGAGGAGATCGGCGACAAACGGCTGACGAACATGGTCGCGGTCGGCGCGCTGTTGACGGCTTTGCCTGAGTTGAGCATCCAGGATGTCGAAAGGGCGCTTGCCGCGCATTTGCCGGAGCGTCATAAAAACCTGCTGCCCAAAAATTACGAAGCGCTCAAGAGCGGATTTGAAGCGGCGAAGCGCAGTAATCAGCAGGCAGTGTTCAGTAAGCAGTAAGACGTTTGGTGGTCGAGTAGTGGCGCCTCAGGAGCCACATATCGAAACCCGAGACCAGGCCCGTTTCCACAAGGAGGCGGGCTTTTATGTTGCCGTGTCTGGAAACTTGATGTATAGTTGGCAAAATTTTCCGCTATGGCATGTCATTGCGAGCGACCAAAGGGAGCGCGGCAATCTCAGGTAACCTTCAAATAGGAAATTGCCACGCGGCGCCCTGCGCCACTCGCAATGACATTTTGAAAATCAATCGGAGGTGTTTATGGCTGACGATAAATCAACAAGAACGGATAAAAACGCGGCGCATCATCCCGTGGATCATGCCGCGCTCGCGGGATCAGTCAAAGCCAGCTTGAACACTGCCAAACAAAAAACGGACGCGCTTCGTCGAAGAGATTCGCAGCTCTTCACGGCAAATGTCGTTTCGCCTGCCGCCGCGACCCTGCTGGCGGCGCTTGCCACTGTGATTGGTGGAAATCAAATGTTCCCGCAAGCCGCAGCACAAGTAGATGATGGCGGCTGGAAACTGGCCTGTGCGCTCGTCGCGGTGTTTGGATTTATCGCGACGATCAGCAGTATGTTCAAGAAGCAATTCGGTGACCGGCTCACACAGGGCAATCAATGCGTGGGCGAATTGCTCAAGCTCGATTTGGAGATCACCACCGGCGTCCGTAGCTGGGACGCGGCAGCCAAAGAATACGGCGAGATCGTCAAAACGTACCCTGAATTTATAAGTTGAAAAAAGTCAAACAATCATGAAGCCCGCTTCAAAGGCGGGCCTTAAAAAATGAATAAAGAGGAATTGTCAAGAGTAGAAGCGCTTGACGGCGTTCTTCAAAACGTGATATAGAATCTTTTCCGATCACCCTAGGAAAAGTCAAACTTTAGGAGCGTTTATGCAACCCAGAATCCCCGAGAAGGACAAGAAGCCAAATATTTGTTATGCAGTGACCGATGATGGCATCGAATTGCCGGTCATTGACGTTACGCATCCAGCCTTTCAAATCTCGCTCGATGAAAGCGGATTGGACGCACTTCTTCAACAATACCTTCGGGATGTCAAGAACCCGGAGAAAGTTCCGGCGTTTCTCCGCAATCTGATATTCCGCTTCATGCGCAGACGTTCCGTTATCATGCGCGGACTCATGGGCGCAGATGGAACGTATATGAGCGGCATGAATACATACATGATGAAACTTGGAGCCGACAACTTAAACAAGGATTTTTTCGGTGACATTGATCGCAGGATTGCTGGTTCCTCCGCCAGCGTATACATGCGCCTACGACTTCAAGACATTGCCCAGCTTCTTGCCGACGCGCTGATCGAGCCATTGAATGCGCGGCGAGAAGCAGCGCTTCACCTTTTGAACATCGGAGGCGGCTCGGCGATGGACAGCTTGAACGCGTTGATTCTGATTCGCAAAGCACAGCCCGATCTGCTGGCCAACCGACAAATTTTCATCCACAGTCTTGACCTCGATACTGCTGGCGCGAATTTCGGTTCACGCGCTCTCGCCTCATTGCTTGCCGGGAATTCTCCATTGCACAGATTGCAAATCAGTTTTCAGCATATTTCTTATAATTGGTCAGATCAAGCACCATTACGCAATCTGCTGAAATCATTCGATACCAATTGTGTAATGGCAGCTTCATCCGAAGGTGCATTGTTTGAATATGGTTCCGACGAAGATATTACCGGCAACCTTCGAACGCTAAATGAAACCGCGCCAGCCGATGCGATCATTGCTGGTTCAGTTACACGCGCTGACGATTTAGGCCGCATCGCGAATGGGGCTGGCGTGGGCAGCCGCGCGGCACTTCAATTCCGCGGGCTGGAAGCATTTACTGCGCTTACGATTCAAACAGGCTGGAGAGTCGAGAAAACAATAGACCGGCCCTTGAGTTATGATGTTGTTATGAAGAAAGTTTAAAATGTATAATTTCCAATATGAAATACGAAACCATCAACAACCTTCGCATTCCCAAAATCGGATTTGGCACCGCGCAGCTTGGCGGCAGGCTTTTTGCGAGTCGTTCACGCGACTCATTTTATCTTTCGGCGTTGCGTTCCGCGTTTGAACTGGGCTACACCCATTTCGACACGGCGGACTTTTATTCCTTCGGCCATGCTGAAGAACTGATTGGACGCGCGGCTCGCGAAGCAAACACGAAGCGCGCGAGCCTTTTCATCACAACCAAAGTCTGGCCGACGCGGCTCACTTATAAAAAGGTTTTGCGCGCCTGCGAGAACAGCCTGCGCCGACTGCAAACGGATTATATCGATTCGTATCTGATCCATTGGCCCAATCCGTTTGTGCCGCTCAAGGAAACGTTCAGAGCGCTTAATCAACTTGCCAAAGAAGGAAAAATCAAACACATCGGCGTCAGCAACTTCAATGTGAAATTGCTTAAAGCAGCGCAGTTGCTTTCCGAAACACCGATTCTCGCCGACCAAGTTCCGTACAGCCTCACGCGTCGTCCGTATGCAAAGAACGGACTTCTCGAATATTGCCAGCAAAATAATATTCTCGTCACGGCGTATACGCCCATCAGCCACGGATGGATCGCGGCGAATCAAACTCTTCAATCTATTGCGGAAGCGCATCATGCGACTCTTCATCAAATCGCGCTGGCATGGCTGGTCAACCAGCCGCGCGTGATTGCCATCCCCATGTCCTTCGATCCGACACATCAAAGGGAAAATCTCGACGCGGCGGATATTCAGTTGACTCCATCCGAGATGGAACAACTCAACGCACTGCGATAAAATTCCTTATCCCCTCTCCCTTTTCCCTTATTGACATGAAATACGAAACCCTTCGCGACCTCATCACACTTCCCAAAATCGGATTCGGCACGTGGAGCATCGGCGGCGGGACGTATGCCGACCGTTCGCGCGATGCCAAATCGTTGTCTGCATTACGTTCCGCCCTCGACTTGGGCTATACCCACTTCGACACGGCAGAGATGTACGCTGACGGCCACGCGGAAGAATTGATCGGCCGCGCCGTTCGCGAGTCCGGGAAGAAGCGGGAAGGGCTGCTTATCACCTCCAAGGTCAAGCCGTCCAATCTGCATTACAGCGACGTGCTGCGATCCTGTGAAGCCAGCCTGCGCCGACTCGGCACGGAATATATTGACCTTTATCTCATCCACTGGCCGATGGTCGGGATGAATCTTCCCGATACTTTTCGCGCGCTCAATAAACTTGTCCGGGACGGAAAGGTGAAGCATCTCGGCGTGAGCAACTTCAAGCTCAAACTTCTCAAGGAAGCGCAGGGATTATCGCAGACGCCGATCATCACGAATCAGGTTCCATACAGCTTGTCGGATCGCTCGTATGTGAAGAACGGTATGCTCGAATATTGCCAGAAAAACAGAATCCTTCTGACCGCTTATTCTCCCGTTGACGTGGGACACTTGAACATTGGCAAAGCTTTGCAGTCCATCGCGGGCGCGCATGATGTGTCGCCGTTTCAAATCGCGTTGGCATGGTTAATCAATCAGTCATGTGTCATCGCGATCCCGATGTCATTCGATGCGAAACATCAAAAGGAAAATCTCGATTCAGCCGATATTGTCCTGACCGAGGAAGAGATGAAACAGTTGAATTGACTTGCCTATCCTTGCCCCCCAAATTTCCCGGGAATTTGGGGATCGCGCGGCAGTCACGCAGTGACGGGTGGGGTGGGCGGCGGGCTTATAATCTCCTCATGCCATCCAAAACTCTGCCCGTTCCAAAAATCCATCCCGATGAGCAGGAACAAACCGAAGAGGGGCCGCTTTACCGAGTCATTATCCACAACGACGATGTCACGCCGATGGATTTCGTCATCCACATTCTGATCACGATCTTTTTGCTTCCCACCGCCAACGCGGCCCACATCATGTACACCGCGCACGTCAACGGCAATGCCTACGTTCAGACTCTGCCCAAGCCCGAAGCACAGCGGCGAATCAACGAAGCACATTTTGCGGCGCGGCTTTCGGGCTATCCATTAGAGTTCTCGATGGAACCCGAGTAGATGCCGGCCGCCATCGACGCGCTGACACAAATCAATCTCGATGATCTCGTCAACGCTCTGGGGGTTCAGAATCGTCATCGGCTTGCGAACGCAACGAGATTCTTATCTCGCAACGCGGCGCGCAAGTTTGCAAGTCAAATCATTGACTTCGATGCGATGATCGGCGCGGGCGGATTGGCTTATGCATCACGCAGCGCAACCCGGCACTACGTCCGCGATGTGCGGGTCTTTGGCGCGGACCGGCTGCCGGCCGGTCCCCTATTGGCTTTATCCAATCATCCCGGTATGACTGACACACTGGCGCTGTTCTGCGCGCTGCGCCGCGACGATTTACGTGCCATCGCATTGAATCGACCATTTCTTTCATCGCTCCCCAACTTAAGTGAACGACTCTTTTATGTAACCGATGATGCAGCCGAACGCGTCGCGCTGGTTCGACATGTCAGCGCGCATTTGCGGAATGGCGGAGCGATCCTGACTTTTCCTGCAGGTCACACTGAACCTGATCCCGATGTTTATGGTGGCGCGCTCGAATCTTTACACGTGTGGACCGACAGTGCTGGTGTTTTTCTTCGCCTCGCGTCCGAAACATCGGTCCTGCCAATCGTCGTCCGCAATGTAGTGTGGAAAAGAACCGCGCGCCTGCCCATCGTCCAAATCAAACGCACGCGCGACGAACGCGAGTTGCTCGCCTCAGCATTGCAGCTTATCGTGCAAATCTTATCCGGTATTAAACCTGTTACGGTTCAAATTCAAATCGGAAAACCAATTACTGTCCAGGAACTTGGCACGACGGAAACGCAGGTCGTTCATCAAGCCGTATTGAAGGAAATGAAACGATTGATCGAGAATCCGCCAACCGGGGCAGGGACAAGCGCATTGTGAAGCGGCATCGAAAGCAAGACTCCCTTATCCCATTTCCCTTCTCCCCTCGCTTCAATGGGATAAGGGATAGGGCATTGCGTTTTATCGGAGTTCTTCTGCTTATCGCCCTCCTTTATTCCGCCCTTCGCAACGCGCCGCTGCTTGAAATCTGGGCGGTCATCCAACGAGTTCAACTCTGGCAGATCATCGTCATCCTCAGCATGGACCTCTTGATTTACATGTGTACTACCGCACGCTGGTGGTTCATCGTCAATGCAGATAACAAGCATGTAAAATATTTTCCATTGATCCCTGTTCGCATTTCCGTATTTGGAGTCAGCTACTTCACGATCGGTCCGCAGGTCGGGGGCGAGCCGCTGCAAATCCTGTATCTTCAGCGCAATCATGGGCTGACGTATACGCGCGCCGCGTCCACCGTCGTGATGGACAAACTGCTCGAGTTCCTCGCCAACTTTGCTTTGCTGGCCTTCGGTTTAACGGCAATCGTCCACGCCGGGATTCTCTCGAGAAACGGCGACCCGCCTCTCATGAGTCTGATCGGGCTGGCAGCACTGGTAGCGTGGCCGTTGATACATATCCTCCTGCTCTATAAAAAAGTATATCCAGTGTCCGCATTTTTACGCGCGCTGCCAGCCGTCCCACAGGATTCAAAAATCACCCGCTTCATTCGCGCCTCCGAACGTTTAGCCGGACGATTTTGCCAGCGTCATCCGCGCGCATTGCTCGCCGCGATTTTTGTCTCGCTGCTTGCCGCGGTCGGGATGGTCGGCGAGTACGCCGTAATCACAGTCTCGATGCAAGTCGGCCTGCGCTTTTGGCAAACCGCCGCGGCATGGACGGCAGGCTGGCTTTCATTCCTCGTGCCATTGCCCGGCGGACTCGGCGCGCTGGAGGCCAGCCAGGTTTTCGCACTTGGATTTTTTGGTTATGCCGCGCCGGTTGCGATCAGCGTTGTGTTGTTGATGCGCGGCCGCGACTTGCTCATCGGCGGCCTGGGATTGATTCTGGCAGGTCACAGGATTGGCAGGTAAAATAAGCAATCCGTTTCTCGTTCTTTAGCCGTATTGTTGAAAAGGAGATCTTATGAAAAATCTTACCGGGAAACAAATCGTGATCCTTATCGGCGTACTCGCAACCGCGCTATTGCATTTGGGCGCGGCATTCGACAAAATACTTTTTCCGGGCGGTCCTGATCCACTGTTTACATTGAACGGGCTTGGATATTTGGGGCTGCTCGGTGCGTTCTTTCTGCCCATCCCATTTTTTCAACAAAGGCATAAATTGGTTTGGTGGGTGTTGTTCGTTTACATCATCATCACGATCATCGCCTGGCTTGTCATTTGGGTCGGCCTGAATGTGATCGCGCAAGGCGTACCGTTCTTCAGCCACGATTCACTTTACGGCGTCCCGGCCAAAGTCATCGAAGTCATTCTGCTCGTTTTGTTGTGGCAGGAAAAGCCATAAAGAAAAACGAAGGCCGGGGATAAAATAAAAACGTGAAACGAAAAACCATATACTTTACATCGCCGGGACAAGTGGAACTTCGCGAGGAGTCTCTGCCGTCTCTCGGCGCGGACGAAGTCCTGGTCGAGACGATTTGTTCCGCGATCAGCGCGGGGACCGAGATGCTGATCTACCAGGGCCGCTTCCCGCGTGACGTTGAAACGGATTCCGTTATCTCAGCCTTGCGCGGCGACTTCAAGTACCCGCTGGCGTATGGCTATGCAGTTGTCGGAAAAGTGATTGATGTTGGGAGGGCGATTGATAAAAGTTGGAAAGACAGGCTTATCTTTTCTTTTCAACCGCACACATCCCACTTCATCACAACGACCGATTGTTTGCTTCCAATCCCTGAATCCATTTCCTGTGAATCGGCGTGTTTCCTTCCCAACATGGAAACGGCTGTCAACTTGGTCCAGGATGCCGCGCCGATTTTCGGCGAACGCGTAATGGTCTTTGGTCAGGGCGTCATCGGGCTTTTGACAACTGCCCTGCTCCGCGAATTTCCAATAGAAACGCTTGTCACTGCGGATTGTTACGAGCTGCGTCGCGTAGCGTCATTTGCGCTCGGCGTATCCAATTCACTCGATCCCGCGGCAAATGACTTCCGCGATCAAGCCAGCGCGTATTTGAAAAACGGTGCGGACCTGACCTTCGAACTCTCCGGCTCGCCCTCCGCGTTGGACGATGCCATCGTCCTCACAACCTTCAGCGGGCGAATCGTCATCGGCTCGTGGTACGGAGAGAAACGCACGGCATTGAATTTGGGCGGCGCATTTCATCGTTCGCGCATCAGACTAATCTCCTCGCAAGTCAGCACCATCGCGCCGGAACTGTCCGGGCGCTGGGACAAAGCCCGCAGGTTTGAAACGGCCTGGAACGCGCTCAAACGAACTAGGCCGGAGAAATGGATCACACATCGTTTCAACATAAATCAAGCCACGCGAGCCTATCAACTTCTAGATCGCTCTCCCGAAGACGCAATCCAAGTCATCTTCGATCACCAAACCTGACGCTTGCTACCTGACACCTGGCACTTGACACCTGACACTGGAACACTTCTATGTACACACTCGCCGTTCGACGTGATTTCATTGCCCGCCATTTTTTGATCGGCGGCGATTGGGGATTGGAAAATCTTCCCCACTCGCATCATTATGTGCTCGAATTACAACTCGAAGGCAAAGAACTTGACCAGCACGGCTATCTCGTTGACATTGTAGAGGTCGAAAAACATTTGGACGAAGTCGTTCATCATTACAAAGAAAACATGCTGAACGAACTGGAGGAATTCAAAGGTTTGAATCCATCGCTTGAACATTTCGCGCGCATTTTGGCAACCTCTTTGAGCGAGCGCATCCAAGCCGAAAACATTTCGACTCTGCGTGTGGTCTTGTGGGAAAACGATTTCGCATGGGCAGCTTACACAGTTCAAAGGTTGGAAGGTTAGCAGGTTTGCAAGCTTTCTAACTTTTCAACGTTCTGACTTTCCAACCTTCAAACTTTTCAACTCGATGAAAATCGGCTTGATTGTTTACGGCTCATTGGACACGATGAGCGGCGGCTATCTTTACGACCGCAAACTGGTCGAATATCTTCGCGGGCAGGGCGACACCGTCGAGATCATTCCTTTGCCCTGGCGAAATTACGTTTCCCACCTCATGGACAATTTTCGTTTCCGGCTTCCATCCGGTTTCGATGTATTGATCGAAGATGAACTTAACCATCCGTCTTTGCTTGCCGCCAATTCGCAGCCCCATCCTTGCCCGGTTATAAGTATTGTCCACAACCTGCATTCGTCCGAAAAAAGACCCGCGTGGCAAAATGCCGTTTATCGTCAAATCGAAAAACGATATTTCAAGTCGGTAGACGGTTTCATCTTCAACTCCAACACAACGCGCGACACGGTCCATGCGCTGACAGCGGATGACAAACCGCATGTCATTGCCACGCCCGGCGGCGACCGCCTCGGCGCGTTGACGCCGGAGCGGATTCGCCAACGGGCAACCGAACCCGGACCTTTGCGTTTGTTGTTCCTCGCCAATGTCACGCCACTCAAAGGGCTGCATGTATTGCTTGAAGCAATCAGTTTTCCGCAGTCAGCAGTTAGCGTTGATGTAGTTGGTTCGACGACCGTTGATTCAAAATATGCCGACGAGATGGAGCAATTTGTTATTGTCCACGGTCTACGGTCCACCGTCCATTTTCATGGCATTCTCGATGGCGAAGCGCTTGTCGAAAAAGTTCAGCGGGCGCAGGTTCTGGTTATTCCGTCATTTTACGAAGGCTTTGGGATTGCGTTTCTTGAAGCGATGGCTTTCGGTTTACCTGCCATTGGCACGGCAGCAGGTGCGATTCCCCAACTGATTACAGATGGCGAAAATGGATTCCTGATCAATCCCGGCGATTCGAAAACGCTGGCAAAACATTTACAGGAGCTTGCGTCGAACCGCGGATTGCTCACGCATCTCTCGCTCGGCGCGCGCAGGCGATTCGAGCGATTCCCAACCTGGGAGCAATCGGCGGGGTCAATCCGTGATTTTTTATTGCAAACGATTCCCTGTGAGTCCCGTTATTCTTGGTTACGGCAAGGACCGACTTGAGTTAGAATTTATCAGAGGCGATGTGAGAAACAAACTTCCTGCATGGATCGTGTTGCTGCTTTTGTCGAGTCTCCCGGCCTGCGGATCGCTGCTTCCTTTAACAGCGCCATCACAAAGTGTGCCCGCCGCCGCACCCACGCCAAGCATCGAAACGTCAGCTCCAGCCAATTCCAGTCCTTCGACCGAGTCGCCCACTTCACTGCCCGGCCGGGTATATTCCATTTCTGAAATTCACATGTTCGACGCCAATAGCGGCTGGGCCTGGGCGGGAGTCAATGACGGCAGCCGGGATCATTTGCTGCGAACCACGGATGGCGGGCAGACCTGGTCTGATCTTTCGCCGCGCGCTTTTCCATATAGCCGAGGCAGAAGTTTTTTCCTTGACGCGCAAACCGCCTGGTTGTCCACGTTTGATGCGAATACGAACTCGGCCGGTTTGATCCATACGACCGATGGCGGCAAATCGTGGACGGTGTTCGATCAAATCGTCGGCCCGGATGCGAATTATCATTTTTTGAATCAGACTTACGGCTGGGCAGAGACGGCGGACATCGGCGCGGGAAACGCTTTGCTGCGCGTTTTCGAAACGATGGATGGCGGCAAATCGTGGAAGCCGCTTGTCATCAACCCGGAACATCCCGAGGCAAACCTGCCTGCCGGGACGATTCATCTCTGTAACATCTGCGGAGACGCGTTGAATTTTTATCCGCCGTCGAGAGTTGTTACCACCTTCGGCGATTTAGCCACCGCGCCCGGTGGTGCGCTTCGTTTTTCGATAACGATGAACTTGGGAAGGACCTGGCAGGATCTCAATCTGCCTCTGCCATCCAATAAACTTTCCACGGGTTTGGTGGAACCCGGGTCACCAATCTTTTTTGACCGCATGAACGGCCTGCTGCCGGCTGTCACAATGAAACAAAATGCGGATGGTAGTACCTTTGACTTCAGCGTGCTTTTTGTTTACGCCACCAGCGATGGCGGCTTGACGTGGTTCATGAGGCCGGCCCTCGTTCGGGATGTGGATGCGTATCATCCGCAATTGGACATCGTTTCCGTGAAGGATTGGTTTGTGCCATGCGGATCGAATCTGTGTGTGACGCATGACGGCGCGTTGGGCTGGCTAACGATCACACCCGGCATTGATTTTGGCCGCGAAGGAACGGATCGCTACCTGACGCAACTGGCTTTCGTTGATGTGTCACACGGCTGGGCAATTATTTCCGATAAAGACACCAGCCATCTTTATCGAACAATGGACGGCGGCTCAACCTGGGACGAGCTCCCGGTGAATGTCCTGCCCTGATGAAATTACCATATAATTGGACGAACTCGATCTATTGCCAGAGGAGAGAACTTATGCCAAACACTGTACGCGACTGGATGAGCAGTCCGGTGGTTGTCGTGGATGCTGATTCGAGCGTCTCGCACACCATGACGCTGATGCGCCGCCGCAATATTCACAGCGTGGTCGTGGATATTTCCGACAAGAATCCAGCGTATGGGATTGTCACCACCACCGACATCCGCGACAAGATCGTGGCCGCGGATCGCAGCCCGGTGGAAACGGCCGTGCGCGAGATCATGTCTGGGCCGATCATCACCGCCAACCCCGATTGGACGTTGAAGGAATGTTCGATCATCATGCAAAAGAATCATTTTCATCACATGCCGGTGGCGGATGTGCATGGAATTTTGGTTGGGATGATCTCTGCCACGGATATTTTCGAAGCGGTCGAGGAACACGGTTGGGCGGAAGAGTAGGGGCGGATGGTTCGCCCGATTAAAGATGTCAAAACAAAAGTTTTACGTTGTGTGGAAGGGACGCAAAACCGGATTCTTTCCATCATGGTCTGAATGCGAAGCGCAGGTCAAGGGCTTTACGGACGCGCAATTCAAAGCTTTTGATTCGCGCGCCGAGGCCGAACGCGCTTTCGCCGCGTCGTATGCGGATTACAAGGGCAAACCGGCTTCGACTCAAAAATGGCTCTTCGCCCCGAATCCGCCGATCCTTCCCAGCCTGTGCGTGGACGCGGCCTGTGATGGTTCGCCCGGCCGCCTCGAATATCGCGGCGTCAAGACCGAAAGCGGCGAGCAGATCTTTCACGCCGGTCCTTTTGCCGATGGGACGAATAACATCGGCGAATTTCTCGCCATCGTTCTGGCTTTTGGCTGGCTTTCAAAAAATAAACTCGATTGGCCGGTTTATTCTGATTCGGAAAATGCCATTGCGTGGATCAAAGCGAAAAAGTGCAATACCAAACTTGAGCGTTTGCCATCCAATAAATTGTTATTCGATTTGATCGCGCGTGCGGAAGAAAACCTTCATTCGTCAAAAACATTCAAGGTTTTGAAATGGGACACGCAAGCTTGGGGCGAAAACCCCGCAGATTTTGGGAGGAAGTAAACGGTTGTCCTATAATCCAAACATGACAACACCGGCTGTTTTACAGGTTCCTCCGCCCAACAAGCGCAAGCGCATTCCCATGAGAGCAATCCGCGCGCTCGCGAAATATATTGCGGAGAAATTTAATCCTGATCAGGTCATCCTATTCGGTTCCCACGCGTATGGCAGGCCGAATGAGTGGAGCGATGTGGATTTGCTGGTGGTAATGGACACGCCAAAGGAAAAAGAATTCGAGAAGTCACTTGAAATCAGAGAGTCGCTGCCATTGTTGAATTTTGGCTTGGACGTTATTGTTCGCTCGCGAAAAGTGATCGAAAGACGGAAGAAACTTGGCGACTGGTTTTTGGTTGACATCACGGAGAAGGGGAGAGTTCTCTATGAACGAAGTGACCGGTGAATGGGTAACGAAAGCCGATAATGACTTTTATAGTGCAGACATCCTTCTTCGTTCCGGGGATGTGCCCGATATCCGGGCGCAATCGTTAAAGCGGAGACTGCTGAGGAAGCATTCAAAGCAGCAACAAGGGTACGCGCGTTTGTAAGAAGAAAGCTCAAAGTCAAATAAACACCCACCTTCGCGAGAACCCCGCGGATTTTGGGAGGAAGTAAATTGGAAGAAGATTATTGAATAAAATTGCGCATTGGGAGAAATGGTAGATTTGTTGTAAAATGTTATCGTGGCTACCAACTTATCCCTAGAACTACAATTACGAGCATTTCCTTCCATTGGGTTGGATGAAATAGAAAAGCTGGATAAAGAACTTGAACGATATTTCAAGCCCAAGTTATATGTTCAACCTTCGCTCACCCGTTCTCTAGTCAGTTTTCGGGCGAACAAGAATCGCCCTATTTATCGTTGGTATAAGTACAAAGAGGGATTTTCTGCATCACTCATTGAGCATCTTTTCGAAAAGTATGGCGTTTCGTCAGGAAAAATCTTAGACCCGTTTGCAGGAAGCGGGACGGCCTTGTTTGCCGCGAGCAAATTAGGGTTAGATTCTGATGGTATTGAATTACTTCCCATCGGTCAGCAAATCATTACTACCAAGCAGTTAGTTGAAAAAGAATTCACTGCGAGTGATTTTGATGAACTTCAGCGTTGGGCTAAGCTTAATCCTTGGAAAGGTGTAGAAGAAAAAGTTCCGTTAAACGAATTAAGGATTACTAAAGGCGCTTACCCCGAAAATACTAAAGATGCTATTGAAAGGTTTCTTGCAGCCAGTGAAAAAGAAAATCCTCGTGTAAAGACTGTTTTGCATTTTGCGCTTTTATGCGTTCTTGAAATATCCAGCTACACTCGCAAAGACGGTCAATATTTGCGATGGGATTATCGCTCAGGAAGAAAACAGGGAAAGAAACCATTTGATAAAGGCGTAATCGCAGATTTTGAATCTGCCATCTCGGAAAAGATCAATGAAATTCTTGTTGACTTGCGCCCAACGGAACCTGTTCAAAGAAGTTTATTCCCTAGGCCAATTCTCCAGGGGAAGATCAATCTCCTGACCGGATCATCGCTCGAAATAATGCCGCAACTCCCTAAAAGTGTTTATGATGCAATAATTACTTCGCCACCTTATTGCAATCGCTACGACTACACGCGTACCTATGCCCTCGAGCTTGCACTGCTCAACATAAACGAAAAAGGGCTGGTTGGTTTACGCCAAGAAATGTTGAGTTGCACTGTTGAAAATCGAGCAAAGGATTTACTGAAAATCAATCCCAAATGGTCAAATGCTATTATTGCTGCTGACCAGCAAGAACTTTTGCAGGCAATTCTCAAATATTTGGAAAATCAGAAAGCAAATGGTTTATTAAACAATAATGGCATTCCACGCATGGTTCGCGGTTATTTCTACGAAATGGCCTGTATTATTTTCGAGTGCGCCCGCGTGATAAAAACGAATGCGCCGCTCATCATGGTTAACGACAACGTGCGTTATGCTGGAGCAAGCATTTCTGTTGATATGATTCTTTCAGCCATTGCCGAGCGACTTGGTTTTCGCGTTGAGAACATTCTCGTTCTTCCAAGCGGTAAAGGGAACAGCAGTCAGCAAATGGGAGAACATGGCAGAGATGAATTACGCAAATGCATCTATATTTGGAGGAAAGTCTAATGCCTGTCAAGCCGCCTTATCTTCGTCATTTGAATTCAAGCGAGAACCTTGAAACTACTTATGAAGCTACACGAGCTGGTTTTGTTACTCAAGCCCTTGAAAAGAACAACCGGGCAACACCATTTGTAGCGGAAGCAAGAGCTTTACAAGAAGCGGCATTACAAGCGAGAAATCCAAATGATCTATTAAAGATCAAAGGCATTGAAAGCGCGCTGTTAACTGCGGCGGGACTTTCAGATAAATCCGTTATTCATCTGCGGCCTGAAGATAAAGTAACCGCTGTAAAAGAACTCATCAAAAACTTTCTTGAACCAGCGGGAGCAAAATTTGTTGAGGAGCTTGTCTTTCGTTTCCTTTTGATACGCGGCGATACACTTGGCGGTTCGATGAGGAATATTGGCGGCATCCTAGCACAAAGGAAACTCACAAGGGCGATTCTTTCAACGCTGAAAATCGCTGGCATTCAATATCAATGGCAGGATAACAAGAGTCGCAATTGGTTTGAAAATGGCGACGACCTCGAAATCGAATCTTCTCTACGCGGTCTATATTGGAAAAATGGAAACAAACATCGTACGTTGATCTACAACCTAACCGTTCCACTGGTTAAAAATAATGTAGATTTGTGTCTTTTCAATTCCTTGCCAGATAACTTGGATGAAACGAAATCGAAAAGTTATCTTGCTCTGGGTGAATTAAAAGGTGGCATTGACCCGGCAGGCGCAGACGAACATTGGAAAACAGCCAGGACTGCTTTGGAAAGAATCCGCAGATCTTTCACTAAAGCAAAACTCAAGCCACATACTTTCTTTATTGGTGCGGCTGTCGAGAAAAAGATGGCTGTTGAAATTTGGAACGAATTGAAAAACGGCGAACTTTCAAACGCAGCAAATCTTAACGAAGAGAGTCAAATAGCATCCATTTCGCATTGGCTTTGCAATTTATAAACCATTGAAAACAAAAAGCTACAGCGGCGTATTAATTATTTGTCTGCGAGAAATCCGTCCATCAAAAAGGAAATCGTGTTATGAACACCGCTCTACTTCTCATTGACATTCAAAAAGATTATTTCCCCGGCGGGCGGATGGAATTGGTCAAGCCGCTGGATGCCGCGAAGAAAGCATACGAACTGCTTCAATGTTTCCGCGAACACGGCGGGCAACATGTTCACATCCAGCATGTTGCGCTCAAACCGACCGCGACGTTTTTCCTTCCTGGCACGAATGGCACAGACATTCACGATTCTGTGGCGCACTTCGAGGGCGAGCCGCTGGTCATCAAACATTATCCCAATTCTTTCCGCGAAACGAATCTGCTCGAGATGCTCAAAGGCTGGGGAACGGAACGCGTCATCATCACCGGCATGATGACGCACATGTGCGTGGACGCCACGTCCCGCGCTGCCGCGGATTTGGGCTTTCAGGTCGTCGTGGCGGAAGATGCGTGCGCCACGCGCGATCTAAAGTATGCTGATACTGTGATCCCTGCGGATCATGTGCATAAGGCTTTCCTCGCTGCGTTGAAATCGTACGGCGAAGTGTTGTCTACGGATCAAGTCATCGCGCGTCTCGCGGCAGAGCAGGAAAAGAAATAGATTCATGTCGTTGCGAGGAGCCGCGTCGCCCTGAGCTTGTCGAAGGGCAAGCGGCAACGTGGCAATCTCAACTAACATGAAATAGGAGATTGCCACACTCGTCTCGATACGTGACGCCCAAAGCGTCACTACTCGACCAGCGTTCGCAATGACATTTCAAAGAATAAGAGAGGTGATATGAAATTTGCTATTTTCGGAACCGGCGGTGTCGGCGGATATTTTGGCGGCAAGCTCTCACAAGCAGGCGAAGATGTGACGTTCGTCGCCCGCGGCGAACATCTCAAAGCCATTCAGAAAAACGGATTGCGCATTGATAGCATCCTCGGCAATTTTGTCCTCCAGCCTGCGAAGGCAACAGACAACCCGGCTGAAGTTGGAGTTGTTGATGCGGTATTCGTCTGCACCAAAGCTTACAGCGTTCCCGAAGCCATTGAACAGATGAAGCCGTTGATGGGGGAGAACTCATTTGCCATCTGGCTGGGCAACGGCATCGAACCCACCGATCAACTGGTCAATGCCTTCGGACAAAAACGCGTAGTCGGCGGTTTGACTCATATCAGCACGTTCATCGCGGAGCCGGGATATATCAGGCATGTCGGCATTCAGCCGCATATCGCGATGGGTGAATTGGATCGCTCTCATTCGGCGCGTGTCAGTAATTTGCTCAGGATTTTCACTGGTATCCCTGAGATCAAAGCAGATGTGCCGGATGATATTCGGGTCGCGATGTGGGAGAAATTTATTTTCATTGCGGGAACCAGCGGCGTCGGCGCGGTCACGCGTCAGCCGATGGGCATATATCGTTCCGTGCCTGAAACGCGCGCCCTGCTGCTCTCCGTGCTGGACGAAGTCGTTCAGGTTGCGCGGGCGCGCGGCATCGCCTTCGATAAAGATTCCGCTCAAAAGATTCTGGCGAACGAAATTGACACCAAGGCTGCCGGCGTTTTCGCTTCGATGCAGAAAGCCATCATGGATGGCAGGCCGTCCGAGCTGGATAATCAAACCGGCGCGGTCGTCCGCATGGGACGCGAATTGAAGATTCCGACGCCCGTTAACGATTTTATCTATGCGGCTTTGCTGCCCATGGAAATGAAAGCGCGCGGAAAAATCTAACGTCGTTGCGAGTGGCGCCAAGGCGCCACGAAGCAATCTCCGAGAACTTCAAACAGTCGTTTGCAGGGAAGATGAGATTGCCACGACCCGCGATGCGGGTGTCGCAATGACATAAGGAAAGGGTTTTATGACGACTCTGGATCCTGAACGACAGAAGAAAGCAAAAGAATACGCACGCATCTCGCGCCGACTTTGGCTGGTTGACATCACCCTGGGCGGACTCTACACCCTGGCCTGGCTCGCCTTTGGCTGGAGCCTTTCCCTCCGCAACTGGCTGACCGGTTTCACAATGAATCAATGGCTGCTTGTGCCGTTCTTCCTGTTTGTATTTGGCGGAATCTATTTTGTCATTGATCTGCCATTGAGTTACTATTCCGGTTTCGTTTTGCCGCATCGTTTCGATCAATCCACGCAATTGCTCAAAGATTGGATCGTGGACGAACTCAAAGGGCTGGCAATTGGATTGCCAATCGGATTGATCCTGATCGAACTGTTTTATCTGGCATTGCGCGCCGCCGGAAATTTCTGGTGGCTGTGGGCGGCGGGCGGGTTACTGGTCTTCAATGTTTTGTTATCGAACCTTGCGCCGATTTTGATTATGCCGATCTTCAATAAATTTGTTCCGCTCGGCGAGGAACATAAAGATTTGGCTGACCGTTTGATGAAGCTGGCCGAGAAGGCAAATACCAAAGTCAAAGGTGTTTATAAATTCGACATGTCTCGCCGGACAAAATCTGCCAACGCGGCGTTGACCGGCATCGGCAACACGCGCCGCATTGTGCTGGGCGACACGTTGATCAATGAGTTCACTCCCGATGAAATCGAAGCGGTGCTGGCTCACGAACTGGGACATCAGGTCCATCGCGATATTCCGCTCTTGATCGGGTTCGGAACCCTCATGACCATGATCGGTTTCTTTTTAGCGTCGCTGGCGATGAATTGGGCAGTTTCGTTCCTCGGATTTTCCGGCGTGGGCGATATCGCAGCTTTTCCTGCGCTTGGATTGATCCTCGGCATCTATGGCTTTGTCACGTCACCGCTCGATAACGCCGTCTCGCGCTGGCGCGAGCGCATGGCAGATGAATACTCGCTTGAATCCACCGGGAAGAACGAAGCATTTGGCTCGGCGTTCGTTCGCTTGGCGAATCAAAATTTGGGCGAGGTGGACCCGGAGAAATGGGTGGTGTTCATGTTCTATTCGCATCCGCCGCTGGCTGAACGAATCGAAATGGCGAAGAATTGGAAGCCAACTGGTTGAACCAATTGCAAATCACTTTAGAGCGTTATTTTGTCCATGTGTCTCGACGCAAGACGATTGGAAGCAGGACGATGATCACGATGATGATCCCCATCAACATGATCCCATCGGTCGAGCCGGGATGCGAGATCCCCTCGGGCGTCGGAGTTGGCGTGATTTGATATTGGGCTGCGGGTCCGGCCTGTGAAACGGAGTCCGCTAAAACGTCCGCGCGTGAGACGATGGTATTCGTCACAGCGGCTGCCAACGCCAAAATGATTCCCATTGCAAAGATCAAGACGGTTATTTGTTTTTTGGAAAATTTTTTCGTTATCATTTTCCAGTCAAGTATATCATGGTGGAAATTTGTACAATCTTCATCTATTATATGTACTTAGAAGCTCTTTTGCAGTATAATGCCGCCGTTAAGTTATCGGAGGGAGTGGGTTCCCGGTTCTTGGATGTGATTTTTAGTGTTGTGGAAAAATTCATTTGAGGAGCATCCATGATCAAAAAGTTCTTCAATATGCTGAACCAGCCACTTGGTCGGATCGGCGTATTCATCGTTGCGCTGGTGGTGCTCAGCGGCGTAGTCTGGGGTATTGCCCAGGCGCAGAAACCGCCTGAACAGCCGATCCAATTTCCGCATAATTTGCATGTTCGATTAGGCATTCAATGTTTGTATTGTCATCCAGGCGCATTGCGGGGACCTTCACCAGGCATTCCCACTGAAACAAAATGCTGGGGATGCCATCGGCAGATTGCGATCCAGGGTACGGAACTGCCGAAGCTTGCGGCTTACGTAAAAAATAATCAACCGATTGACTGGGTGCCGGTCGCGCAAGTGCCGGACTTTGTGCATTTCGTCCACCGCCCGCACATTGCCGCGGGTTTGAACTGCGAAGATTGCCACGGAGACGTCAGCAACATGACCGTGTATCAGAATCCGCAGGTGATAAACATGGGCTGGTGTCTCAATTGTCACCGGGCAAAGACCGAGAACAATCCGCAGAACAATCCGACCAGCGATCCGGCGGTTGCCGCGAAGCTTGAGGCCTTGCGCGTCAAGCTGACGGATTGCAGCACCTGTCATTATTAGACCGGGCGAAAGGAAGAGAGAGCACATGGATAAAAAGATTTCCCGGCGTGACTTTTTGAAAGTGGCCGGTGTCGGTGCGGCGACGACCGCTGTGCTGACCGGCTGCGGCCCGGCTTCGCGGCTTGTTACGCGCGAACCGTATACCAAAATGCCGGAATATACCTATAACGGTTTAAGCACTTATTACGCCACAACCTGCCGCGAATGTTCTGCAGGCTGCGGTTTGATCGTTCGGACGATGCAGGGGCGCGCCCTCAAAACGGAGGGTAACCAAAACAATCCGGTCAATCTCGGAAAGACTTGTGCGCGCGGCCAAACGACTTTGGAAGGACTGTACAATCCCGACCGCGTGACCGATCCAATCCGGCGCGACAGCCGGGGTTCGACGATTGTTAAAAAGATGGATTGGGACTCGGCCATTCAGGTGGTGGCGGATGCGTTGAGCAAGAACAGGCCCGATGAGATTGCCTTCCTCATGGGATTAGCTCCCGATCATCTCTTCGACCTCGTGACGGATCTGACCAAAGCTGCTGGCGCGGCGGCCCCGGTCCGTTTCGGTGCGCTGGGCATGTTCGAAGCGCGTGCCACGCTGGTGCAGGCCGCCAACGATATGTTTGGCCAGGCGGGTCTGCCGTTCTTCGATATTGGCAACGCGGATTTGGTCTTTTCATTCGGTGCGAATTTCCTCGAGACCTGGCTTTCGCCAGTGGCCCAGACGCGCGAATATTCCCAGTTGCGGCGCAGCAACCCTAACCGCCGCGGTTACTTTGTGCAGTTCGAATCGCGTATGTCGCAGACAGGTGCAAAGGCCGATGAGTGGATTCCGGCCAAGCCGGGGAGCGAGGCGTTGGTTGTGTTGGCGATTGGCCGTCTCGTTGCGGAAGCAAACAACATTACACTGCCCACAGCCTTTTCCAATGCAGATGTAAATGCCGCGGCGGCCGCGGCGGACGTGAGCGTGGATACGCTAAAACATTTGGCGAGTCTGTTCGCGAGCGCCGGGCATCCATTGGCAATTCCGGGCGGCGCGGCGCTTGGAGGAAGCAACGGCTTGCAAGTTGCTGATGCAGTACTGGCGCTCAATGCTTTGGTTGGAAATGTAGGCAAGGCTGGCGGCGTGTTCCTTTCGCCAGTTGCGCCGCTGACGGATGCTTATCATCGCCCGGCAAATCTCAAGGAAATGTCCGATTTTGTTGACTTATTGAAATCAGGCAAGATCAAAGTTTTGTTCGTGCATGGCGTCAACCCCGTTTTTGAATTGCCGAAATCACTTGGACTCGAAGATGCCATGTCCAAAGTTTTGCAGATAATTTCATTTTCGAGTTTCCCGGATGAAACGGCACTGCAATCCGATTATGTTTTTCCCGATCATCACGGACTTGAGTCGTGGGGCTACCAAAAAGTCGCGACCGGCTCAAGCTCATCCGTGCTTTCGGGCGCGCAGCCGGTTATCGTTCCATTCTTCAATACAAAAGCAACGGCGGATGTGCTGCTGGCTGCCGTGCAAAAAGCCGGCGGCGCGCTGGCTTCGGCTTTGAAGTTCAAAGATGAACTGGAATACATTCAAAGCAAACTGTCCAGTTTGATTTCGGAGCCGGATGGATTTTTCTCCGCGCCGGAGATCAATACCTTTACAGCTTTTTTCCAGCAATACGGCGGCTGGTGGAAGACAACCGATAATCGCGTTGCGCTGTCCGGTTCGGACGCGCTGAACAAAACATTCAACGCATCCGCGGCGCAATTCAATGGAGATGGTGATTTCTTCCTCCTGCCGTTCGTTGCGCCGGTGATAGCTGAGGCAGGCGCGAACAAACCCCACTTGCAGGAAACCGCCGATCCGACCACGACCGTGATGTGGAATACATGGGTGGAGATCAATCCTGATACTGCCAGGCAATTGGGTGTTCAGAATGATGATGTTGTGTCCATCACATCCAGCGCGGGGACGGTGGAAGCCTCGGTTTACTTGTACCCGGCCATTCGTCCCGACACGATCGCTATGCCTTTTGGCCAGGGACATACCGCTTACGGTCAATTCGCCCAGGGACGCGGCGCCAATCCGGCTGACCTGTTGAGCAATTCAACCAATGAAGCGGGCGATCTCGCTTTTGCTTCGATGAAAGTCAGCGTGAAGAAGATTGGAAAGAAGCGCCAATTGTCCCGTTTGGAAGGCGTTCTTGGCATTTATGGAAAATTTGGACAACAGTAGGAGAGAGAATTTATGCCGAAGGAATTGCAATCTCCCATGGATAGCGCAAACCCAGCCCAGGATGTTCAAGGCATCTGGGGCATGACCATTGACCAGGATTTATGCACTGGATGTCAGGCCTGTGTTGCGGCGTGCTCGATGGAAAATAATGTTCCATTCGTTGGTGAAGTGGACGCGGGTTATGGACGCTCGATGCAATGGATCCGCATCGAGCGTTTCTGGCAGGGAAGCTATCCAAATATCAAGGCCACGCCTTATCAGCCGGTGATGTGCCAGAACTGTCATAACGCGCCGTGCGAACCGGTTTGTCCGGTGTTTGCCTCGGTTCACAGCGCTTCCGAAGATTTGAATTTGCAGGTTTATAACCGATGTGTTGGCACGCGTTATTGCGCCAACAACTGTCCGTATCAGGCGCGTGTGTTCAACTGGCGCGATTACATGGATCCAAGACAGCGCCCCGAGCTGGTGACGCTTTCGAACCATTGGAACCCGGATGTAACTGTTCGCCGACGCGGTATTATGGAAAAATGCACGTTCTGCATTCAACGTATCCGCCACGCGGAAGATACAGCGGCTTCTGAGAATCGCGACATCCGCGATGGCGAAGTGGTCCCGGCTTGCGCTCAGGCTTGCCCGGCGAGTGCCATCACCTTTGGTCGCATTAATGACCCGGCGACCAAAGTCAGCCAGGCCGCGGATACCAGCCGCGGCAGTCATCTGCTGGAAGAACTTGGTACGATACCTCATGTAACTTATCTGGCGGGAGGAGCGTAGATGAGCGCACTTACCAAACCTTTGTTCGCAGGCTCCAAAGCGGAAGAGCAGGAAGATCCAAAAGAACATTTGATGCATGACCGCATGCCGCGCGGCGAGATGAATTCCATGATGCTGGATTCGATGCACAGCACGACATGGAAATATTGGACCGTGACCGGTGTGCTGGCAGCGATTGTCGCGACCTGTCTGTTTTACGCGTGGTATTACCTGATCATGAACGGCCTGGGTGTGGCTGGCGTCAACCGCCCGGTTTACTGGGGAATTTTCCTGGTCGAGGTTGTGTTCTGGATCGGCATCAGCCACGCGGGCACATTTATTTCTGCCATTTTGCGCGTTCTGAAAGTGGAAGGCCGCCGTCCATTCACACGCGCTGCGGAATTGATGACCACGTTCGGCCTGGTGCAAGCCGGCATCAGCGTGTTCCTGCACATGGGACGCGTCTGGCTGTCCTACTGGTTGATTCCGATCCCGAACGAGCGCGGACTTTGGCCGGATTTCCATTCGCCGCTGATGTGGGACTTCATGGCGATCAACACGTACCTGCTGTGCAGCACGATGTATCTTTTCCTGCCGCTCATCCCGGATCTGGCCATGGCGCGTGACCGCGCAACCGGCTGGCGCAAAACTCTTTACAAAATTCTCGCCATTGGCTTTCGCGGCACGGAGGGCGAGTGGAAGAATCTGAAAACGGCAATGAACATCTTTGCCTTCGCCATTATCCCTGTCATGTTCTCCGTGCATACGATCGTGTCCTGGGACTTTGCGATGGCGACCCGTCCTGGCTGGTCATCCACTGTCTTCGGGCCGTATTTCGTCATCGGCGCTTTACATTCAGGCATGGCAGCGGTGGCGATTGTGTTGTTCCTCATTCGCTCTACGATGAAGAACATGAAGTACTTCCTGCGCCCGGAACATTTCGAATTGCTCGGCATGTTGATGTTGCTGGTTTCGATGGCGTGGGCCTATTTCTATTTCAACGATTATCTCGTTCCGTGGTATGGCGGCGATAAATGGGAGAAGATCTTAACCAATTTTATTCAGACCGGCCCGGAGTGGTATCTCTGGTACTTGATGCTGTTCTGTAATGTCGTGGTGCCATGGGCGATTCTCTGGAACAGGAAATGGAGGCGTATTCCATGGCTGCTGGCGATTGTCGGCTTTTTGATCAACGTGGGCATGTGGCTCGAACGTTTCATCATTATCCCCGAAACGCTGACCATCAACCGTATGCCTTTTACGTGGCGACTCTATGTGCCGGCCATCGAGATCGCGCTGACCATCGGTAACTTCGCTTTCTTCTTCCTGCTCTACATGCTGGCTTCGCGGTTAATTCCGTTGATCCCGGTTTGGGAGGTGCAGGAGGGCCAGGAAAGCCATGTCCTCCGCAAGATCGGTAAAGCCAGGATTTCGGCCGTGAGCGAAATTGATTAGGCGGAAGGAGTTGAGAGATGTCTGATTCCACTATGCTTTTGGCGCTCTTCGAGGATATCGAACCGGCGGCAAACGGAATTGAAAGACTGCATGAAATGGGAATCGCAGATGATCAGATGAACGTTATATCCGGCGTTCCGATCAAGGATACAATTTTGGGCCGTCCCTCGGCCTTGAGCCATGTATCGCGCATCGCCCTGACCGGGGCCATCCTGGGTTTCTTGTTGGGAGCTTTTCTGATCTGGGGTACTCCATACCTGTTTCCATTACACGTTGGCGGACAGCCGCTCTATCCGGTGCCCCAATTCCTGATCATCGTGTTCGAGATGACCATGCTTGGCCTGATGGGTTTTGCCTTCCTCGGCATGTTTGTGGACAGCGGATTTCCGTCCTATACGCCGAAAGAATATGTGCGTGAGATCAGCGACGGCAAGATTGCAGTGTTGTTCCGCTGCCCAAGCGGCGAGGAAAGGAAAATCGTGGACGCTCTGAAAAAACTGGGCGCTGAATCGGTCAACCCGGCGGAGGCGCGTCAATTATGAGCACCAGTTTGAGCAATGTTCTGAAGCGCCTGGGAATCCTGTTCGCTGTCGCAATAGTCCTTTTGGGGATAACGATGCTGTTTACCTACGATGTGATCAAGATTCGGTGGGTCAGCTTCATGGCGATTTCACCGGCCATGCAGCCGATGGAGCATCCGCTTCCCGTCCCGTCGCAGTCCATCCCGATCGAAGGGCCGGCGTACATCCCGAACATGGGCGCGCCCAAGAATCCCGTCCCGGCGGATCAGGCTTCGATCGCCCGCGGCGCGGAACTTTTCCACATCAACTGCACGGCCTGTCACGGCGCAGACGCGAAAGGCGATGGCCCGGTCGCTCCATTCCTGCAAACCAAGAAGCCCGCTGACCTGACCAGTCCCGCAGTCCAATTCCTGAGCGATGGCGCAATCTTCATGGTGGTCTCCAACGGATTCGGCATGATGCCGCCGCTCAATGAGAACCTGACGGTGCGGGAGCGCTGGGACGTAGTTAACTTTATCCGAACCCTCTCGAATTCACCTTCCACTACAGCTGCGCCAACGGCGTCCTCGACGAGTCCATCTCCAACGCCGACAGTTTCGGGCACGTCTGCTGCTCCGACTTCTTCTTCTCAAACCGAACCGGAGGCAACCGAAGAAGCGGCACGCCCATCGAATCCCGGCGGACCGGGCGATGCAATCAATCTAAGAGGTGATGCAAGCTCAGGTACCCAAATCTTTGCAGCGAACTGTGTGCCCTGCCATAATACTGAGGGCAAAGGCGGTATACCGAATCCGGGCTCGAGCGATGGAACATTCCCACCCCTTAATCCGATTGACCCGACGATCAAAAATTCAGATCCAAAGACATTTGCATATAACCTTGATTTGTTCATTCAACATGGCTCTACACCCGAGTCGCTGCCAGGGGCTGCTCCAACATCCATGCCTGCCTGGGGGGATAAGAACGCGCTGACACAGCAGCAGATCGCGGATGTGATCGCGTACATCATCAGTTTGAATCCTTAAAGTACGGAGATGGTTATGGATGATTTTCGCAAAATACTCTATGGCGTCGTTATTGGGTTTATTGTTGTAATTCTTGGCTGGGTTTCTTTTGTCACTTTTTCGGGATGCGGCTCCTCATTGAATAATTGCAATGCCGCCGCGCAGAAGGTGGAACGCACTTCGATCCCAACGCTGGTCCCGGCGACCCTCCCGGAGCAGGCTCGCTTCCTGGGCGCAACTGCGACCGTCGTTTCCACGGCTGCGCCCGCCGCTTCTTCTTCAGGTGAAGGCGAAACAACTGCTGCGCGACCATCCAATCCGGGAGGTCCGGGACCGGCTCTCAATTTGACTGGCGATCCAAATTCAGGAAAGCAAATCTTCGCGAACAACTGTCAGGTCTGCCATAATGCGAATGGCACAGGCGGCATTCCGAATCCCGGTTCGACCGACGGCACAATCCCGTCGCTCAACCCGATTGATCCGACCATCGCCAATGCCGATTACAAAACGTTTGCGACAAATGTTGACCTGTTCGTGGAACACGGTTCGCGTCCCGAAGGAGTCAACCCCACGTTCTCCATGCCGGCGTGGGGCGATATGAAGAAACTCGCACCGCAGCAGATCGCGGACGTGATCGCGTACGTCATCAGTTTGAATCCTGTTTCGAATGTCGCTGTGACGCAGGCGCCAACACCGATTGGCGGCGTGGACATTGCGCGCCCATCCAATCCCGGCGGCCCAGGCGATGCGATCAATTTGAAGGGCGATCCGAATTCAGGTCAGCAGGTCTTCGCGGGCAATTGCCAGGTGTGTCATGGCGCAGATGCCAAGGGCGGCAATCCAAATCCCGGTTCGGATGATGGAACCATTCCGCCGCTCAACCCGATTGATCAAACCATGGTCAGTTCGGATTACAAGACCTTTGCATTCAACGTTGATTTGTTCGTCCAGCACGGCTCGACTCCAGCCGGTCCCAGCCCGATGTTTTCCATGCCGCCGTGGGGTGATTCCGGGAAGCTGACGCAGCAGCAAATTGCAGACGTGATCGCGTACGTCATCAGCTTGAATCCCGTTTCGCCACCCGCGGCGGGAACGCCTTCAGGCGCATCCGGGACTGCGACGCCAGCGGCTTCCGCGCCGACGACAGCGCCGGTTGCGACAGCTACCGCCGCGGCAACGGCTTCTGCTCAGAACCAAACCGAGCCGGAGGCGACCGAAGAAGTTGCGCGTCCATCCAATCCTGGCGGACCGGGCGATGCAATCAACTTAACGGGCAACGCAATTTCAGGTGCGCAAATATTTGCCAACAATTGTGCGGTCTGCCATAACACAAATGGCACAGGCGGCAATCCCAATCTGGGTTCGGCGGATGGGACTATTCCTGCGCTCAACCCGATTGACCCGACGATCAAGAATTCGGACTATAAAACCTTTGCCACCAACATTGATTTATTTGTTCAACATGGTTCCACACCCGAAGGTACCAGCCCGACCTTCTCGATGCCTGCCTGGGGGGATAAGAACGCGCTGACACAGCAGCAGATTGCGGACGTGATCGCGTACATCATCAGTTTGAATCCGTAAACTGATTTGTAGCAAAATGAAACAGTCCCCGCCAATTTGGCGGGGACTGTTCGCTAATTTAACCTGAATCCGGGATAAATCCATCGCCCTGAGTGGAGCGGCACTGAAGGCGCTACGAAGTCGAAGGGCAAGATCGAAGGTATATTCCATGCTTCGACTACGGCCTCCGCTCTGGAAGATCACGCCTGATGAATTGGGATCTGGACGATGACCGTCAGGCCTTCGCCGGGTTTGCTCTCGGCCCAAATCTTCCCGTTGTGTTTTTCAACGATGGATTTGGCGATGGCAAAGCCCAGGCCGGAGCCGCCTTTATCTCTGGCGCGCGAAGATTCCGTCCGGTAGAGCCGTTCGAAGATTCGATCCAGATCTTCAGCCGCGACCCCCGGGCCGCTATCCTGAATTTTCATTTCAACGTTGTGGTCCGCAGCATTTGCCGACAAAAGGATATTTCCGTTTTCCGGCGTATAACGCAAAGCGTTATCAAGGATGTTTCCAAATACCTGCTTCATGCGTTCCGGGTCCACTTCGATTTCAGGCAGCCCCGGCTCGATCTCGAGGTTGAGCGTGATATTTCCCTGGCTGGCTTGATGAGCAAAGATTTTCTGCACGTCGTTCAAAAGCTTTTCAGGCGCATAAGGCCGGACCGCCAATTTGAGTTCGCCGGCATCCGCCATGGACAAGGTTCGCAGATCATCCACAAGATGCTCGAGGCGTTCGGCTTCTTCGCGGACGATCTCGAAAGTCTCGGAAGAGGGAGGCAGTACCCCATCGTGGACGGCTTCAGCGTGACCAAGAATGATGCTGATCGGCGTGCGTAATTCGTGTGCGATGTCCGCGGTCATTTGGCGGCGAAGGTTCAACGAGCGTGCCAGGTCCGCGCTCATGCGGTTGAAAGATGTAGCCAGTTGGCCCAATTCATCGCGCGAGCGGACCGGGACTTGCTGCGGCAGGTTGCCTTGTGACGCAACCTGCGTGGCCGCCGTCAGTTCGCGGATGGGACGCGTGAAAGACCGCGACAGGATGATTGCCAGAACAAGCGCGATGGCAATGGCTGTCAGCCCGCCCAGCAGAGTCTGCAAATTGATCCGGTTCAGAAAGTTCGAACCCAATGAATTGATGCGGAACGCGGTTCGATTGATCAGGAGCGTCCCGACCGTCTTGTTGTTCACCCGGATTGGAACGCCGCCCGCAAGCTCGCTCGGGGATAGATTCTGCCCCACCCGGTAACCCGCACCGGCCAGCACGATTTGATCGTTGGTATCCACGAGCGTGAACGCACCCTGCTCGAACGAGTGTGGGTTGGGCGGGGGCGGAGGCTGCTGCATGGGCAGATCGGTGCCGGAGACGCCGTCCCACGAACCATGCTGCAGGTAATAATCCGAAAAGGCTGTGACCATGCTGGGGCGGTTTTGATCGATGATGAAGGAGCGGAATTCCTCGCCGCTTCTCCAGCGCGTGAACAGCACGATCAGTGCGGTGCTGATCGCGCTGATGGCGATAAAAGCCAGGCTCAATTTGAAGGTGATGGATCGCGTCATGAGGAATTCTCTCTCGCAAACCGGTAACCAACGCCATAGACGGTCTCGATGTAACGCGGCGCGCGCGGCTCGGGTTCGATCTTGGCGCGCAAGTTCTTGATGTGCAGGTCTATCGTGCGCTGATAACCTTCGTAGCGCACGCCCTGGATGATGTCGAGCAGGTCGAGGCGCGAGAAGACGCGTCCCGGCGCGGACATCAGGGCGGCCAGCAGATCGAATTCCGACGGCGTCAAATCCACGTAGTGCTGGTCCACTTTTACAGAGCGGCTTTCGCGGTCGAGCGTGATATCGGAAACCGACAAGACTTTGGCGGCAGGTTCGAGTTCGCCCGCGCGTCGCAGCACCGCGCGGACGCGCGCCATCAGCTCGCGGGGGCGGAAAGGCTTGGTGACGTAATCGTCCGCTCCGAGGTCCAGGCCGATCACGTGGTCTTCCTCCTCGACGCGCGCGGTGAGCAGAATGATCGGAGTCCGATGATCCTTTCGATAAGCTTCCAGGAACTCATAGCCGTCCATTTCGGGCATCATGATATCCAGGATGATCAAATCCGGTTCTTCCCTGCGCGCATTGTTCAGGGCCTCGCGGCCGTTAAAGGCCGTGATCACGCGAAAGCCTTCCTGGGCGAGATAACTCTCGACCAGGGAGACCAAACGCTTTTCATCGTCAACAACCATCACTGTTTTCGTTGTGTTCATTTCTCGTTCTTCATCCGGTCCATGCAGCCCTAGTATAAAACGCTCTTGCATTCCGATCATTGTTGATTCGTGTTACCCCGGCTGCGCCTTCGATTGAAGCAGTTTTATGAGCTGTGCGATCAACGCGGAGTTGAAACTTCCGAGGCCGCTGCCGCTCGACCCGGCGCCGTTGCTGGCGGCGGGGGTGCCATTGTTGCCGGATTGTTGCGGACGATTACCGCCGCCGAACAGGAAGCCGAGGCCGCCGCCTCCGCCGCCGCGGAAGTTGCCGCCGTTTCCAGAACGGGTGAATCCGCCGTTTTGACCTGTTCCGGCTCCGCCGGAGGGCAGCGCACCCGATTGCTGCAGAACAGTGAAGATGTCTCGCTGCGAAATCTGCATACCATCAATGGCCTGAACCTGCGCGGGAGTCATCGCGGCCTGTATGGCGTTTTCAGTGGCTGTTACTTCCTGCGGCGCGGTCGAACTGCCGGTTTCCAATTGATTCATCAGCTGCCAAAGCGGAATCAATTTGGCAGCCTGGGTTGTATTCACGGCTTGCGGAGTGCCTTCCAATTTGAAGGTGCCAATTGCCAGCCTGGTAGTCGGAGTGAGGGCGGCGGTGCGGAAGGAACCGCCGCTCCGATTCGATGCGGCTGGACCGGATCCGCTGGTTGTGGCTCCGCAAGCCGTTAAGATCATTGCCAAAAGGACAATTAGAGTGATGCCAAGTGTTTTCTTTCTCATTTTTTTCTCCTTCGAGAGTCGGACGGATTTCAATTACTCACTGATGTTACGCAATCCAATAATTTTTTCATCTTCTACACCCTCACCCCGGCCCTCTCCCGCGGGAGAGGGGACTCCCTTCCCCTTTCGGGGGAAGAGTTGGGGGATGAGGGAAAAGTTTGCGTAACATCAATTACTCATAACGCAGCGCTTCGATCGGATCCAATTGCGCGGCGCGGTTGGCCGGGTAGAAGCCGAAGAAAATTCCCACGATCGCCGCTGAACCGAATGCCAGGAAAATGGAGCTTGGCACGATCACGGTCCGCATTCCGCTGAGACTGCCGAACAATACCGAACCGGCCATGCCGACGATCAGGCCGATCAGGCCTCCGATGATGCTCAACAACAACGCTTCCGCCAGGAACTGGATGCGGATATCATCGGTCGTCGCGCCGATGGACTGGCGGATGCCGATCTCATGTGTCCGCTCCGTGACGCTGACCAGCATGATGTTCATGATGCCGATTCCGCCGACGAGCAGGGAAACACCGGCAACCCACGCCAGCAGCGAACGGAACGCGGCCGTCGTGGATTCCTGCGTGTTGATGATATCCTGCTGGGTGGTGATGTTGAAATCAGGATTGCTGGCAGTGACTCCATGACGTTTGTAAAGCAGCAGTTGAATCTGGAGGATGACATCGTTGAGCGCATATTTCGGATCAACCTTTACATAGATCAACCGGACTCTGTCGCCCAGGAAGCGCGCAAACTCCGAGGGCGTGAACTTCTGGAAGACCACGGTGATCGGTATGTAGACGCGCGAGTCATAATCCACGCCGCCGACGGAGCCGCGCGGCCCGAACACGCCGATGACGATCAACTGCGTATTGCCGACGGTTACATATTGCCCGACCGGATCGGAATTTCCAAAGAGCTGTTGGGCGATGCTCGAACCAAGCACCGCGACCCTTTGTTTGTCGTTCACGGCCTGGTCCGTAAAGAAGTTCCCATTGGTTACGGTCATGCTTCGAACGGTGGGGAAGTCGGGCGTGGTTCCGAGAATATCCACGCTGGTCAAGGTCGCGCCATTGCCGATGACGTTTTGAGTCGAGCCTTGTTCCACCGTCACGCCGAGCACGCCGGGAACCTGCTGGTCAATCGCCGCGGCGTCGGTAAAGACCAGTCCGCCCCGGTTGTTGGGAGTAAAGCTTTGGGCGCCACCCCGGTCGAAATTTGGCGTGATGAAGATCAGGTCCGAGCCGAGGCTGGTAATCTGGTCGCTGATGGTGGCTTCCGTCCCGGCGCTGATCGAAACCACCATGATCACCGCCGACACACCGATAATGATTCCCAATGTGGTCAGGAGCGACCGGATCTTGTTCTTGGTTAAAGCTTCCCAGGCAAATCGAAAGACTTCAGATAATTTCATTGGGTCATCCTTTCGCCGAATGATCGCCTTTGCCGTTTTGCGTGACTTTGGCGATCTTCCCATCCTGCAGTTCGATGGTTCGCTGTGCGTGGGCGGCGATCTTCGGGTCGTGCGTAACGATCACAATCGTCGCTCCCTGGTGATGGATCTCGTGAAAGAGATCGAGTATCTCCGTCCCGGAATGGCTGTCGAGGTTGCCGGTTGGCTCGTCGCCGATCAGCAGGACCGGATTGTTGACCAGCGCGCGCGCCACGGCCACGCGCTGCTGCTGGCCGCCGGATAGCTCCTGCGGTTCGTGATTCATGCGGGTGGCCAGTCCGACCTTTTCGAGCAGCCCGCGCGCCAGTGCCTCGCTCTCCGCCGGTGTCCTGTGATTCTCGCGGTCATAGATGAGCGGCAACATGACGTTCCGCACAGCGGTGGTGCGGCTCAACAGGTTATAAGCCTGGAATACAAAGCCGATCTTGCGGTTTCGGATGAGCGCCAGTTGCTTGTTATCCAGATTGCTCACATCCTGTCCATCGAGTATGTATTGGCCGGATGTTGGGCGGGAGAGGCAGCCCAGAATGTGCATGAGCGTGCTTTTTCCCGAACCCGAGGGTCCCATGATCGCCACGAATTCCCCGGACTGGATGCTGATGCTTACGCCATCCAGCGCCCGGACTTCGGCGTCGCCCATCCCGTAGACCTTGGTGAGGTCTGTCGTTTCGATAATGGTCTTTTCGCTCATTGCGATTTTGTTCCTACCAGCCCGGTGCTGACAACTTCGCCTGCCTGCAATCCTGATTTGATTTCTGCATTCACCAGGTCCTGCAAGCCGACCTGAACAAAAGTCACACTCAGTTGTCCATTTCGATCAACGAAGACGGCATATTGGTTGGGCGCATATTCATGCAGCGCGGAAATCGGGATGATCACTGCATTCTGCGCCTGCCCGCCGATGACCGTTACGGTGGCGTCCATGCCAATCAACAAATTGGCGTTGGTGGGATCGAGTTGAACGAGGCCGCTTACAGCAGATTGTCCCGAACTGGTGTAGAGAGCCGGGCTGACCTGCACGACTTTTCCGGTAAAGGTCTGGTTGGGAAGCGCACTGAAAACCACGTTCACCGGATTGCCGACTTTGAACAAGGCGTAGTCTGATTCGTCCACGTAAGTCTGAAGATATAACTTGCTCTCATCCGCCATCGTAATAATGGTACTGCTGCCGACTGTATCGCCAACCTGCGCGTTCACTGCTGTGACCACGCCATCGAAAGGCGCGACGATCTGCGCGCTGCCAACGTTCGTTTGAGCCGTCTGCAGGTCGGATTTGGCTTTTAGAAGAGCGGTCAAATTGGTCCCGGTGGCGTTGGCGGGAATATCCCGGCCCTGCAGCGCATCCAGGTACCATTGATCCTCCTGCAGTGTGGCTTGCGCGGCCGCATAGGCAGCGCGCGCCGCGGCAATTTCCGCGTCTGTCGGAGCCTGTATGGTCTTCGTCGCGGAATTCCCGCTGTGCTGTATGACTGTAAAGTTATTTGGAACGTAGTTCTTGACATACCAAACCTGATTGCCTGCCAGGATGCCCTGGTCGGTCTGGAGCTTGGCTTGAGCGGCGTCAATGGCTTTTTGCTGGTCGGCAGTTGGCGATGTGCCGCCCGCCGTTTTCGCCGCATCCAGGGCTTGTTGGTCTGCCGCCACCTGCAGTTCCGATGTAAACACGGCTGGGCTGATCAGGCTCATCAGGCTGAGTTTGGCGTTCGACACATTGGTTATGTCCGTGGCGACCGCCTGCTGCGCGGCGGCGATGGCTGCCTGGGATGTCAGGTTGGCCAGGGCCTGTTGGGCCTGCTGCAGGGCAGTTTGCTGCGTGCTGTCATCAATTTCAGCCAGCACTTCCCCCGCCTTGACTTTGTCGCCTACGATCACGTTCAACTTCGACAGGGTGGCGCTGTTGGAAGAGCCGACGCCCTCGAACCCAAGATTCGCGGTTTGGGCCGCCTGCAGAGTCCCGGTGCCGCTTGCGCTGAGGGTGATATCGCCGCGCCGCGCTACAGTTGTTTGAAGAACAGCCTGACCCGATGTTGTTTTCTTTGATGGAAGATAAAACGCTTCATAATAAATCAACCCGCCAATGGCTGCAATCACAACGATGACCGGAATGATCACGCGCCATCTCTTTCTGGAATCTTTGAGCAATGCGGGGATTGCTTTGATATTCGATCCGATACTGGAAAAGAACCCGGAGGTCTTCTTGCTGGATGCCATGGGAATTCCCTTTCTTGATTGAATTATTTCAATGCGTAGTCTATCAAGAGGGAGTAATTCAACTGTTAAAAGATTATATAGACACTGTGTAGGCTTTGATTTGAATACAAGCTTGAAAAGTCAAAGCTAAAAACAAAACATCCCGAACATTTCGGGATGTTTTGTTTTCGGCGGACGTGTCCGCTATTCCTGGCGGAGAGGGCGGGATTTGAACCCGCGTTCCCTTTCGGGAAACACGCTCTCCAGGCGTGCGCGCTAAACCAAACTACGCGACCTCTCCAGGTACGCCATCAGAGCGGGCGAATTATACCAGAATATAAATAGAGGGACGCGTTCTTTCATGAACGCTGAACGCGTGGATGCGATTGAGCCTGATCTTGCGCTGTAATATTAGTCTTTCCCGTTAAACGCCGAAGAGCCAAGTTTAATAACTGATGTTACGCAATCCAATAATTTTTTCATCTTATACACCTTCACCCCGGTCCTCTCCCGCGGGGAGAGGGGACTCCCTTCCCTTTTCGGGGGAAGGGTTGGGGGATGAGGGAGAAGTTTGCGTAACATCAGTTAATAAAAGAGCGGCCATCCGCTCTTTTGCTTTCTTTCGGTCATCTACTCCACTATATTGATTGGCAATTCATTCTTACCGCTCATTGCGGCGATGGAAATTTGCGCTGCGACTTTCTGCGCGATCTCGGCCAGCGCTTTGGCGACAGGCGAATCGGGGTTGGACACGATCACGGGCCTGCCGCTGTCGCCGCCGATGCGCACATTCTGGTCAATCGGAATCTTGCCGAGGAAGAGCGTCTCGGTGGCCTGGGCAAGCTGTTCGCCGCCGCCCGAACCGAAGATGTCCATGCGTGTGCCGTCGGGCAGATCGAGGTACGACATGTTTTCGATCACGCCCAAAATCGGGACTTCGAGCGTGCGGAACATTTGCAGTCCGCGGCTGGCATCTTCGAGCGAGACCAATTGCGGGAGCGTCACGATGACCGCGCCGCTGAGGGGCAGGGCCTGGGCCAGCGACAAAGCTGCGTCGCCCGTGCCCGGCGGAAGGTCAACGATCAGATAATCGAGCTCGCCCCATTCGACATCGCCGAGGAACTGGCGGATGGCGGAATTGAGCATCGGTCCGCGCCAGATGAGCGGCTGCCCCGGCTTGACCAGCAATCCCATCGAGATCATCTTGAGTCCGTATGCCTGCGCGGGGACGAGCTTGTTGCCGTTCGGCGGCGGAAGTTTTTCCACGCCAAGCATGGTTGGGATGTTGGGACCGTAAATGTCCGCGTCCAACAAGCCGACGCGCGCACCGGTCTGCGCCAATGCCACTGCGATGTTGACGGCCACCGTGGATTTTCCGACGCCGCCTTTGCCCGACCCGACTGCGATGGCATTGCGGATCGGCATGTTGACCAGTCCGCGCATCCGGCCATCGTTGGGAACATCCGAATCGAGCTTGACCTGAACCGACTTTGCGCCGAGCGCCAGCACCGCTTGTTTGGCTTCCTTTTCGATTTGTCCGCGCAATGGGCAGGCGGGTGTGGTCAGCATCACGGTGAACGAAACGTTCCCACCGGAGATTTCGAGATTCCGCACCATGTTCAGCGTGACGAGGTCCTTGCGAAGTTCAGGTTCCTGCACTTTGCTGAGCGCGGCGAGGATGGATTCTTTGGTTAGTTTATCTGTCATTGTTTTCTTTCTTGTATGTCATTGCGAGGAGGGTGTTCTCCCCGACGTGGCAATCTCCTCAAACAACCAATTGAATGTTACATGAGATTGCCACGTGGCGCCTTGGCGCCACTCGCAATGACATTTAACTTGCGGCTCCTGCCTTTGCGGCTTTGGCGGCTTCCTTTGCCCTGCGTTCCTCATCGTTGCGCTGATAATTCAACGGGCGGATGCTCTTGTAATATGAAGCCGGTTTGAGCAATTGCTGCATGTTGAACACATTGCGTTGATACGAGGCGATCTCGTAATCATGATCCATGATGATCGCATCGAATGGGCAATACTCCGCGCAAAAACCGCAGTTCATGCAGATGTCGGCGTCAATGAAGAATTCGGTCGGCTCCGGGATGGGGCGTCCGGTCTGCGGGTCGTTCGAGCGCACGATCCAGATGCATTGCGGCGGGCAGACCTTGGCGCAAATCCCGCACGAGGTGCAACGGACTTCCTTCCCGCCGTCCGTGCCGTCATCGTAAACGAGGAATGGCACATAGCGAAACTCCTCGGGCACCGGCAGTTTTTCTTCCGGATACTGGACCGTGAATACACCGCGCGTGTCCTTGCTCGAGCGGTGCGCGATTCCTTCCGCCTTGTAATAGCGCCGTCCCCACCATTGAATGTCATCGAGATAGGTGTCCGCGAAGCGCTTGAGGGTTACGCCGAGGCCTTTGATGATTCCTTTACCATACATAAGTTAGTTCTCCATTCACCATGTCATTGGTTATTATCTGTCGAGTTCACCCAGCACGATATCCAGCACGCCGAGGATGACAACGAAGTCGGCGATCTTCTTTCCGACGCACATCTTCTCGAGGGCGGTAATGTTGATGAACGAAGGAGCGCGCACATGATAACGCCACGGATTCGGCTTGCCGGTCGAGATGACGTAATAACCGAGTTCGCCCTTCGGCGCTTCGATGCGTCCGTACGCTTCACCCGCCGGGACCCGAACCTGGTACTGCGGTTTCTGCGAGTTGATCGGTCCTTCGGGCATTTGCTTGACGGCTTGCTGTAGGATGCGAATGGACTGGCGAATCTCATCGAGACGGATGAGATAGTTATCGTACAGGTCGCCATTGTGCCGCAATGCCACGTCGAAGTCGAAACGATCGTAGATGCCGTACGGCTGGGCGCGGCGCACATCATAGGGAACACCTGCGGCGCGCAAGACCGGGCCGGTGATCGAATACTTGACGGCATCCTCGGCATCCATGACTTTCACGCCTTTCATGCGGGAGATGAAGATCTCGTTCTCGGTGAGCAGGCGGTCGAACTCGTCCGCTTTGCGCGGCAGGCGGTCTTCGACGAGTCCCCTGATTTTTTCGAGCACGCCCTCCGGCAGGTCGCGCGAGACGCCGCCGAAGCGGTGATAGTTGCACATCATGCGCGTGCCGGAGGTCGCTTCGAAGATGTCGAGGATCAGTTCGCGTTCCTCGAACGCATACAACGCGGGCGTGAAATATGCACCGAGATCGTTGAGCAGCATGCCGATCAGGATCAAGTGATTCTGGATACGGCTGAGTTCCGCCATGATGACGCGCAGGTATTCGGCGCGCTCGGCGACTTTGATGTTCATCAATTTTTCGACCGCCAGCGAATAGCCCCAGTTGTTGCTCATCGAATTGAAGTAATCGAGGCGGTCGGTGTAGGGCATGTTTTGCAGGAACGTATTTCGCTCGCCGATCTTTTCGTGATTGCGATGCAAATAGCCCATCACCGGCTTGAGGCTGACGATGGTCTCGCCGTCGAGAACCACCGCGGCGCGGAACACACCGTGCGTGGAAGGATGCTGCGGCCCCATGTTGACGATGATGTGATCGGTCTTGATGCCGCCGTCAACCGTTGTATATTTTTGCAGGGTGTCATACAGCGGAGCTTCGCCGTCAATTTTTACTTTTTCGGGATCGAAGTTCTGCGGGAATTGCAAATTGTCCTTGTACGGATTCTTGTCTTCAGAACTGACATATTTGCCGTCCGGCCAGCGGCTCTTGAGCGGCTTGAAGTCTTCTTCGTAGAAAGGCTCATGCCAGTCTTTGCGAAGCGGATGGCCTTCGAAGCCTTCCCACATCAGGATGCGGCGCAGGTCGGGATGATTCGTAAATTTGATTCCATACAAATCCCAAATCTCGCGCTCCTGGAATTCCGCACCAGGCCAGATTGGCGTGACCGACGGGACTTCAATTGGGTCCACGCGCGGAACCTGAACCTTGAACAAAACTCCAGGCCCGCCCGTTGTTTTGAATGCCTCGTAGACCACTTCCATTTTGTCAGGGAAGTAATCCACGCCGGTCACATGCGAAAGCAGGTCGTAACCAAATTCGTCGCGCAGCGTTGTCGCAACTTCAACGAGTTTATCTTTGTTGACAATCCAGTCGCTGTAACCGGGGCGGGTGTCAGCGGCGGCAGAGCCGGGGAAACGCGCGGCAAGGTCGAGGGTCTCAGTTTCAACGAGTGTTGTCATCTCGTCCTCCTATGCCTTTGACTCAGTCGCAGGTTCCGCGGGTTTTGCGGCCAGCATCTTGATCTCGTTGTAGCGGCGCGGATCCATCAGATCGGGTCCGAGCACCGGGATGGGAAGTTCAACCGAGTCCGCGCCCTTTTGATACCAGCGAACTTTTCGGATGGATTCTTTATCAATCTTTTCCTGCAGTTTCATCAGACCGGCGGTGAGTGCCTGCGGGGTGGGAGGGCAGCCGGGAATGTAAACGTCCACCGGCACGAATTTGTCAACACCCGCGACAACGTTATAGCCTTCCTTGAATGGGCCGCCGCCCGAAGCGCACGCGCCCATGGCAACCACATATTTCGGTTCCGGCATCTGGTTATACAGGCGCACGATGGCCGGGATCATTTTCTTCGTGACTGTGCCGGCCACGATCATCAAGTCCGATTGGCGCGGGCTTGGGCGCATCACTTCCATGCCGAAGCGGGCGAGGTCGTAACGCGCGGCCTGCGCCGCGATCATCTCGATGGCGCAGCATGCGAGGCCGAACATCATCGGCCACACCGACCAGCGGCGTCCCCAGTTGTACAAACGGTCAATCGTCGTGATGCTGACCGCGTGCTGGAGGTCTTCCGGGATCTCGTAGCCCGGAGAGTTCAATTCCTTGTTATCTGTCATTCATCAACTCCTCAAACCATTCTTGATAGATTGCCGAAAGGATGTCATCGTTGCAAAGAGCGGGATCATCCTCGAATTCCTGAAGTCCTAAAGTCCAGTCATAAATTTGTTGCAGTGTCACGTCTTCGATGTTCACGTCGGAATGCAGGCGTTTCAACTCCAAAGCGATGGCGTATGATGTTTCCCAATTGAGGGTCATGTTTTTTTGTTGGGGCATGGCGCCAGAGGCGCCACTGTGCCCTTACATTATCATTCTTCTCTATTATCAATCTGTGCGCGCTGCAGCTTGCCCGAATAATCCACGTAGATGGATTTCCATTCGGTGAACAATTCAAGCCCGGCCTGGCCGGCTTCGCGATGTCCGTTGCCGGTGCCGCGCACACCGCCAAACGGGAATTGAATTTCCGCGCCGGTCGTGCCATGATTGATGTAAACCAAACCGGTGAAAATATCGCGCATCGCAGTAAAGGCACGATTTACATCCTGTGTGAAAATCGAGGTCGAGAGTCCATATTGCGAACGATTGTTGACCTCGATGGCTTCTTCGAGCGAATCCACTTCGATGATCGAAAGCACCGGCCCAAATATCTCTTCACGCTCCAGCGTGGACCCGGGCCGGACTCCGTCAAACAAAGTGGGCGCGTAGAAAAAACCTTTTCCGTTAACTTCTGCTGCTGACGCTCCGACCAGCGCTCGCGCGCCTTCTTTCTTTCCGATCTCGACGTAATTATGAATTCGCGTCAGCGCGGTTTTGTTGATGACGGGGCCGACATCCACTTTGGGATCCAGCCCGTCGCCGAGAGTCAATTTCTTTGTCCGCGCCAGAAGCGATTCCTTTAATTTGGGCGCGATTCCTTTTTGGACAATGAGTCTACTCGCGGCAGTGCAGCGTTGACCGGTTGTCCCGAAAGCCGCCCAAAGTGTTGCATCTGTAACAAGTTCGAGATTCGCATCATCCAAAACAATAATGGCATTCTTGCCGCCCATTTCCAACGAAACTTTTTTGTTGAGCTTGCCTGCTTCTTCGGCGATGGCGCGTCCGGTTGTGGTCGAGCCAGTGAACGAAAGTACACGCACGCCAGGATGACTGACCAGCGCCTTGGCAACGTCCGCACCGGGAGCAAGCAAAAGGTTGAACACGCCCGCGGGCAAACCGGCTTCTTCGAAAACCTTAACGAATGTAGCCGAGATGGCGGGAGTCTCTGGTGATGGTTTCCAGATGAGTGTGTTGCCTGCGATCAACGCGGGGAAGATTTTCCACGAAGGGACCGCGATAGGAAAATTCCACGGCGTAATGATTCCAACCACGCCCGATGGATCGCGAACAGCCATTCCAAATTTATTCGGCATCTCAACTGGCGCAGTGTAACCGAGCAAGCGCCGTCCCTCGCCGCCCATGTAGTAAGCCATGTCAATGGCTTCTTGCACGTCGCCGCGCGCCTCGGCGATGACCTTGCCCATGTCCTGAGTCAGCAGGCGGGCGAGTTCTTCCTTCTTTTGTTTGAGAATGTCACCAACTTTGAAAAGGATTTCGCCGCGCAATGGAGCAGGTGTTAATCGCCACGATTTGAACATATCCGTCGCGGCTTGAACCGCAGCATCCACGTCAGCTATGTCTGCCGATTGGATTTGAGCAAGGACTTCTTCGTTCGCCGGGTTGATCGTGTCGAAGGTCTGTCCGCTGCGTCCTTTGAGCCATTTGCCGCCGATGTAATTCTGAAATTCCATCAGGTTCCTCTAACAAGTGCGTTGTGTACAAAACACAACGTGATTTGTGGTAATTTCTGTCACAAACTCGCTGGATTATAGCACTTTGGATTTTAAAGTCAATTGAATTATGCAAAAATATATTTGCATAAATGGATTTATGAGTATAATCATGCCATGCCTGTGACAACAGCCCGCCAGAAAATTTTGGCACATCTCAAGAAGCAGCGTACCGCCTCCGCGGCTCAAATTGGCCGTGGACTAAATATGTCCGCGGCAACCGTGCGGCATCACCTGTCCATCATGCTGGCTGACGGGCGCGTCGAAGCGCTGGAAGAAAGTCGCCAGGCTGGCCGCGGCAGGCCGGTCAAATTGTATAAATTATCAGAGAAAATTTTGGGGGATAATTTAGCTTTGCTTTCAGATGCGATTTTGCGGGAATGGCTGAACGGCTTATCGCCGTCGAAGCGGGAAGAGGCGCTGAAGAAAATCGCCGGGGCGTTGATCAGCCAAATTGGGACGAGCCAGCCCGAAGTCCCGGCTGCGAAGCGATTGGCAATTGTCATCGAAAAATTAAACGTATTGCATTATCAAGCGCGGTGGGAAGCCGGGGCCGACGGTCCAAGAATCTTGTTCGGGCATTGCCCTTATGCTGCCATCATCAAGGATCATCCCGAATTATGTCAGATGGATTCTGAAATGCTTTCGGGCGTTTTGCAATCCACTGCGCGCCAAACTGCGAAGATGGATACGAACGGCGCGGCAGCGTGCGTGTTTGCATTGAGAAAATAAAAATCCCCAAATCAAATTGATTTGGGGATGGCGTTGTTGCACAGGTTTTTATCCGCCCATTTCCACGGTCAGCACATCGTAATAAGTCCCTGCGCCGAAACCGTCAATCAACACGTGATCTCCCGGGTTTAGTTTTGGCAGCTGGCGCAGGAAAGCGATCATGTTGGATGCGGCGCTGACGTTGCCAAACTCGTTCAACAGCCACGGCATCGGCAGGGAGATTCCCAAATTCCGCAGATTCTTTTCCTTGAGTTTGTTGATCTTGTAGTTGGCATGATGGACAACCGCCACCGCCAGCGACTTGCCGGTCTCGCCGAGCTGTGCCAGGCGCGCCTGATAAGCCTGGTACGCGTCGCTCACCACCTGGACGCCGGTGCGGACGAACAGCTTGACCATTCCCATTGGCCCGGCCATCACGATGGATGACCCGTCGTTTGGTTCGTGCATCAGGCCCGCGATGCGGATATGATTCCCGTTGGTCTCTGTCACTTCGATATTCGTTCCGCTCTCTGACTTTTGAGGGGAGTGCGGATAATACATTTGAACCTGCAATGTGCCGTCCTCGTCGAATTCCTCGCGCGTGCTTCCGGCCAGGAACTTCATTGTCTTTCCGGGGATCAGCCCGATGACACCTGCGGCATTGCCGAACAGCTGTAGGGCGCTTGTATCGTGCGACAGGCTGACAAAGCGGCTCAGCCCTTCGATCCCGCCCACCAGCACTTTCTTTCCGCGCACAACTTCCGCGATGTTGTGTGAGAGTTTCCTGTTCTCGGGCAGGTCCGGATTGAGCGCCAAATGCAGACTGCTGACTGAGCCGTCGCAGGCTTTGTGGACGGCGACCTTTAGCGCGTCCTCACGGATCCCTGCTGCGTCTGTGATTCGATCCAGATAGTCTTCCGTGATCGGCGCGCTCATGCCGATCAAAATGGCCTCGACTTCCGATGGCTTCCATCCGCAGGCCTGGGCGGCCTCCTTCAAGAAGCGCGCCCCAACTTCGACTTCGACTTCGATGTTCTGTTCCTTCGACAGGGGGGCAATGTGATGCCTGCTGAGAAATCCAAGTTCGGCCAGATTCAACTTCTCTTCATTGGTAAGCGGCCGTCCCAGGCGTTTCTCCAAGAGCTGCGGCAATGTTTGATTATCGTAGCTTTCGCCCCATGTGCCGTACGCGCCTCCCAACCCAAGCGCGGGATTGCTGACGCGCATGAGTCCATAAGGAATGCCTTCCCCAACCTGTATGATTCCCTTTTCAACGCCTGTTTCGTCAAAGAAAGACGTTGACGCTTTTTCTGTGGTAGTCATAATGTTAATCCTTTCCTCATTATATGGCCGAAACACTGCCAACCAGATAAAGTTTCGGATACAGTATAGCCCAATACTCGTTTCCCGACAGGGAAAATTTTCAGGTTCATTGGGAGTTGCCGTGATTTGGCGCACGGATGCTTCGGCAGGCTCGGCACAGTTTCACGGATGAGCCTTTTTCGCAGTGAAGCCACAGATGGCATTGCTCCGCGAAAACTATATCAACCGCGACGATTTTGCGGCGCATTTATATCGCTTTTGGTTGCGGAATGAATTCCGCGCTGCGGATTCGATACTCAAACGGCATCGAACGATTTTGCAATCCTGCGTATCTCGAAATTAAACGGCCTCCCGGTTCCGGGAGGCCGCCATCGGTCGTGATCATTAAGAACCGCAGGTTATGGGGTCGGGGTGGGCATGGGCAAGGAAGGTAACGAGGGACTTGCGGCAACGGTTGCCGGAACAGGCGTAATTCCAAGCAGACGCGCCAGTTCGAGCGTATATTGATCGTGTTGCTGGCGCGCCAAGGCTATTCCTTGACCGACAGTCTGTTGGTCGCTTCCACGCATGAAGGCAAGCAGGGTATTGATCACGGTATTCATGTGATTGATTTGGTCGGTCTTCAGGGTTACAAGGCAGGAGGGGATGGGTTCATCTTCGGCGTCACGTCGGATTTGCTGCAGATTCGCGATTTGAGCGCTCAATTGACTGGCTGGCAGACTTGCGGCCAATGAGGAGGCGTCGTCGAACTCGCGCATATGTCTGTGAACTTTTTCAACTGAAGCGCCGATATTTTCCGGCGCGCACGGATCCGGCGTGGATGTTATAGTGGGCGTGGCCGACACGGCTGAAATTGTTGCGACCGGCCCGTTCCCACATCCGCTGACTGCCCACGTAAGGAAAAAAGCTGAAACAACCAACAACAGAGTGCGTTTTTTCATAATTCTGTCCAATGATAATTGAGGAACGGCTTGAGCCGTTCCTCAATTGTTTCCGATGATTTAGCTGATGGAGGCCAGGCTCATCGAGCGTATCTTGCAAACCGTTCGTAGCGCATATCGGAGGATTTGCTGCACCCGCATCCCCCGTGACCATGTCCGTGTCCGTGATCGCCGCCTCCACTGCTCGTTGGGCAATTGGGGTTCACGAAAATGTTCCCGGCGGGATTGTTGAAGAAGATGGGTGAACCGTTCAAGGTCAGGGTGGCGCCGACGATCTTCAGCCCATACCGGTTATTGTTTGCATACGTACCGTCAATGACCAATACGTTGTTGGTGCAGTTGCCTCTGACATCAACGCCATCCAGGCTGTTATTCGTGGCTGTGACGTTATCCAGGGTGACCTGGCCCGATGTCTTGATGTACAAACCGGAGGCGTGGCCCTGTGTGCCGTTGTTGTCGAATGTGCTGTCCTGGACTGTTACATACGCCTGGTTGATCAGCTTTGTCCCGATGGAACCGTTGTCCTGGGCGGTTACTTGGTCGAGATAGATGAAATCAGTCGAGGTGATTTCGAGGCCGATACCATACGCCGTCTTTCCCGCGCAGGGCGAATATCTGTATCCTTCGTTCCCGGAGAAGAAGCTGCTTGCCACCGAGACGTTGCCGGTTGCTTTGATTTTTGCGCCAAAGACCTGGTTGTTATTTGCCTCCACAGCATAGAGCGAAACATTTCCACTGCTGTTGATCTTAAGCCCCTGGCCAACGGGATTTTTGATGGACCCCGAACCGTTATTGTCAAAGGTGCTGAAAGAAACTGTGGTGTTTGCTCCTGTCAACGATGCACCGTAGAGGTAATTGTTGGAGGCGGTCACTCCGTCCAGGGAAATCACGCCGGGGGTGACAACCTGAAGGCCGTATCCTGTGTAAGGGGTCAATCCGTGGCAGGAGTAAGTATATGCCTCGTTACCGGAGAAGAAGCTGCTGCTGATGGAAACATCCGCAGCAGCTTTGATATTTGTGCCATAGAGCTGGTTGGAATTGGTCTCAACGTTGACCAGTGCTACAGTGTTGCTGCTGGTAATATCAAGTCCATGTCCAGTGGCCTTGCTGCCCGGCTGAGAGCCATTGTTGTCAAAGGTGCTGTTAGAAACCCTGATGTCTGATCCCTGCAGGGATGCGCCAAACAGATAATTATTGGATGCTACTGTGCTATCCACAGAGATAGGGCCGCCTGTGACCACTTTCAGGCCGTATCCGCTTGCTTTGCCCCCGCCGCAGTAGGAATACGTGTAACCTTGATTTCCAGAAAAGAAACTGTTGCCAATCGCAACGTTGCCTGTTGCCTGGATATTGGCGCCGTGGCTCTGATTGCTGTTTGCCTCCACGTTGTACAACGATACGGTCTGGGTGCTGGCAATGTTCAATCCGTATCCAGAGCCGCTTTTGCTGGCGCTGGAGCCGTTTTGGTCGAAGACACTATTGGTCACCGATATGTTGGAACCAGTCAGCGATGCGCCATACAAATAGTTATTGGACGCGGTGACACTGTCTACGGCAACCGAATCGGATGTGACGATTTGCAGGCCGTAGCCGCCGGAAATGGATCCGCCGCCGCATGAAGAGTATTTGTATCCGGTGTTCCCAGAGAAGAAACTATTCCCCACGAAAACGATTCCCGCGGCCTGAATGTTCGCACCGTACGCATGGTTCGCATTGGCATACACACTAAAGAGGGAGACATTTCCACTGCTTGTAACATTCAAGCCCTGACCATCGCCATTCTTTGTGTAGTTGACACCGTTGTCGCTGAACGTGCTGTTGGATATGTCAACGTTGCCGCCAGCTTGTATAACGGCGCCCGCTTTCTTGTTATTCTTGAATTGGGCATTATCCTTGATGGTCACGTCGCCGCCCGCCGTAATGACCGCGCCGGTATTGGCATTGTTGAACTGGCCTCCGGAGATCGTCACATTTCCACCGGACGACGAAAGTGTTGCGCCGTTCCCATTACTAATGTTGCTGACCTGAACATTCGAGAGATTAATGTCGCTCTGCGAATAAGCGGTGAGGCCGTTACCGTTGCTTATATTTTGAATCTGAATGTCATTGAAACTAAGCGAACCGGTCCACGGATTCCCGCTCGATCCAATATTGATGGAGGCGTTCAAACTTGTGCCCACGCTGTTATTGATCGTATTCGTGGTGGTATCCCAGCCGCCCTGGATTGTAAGGTTGTATTTGTTCAGATTGTTGAAGCCGTATGAATTGAGGTTGATGTTTGACTCCCCCCCGGTGTAGTTTCCCATCTGAACGTAGATTGTGCCGGCTTGCTGGTAGGCGGCATTCGTTTCGTTGGCTTTCAGGTAAGTCAGTAAGGCGTTGAAGCTGGTAAAGGTTGCGGTGCAGCCATTTGCGCCCGGCGTGGGAGATTGGCCTGCGGGGCACCAAATGGGATCGCTGGTTGTGGCAATGGCATTGGCAGCGTTTTGTGTTACCAAAGGCACTGTGGATCCTGCAGCATCAAGAACGGTTACCGTTGTATTGCTTGGAAGCTGTGCGGTGGAAGACGAAGGTATTGCTGCAGTTTCAGTGCTCGAAGGCTGTTGCGTTGCTGCGGCTGTTGCAGCAGGCATGGCTGTACCTGATTCGGTTGGAGCGGAAGTCGGTTTCGCAGCTGTGGCGGTCGAATCCGGGACCGCGGTTGCAGTGCTGACTACCGGTTCGGTGGCTGGCGGTTCAGTGGCGGCAGGCACCGGGGTAGTTGTGTCAACTGGAACCTGTGTAGCCGGCGGATTGGTAGCCGCGGGATCCGTACCGGATGCCGGTGTAGTGCTGACCGGGGGGTCAGTGGCCGGCGGATTGGTAGCCGCGGGACCCGTACCGGATGCCGGTGTAGTACTGACCGGGGGGTCAGTGGCTGGTGGGTTGGTGGCTGCCCCGCCTGCATCAGGTGCTGGTGTGGTATTGACGGGAGGCTGAGTGGCTGACGAATGGGCAGTTGCCGTGCTGGGCGAATTGGTTGGCGTCCCATCATCGGCATACGCGGCGGTCGTGCCCACGGCGCTGAATATTACAACGGATGCAGCCGTCAACAATAAGAAGAAGAGACGTATTTTTCTAGACATGACACTCCTCCATTCCATACTTTCATTGCTACTGCGACAATTGTTTAGAACTTTCCAAAAATTATGCCCCACACATTGCCCACTATGTAAAACACGGTTTTTTGGACCACCTCGGGTGATATAAACGAAGACGGCTCTTCGAACCAGGAAGGCCGTCTTCGCTTTTTTATCACCGGCTAGCGCGCAAGTTCGACAATCGCGGCCTGCGGGGGGCTCCAATTATCAGCAGCTTTATAAGTGACATCCACAGTCGTGCCGCCGTTCACGATAAAGGTGGATGCAATGATCTGGCTGTCAACTGCGCTGGCGTTCAAGCTTCCATTGAAAGTCATTGGGCAGTGTGGGGCAAGATACGTGCCGGTAATCTTGATATTCGAACCGCCGTTCATGGTGATATAGTTCGTGTTCGTGTTCCACGGCATGTAGATCAAAAGACCCGCGTACGGATCACCCGCTGGCGGCGCATGCAGGTTAAGAGTGGAACTCCCGTTCCAAATGATCGTCCCGCTGTGCAAATAGAAATAGGCATCATCTGATGTAAACGTGGAGCCGCCGTTGACAATCCAGTTGGCTGATCCGGTCGCGTAAAAACGTACCTTTTTTAGATTGGCCGTCGTTGAGCCATTGAGCGTCCAGGTTCCATTCGTGGTGTAAATCTCAAGATCGTTGAAGGTAAGAGTGTCGCCGCCATTGATTGTAACGTTGGAATTAGACACAATGGAAACCGTTCCGGTGGAGCCGCTCAGGTTGGCGCTTCCGTTCAGGTTGAAGCTGCCGCTGATGCAGTACACGCCGGGATTCATCGTGTAATTTTTACCGCCGTTCAAGGTGATATTGGTGAAGTTACCGGGGCTTAGAACCGTTCCGTTGATCGAGCCATTGCCGCTGCAAGTTGGAGGAGTCGGCGGAGCAGGGATTTTTGCCCAGGCTGGGTCCGGCATGGTCAATTGGGGGACGCCGGTGGTGATTCCCGGCTTCCAGGTCGCGCCGCCGTTGTAACCATATCCTCCCACGATCATGGCGTTTGAATCCAAATCCAGTTTTGCGCCGCCATTCATGAACAGGGCCTTTGATCCATTGCTATTGACGAATACGCCGCTTTGGTGAGTTCTGACGGTAGCGCCACCGTTCAACAGAAAGGTCTGGTCGCCGGTGGGCTTGGTCGAGACCATTGCCGCGCCGCCGTACATGCTGCTGCTGGATGCCGACCTGCCATGCGCGATCGCTTCGACGCAGTTATGCAAATCGCGGATGCCAACTACCGGTGCAAATGTGGTGGGCACATCAGTATTAATAATGACTTGAATGTACTCACTATTTCCTATGTATGGATTGGTGGCTCCGCCGCATCCTGTGGACGGCGGGTTGTTGACGGTTACTGTGGCATTTGCGCCATTGGAAAAGCCATCGGTTTGTGCAACGCTTGTTGCTGCACTAGACGCATTGCCAGCTTTGTTTAGTGATAGTTGGAGCGCGCCCGCTAGCGCTGCGGCATCGGCAGAGGTTTGAGCGCTCTGCCTGTTGCTGTAGGTTGCGCTGCCATCCACCGCCAGCCCGGTCAATGCAACCAACGCCACGATTCCGAAAACGATCAGAATCAGCGCCTGCCCTTTTTCGAAAATCTTTGCTTTCATTGATACGCCTCCTGGCCCATACCAACCTCGCAAATTTGAGATCTTGTGAGGTAATTTACCGGATATTATATATCTCATTATATGCCCTGTCAGGCGGGAGGGGATGCACATCTTTGAAATGTAAGGAGAGTGCAAGGTATTGTCTGTAACCCTGATGGCCGTTACTCGACTGTCACCGATTTGGCCAGATTCCTTGGCTGGTCCACATCCAGGCCGCGGATGGCGGCGATGTGATAGGCCAGCAGTTGGAGGGGCAAAACGGTCACCACCGGTGAGAGCATCCACGGCGCTTCAGGGACCCACAGAACCCGATCTGCCATTCCATTGACTAGCTCGTCGCCGTCCGTTGCCACTGCAATGACCGTCCCGCCGCGCGCCCTGGCTTGCTGGATTTGCGAGATCATCTTCTCGTGCCATGGATCTTTCGGCGCGAGACACACGACCGGCATGGTTTTATCAATCAATGCGATCGGTCCATGTTTCATTTCGCCGGCCGGATAGCCCTCGGCATGAATGTACGAAATTTCCTTCAGCTTCAGGGCGCCTTCATAGGCAATTGGCATATTGATGCCGCGTCCAAGATAGAGACAGTCATATACATCCTTCAGTGCGTAGGCAACTTTCTCGACTTCGGCTTCGCGATCCAGCGTGCGGCCAACAAGGTCAGGTATGAGACGCAAATCAGCAACGAATGCTTTGCGCGTCTTTTCATCTATGACGCCGCGCAGGTCGGCCAAAAGAATCGCCAGCATGTATTGGTCCACCAGAGGCGCGGTAAAAGCCTTCGTCGAAGCCACGCCGATCTCGGGTCCGGTTTGCATCGAGATGAATCCGTCCGCAAGTCGCATGGCTTGTGATCCGATCGCGTTGACGATGCTCCAGACGACTGCGCCTTTGCGCCGGCCTTCTTCCATCGCGGCCAACGTATCCGCCGTCTCGCCGGATTGCGAAATGGCGAGCACAACCGTCTTTTCATCAATGATCGGATCGCTGTACCGAAATTCGGATGCGATGACAACTTCCACCGGCACGCGCGCGATCTTTTCGATCAGATATTTTCCGACCATTCCCGCATACGCCGCGGTGCCGCAGGCCGTGATGTAAATCTTTTCGATTTTGTTCGCGAGTTCTTTGGTGAGTTTGAGATCGGGCAATCGGATTTCGCCGCGGCCAAAATCGACGCGGCCCGCAAGCGTGTCTGTCACGGCTCGAACTTGTTCATGGATTTCCTTTTGCATGAAGTGACGGTATTCGCCTTTCTCCGCCGCTACCGGATCCCATGAAACCGAATGCGCCTGCGGTTTGATTTTGTTCCCATCGAGTGTTTGAATGCAGACATCGCTGCGGGTCACAACTGCCATCTGGCGCGATTCCAAAAAGATCACATTGCGCGTGTGATCCATGATGGCTGGCGTGTCGCTGGCCAGGAAGTTTTCGTCCTCGCCCAGTCCAATCACCACGCCGCCCGCATTGCCGATGCGCGCGGTCACGATCTTATCCGGCTCATCCGCCGACATCAGCACCACAACATTCGCGCCCTGGATTTGATTGAACGTCCGCCGCGCAGCTTCGACCAGATCGAGCCCGGTTGCCAGGTAATGCTCGACGAGATGCACGATCGTTTCGGTGTCGGTGTCCGATTGGAACTCGACGCCTTCGGCCATCAACTCTTCCTTGAGTTCAAGGAAGTTCTCGACGATGCCGTTTTGCACGACAACCACGCGCCCATTGCGGCTGACGTGCGGATGAGCATTGCGCTGCGACGGCGCGCCGTGCGTTGCCCAACGCGTATGTCCAATTCCAGGCGCGCCATTGATGGGCGACTTGTTGACAAGCTCGATCAATTGGGATAACTTGCCCGCGTCCTTCCGGATCTCGAGCTGGCCGCCGTTCAAGACAGCGATTCCAGCCGAGTCATAGCCGCGGTATTCCAGCCTCTTCAGGCCGTTGAGGATGATCGGCGTCGCGTCGCGCGGCCCGATATATCCGACGATTCCACACATGGGGATCCTCCAGATTTGAATTCGAGATTCGATATCCGACACTCGATAATTCGATCATCGAATATCGGCTTTTTGCCATTTCTGCAGTTTTGTCCGCACAGTTACCTGCGCGGCATTATTTGCAAGATTGATTACTGGAGGGAAAGAAATCGGGTGTGGCGCACCCGGAGGGCTTCCGCTGAACCTTCGATTTTTTCTCGCCCTCACCCTTACCCCTCTCCCACTGGGAGAAGGCGGAGTGAGGGAAGATTAACTCCATCCTGCGATGGAGAACCCTCATCCTCGTCAACTCTAGTTTTGTAGTGATGTAGTTTTTTGGTTGAGTAGTTAACGCGCTTCGCAGTGCTCAACTAAGTGACTACAAAACAACCGAACTACAGAACTAAAGTCCATGCGCTATCTTTCCCGGATCAAATTTTCGTGTCACCTCCTTGACGGAATCCAACGTGGGCAAGATTATACCGCGATTAAACGGCGTCCGGTCCCGGGTCCCAGCCGGGCGTTTTTTCTACTGGCTGAATTGAATCTGCGGAAACGTCAAAGCCTTGTAGTTTTGTTCTTCGAGGATTCGGAAGACGATATCGTTATCCCCGTCAACCTGGATGGTGTATCCGATGATCTGGCTGTGGAAACCATAGCTCGATGAGTTCCCGTGGATTCGAATCTGTGCGCCGGGAGCCAGAATGCTTCCTCGAATCCTGGAATATGGGTTGGCGTTGAGCGCCATGTAGTGAGTGTTGTCTTGCGGCTGATAGATCAGCAAGCCGGCCAGGCTCCCCGAACCCGGCGCGGAGAGATCCACCCGGGCGCTCGAGGTAAAGTGAAGGCTTCCGTGTTCCATTTTGAAAACAACCTGCCTGCCTTCCAATTGGCTGTTATCGCCCAGAAAAAAATCGCCGTCCAGACAATAGACCCCACTTGATAATGAGGTGACGCCCGGAGGTGGAAATGTATCGCTCCATGTTCCGGGACTCATCGTGTGGCCATCGCCCTGAATCCTTGCCATTTGGCCCCCGCATCCAACCTTTGGCATGTAGAATGGCGGCGGATATGAAACCGGAGGGGCGTTGGTAACCGGCGGAAATGGGGTGAGCAGCTTTGGCTTTTGGATGGAGGCCCCGCCCACGATCTGAATTTGGTTGTTATCGCGAATGCGAACACTGCCTTCGCCCTGTTCGATGAAAGCGCAGTCCGGGTTGTTCGAGTTGACGAAGATGCCTCCGCCGGTGAGGTCCAATGTGGCCTCGGCCGTTACCCAGAACGCTTTGAAGTTGTCGCAATCGCTGACCGGTGCCAGACTGACGACCGCCGCGCCGCCGAACATCGGAAGATATTGCGGCGTTTTGGTGCGCGAGACGGCCTGCACAACACTGGTGATCTGCGGAATTCCGAGAACGGATGCAAAATAGGTTTTGGTGTAGGATGTGATTTGAACCTGGATATATTCCACGTTGCCGGCATAAGGGCCGCTGACGGGCGGGCTGGAAACCTTGACAACGTTGGTAACGCCATCGTTGTTGTAGCCATTCTTTTTCGCAGATTGAAAGACCGCATCGGTCCAGCTGGTTGTGTTGTTATTGACCCGTTCGAGGGCGCCGGCCAGAGCGGCCGCATCCGCTGCGCTTTGGGCGCGGCGCCGTTCAGCATACACGTTTCCGCCATCTACTGCAAGCGCGACAGCACCGATCAGCCCGATGATGCTGAAAACAATGATAATCAGCGCCTGGCCGCGTTCCGCGCGCTTAATTCCTTTCAAGATGAATTGTCCTTTTTGATTCTCAGCATTGAGGCGACAAAATCGTGTCCGTCACCGTGGCGGTCAGGGGGATGGTCTGGCTTCCAATAAAAGCGCCCAGGAACGGCATCACGAGGGGGTAATCATAATGGACTGTGACTTGAACGCCATTGACTGTGCCGCCAGTCGTTCCCTGGCATTCGGCAGAGATGCCGTTGGTTGGCGAAACGTTAATTGTGACCTTGCTGCTGTCCGAAAAATCGACCGGGCTGGTGGACGATCTTTGAACGCGATAGATGATCCCCTGGATATCTCTCGGATTGAACGAGCCGTACAATGCGCCCTCCTGCGCGGCGTCGCGCATGGCAGTATAGGAGAAGAAGGCCATTCCGAAATCCACCGCGCCGGAAAGCAGCATGAGGATGATGGTGAGGCTGATTGCCAATTCGACGAGGCTTTGGCCGCGTTGGTGTTTGGACCCTTGGAGAAGGTTCTGCTTTTTCATTTCGATTACCTTGGTTTATGGTAACTGATTGTTATTGTTCGAATCTAATACTGGACATCCGCTTTCAACGAAAGTAACAATGATGCGTTCAATGGGCGGATTGCTGGGAATGTAGTTCTTATTGAATGTCAATCCCAAAAGCTTGTTTTTGCCTGCCTGCAGGGTGACATCGCCGCTGAAGACGGTAAATACGCCGGGGGAGCCTGTGGCTGCGCCGGCCCAGATCGTTACGCCTCCGTATTGCATCGTACTGATAAACTGCCCTGTGGGGTTGGTGTTGAAGTAGACCTGGATCTGCGAAATTGTAATTGTGGCCGAAGCGCTTTCGTTGAAGATGGTCATGCTGAACGGCGAGGTCTGTATGCCACTGTGGCGCGGGTCGCAGGCGATGGCGCCGGTTTGAACCGTGGCGGAAGCCTGGTTGGATGTTAAGGTGGTGTTCGTGCCTCGCACCACTGCCGAGGCAGTAGCAATATTAGTTACTGAACCGGCCGTAATGTCCGCAGCGGTAACGGTGTAGCTTCCGGTGCAGGTGGTCGAACCGCCAACCAGGATCGGACTGACCGCCGCGCTGCAATTGGCGCTGCCAATCTTATTGTCGGTTACTGTGAACGGGGCTATCAATGCCGTATTGCCGGTATTTTGGAGAGTATAGGTATAAGTGACAACCTGTCCGGCAGAGTTGGCAAGCGTTGGATTTGCTGTTTTCTGCAAGGTCAGACGCGGTGAAGTGTATGTGATGACGGTCGAAGTTGCTGTAGCCGAGGTAACGGTAAAACCGTTTGGCATACTACCGCTAGCCGTTGCCTGGTCAATGACTGAACCCGCATCAATATCGGCCTGCGTAATGGTGTAGGAACCGGTGCAGGTCGTGGAAGCTCCCGGTGCGAGAGGGCTGGTTGCGCCTGCGCAGGTCGCATTCGTCACAACGTTATCTGTAATGCTAAAAGGTGAATACAGTGTGACGTTTCCGGAATTTTGTAAGGTGTAGGTATAGTTTACAACCGTCCCTACGGTTGTCGCCAGCGTCGTGGATGGCGTGACGGTCAGTGTGATTTGCGGCGATTGGTTCACGATCACGGTAAGAGTGAACGTATTGGATTTGATCGCTCCATTGTTGCCGTAACCTGTTGCAGTGACAGCGACCTGCCCATTATCAACATCCGATTGGGTTACGGTATAAGACCCAGTACAGGTAACATAGCTATTTTTGGCAAGGCTTTGATTAGAGCAGGGGTTGGGGGAGGTAGGGATGGAAGTCCCTGTGGACGTCTTCGCGTCTACAGTGAAATTGGGAGACATGGATTGGTTGGTCGCGTTCCCAAGCGCAAAAGTAAAGGGAATGTTGGGGAAGGGTTGGCCAACCACCGGGGTGACAGATGTCGGTGCGTTGATGCCCAAGACAAGGTCTGTGGTGACAACCGTGACGCTGGCTGAGTTGGAATTATAGGTTTTGGCTGCGAATGTAGCCGTAGATTGAGCTGTGTTCGTGATCGTACCTGCATCACCATCTGCCTTTGTAACATGGTAGTTTATATTGCATGTATACGTTGCATTTGGCGCAAGGCTGGTTACAGAGCAAACGCTCCCGAGCCTGCTGTCGTTCGTTGTGATGGATTGCAGCGTTACGTTACCTGTATTCTTGATCGTGTAAGTGTAAGTCACGGTTTGGCCAGGAGCCGCGGCAGCCACAGATGCAGTTTTTGTCAGGGATAGACTGGGTTTTTGATCCGCATACAGCGTGGTGTTAACTGTATTCGACACGAACGCGCTGACGGTGGCCGAGGCAATACCTGAAATGCTGCCATTATCCAGGTCGGCCTGGGTGATCGTGTAAGTGCCTGTGCATTGGGTGGACGCCCCTACATCGAGCGGGCTGGCCGCTCCTGAGCAGTTTGTACTGGTGACCAGGTTATCATTTATGGAATAAGCCGGCGAAGTGATCTTTGACCCCGAAGTGTTTGTGATTATATATGTAAAATGAATTACTTGCCCGGCAAAGCTGTATGAGGAGACGTCAGTCGTCACTTGCAGGTTGATGCCTCCGCTGCCCGTCCAGGTTTGGGGCGGCGCAGTCACGCCGATGGAAACGCTGCCCAGCAGGGTACGCGAACTCATGGATGTGATCGTGAAGGGACCGAACGGAACCAGAGGCACGATTGGGGCATACTGCGTGGAGACTGAAACATTGATCCGCCATCCGTTTTGCACATCGGACGGTGATGCGTCCTGAGAGCAGGATGCATTGCCCGCCTGACCTCCGGTGAACAGGATGGGATTTCCACCCGAGTCCAGACCGGCATCGTATGAGATGTTGATGCTGGAGAACTTGTTAATAAAAGCCACGTTGTTTGCGGCTGCTGTAATGCCTGTGCAGTCCTGATAATATGGAGTGCCGGAAGCATTATTGCCTGTTGCTGATCCGTAACGCGCTGCATTGCGGGCTGCGGTCACCACCGACGCGTAAATAAAAAGCAAACGGCCGCTTTCGATGAGGCCATAAATTACCAGCAGCAAAACAGGCAAAGCCAGGGCGAACTCCACCATGGCCTGGGCAGTGGTTTTCTTTTTTCGTCTTCCTGAAGTTTTGAACATAGAATACCTGCGCTTTTTGATTGATACCAAAGCAGACCATCTCGAAGTCTATCTTGGCATCACATTGACGATCCAGTTCGGAAGGAACAAAATAAAGAACGCGCTGAGGATAAAAAACGGACCGTACGGAATAAAGACCATCAAAGCGTTCTTGCCGTATCTCCCCGATAAGATGAGCGCCAGAATTAACACGACCCCGATAATGCCGCCGAGCAAAATTCCAAGCAGCAGGCCAAACCAGATGAGCGGCCATCCGAGGACAAAACCCAGCACACAAGCCAGGATGACATCCCCGGCTCCGAGCGCTTCTTCATCATCGGCTTCCTGTCCGGTTGCCTTTAGTCGCCGGGCGCGAAGTTTCGAGAAGAGCACACCCAAATAATACAAGACAAACATGATGGCGAGTCCGCCGAGGCCGCCTAACAGCGTTGGGATGATTCGATTTACGTAGATGCCGATCCCCAGTCCGAGAAGGGTGCCGGCCATGCTGGTGGGATGCAGGATCAGGCGGTGTTCCAGATCAATCACGATCACAACCGCGAAATAAGTCAACAAAAGCATGCCCAGCGCGTATCCCATCGCGTGTGGTCTGAACCACGTATACAGGCTGAGAATCATCATCGCCGCCTGAACGATCCAGGGCCGCAGGCCGCGCGCGTGTCCGCATTTCGGACAGCGGCCAAAAGACAAATAAGCAGGAATCGGATATTCCTGGTTGCACTGCCTGCATGTCGGACGCGAGAGTCGCCGGGTGATAGGCAGTGCATCTGCCAAATAATTAATCACCCAGCCGCTAATCCATCCGGCCAGAATTGGGACGCTAAGGACAGGTGTCATCTCAATTTGATTATATATTAAACTGCCCTCATTTTTACCCGTGTAAGCCAATTGTAATGTGCTTGGCGATTCTTTTAAACTGCCTTACAATGCCAATAGATTCCCCAGGAGACGAAAAAATGGAAGAATTTGTCATTGATGGGGGGGTGCCATTACGCGGAGAAGTGAACCCCGCCGGAAACAAGAACGCGGCTTTACCGCTTTTGGCGGCCTGCCTTTTGACGGACGAGCCGGTCGTTTTGCGGAATGTGCCTCGGATTCGGGATGTCCTCGACATGCGATTGCTGGTGGAAAGCCTCGGTGCCGAAGTCGAGGATTTGGACGCAAACACGTGGCGCATCGTCACCCGGACCCTGCGGCCGGCGGACCTCAACCCGGACCTTTGCCGCCGCATTCGGGCTTCGATTCTTTTGGCCGGACCGGTCACTGCGCGCGCTGGCGAATTGCGTTTGCCCCCGCCCGGCGGCGACGTGATCGGGCGTCGTCGTCTCGATACGCACATCCTCGCCCTGCAGGCGCTCGGCGCGGAAGTCACTTATGACCGCGTCTTCGATTTTCATTCATCCGGCTTGAAAGGCGCGGATGTATTGCTCGATGAAGCCAGCGTCACCGCAACGGAAAATGCGGTCATGGCGGCTGTCATTGCCGCAGGCGATACGTTCGTTCACAACGCGGCATCCGAGCCGCACGTTCAGGAACTATGTCATTTCCTGAACGGACTGGGCGCAAAAATCAAACACATCGGCTCGAACACACTCCACATCACGGGCGTGCCCAAATTGCACGGAGGCGAGTACACGATTGGCCCGGATTATCTTGAAGTGGTCAGCTTTGCCGGAGCAGCCGCGGTAACGCATGGCGAAGTTCGCATTCGGAACGCTGGTATTAGATATCTGGAAATGATCGCTCCTGCTTTCCAACGTTTGGGTTTGAATTGGAAAGTGGAAGGCGATGATATCATTGTTGCTCCAGATCAAACTTTGACGATTGTTCCCGATTTGGACGGCGCGATCCCGGAAATAAAAACCAACATCTGGCCGGCGTTTCCAACCGATTTGATCAGCATTGCCATCACCGTTGCAACGCAGGCAAGCGGTTCGGTTTTATTCCACGATTGGATGTATTCGGGCCGCATGTATTTCACCGATAAACTGGTCGGCATGGGAGCGAGGATCATCTTATGCGATCCGTATCGCTGCCTCGTGCAAGGCCCGAATCGTTTGTACGGGGAGAAACTCGAAAGTCCGGACATTCGAGCCGGCATGGCTTTGCTCCTGGCCGCGCTGGCTGCCAAAGGTTCATCCACCATCCGCAACATCAGCCAGATAGATCGCGGCTACGAAAACGTGGAAGGCAAGTTACTGGCTCTGGGAGCGAAGATCGAAAGGGTCAGGGAATGATATTATTCCTCCAATATGAAAAGGCGGGTCGTACGACCCGCCTTTTCATATTGGCCGCTGGAAATTATGGAACTATGAACTGGATATTCGTTGGCGTGATGACGAACGTCCATTTCGTGGGACTGCTTATATAGCCGCCGCCGGTCAATGTTTTTGGCTTTTGAGGGTTATTGATCCAAACGTATAGATAGTATTGACCGTACGTTAAATCTGTAATGGTGACAGAACCGCCTTTCGATAACTGGTAGCCGCGATAGCCGCACTGACCGAATTTTGTCTTCTCCAGGTATATCGACACGTTGGCCTGCGCGCCGGAATTATTCTGGATCATGATGATCGTCTTCTGGCCGGGAGGGTTGGCTGGGAGCGGCGCATTGCATGGATCGCCGCTTGCGCTGGATGTAGTGGGGGAGGCGAGAACCGAGGTCGGAAGCACAAAAGGAGTCGGCGTGTAAAATGGAGTGGGCGTGGCTTGAGGGGTATCGGTCGGAACCGGCGTGGGCGGGATCGCTTGCTGCGTCTGGGCGATCATTGTGCTGGCTGCCGCCATCGCTGACGCCTGCACTTGTGCCGGGTCAATCGTGGGAGTGGCTTGCGCGCCGCAGGCACTAAGTAGCAGAGCCAGTAGCGCCGAAATAAAAATGAGACGTTTCATTTTCTTTCTCCATTTCTTTGGACAGGTTGGGTAAAATAGAACCGCGGGTTCTCTGAAAACGGGTCGGCATGGATTTGTATCGTCTTTCAGGATGTTTGCAGAGATTGCGGTAGATGCGATGGGTGGAATGGCCGTAATGATGATCCTGATCCATGTAAATTCTACTTGATTTTTGTTTTTCCTTATGGACAAGGTTAACTGTTTTTGTATGGAGAGAAATGAGAAACCTCGAAGGAACTCTTTCCACACGGCTGGTCCGAATTGGATTTAATTGTGAATGAAAAAAGGCGAGTCGAAGAGACTCGCCTTTTTCCGAATTGGGATTTTGGCTTACGGCCCATGTACCGTGACCGTGGTGGTGTTGATAACGAATGTTACTTTGTCGGCGCTGTTGATGCAGCCACTGCCGAATACGGTTGTCGGCTTCTTGGGATCATTGATCCACGCATAGACTGAATAACAGCCAAGGGTCAGGTCCGTGTAACTGATGGAACCGCCCTTTGCCAGCGAAAAACCGCGATAGCCGCACTGACCGAATTTTGTCTTGCTCAGATAGATCGAACCGTTGGCTTGAGCGCCGGAATTATTTACAACCAATATCGCTTTTACCTTCGGTCCATCCGGGTTGGGTCCCAAGGGCGCATTGCATGGATCGCCCGTGTTACCGGTGGATCCGGAGCTGGTAGGAGCCGCGAGCGTTGGCACTGACAGCGTGGGATTCACAGCGGTTGGAAAGCCTGAAAGCGTGGGCAGCGGCGCCGAGGTTGGGCTGGGAAGCGGGGTTGGGCTGGGCTGAGGGGTATCCGTTGGAACGGACGTTGGCGGCACTGCCGCCTGTGTCAGAGCCACCATGGTGTTTGCTGCTGCGACCGCAGAAGCCTGCAATTGAGCGGGGTCAATGGTGGGCGTCGCTTTGGCGCCACAGGCGCTTAGAAGAAAAGCCAGGATGGCGGCCACGAACAAGATGCGTTTCATTTTTAATCTCTCCATTTCGACTATTGAATTACGACTCGGTCCCTGTAAATCGTGATGATCTTTTTGAACTGAGTCAAAAGCGGGAAACCTCCCGATAACATCCTGCTGCCGACATACACAACGTACACATAGTTTCCTTGCGGAGCCTGAATCGTGAGATGCTTAACGTGATTGTATTCAAACACTGTTTGCAATCCATGGATGGTTGTGCAGTGCAGGGAAATATCGGCCTCGGTTTCGGAATTGTTGTTGATTAGTATTACAGCGCAAAGTTAGAGTTTTGAGGGTTCTGCTCATGGCTTTTCTACCGTTTTCGCCCTCATCCCCAACCCTTCCCCCGAATGGGGAAGGGAGTCTCCTCTCCCTTTGGGAGAGGGAAAGGGTGAGGGAGAATTGGCAGGGAACGATTGCTCGACCTTGCGCTGTAATGTTAGGATGGTTTCATAAATCGTGCCGGGCGGCAATTTATCAAGGCTGACCGATTCACCGGGAACAAACGTGGCGCTGACGGCCGCATTGATTGATAGTGTTCCAGCGACTACAAGACCGCCTGTGGGTGTGAAGGTTGGGATGGGCGTAAATGTCGAAGACGGGCTGATTGTCGGCGTTGAGGAAGGCGCAGGGGATGGCGTGACGGTCAAAGTCGCGGTTGCCGCGATTGCAGATGGCGAACTAAACGTTGGAGTCGATGCAGGGGATTCAATCGCTGTTTGGCCCGGTAATGCTGGCAGACAGGAACTAAGCAACAAGACGAGGACGAGCACGATGCCGTATCTGGCAAGGCTCTTCATGCCTCTCCTAATTTTGCGTGACGACCTCCATGAACTGCGAGACCACATCGCGTAACATACGTTCAGGGAGCGCGCCCACCTGGCGATGCACAACCTTGCCGCCCGCAACGAACAACATGGTTGGGATGCCCTGCACGCCATACTTGCTGGCCCATTCCGGATTCTCATCGGTGTTGACTTTGGCAATCACCACCTTGCCGGCCAACTCCCTGGCAAGTTTTTCGAGAATGGGCGCGACCATCTTGCACGGCCCGCACCATGGCGCCCAAAAATCAACGATCACCGGGACAGTTGATTTAAGCACAGTTTGTTCGAAAGCAGCATCGGTCACATGAACAGGTTCTTCGATCATACTTTTATTATATCCTTTTGAGTTCCAATTCCGCAGCGCGGAATTCATTCCGCAACCAAAAGCGGTGTGAATATCGCGCCACAAAATCTTCGCGATTGATATAGTTTTCGCGGAGTAATGCTATAGGTTGTTCTGAAAGCTGAGGCAGTATATCATAAAACCCGCATGATATAATGCCGCCTCATGGCTGAACTTTTAGCGCGCTGGCGCGATGGGCTTTCAAGAACCAGCCGAAGCGCATTTGGACGATTGGCCGGATTGCTGGGCGCGACCGAGATCAAGCAGGATACATGGGATGAATTGGAGGCGCTTCTGATTCAAGCCGATCTCGGAATCGAAACCACGTCCGATGTGATCTCGACGCTGCAGCGCCTCGTCCGGGACCGCGGCCTGACTCGCTCCGATCAACTTGGCGCGCCGCTGAAAGCGGATCTTCGTTCACGGCTGATGACGCCGCCGCTTCTGGAATTCTCCGCGAAGCCGTTCGTGATCCTGGTTGTCGGCGTGAACGGTTCGGGCAAGACCACCACGATTGCGAAGCTTGGCCAGCGTTTTGTGGCGGAAGGAAAATCTGTCTTGTTCGGCGCAGCAGACACATTCCGCGCCGCGGCGGTGGATCAACTCCAGGTTTGGGGCGACCGGTTAAACGCCCGTGCTGAGCGAAGTCGAAGCATCGAGGTGATTGCGGGCGCTCCCGAAAGCGATCCGGGCGCGGTGGCATTCAATGCCATCCAGGCTGGAGTCGCCCGCAAAGTGGACGTCATCCTGATTGATACCGCCGGGCGCCTGCACACGCGATTCAATTTGATGGAAGAGTTGAAAAAAGTCCATCGCGTGGTTGGCAAAGCGCTGGACGGCGCGCCGCACGCCGTCTGGCTTGTGCTGGATGCAACGACCGGACAGAATGCTTTGCAGCAGGCGCGCGCATTCAAAGACGCGGTGAAAGTCAGCGGCGTGATTTTGTCGAAACTCGATTCATCGGCGCGCGGCGGCATGGCGTTCGCCATCCAGCGCGAACTTGGCCTGCCGATTTTATTTGCCGGTCTCGGTGAAAAGCCCGAAGATTTGCAGCCGTTCGATGCGGACGCATTTGTAGATGGAATTTTGAATTCGTAGGGGCGGAGCGCCGCTCCGCCCCTGCAGTACATCGGAGGAATGATGCAGGACCTGATTGATCGTTTGACTCGCGCACAGGAATTGACTTCTCAACTTTTGGAGCGTCTTTGACTTCGCGGGAAAAGAAGCAAAGTTAGCCAAATTGGAAAGGGAAATCGAAAAACCGAATTTCTGGGACGATTCCACCGCCGCGCAGCGTACGATGAAAGTCGTTTCGTCTTTGCGCGAGGAAGTGGAATCGTGGCGGACGTTTCACCAGCATTTGCATGACCTGATCGAATTGGCGAATCTCGAGGATGAGTCGCTGCGTCCCGATCTGGAGAAAGAGATCGCCGGGCTGGAAGCCGACTTGGACAAACGCTCCTTCGCAGCGATGCTTTCGGGACCGTACGATGCGGACGACGCGCTGCTTGCCATCCACGCCGGCGCGGGCGGAACCGATTCGCAGGATTGGGCCGCGATGATCGAACGCATGTATCTGCGTTGGGCCGACGCGCAGGGTTTCAAAACGGAAATCCTTGACCGCACCGAGGGCGAAGAGGCCGGTTTGAAAAGCGTGACCATCGCAATTGATGGAAAATACGCGTACGGTTATCTGCGTTCGGAAAAAGGTGTGCATCGTCTCGTTCGGCTTTCGCCGTTCGACGCCGCGCATCGCCGGCACACATCGTTCGCTTTGGTGGAAGTCCTGCCGCAGGTCGCGATGGACGACGCGGAGATCGAGATCAATCCCGGCGATTTGAAGGTGGATGTTTTTCGTTCGTCCGGCGCGGGCGGACAAAACGTCCAGAAGAACGCGACCGCGGTGCGCTTGACTCACATTCCGACCGGCATCGTGGTGACTTGCCAGAACGAACGCTCGCAGCTTCAGAACCGCGAAAATGCTTTGCGGGTTTTGCGCGCCCGTTTGTTGGAAATCAAACACGCCGAGAAAGAACAGGAAATCGCAGTACTGCGCGGCGAATACACCAAAGCGGAATGGGGCAGCCAGATTCGCTCGTACGTTTTGCATCCATACCAAATGGTAAAGGATCATCGCACCGAATTCGAAACCGGCAATACGCAGGCCATCCTGGATGGCGACCTGGATGGTTTCATGGAAGCCTATCTGCGTCAGAACGTGAATTATTGATGTTTACAAAAGTTAGTTAAGTGATGTCACTCTGAGGGAGCGCACTTCCCTGCACTTGCACGCAGGGCAAGTGTGCGACCGAAGAGTCTCGTATTTCGGACTAGAGACCCTTCGCTCAGGGTGACATAAACCAATTTATATGAATGTCAATAGGAAGCTGCTGATGTGGAAGAAAATCCATCACGCCATTTTCAACCGCGAAAATCTTCTGGCTTTGATGCTGGCGCTGATTTTGATTGCGCTGGTCGTCTTCACCATTGATACATCGCCGACCTGGATCTATCAGGGCTTTTAATGACGATCCTGCAAATTGCAATCTTAACGATCGCTGCAATCATGATTGGTCAATTGCATAAAGGCCGCTCGCTGGCTTTGCTCGCGGTCAGCACGTTTGCAGTATTTTGGCTCCAACCGGCGGAGCCTTATCGTACGCTTGTTTATTGGCTTCCGCTTGCAACGCTGGCAATCGTGGTCTTTTCCTGGGCATTGACTTCCATTCCAGAAACACGCGGCTGGAAACAAAACTGGCCCGCGCTGGCAGTGATGGTTGGCGCTGCTCTGCTGATGGATCTGAATCATTCCTTCAGGCTGACGCAGGTTTTCACAGCCGACACGCCGAACCTTCGCTACACATTAATCGTAATCATCGCAATTGCGGCGGTCGCTTTTAGCTTGGCGCGTTGGCAGAGGGCGAATCGTTTTTGGCAGTTCATTGCATTTATTGGAATCGTTCTGATTTTCGTATTTTTGAAATCGCCTGTTTTACTGCAAAAGGCAAGGGACGCTGTCGCGGCGCTTCGGGCAGGCAACACCGGAGACACATCGATTCCATTTGCGTGGCTTGGATTTTCCTATCTGGCCTTCCGCCTGCTTCACACGATTCGGGATCGCCAGACGGGCCGCCTCCCATCCGTGACGCTGGCGGAATATGTCAACTATGTTCTTTTCTTCCCGTCCTTCACAGCCGGCCCGATTGACCGCCTCGAGCGATTTATCAAAGAGCTGCGCCTGCCGCTTCCGCTCGCAAGCGAAGATTGGCTGGATGCCGGGACGCGGCTCCTCATCGGCCTCTTCAAGAAATTCGTGGTCGCGGATTTGCTGGCGGTCATCTCGATCAGCGATGTGCTGGTGGCGCGGGTCAATCACGCGGGATGGTTGTGGCTGTTCCTTTACGCGTACACGTTCCGTATCTATTTTGACTTTAGCGGTTACACCGATATCGCCATCGGCATCGGGCGGCTGATGGGAATCCGCCTGCCGGAGAATTTTCTTTCGCCGTATCTCAAGCCCAACCTGACCCAATTCTGGAATTCGTGGCACATCACGCTGACGCAATGGTTTCGCGCGTATTTCTTTAATCCGCTGACGCGCGTGCTGCGCTCCGGCAAAATTTCCATGCCGGTTTGGATCATCATCCTTGTGACGCAAATCAGCACGATGGTCTTGATCGGCCTCTGGCACGGGATCGCGGCCGGTTTTGTGGCATGGGGATTGTGGCACGGCGCTGGGTTGTTCATCCAAAACCGTTGGAGCGACTTCATTCGTCCGCGCCTGCCCGCGTGGACGCGGACGCGAAGTGGTCAAACAATTTTGAATCTTGCTGGTATTTTCCTGACGTTCAATTTTGTGGCCCTCGGCTGGTTGTTCTTTACGTTGTCCACGCCCGCGATTGCATGGCAGGCGATGCAAAAATTATTTGGGATGGCGTAACACAAGATTTACTCAAGAAGGAAATTTCTTATGAATGAGTTTCAAACCACCATTGGCGAATACATTTCGTCATCTGTATTGAAACAACCCAAACGCCAGATCCGTTTCGATGAGCCGCTGATCTCCAGCGGGCTCGTTGATTCGTTCAGTCTGGTGGACCTGGCTTTGTTCGTCGAAGATCAATTCGGCGTTCATCTCGATGACACGGAATTGAATGCGCAGACGTTCGATACGCTCGATCAATTGGCAAACCTGATCCAGGGCAGACAATCCAAATGACGACTCTTTCGGAGCGGCTTCAGTCGCTTCACGCGCGGACCCTTCGACTTCGCTCAGGGCAAGCTTTGGAGCGGGCCGCGGTTTATCTCCAGCATTCGGGCAAACCCGATTTGCCAATTACCTATCGCCAATTATTACGCGGAGCGAACGCGTACGCGCGTACATACGAACGCGAAAGAATTCAAGCGGGCGAAGTTGTCATTTTGATTCTTCAGCATGGCGAAGATTTGATCCATTCATTCTGGGGCGCGATTCTGCATGGTGCGATTCCGTCCATCATGCCGTTCCTGACGGAAAAACTTTCGCCGGAACGCTATCGCGCCGATCTTTCTGCTTTGATTTCGGTGACAAAGCCAGCCGCGGTCGTGACGTATCCCGAATTTGAACAGGATGTCCGCGAGGCGTTGAAAAAAAACGATTTCGTCCGAGCCGTGATCGTCACGAATCAACTTGCGCCGCAATCCGATCCCGATTTCGGAAATTTATCGGGAATGAAACGTTCGCCGGATGATATCGTTTTATTGCAGCATTCTTCCGGCACGACCGGTTTGCAAAAAGGCGTGGCGCTGTCGCATCAGGCTGTGTTCAATCAATTGGATGCGTACGGCCGCGCCCTGAATTTGAATGATAACGATGTGATCGTTTCGTGGCTGCCGCTTTATCACGATATGGGCTTGATCGCCGGATTTCTCATGCCGATTCTTTCGGGTGTGCCGCTGGTTCTGAGTTCGCCGTTCGATTGGGTGCGCGCGCCGTATCGTTTGCTGCAATCGGTTTCGGAATACAAAGGCACGCTTTCGTGGCTTCCCAATTTTGCTTACAACTTTTGCGCGCAAAAAATCCGCGACCGTTCGCTGGAAGGCGTGGATTTATCCACGTGGCGGGCGGTCATCAATTGCTCGGAGCCGGTGCGATGGGAAAGTCATCATGCATTCTATGAGCGATTTAAATCGTACGGCCTGAAATTGAACGCGCTGCAAACATCGTACGCGATGGCGGAAAACGTCTTCGGGGTGACGCAGTCTGATCTGTCACGCCCGCCACAAGTCGAGGAAATTGACCGGGAAGCGTTCATGTCCGAACGCGCGGCGCGTCCGGCAGCAGATAATCGTCCCGCGATGAAGATGTTGTCGTCCGGCAGGCCGCTGTCGAATACGCGCGTCCGCATTTTGGATGAACATGGCAGGGATGTCGCCGAGCGAATCGTTGGCGAAATCGCGTTACAGAGCGATTGCATGTTGACCGGTTATTACCATCGCGCCGATGCTGCGAAGAAGGTATTTCTCGACGGCTGGTATTTGACCGGCGATTTTGGTTATGTTGCAAACGGCGAAGTGTTTGTCACGGGACGCAAGAAGGATATGATCATCGTCGGCGGAAAAAATATTTATCCGCAGGATTTGGAATCGCTGACGTATGAAGTGCCGGGCGTTCACGCGGGACGGTCGGTGGCTTTCGGCATTTTTGACGAAGCCGCCGGGACGGAAGATGTGGTCATCATCGCTGAAGTCGATTCGGAAGATGCCGCGCAGCAGGAGGAAATTGCCGATGCAATTCGCCGTCACGTCACGAAGAATTCCGCCATCGCTTTGCGTTATGTAAAAGTCGTCGGGCCGAAGTGGATTTTGAAAACGTCCAGTGGGAAGACGGCGCGTTCAGCCAATAAAGAAAAATTTTTAAAAGAATTGGAAGCGGAAAACAAATAACAGATTCAAATGTAGAGCCGGATAGCATCCGGCTCTACCGCGGTTAATTGCCTCCAATAAAAAAATCCCTCGCTTGATTCAATACCTTCGCCAATGCGGTATCGGGAGCGGCGAGCGTAGGGACAATTTGCCAAATTGTCCCGCAAATGGTAAAGGTATTGTTGATTGCGAGGGATTTCGTTTTATGCGCCGGTGGGGAGCCGCTTTTCGAGCGTGCGGCTGAGAATATCTTCCTGTTCGGAAGAAGCGGATTTAAATCGCTTGGCTCTCCGATTCTTCTCTTTGCTGTTTGCGCGTTCCTGCGCCATTTGCCAGGCAATCTGCATGGCGGTCAGCTCTGGTTCCATCTGCTCTGCATTGGCCTCGACTTCAGCCTCTTCGTGCTTCCTGCCGCGCTTGCGGCGTTTGTTCTCGCGTTCGGGTTTGGGTTCTTCGACGACTTCGGGCTGGAGGGCTTTCATGCTCAGGCGGATCTGCCGCTTCTTGCGATCCACATTGAGAATGACCGCTTCGACTTCATCGCCTTCCTTCACGACTTCGCTGGCGCTCTTGACGAAGCCGCGCGCGAGTTCGCTGACGTGAATCATACCCGGACGCTCTGCGCCGATGTCAACGAAGGCGCCGTACGATTCGAGCCGCACCACTTTGCCTTTGACGACCGTTTCGGGATTGAGGTCCTTCCAATCATATTTCAAGGGTTCGATCATGGTGAGTTCGATTCTATCTTTGCGGACTTTGCGAACCCAAACATCCACCGTCTGTCCCTCTTTTATGACATCTTCCACTTTGTTGACCGGATCTTTTTGAAGCTGTGAGATGTGCAGCACGCCGGGAATGGGTTGTCCTACATCAATCAAAGCGCCCGCCAGTGTAGTCTTTAGAACTTTACCTGTCAATTTTGTTTTCAGTTCGATGGCGACAGGCGTTGTAGTTGCATCAGTTGTAACCATATTTTTACTCCTACGAAACAGGGATAATGCCGACGGACGATTATACCTGTCAGACATCCATGCGTCAATGTGAAATTTGGTTCAGTCCTTACAGTCAGTTGTCATTTTATCTGTTCTCGATTAGATTCAAGCGGGTACGTCAAATCCTTCGGGAAGGTTGTGTTGATGAATTTCGCAGTCCTGATCGGCTCGATTGCATTATGGGGCGGTGTTCATTCGTGGCTGGCTTCGCTGGGCGCAAAAAATTTTTTGGCGCGTGTTGTCGGAAAAAGCAGGATGCGCGCCTATCGGCTTGCCTATAATATCTTTTCCGTTTTGAGCTTTGGGCCGATCCTTTTGCTGGCGCGCTTCCTGCCGGATCAAAATCTTTACAGCATTCCTGCGCCGTGGTTGTTCTTGATGTTGGCAGGGCAGGGACTCTCTGCGATTCTTTTGCTTATCGGAGTCTTGCAGACGGACGCGCTTTCTTTTGCGGGACTGCGTCAACTGTTCGAGCCGGACGAAAAAGCGGGCGCGCTTACCACAAGCGGACTCTACCGCCTCGTCCGCCACCCGCTTTATCTTTTCGGCCTGCTCTTCATCTGGCTGACACCGGTCATGACCGTGAATTTGCTGGTCGTGTATATTTCGCTGACGATCTATATCTTTGTCGGCGCATATTTCGAAGAACGCAAACTATTGCGCGAATTCGGCCAGGCCTACGCGGAATACAAATCGCACACACCGATGATGATTCCGGGCTTGATCTTTCGCCGCAGCAAATAGTCATCAGCGTTAAGATGAAATTTAGCCAGCCGGATATAATTGAAACCCTATGAGCGCATTATCTTACCCGTTCCCTCGACGTTTCCCCCTGGTGGCACAAATTTTGGCCGCCGCGATCGGCGGGCTGATGCTGTTCCTCGGCGTCATCCTCACTTGGACGCTGGGATATCAACTGGTTTATGCCGGACGCATCTTCCCCGGCGTTTCCGTGGCCGGCGTTGACCTTTCGGGTCTGTCGCCGGAAGCAGCAGCCTTGAAATTGAATCAGACTCTTTCGTATCCGATCAGCGGCAAAGTTCTATTCCAGTACGGAGACAAGGCTTGGGTGGCGTCTCCGGCGCAATTGGGTATGGCTTTCGACGCGTCGTCCAGCGCGCGGGCCGCTTACCGTCTGGGACGAAGCGGCGGATTGTTCGCGGCGCTGGAGGGTCAAATCCGCGCCCGCGGTTCCGGTTACGATGTCGCGCCTGTCATTCTGTTCGATCAACGCGTGGCTTATCAATATCTTCAGGGACTTTCGCAGCAGGTCAACCAGCCGGTTGTCCAGGCACGGATCAATTTGAATGGAACGAACGTCACCGCGCAGCCGGGACAACCGGGGCGAACTTTGAATGTGGAAGGAACGCTGCTGGTTCTCAGCGCGCAATTGCAGACGTTCCGCGACGGGGAGGTTCCGCTCGTTGTGGATGAAACTCCTCCGACAGTTGCCGACCTGACATCGCAGGCGAATCTTGCCCGGCAGATATTGAGCGCGCCTTTGGAATTGGTCATTCCGAATGCCCAGGCGGGCGACGCGGGGCCGTGGGTGTATGACCCGCAGGTCTTGGCGAACATGATCGGCGCGCAGCCCGTCCAAAATGGAAATAAAGTGGATGTGCAATTGACGCTCGATCCAAATGCCCTGCGCCAGATCCTGACCGGCATCGAACCGCAGATAGACCGCGCTGCCTCGAATCCCTCGTTCCATTTCAATGAGGCAGCCCAACAATTGGTTCTTCTTTCTCCATCGGTGACTGGCAGGTCGCTGGATGTGGATGCCAGTATCAAAGCCATCACCGACGCGTTGATGCAGGGCCAGCACACAGTTCCGCTGGTGGTGAAGGAAGTCCGGCCTGCCTTGACTGATTCTGCCACGGCGCAGCAGTTGGGAATCACACAGGTTGTCTCCCAGCAGACGACTTATTTCTGGGGTTCGGATCCCGCGCGCATTCAGAATATCACGACGGCTGCGGCGCGCTTCGACGGCGTGCTGGTCGCGCCGGGCGAAACCTTTTCGATGGGGCAGACGCTGGGCGACATAAGTCTCAATAACGGATATGCGGAGGCGCTGATCATCTATGGCAACCAGACGATCAAAGGCGTGGGCGGCGGGGTTTGCCAGGTCAGCACCACGCTGTTCCGAACAGTGTTCTTTGGCGGGTTTCCGGTTGTCGAGCGTATTCCTCACGCCTACCGTGTCTCATATTATGAAGAAACATCCAGCGGCTCCGATAATGTGCAAATGGCTGGCCTCGACGCGACGGTTTATTTTCCTCTGGTGGACTTCCAATTCAAGAACGACTCGCCATATTGGATCTTGATGGAGACCAACGTTGACGTTGGGTCCCGCTCCCTGACGTGGACTTTCTATTCGACGCTGGATGGGCGCTCCGTGCAGTGGAATACTACGGGTCCGCAGAATGTTGTGCCCGCGCCGGATGCCAAATTTGTCATGAATCCCGATTTGAAAGCCGGCCAGATGAAACAGACAGATTGGGCCGCCAACGGCGCGGATGTAGATGTGACGCGCACGGTGATGAAAAATGGAGCAGTTTATTTCCAGGATGAATTCAAAACGCATTACGAAGCGTGGCAGGCAGTTTGTGAGTACGCGCAGGGTATGCCGAATCCCCAGCAGATTGCCAGGAACCGGAATATGTGCCAGCCGCCTGCTTCTTCCTAGCTCTTAAGGTTGGAGCTCGGCGGTGTCCTTCGCGAAGCATGGCGCCTTTAGCGCCACGCCGCCGGTCCCGCTGCGCGGGATCTTCAAGACGGCGGCTGGAGCTGCTGCTTGCATGGTAAAATTTTGGCTTGATTGGAGAGAAAATGGTCAGTCAGGAATTGCTCGAAATTCTGCGTTGCCCGAACTGCGTTCGTGAAAAAGATGGAATGCTCAAATTGTACAAAGATGCCTGGCTGGTCTGCCAGGATTGCGGACGCAAGTATCCGATTGTGGATGAAATCCCGGTGATGCTGATTGATGAAGGGGACAAGTGGATCCAGACCGCTGAGGATAAACTTCCCGTTCCGCCTCCATCAAAATAAAGAGGCGGCGTGACTTCCCTGGACGATCTGCTGGCCGACCTGACCAGCGGAGACGAAACTTTGGCTGAGGCCGCCTCCGGCGCGCTCGCGCAAACGGGCGAGTCGGCGCTGCCGCGGTTGAAGTCCTTGCTTGAATCGCCTGTTGCGGATCATCGCTGGTGGGCCGTCAGGACGCTGGCGCAGTTTGCCGCGCTGCCGGTTGAATGGCTGACAAGCTCATTAAACGATCCCGCGTCCGAAGTCCGGGAAGCCGCGGCGCTTGCGCTGTCATCTCATCCGGATGAAAAATCCGTCTCGGCTCTCATTCGCGCCTTAAGTGACAGCGATAGCATGGTGGGAACATTGGCTGCCAACGCGCTGGGTTTGATCGGCAATGCGTCGGTTCCGCCATTGCTGGACGCGTATGAGGGCGCGCCATTGAACGCGCAAATCCACATCCTGCGCGCTCTGGCGGAAATCCGCGATCATCGCGCCATCCAATTGATGATGAAGGCGATGGACTCCGATTCGGCCATGTTGAATTATTGGGCCAAAGAGGGGCTCGAAAGACTCGGAATGAATATGGTATATATTAAACCTGATTAGCCTATGAACAACATTCTCGATTTTCTGAAAAACATCAAATTTCCAAAAATAAAGAAATTGCCTGTGGCGCAGATTATTTTCTGGGCTGTTATTGTCGTCGCGGCTGTATTTCTTTTTTCCTTCATGCGCGGATTCACAGCCTGCTGGGACGTGACCTCACTCCCTGGCATTCCGCCGTCAAGTTGCGCAAATGCAAAAACGAATGCGCTGCCCACACTGACGGTCAACCAGCAGGGAACGCCGGAAGCGAATCTGCCGCCCACGCCAGACACATCTGCGCCAGTTGTCCAGGCCCCAACCTGGGATGGCGGCAGCCGTATCAACATCGCGTTTTTCGGTCTGCGCAGCGGCGGGGAGCCGATCAGTAACCCGGATTGCCCGGCCTGCACGGATACGATCATCGTGTTCACGGTGGATCCGGTCACGAAGACCGCGGCCATGCTTTCCGTCCCGCGCGATCTATATGTAAACATTCCGGGCTTTGGTTACAGCCGAATCAATACAGCCTGGACGAGCGGCGAAGCCGCGAAACTGCCGGGTGGCGGTCCAGGCCTGGCGATGAAGACAGTGTCTCAAGTGGTGGGTGTTCCAATTCAATACTACGTCAACGTTGACTTCAATACTTTCATTTCAGCGATCAACACGCTTGGCGGTGTGGATGTATACGTCAGTCACAAGTTAATTCTCGACCCTCAAGGGACCGGTTTGGATCATGTTGTGGTCACTTGCTGCGGGATGCGCCACCTTACGGGACAGGTTGCGCTTGCCTACGCGCGCACGCGTGATGCCAGCCAGGGCGCGGTCAATGGCGATTTTGGCCGTTCGCAGCGACAGCAGCAAATTATCCTTGCCGTACGCAACAAGGTTTTCAGTCCTGAGTATTTTCCAACGTTCATTACCAAGGCGCCGGAGTTATACCGGGAATTCGCAGCAGGTATTCACACCAATCTGACTTTGGATGAAGGCATCAAACTGGCTTATTTGCTGAAGGATATTCCAATCAATCAAATCAAGAATGGCGTGATTGACCAGACCATGACCATCCCCGCCGGTGTGACATTGGCCGGACAGCCCGCCTCTGTGCTGATTCCCCTCCCCGATAAAATCCGCGCCATGGTGGATGATCTATTTCAAACGGGCGGGGCGATCAGCCCGCTGGCGCAGGGCGATCCGGTTGCCCTGATGAAGGCAGACAATGCGCGCGTGGCCGTATTGAATGGAACTTATACTGCCCAACTTGACAAGCATACGGCCAATTATCTGCTCACGTTGGGCGTGCCGGTGGTCGCGGTTGGAAATGCTCCGACGGGTTATGGACAAACGACCCTCGTGGTTTACAAACCGAAGCTCTATACGCTGCGTTACCTGATCACCACATTCGGCGTCAGCAGCAGCAATCAAATTGTCTTCAAGAATGATCCATCCTCCACAGTGGACATCGCTGTGATGTTGGGAAGCAATTGGATCGGCAAATTGCCAGCGGGATATTAGCAGAACTGCCCGGTGGGAAACGCCGCGACGCCAATAGCGTCGCGGCGTTTCTATTATTGTTCCTGGAAGGTTAGATGCAAACCGCCCAAATAGGTTTGGTTGTTTGCGCCGGGGCAGGTTGGAGCCGCAAGGTTTGGAACCGGCGAACCCGAATCATCAATGCGTACTGTGTAGCTCACGCCCGATTGCATGATGTAATCCGCATAACCGTTGGCGATCTCCGGCTTGAGGCCGGTAAAGATGTGTTCTTCGCCGCCGCTCCATGTGATGATGATTTCCACACCCGCCATCTGATGACGAGTGCTGTCCAATGTTGTGATTTGCATCAATCCGTCGGTCAGGTCGGGATTGCAGATCGATTCCTGGCTGACCAGCTTGAACGGCGCGCCGGGCGTCGAAGTTGGTGTGTACGTTGGACGTGGTGTGGGCGTATCGAAGATTTGCGGCGCGCTGGTGGACGCGACCGCTGTGGGGGACCCGTTCACAGCGGTTGGCGTTTCGCTCGCGGACGTTGGAGCGGTTGCCGTTTCAATAGCTGCCGCGGGGCTGATGGCGGGTGCGATGGCTGTGGGTGTGCCGGTGGCCGTTGGCAGCGCGCTGGCCACTCCCGATTTCAAATCGCTGGCAAGCGCGGCAACTTGTCGAATCGAATCGAAGGATGCGCCGGATGCCAGCATTCGTTGGGCTTGAGCCGTCAACGCCTGAACGGGATCCGCGTCGCCGAGCAGGGCGAGACGCGCTTTGGCGCGGTCAAGGTTATGCGTGGCAGAATAAGATGCGGCAATCGCAGCGCGAAATTGATCTTTGAAATCTGAACGCAATGTTGTTGGAACAGTGTTCACGTAACGGACCGGCGCAACCATCCACGCGTATACCAGGCCGAGTCCGAAGCCGGCTAACAAAGCCAGCAGCCACATCCACCCATCGCGTTTCATCAGGGCGCGTTCCCCGCGGCTGTTGGAACAGGCTGGTAAGCCTGCATGGCACGCGTCAAATCCTGGAGGAGGGCAATGTCATTTGGGGCGTATCCGGCTGATCGTCCGGTTTGAAGCGCTTGTGACGCGATGGAGTCCGGCGGGTCGCTGCCGAAGATCGCCAGTCGCTGCGCGGCCAGCTGTGCGTTCTGGTCCGCATGATAAGCCTCAGCCACCATCAAGACATAATCGGCGCGATAGTCTGCGCGCAATGAAGCGGGCGTGGTGTCAACGAATTGAACGGGACTGATGACCCATCCGTAAAATAATCCAAGCGCAATGCCGAGGGTCATTGCGATGAGAGGCGGGATCCAGCGCGGCATGGATTTATTTTGCCATAGGAATGAAATTCTCGACAGGGCGCAAAGAAAAAGGAATCCGAAGCCTCAAGATGTCGCCACGGCGACGCTTCGGATTCCGGACGGCCCACAAAAATATCCGGGCAGGAGACCGGCGGCACCCAGAAACACTTTCTTACCGTTGCTATCTTTCGATCCTGGCGGGATTCGAAAGGTTCTGCCGCGCCGGGCCTGCCCGGACGGCTCACAGCATACACGACTTGGCAGGAGATGTCAATCAAGCATTCGATTCGAAGTGGATCGGGTCTCGAAGGCGCACGAGATTCGGGTCCCCGGGTTTGTGACGTCCAATGCCGGGTTCTGTCAATTGATGTTGCGCGCCGCCTATTTTTTTTCCTCCCTTTCGAGCACATCCAAAAACAGTTCGACCAAATTTGGATCGAAATGCCTTCCTGCTTCTTCTCTGAGATAGGCAACGACGTCTTCCTTCGACAGGGCCTTGCGATACGGGCGGTCCGTTGTCAATGCATCCCACACATCTATGATTGCGAACATGCGCGCATTGCGAGGGATACGGGTGCCTTTCAAACCTTCGGGATAACCGCTGCCATCCCAGCGTTCGTGGTGATAATGAGGGATGTCTATGGCTTTACTTAGATATTCGATGGGCGCAAGCATTGTGTATGCGTATTCGGGATGCTTGCGCATCTCATCCCATTCCTTTTCATTGAGCGGCCCGGTTTTCCTGGTGATTTCGTCTGGAATGGCGATTTTGCCAATGTCATGCAGCAGAGCGCCGCGGCGAATATGAACGATCTCGGATTCGGGCAGGCCGAGGACGAGCGCCAATCTCACCGTCATCTCGGTAACGCGTTTCGTGTGCCCTTCGATTTCGTGATCACGCAGGTCGAGGGCGCGAATCCAGCCTTCGATGGTCCGATCATAAGCATCCTGCAATTCACGATGCGCGACCTGCAGCGCTTCTTCGGCGCGCTTTCGCTCGGTGATGTCGCGGGACGCGGATTGGATTTCGATGACGGCGTCCGTTTTCTCGTCCAGAACGGCGCGGGCGGATGTCTCCAGCCAGACATACAGGTCGTCCTTGCGCCGGGCGCGATATGAAACTGTGTAGACCGCATTCTTTCTGGGCCTGACCGTCAACATGGCTTTGATCTTTGGAAGATCCTCGGTATGAACGAAATCAAAGGCATGTTTGCCCGCCATTTCCTTTTGGGTGTAGCCGAGAATAGGCTGCACGGCAGGCGACACATAGAGGAAATCGCCGTGGGTGTCATTTCTTGAAATCATATCGCTCGAATTTTCGGCGAGCAAACGAAATTGTGCCTCGCTCTCGGCAAGGGCTTTTTGCATCCTGATCTGTGACGCGCGCGCTCTGCCCTGTTGAATGGCACGTTCGGCAATGTGCGGCATATCCAGCATGGATTCGGAAGATTTCACGACATAATCCAACGCGCCCTGTTTGAGTGCCTCGACCGCAATGCGCTCGTTGCCATAGCTGGTCATGAAGATCACCGGGATATCTTTCGAGTCTGCAACGTCTGGAAGCAATTCCATGCTGTTGCCGTCGGGCAGCCGCCAGTCCGCGATGATCAGGTCAGGCCGATCCGAGCCGAGGAAATTCCTGGCTTCAGCCAGTGTTTGGACATGGTGTAATTGGATCTCTGCGCCCCGGCCTTCGAACGCGCGCTGAATCAGTTCTGCATGGGCAACTTCATCTTCGATCAGAAGCACTAAAACGGATTTATCTGCCATGCGCAATGGAAAAAGGCATACTCAAATTTGAGGCTGAATGTTCCATCCGAGCCAGTAAAATCCCAGGTCTTCCATTAATTTGCGAAATTCTTCATAGCCTAACGGCTTTACGAGATAACTATTGGCATGATAGTAATAGGCACGAGCCACATCTTTTTCAGCCTCGGAGGTTGTCAGAACGACAACCGGGATGCTCTTGAGCGTATCTTCTTCTTTGATCGTCTTCAGGACCTCGAGGCCGTCCACGCGCGGCAGCCGCAAATCCAGCAGAATCACATGAGGCAGAGGGTTGGATTCTGGCAAAGCAAATTCGCCTCTTCGGAAAAGGTAATCCAGCGCGGTCTGTCCATCCGTAAAATGCCTGATTCGATTGGCGATGCGATGATCCTGGAGCGTGCGCATGACCAATTCGGCATGATCCAGGTTGTCTTCAATCAGCATTACAAGAACTGGTTCGCCATTCATACGCCGTTCCCTCGTTAATGTCATGCGCTTATTGTAATCCTTAAACTTTTCGGGTGATACGATGTTTCATGCGGTTTTGGCCGGCAGGGAAAAATAAAAAGTCGAGCCGCCTTTGCCGGCGGACTCGACCCAGATCTTTCCGCCGTGTACTTCGATGATTCTTTTCACCAGCGCCAGTCCCACACCGGTGCCCGCGCTTTGTGTGTCCAATTTGTCGAACAGGCCGAATATGCGTTCGTGGAATTTCGGCTCGATGCCGACCCCGTTGTCACGGACAAAGAACGTGGCGTATCCGTCCGATCCGATGCCGGATCCCCCGATCTCGACCAAAGGCTGCGATTGGTCGCCCATGAATTTTGCGGCGTTGTCGGCCAGGTTTTGAACGACCTCGATCAAACGCGTCGGGTCGCCGCGGACGATGGGCAGGTTCTCCTGCACGATGACCTTGACGCGGCGGTTTTCCAATTGTCCGCGTACGCGTTCGAGCGCTTCCTCGACGATGGAACCGAATGGAACATCCTGGGTTGGATTCATAACGCGTCCCACGCGCGATAATTCCAACAGTTCATTGAGAAGCTGCTGCATCTTTTCGGTGGCGTTGACGATGCGGTTCACATCTTTTTGAAGCCGTTCCATGTCGCCGGACGCTGCGTCTTCCATGAGAAAACTTACGAAGCCGCGCATGGTGATCAGCGGCGAGCGCAGATCATGTGAAACGGTATACGTGAACCGTTCGAGTTCCAGGTTTCGGGACTCGAGCTCCTTGATCAGGATGGCGCGTTCGGTGAGGAGGCGCGCATTCTCGATGGCATTGGCAACCTGCTCGACCATGGTTTGCAGGTTGGTGATATCTTCCCCCGAAAAGGCCGCCGGTTCCGAAGACTGAATCGTCATGGCGCCGATGACATTGCCGCGTGAGATCAACGGCAGGGCCACTTCGGAACGCGTCAGCGGAAGAATTGGATTCTTGAATCGAACGGCATCCTTCCCAACGTCGAGAGCGATGCGGGGTTCCTTGTGGACGATGCACCATCCGATCATGGAAAATTCGTTGAGTTCGAGCGCGTGGCCCGCTTCCAGCATCTTTATTCCCATGTCGCCAGTAGCTGCCCGCAGGACGGCAAGATCCTGTTCGCCATCCACCAGGAATAAGCCAACGTAATAATAATTGAAGTGATCCCGGATCAGTTCGACCACTTTGGGCATGAGGGTATCCAGGTCCAGCATGGATGATGCAGCGCGCGAAACTTCGGCGGCGGTAAAGAGCTGCAGGTTTCGCAGGTTCATTTTCGCCAGCAGTTCGCCCTGTTCGTTTTCGATTTGCTTCTGCCTGGTTAAATCGGTAATAACGGTTATGGCTCCTTCATATTTTCCGTTCTGGATGCGCGGCACGCCTGTGATCAGCGCGTGGACGACTTCGCCGGTTGATTTCTTTAATCGCGCCTCATGCGTGGATGTTTTCCCCTGCCTCCGCTCGTTCAAGGCCTGCCCAACGACAGGATAATCATCGGGCAAGACGATGTCGTAGGGCGATTTGCCGATCAGGTGCAATGGGTCGTAATCAATCATCCGGGCAAAGGCGGAATTCACGTATTGATATTTTGCATCCCTGCCAATCACCGTTACTCCCTGACCAAGTTCATTCATCACCTGGATGGCAAAATCCCCCTGTTCCTTTATGTTCAATTCCATCTGCTGCCGCCTGCTTAATTCGTTTTGCGCCCGCTGAAGCGCAAAACGAATGTTCTCGGTCGCCATGTATACCAGCGCGATGCCAACTGTAAAATAGATGATTTCTACCAGCCAATTGGAGAAGGGTGTGTTGAGTTGCTGCGAGGCGTATGGTAAATAACCGGCGGATTCCCCCAGGATCATCAGGAGGCCGCCCGCTGCGCTCAGGACGGCGAACCATACAGCGCATGAATAATCAATCAACACTGCCGCAGACAGGATGACGATTACATTGCCGGCAAAGGCAGGCGCCTGCGTGCCTCCACTCAAAGCCGCTGATATGAACAAGACCAGCCATACACCCGTTACCATCACCCAACTGGCTGCCCGTATTTTCCTTATGTGAACCAGCCAGTACAGTGTGACGATGACCGGGTACATCGGGATGATCAATCCCATGTGCGGCATCAACTGCGGGGCAAAGATGGGTATCAATATTGTATAGGTGAGGGTGGACAGGAATACCGCATGAATAATGATGATCAAATGCCTGGCCCTCAAGGTCTCTTCGGTGTTATTTTCGAATACCGGAGCAGAAAGGAATCTGCGGATGGATTGGAACATTTGGCTTTTCCCTTTTCTTTTTATGCTTTCACCGCCGGTAATGTAAACACGAATGCTGACCCCTCCCTGTTGCCTTCTGACTCGACCCAGATTTTTCCGCCGTGGATTTCGATGATGCGTTTGACCAATGCCAGCCCGATGCCCGTTCCTTCGCTGGAAGGATCGAGTTGGTCGAAAAGGCCGAAGATGCGCTCGTGGTATTGCGGGGCGATCCCGATGCCGTTATCCCATACATATAAAACGGCCATGTCTGCTTCGTCGAAGCCGCGCGTGCCGATCTCGATGGCTGGATTCGCCTGATCGCCCATGAATTTGACGGCGTTATCCAGCAGGTTTTGGACCACCTCGATCAAGCGCTCACGGTCAACCCGCACGATGGGCAGGCCCTCCGCTATTTTGACGTACGCGCCTCGCTGGCGGATTTGCCCGCCGGCGCGTTCGGCGGCTTCGCTGACGATTACATCGAACGGGACATTCTCCGGCGGATGGACGCTGCGCCCAACGCGCGACAGATTTAGCAGGTCCTCCAGCAAATGCTGCATTTTCTCGGTTGCATCGGTGATGCGCTGCAAATCCGCCGTGATGCGCGCTTTGTTATTCGCCATCACATCGCGTTCCAGAAAACCCAGAAATCCGCGGATCGTGATGAGCGGCGACTTCAAATCGTGCGAGACTGTATAGGTGAATCTTTCCAACTCTTCGTTCTTCTTCTCGAGTTCGCGGATCAGACGCGTCTGCACGGTTTCCATTATTTCCAGCGATTCTTTTTCGGCAAGGATTTGGCGCTGCCGGTCGGCCTCCACTTTTTCGCGGTAAACGATGTTGATGATGATCAGGGCGGCAGATGCCGAAAGGAATCCCAACAGGGGCAGCAAACTGACGTACCTGATGGCCGGGACCAGGAAAGGCAGGAGAAGGATTCCCCCGGTAACACAAACGATCAGGAGGATGGCCGATTGCAAAGTGAGCAGTGATATCGCCAGGAGGAAACTCAACACGAGCCACGTCAAGGTGGCGAAGATCTGTTCCGGTTTTTTCTCCTTCTCGCTCAGCAGCGCGGCAAAAGGGAGGATGACTGTCATGGCAACCGCCAGAAACATCGCCAAACGATACCCGCGTGTCCGGCTAAGGAAATACAGGCAAAGTGAAATGAGAAGCAGGCCGCCCAACGACCCATAGAAGGCCGGTGTGATCCCAGGGGCGAACAGCGGCCCGCACGCCAGACCAATCAATGAAAAGAGCATAACCAGCAATGTAAGCGATGCCAGCAGTTGCATCTTGCGGCGGACGATTGGCTCCCGGGCGGGGACCAGCGGCCTGACGATTGCTCCGACCTGTCGCTGGGTCCATTTCCCAGCCCAGGCATTCACTTCCCTGAATTTCACGGCACGCCTCTGCGTTTCATGAGGCAAGTATATAGCATTTTGCGGTTCATTTATTCAATACCTTCGCCATTTGTGGGACAATTTGCCAAATTGTTCCTACGTTCGCCGCTCTCGATACCGCATTGGCGAAGGTATTGTTATGGTCTCATGATATAATTTCGCCCTGCCAGACACGCCTAGTCTTCAGCAGGAGGATGAGCATGGATACCAGCACCAAGGAATTCAAACATTGCAACCTGATTAAAGTCAGCGGCCGGGTTGATAGTTCAACGGCGACAAAGTTCAGCCAGGCCCTGGAGGCCAATTTCGACAGGGGCGTTTATAAGTTGGTCATTGATATGAGCGATCTCGAGTATATGTCCAGCGCGGGATTCCGCGCTTTGCTGGCAGCGCAGCGCAATTGCAAGCGCTATAACCGCGGCGAGGTTTTGCTGGCTGCTGTGCCGGTACGGATTCAGGAAGCGCTCGATCTGGCAGGCTTTACGGAACTGTTCAAAACGTACAAGGAGCCGCTTGAGGCGGTTGGCAGTTTATAGTCTGCCTCAGCCCGGGTTGACCTATTTAAAGGGAGGCCGCCTCCGGTCAGGAGTGAGGCGGCCTTCGATTGCCAATGCCTGCACTAACGTTTCCTGCCAGTTTCGATTCTCTCGATGAGATTCGGGAATACGTCGGAAAGATAGCGCGTGATGCCGGTTTCTCGGATCAGGACGTTTACTCCATCCAGCTTGCCGCCGACGAAGCCGCGTCGAACGTGATCGAGCATGCTTATGCGGGCAATTCCAAAGCAACCTTCGAATTGAGCTGCGCATTCAGGAATGACCGGCTCGTTGTCACGCTGCTCGATCATGGAAAACAATTCGATCCGTCCAAAGTGCCTCAACCTGATTTGAAAGCGGATCTTTCAGATCGCAAGATCGGCGGGTTGGGCATTTACCTGATGCGGAAATTGATGGATGAAGTTCGTTACGAGATTACCGGTGCGGGGAATCTCCTGACACTGGTCAAGCGAAAGGCGTAGACATGAGCGCCGCAAATCGTTCTCCCGATTTTGCTGACTGGCGGGAAATAGCCAGCCTGGGGGAACAATTGGTCAACACCACTTCGCTGCTTATGCAGCGCGACCGGATCGTTTCGATCACCAGCCGCTTGATGCCTGGCCGTGTGGAGGTCTGGCTTCACGAGAATTTGTTCCGCCTGCCCGACTGGGATTCGAAACGCCAGTTCCCGCTCCGGCCCCCGCTCGAAGGGTTGCAGCGAGTCATCAAAACGCGCAAACCGCTCAATCGCCGTGCGGGGAAAAAATCGAGATCGAAAAGGACCTTCGCCGCGGTGCCCATCGAAGACCAGGGATTTGTGCTGGGCGCGCTGCAGGTCACGCGTTCGAGAGGTCCCAATTTCGAAAAAGAAGAACTCGAACTGCTCGAAAGCATTGCCAGCGTTGTCGCAGTTGGACTTTATGCTTCGCATCGCGTCGAGGTGGAACGCTTCCGGCTTGGACAATTGAATCTCGTCCGCGAGGTCAGCGCTCAGATCGCCAACGTTCTCAACGTGGACGAACTTGCGCGCCGTGTCGCCGAACTTATTCAAAAAACGTTTCATTATTATTATGTCGGCATTTTTACACTGAGACCCGGCTCCACGCGCCTGCGGTTCCGCGCCAGTTCGAGCGTGCCGCATAGAGGACGCAGGGATAATATCCTGGGATTCGAAGTCGAAGTGGGGCAGGGATTGATCGGCGAGGTCGCGTCAACCGGCGAGCGCATCGCGGCCGCGGACGTTCGGGCGGATCCGCGTTACCGCTACATCGAGCGCCTGCCCGAAACCCGCTCCGAGGTTGCCATCCCGTTGAAGCTCGAAGACCGCGTGCTGGGTGTTCTCGATATTCAATCCGATCGTCTCGACGCGTTTCATCCCAACGATTTGTTGCTGCTGCAGGCATTGGCCGATAACATCGCCCGCGCGGTCGAAAGCGCGCGGTTATATAACGACGTCCGCCGCCGTGCGGAACAAATGGCGCTGGTGGCCGAGGTCAGCAGGAGCGTTACGTCCACGCTCGACTTGAACCAGTTGATGCGCGAAGCGGCGGAACTGATCCGCGAGAGATTCAATTATCCGTACGTTCATTTGTTTACAGTTCACCCAAACCGCCGGTTGATCGAATACGAAGCGGGCAGCGGCAAAAAAAGCCGGTCGCTCGAAGGCTATTCGATTCCACTGGATAATTCGGAAGGCATCATTCCGTGGGTGGCGCGCGAAGGCAAGGCTGTGCTTGCAAATGACGTGGGCAGCGATCCGCGTTATCACCCGTCGCAATTGCCGCCGAAGAACACACGCTCCGAACTGGCCGTTCCGCTGTTCTTTGGCGAGCGCGTCCTCGGCGTGTTGGATATTCAGTCCGATCGTTTGAACGCGTTCACGGAGGACGACCTGCTTTTGTTCGAGGCCGTCGGTGGGACGATTGCCGCCGCGATCCGCAATGCCGACTTGTACGGTTCCGAGCAATGGCGGCGCCAGGTGGCGGACAGCCTGCGCGAAGTGGCTGGTTTGCTTTCGGAATATGTCGGCGTGGACGAAGCGCTTGAAATGATTTTGACTGAGCTTGAACGAAATCTGCCAGTGGATGTTTCTGCCATCTGGCTGTTGGACGATGGCGAGATTTACCTGGCCGCGGTGCATGGCGGTGACGCAGAAATCATCGAACAGGTGCGCCTGTCCTCGCCTGAGGCGGATATCGCGTTGACCCAGGTTATGTTTGCGAAGGAACCTGTGATTCGCAAATCCTCGGATCCCATCTGGCCTTCTGCCTTGGCTGCGGGGTTCGATAAATCGTATTCCGCGCTGGCCGCGCCGCTGCGCGTCAGCGATCAGCCGGTGGGTGTGATCTCACTGGCGCACCACCAGCCGGGGCGTTACGGTCACGAAGCGCAAGCCATGGCGGCCACGTTTGCAAGTTATGCGGCGGTCGCCATCGAAAACGCGCGGCTTTACGATTCGGCGCAGGAACAGGCATACGCATCCGCCGCGTTGTTGCAGGTCGCGCAAGCGGTGGTGAGTCTCAGCGACCTGGATGAAATCCTCGGCACGATCATCCGCATCATGCCAATTTTGGTGGGCGTGGGCCGCGCTGCGCTGTATCTTTGGGATTCGAATCGCGAAGTGTTCCTTCCAAAGGAAGAATTTGGCTTGGATGACGCGGCGAAAGGATTGATTTGGAATCGCGAGTTTGCGCCCGATGAATTCCGCATGCTCGGCGCCGCGCGCAGGCAGGGCCAGACCGTTGTGCGCGTTCTCAAAGCCAGGGATACGCCCGAAAAGTGGCTGCGATTCCATCCCGCCGTCCAAACCGATGAAGCCTTACGCGCTGGCCGGCGCTTATTGTTTGCGGTTCCGCTCCTGATCAAATCCGACCTGTTCGGCGTCCTGCTGGTGGAGGAAGCGGAAGGCGGGCGGCGTTTCCGTTCGCGGCGGCTCGAGATCATCAACGGCATCGCACAGCAGGCCGCGCTCGCGATTCAAAATGATCGCTTGCAGCAGGAAATGGTGGAGCGCGAACATCTCGAAACTGAAGTTCGACTGGCGCGGCAAATCCAGCAAACGTTCATCCCGGATGCGTTACCTGAACATCCCGAATGGGAATTGGCCGCGCGTTGGAAGACTGCGCGTCAGGTCGGCGGCGATTTCTATGATGTGATCGAATTGCCGAATCACAAACTGGGAGTTTTCATCGCGGATGTGGCCGACAAAGGCATGCCTGCCGCGTTGTTCATGGCGCTCACGCGGACCCTGGTGCGGGCCGCCGTTATCGAGAATCCGTCTCCCGCTGACGCCTTGCGCCGCGTCAACGAGCTGCTGATTCCTGATACGCGCCAGGGCATGTTCGTCACGGCTGTCTACGCGGTGCTGAACGAAAATACCGGCGAACTGACGTACGCCAACGCCGGGCATAATCCGCCGCTATGGGTTCGGGCCGATGGACGGATCGAGAAATTGACCCGGACGGGCATTGCTCTTGGCGTTGTCGAAGTGGATGCCATTTCGCAAAGAACCATCCAGATTGCGCCGGGAGAAAGCCTCCTCCTCTATACAGATGGATTGACCGAAGCCTTCTCGTCGAATGGCGATATGTTTGGCGAAGAGCGCCTGCTTGCGGCGCTTCAATGCGAGGCTTCATCAGCCGAAGCGCTGCTCGATGACATCGAGGCGCGCGTGAACGAATTCGTCGGCACGGAGCCGGCCTCCGATGATTTGACCATGCTCGTTGTTCGCCGAAAATAACCCGCAGATTTCCCGGATTCGCCAATTCGTGCCATTCGCGTTCCAAGATTGAAAACGGCCCATGGGCGTCACTTGCAATTCGCCCGCTGCCGATTTTTTCTTCCGATCGGTGGAATCCGCGAAATCTGCGGATGGTTTTTGAATTTACAAAATTTTTACATCCTCACCACATTGTTATAACCGGCCCATCCTAAAATCGTCGTTGTAAATCGAACAAAGGAGGTTCGAATGTCAACGATCACAATGTGGTTTAGAAGGACTTTATTGGCAGGGCTTGTCGCCGCACTGGGACTGGTTTCCGTTCCGCTTGCGAATGCATACGCGCTGGGACAATTCGACCCGGGAACACCCACCGCACCGACCCAGACAACCACACCCACTGGCCGGCTTCAATGGGCTTTTTCGCGGGAGCAAACTATTTACGGCAAGCTTGGCAAGCTGTTCGATAATGCCGGTACGCGCATCTCGAAATTCCAGGATTTGATCAACAAGGCCAAGGCCAATGGCAAGGACGTTTCCGGTTTGCAGTCCGCGTTGGACGCGCTCAGCAGCGCCGTCAGCCAGGCGCAATCCATCTACAATGACGCGCAAAGCCTGATCAATTCCCATTCCGGTTTCGATGCCTCGGGCAATGTCACCGACCAAACTGCTGCGCTGCAGACGGTCAGGGACTTGCGCGGCAAATTGCGGGAAATCCGCCAAACGGTATTGCCTCCGTTCAGGGCATTGCGCCAGGCGATCCGGGCTTACCGCGAAGCAAACTCCCCGAACAATGTGACGCCGGCTCCGACCCAAAGCGGCGGATGATTTTCCACTCATCCGAGTCAGAGACACGGCGGAATGCCGTGTCTCTGCGCGTTCTGCTGCGCGTCTTGCCTGACGTGCTTCTCGGTTGTATACTGGCTGAAAATTTCGATTGAGGATTTCGCGATAAGGAGCTGCCATGTTCACGACTGAAGGCAAAAAGATCATTCAAACCGAAAAGGCGCCGAAGGCGATTGGCCCGTATTCTCAAGCCATCCGCTCGGAGCATTTGGTGTTCGCGGCTGGTCAGGTTGGATTGGATCCAGCGAGCGGCGAACTTGTCGAAGGCGGAATCGAAGCGCAGACGCGCCGGGTTTTGGCGAATCTCAAAAACGTTTTGGAAGCTGCCGACTCAGGTATGAATTACGTTGTGAAAACGACCGTCTTTCTGAAGGACATGAATGACTTCGCAAAGATGAATGCCATCTATGGCGAATTCTTCGCGGAGAATCCGCCGGCGCGCAGCACCATTGCGGTGGTTGCTTTGCCGAAAGGCGCATTGGTCGAGATCGAAGCGATGGCCATGCTGCGGCCCCCGCGCGGCGACTGATCACTGATCACTGACTACTGATCACTCACATGACTTCTGAACTTGTGCTTCTCGTTGACGATGAGCCGTCCATCCTGCAACTGGCGCGCATGTATCTCGAACGCGACGGATTTCACGTGCAGGAGGCAAAAGATGGGGAGGCCGCACTCGACGCGGTCGCGCGCCTGCGGCCCGCGCTCGTCGTGCTGGATGTGATGCTGCCCAAACTGGATGGCTTCGAAGTATGCCGCCGTTTGCGTTCTGCAAATAATAATGTTGCCATTTTGATGCTCACCGCGCGTGACGAAGACATTGATAAGATCCTCGGCCTCGAGTTGGGCGCCGACGATTACCTGACCAAGCCGTTCAATCCGCGTGAACTGGTGGCGCGCGTCAAGGCGATTTTGCGCCGCGCCGACGCCAAACCGGAAACGAATGACAAGCCGGTTCATCTCGATAATCTGACCATTGATCCGGCCAGCCGCGAAGTCCGCCTCGGTTCGCGGACCCTTGACCTGCGTACGCAGGAATTCGATTTGCTCTTCACCCTCGCCAGCCAGCCCGGACGCGTATTTACGCGCGAGCAATTGCTCCAGCTTGCCTGGGGCTTTGACTTCTACGGCCAGACGCGCACGGTGGACGTTCACATCGCGCATCTTCGCAAAAAACTGGAAGGCGGCGCGGTGAAGATCGAAACGGTCACAGGAGTTGGGTACAAGCTGGTAGTTTGATTCTGTATCGGGTAAGCCGCGAAAAAAAACGGAACGCGGATGGCGCCATGGCGGCACACCCTGCAGGTCGGTCCGCTTTTTGATGTACGCAGACTAAAGTCTGCGATCCGCGGAATCTGTAAAGAAGATTCATGTTTTCCTCCCTCCGTTCTCGTCTCTGGCTTAGCTATGCTTTCCTGATCGTCACAGCTCTCGTGGTTGTGGCGATTGTTTTGATTCTTTATATTGCCAGCAATCCGGTGCTGTATCGTCAGACGGAGACGCGGCTTCGGGCCGCGCAGGAAATTTTGGCCGCTCAACCGGCGCTTCTGACGCAGACCCAGCCGGTGGACCGCCTGGCGGTGATCGCTCAGGCTTTTAACGTTCGCGCCCTGGTCTTCGCGAAAAATGGCGCGCTGCTGCGGGATAGTTCCAGCAGTGAGGCAGCGCTTTCCCTCCCGATCGCGCCGATCCTTCCTCGAGCCGCTCCGTCCATTCGCGATTTTTCCGGAAAGGTCTGGTTGTACTCCTTGAAGCGTCTGCCGGATGGGGACTGGCTGATGGTGGCGGCAGCCCGGCCAAAAGTCGCCGCGCTGGCGGTGCTGACCGATGAACTGCTTGTGCCTTTGGCCGAAGGCGGGCTGATCGCTTTGCTGCTGTCGTTGATCCTCGCCTACGCGATCGCGCGGTGGGTTGCGGATCCTTTGCAGCAGATCATCGCGGTTTCGCGGACGATGCCGTCAGATGGCGTCCGGGTTGTTTCGGAGGGCGGTCCGCACGAAGTCCGGGAGTTGACGCGGTCTTTCAATGCCATGCTGGTGCGCGTGTTATCCACTCAAAATTCACAGCGCGATTTCGTCGCCAATGTCTCGCACGAATTGAAAACGCCGCTGACATCGGTTCAGGGATTCGCTCAAGCCATTCTGGATGGAACTGCTGATACGCCGGAAGCGCGCCAGCAAGCCGCGCAGGTGATTTACAACGAAGCCGGACGGATGCATCGCATGGCGCTCGATCTCCTTGATTTGGCGCGGCTCGATTCCGGCACCGCGGATTTGAACGTTGCCCCGGTAAATATGACCGCTTTATTGAACGGCATCGCGGAAAAATTTTCGCCGATGGCGTCCGATGCTGGCGTCAACTTGAATGTGGATTTGGCGAACGACCTGCCGATATTGAATGGCGATGGCGATCGGCTGGCGCAGGTTTTCACAAATCTTGTGGATAACGCGTTGAAGTTCACGCCGCGCGGCGGCACGGTCTCCATCCGCGCTGTGCAGGATCGCGGCGAGGTGCAGGTTTCCGTCAGCGACACGGGCGAGGGAATCCCTGCTGATGCCATCCCGCATATCTTCGACCGCTTCTATCAAGCCGACTCCGCGCGTGCTGGCGGAGAAAAACATGGCGCGGGATTGGGACTGGCCATCGTTCATGATTTCGTGGCGGCGCACGGTGGTAGAATCAGCGTCCGCAGCGCCCCCGGGCGGGGAACAGCCTTCATTGTTCACTTGCCGCTGAATCGAAATTAACTCCCGGTTGGAGGATCTGGAGAATGCCCGCTTCCATGCCCCCTTTCGTGTCGGTTATCGTCCCATGTTACAATGAACAGGCGACCATTCGTTTCCTTCTGGATGCGCTCCTCGCGCAGACGTATCCGCGGGCGCAGATGGAAATCGTGATCGCGGATGCACTTTCACAGGATGCCACGCGTCAGGTTGTTGCGGCATTCCAACAGGAACGCCCGGACTTCTTATTGCGCGTTGTGGATAATGCGCGGCGCACGATCCCATCCGGGTTGAATCTGGCGATTGCCGCGGCACGCGGCGAGATCCTCCTCCGCCTCGACGCGCATTCGATGCCGATCCCGGATTATGTGGAGCGATGCGTCTCCGCGCTGGAAGCTGGGCGCGGCAGCAACGTTGGCGGCGTGTGGATGATCCGACCCGGCGGCGAAGGCTGGATGGCGGAATCCATCGCGGCCGCGGCCGCGCATCCGCTGGGTGTGGGCGACGCGATGTATCGTTTTGCCGCCCGCGCCGGTTCGGTGGACACAGTGCCGTTCGGCGCGTTCCGCCGTGAGCTGATCCAACAAATCGGCGGCTTCGACGAAACGCTGTTGACGAATGAAGATTACGAATTCAACGTGCGCATCCGCAGGTCGGGCGGCATCGTCTGGCTCGATCCGCAGATCCGCTCCGCCTATTTTGCGCGCGCTTCGCTGATCGAACTTGCAAAGCAATACTGGCGTTATGGCTTTTGGAAGTTCAAAATGCTCAGGCGTTATCCCGGCACGCTGCGCTGGCGCCAGGCATTGCCGCCGTTGTTTGCGGCGAGCCTGATCTTCCTTGTTTTGTTTTCTTTTTTCCTGGTCGTGGCAGGATGGATTCTGTTCTTTGAAATCATCATTTATCTTTTCACGCTGATGGCGGCAGGCATTTACCTTTTTCTCCGTCAGCGCAAACCGCTCCTCATTCCAGGTCTGATGCTTGCGATTACCACCATGCATCTTTCGTGGGGGAGCGGATTTTTATGGAGTCTGGTTTCGACACCCTTTGCCGATCATGGCTGAACCATTGCGTCCCGGCCTGCGATTGCGGCCCAATGAGCATCGCTTCCTCCTTTTGCTGGGAGATTTGGCGGCTTCCATCTCGGCGGCTTTCCTGGCATTATACGTTTGGAAGGAATACTCCATTTATCGTTTGATCGAATTGGGGATGCGGACCGAACGTGCCGAACTGCTGGTAAAGATCAGCGTGCCGTTTTGGTTTTACCTGCTGCCGCTTGGCTGGCTCCTGTTGATGGTCGAACTTTATGAGCCGCATACCGCGAGCAACTGGCGCAGGACCCTGCGCGGCATTGCGGCTGCGGCGTTTGTGGGGTTTGCGATCTATGCCCTGGTGTTCATTCTCAATCAGGATCCGGGATATCTTCCGCGCATCGTCGTCGGCGCGTTTCTCCTGCTCGCCTCCTTCCTGACTTTGATCTGGCGCGCGGCCTACATCCGACTCTACACTTCATCCGGACTCCAGCGGCGCATGCTGATCGTCGGCGCCGGCAAGGCAGGTTTGACTCTGGCGCGCGTGTATCGAAAATTAAACCCGCCGCCGTTCAGCATCATCGGATTCATTGACGATGATCCCAAAAAATCAAAACATTACTTTGAAGGTTTCCAGGTGCTCGGCTCCAGCAGGCATTTGCTCGAGATCGTGGATCGCTACCGCGTATCTGATTTGGTGATGTCCATTACCGGCGAGGTGCAGGGCGCCACATTCCAAACCATCCTCGACGCGCAGGAGCAGGGCGTGGAAGTGACACGCATGCCAATCCTTTACGAAGAGATTGCTCAACGCGTTCCAATCCATCACCTCGAATCGGATTGGTTGATCCGTTCGTTTGTGGATCAACTGCGGATCAGCATGGCGTATGAAGTATTCAAGCGCCTGATTGATATCATTGGCGGATTAGCTGGCCTCGCCGTGTTTATTCTGACCTTCCCGTTTGTCGCCATTGCAACAGCCATTGACAGTGGTGCGCCGATCATCTATGCCCAGACGCGCCTTGGCAAGGGCGGACGCGTCTTCCGCATCTACAAATACCGCACGATGTGTCAGAATGCCGAACCTGACGGTGAGGCTAAACTTGCCGAGGAAAACGATCCTCGCGTGACGCGCGTTGGAAATTTTCTGCGGCGCACGCGCCTCGATGAACTGCCGCAGTTCTGGAATGTCGTACACGGGGAAATGAGCCTGGTTGGACCACGCCCCGAACGTCCTTCGCTGGTCAAGCAATTTCAAAAGGAGATTCCATTTTATCGCGCCCGATTATTGGTCAAGCCGGGACTGGCGGGCTGGGCACAGATCAATTATGGTTATGTTGCCAATGTCACCGAAACGGCTGTCAAATTGGAATATGATCTTTATTACATCAAGCATCGCTCCTTTATGATGGATTTGATGATCGTGCTTCGCACAGTCGGCACAGCCTTGAGCATGAAGGGAAGATAGATGAAGCGTTATCTTGTCACTGGCGGGGCTGGATTCATTGGATCGCATATTGTGCGGACGCTGCTCGAGCAGGGCGCGTTCGTCCGCGTGCTGGATGATTTTTCGAGCGGCACGCGCGAAAACCTCGAAGGGCTGACCGACTCAAAAAACGGAAGTGTCGCCGCGGCGCCGCGCCGCCGACTTGAAATCCTGGAAGGAGACGTGCGCGACGCGGCCAAAGTCGCGGAAGCCGTGCACGATGTCGAGATCATTTTTCACGAAGCTGCGTTTGTCTCTGCGCCCGAATCGATGGAGAAGCCGCAGGAGTGTTTCGATGTCAACATCAGCGGCACTTCGACTCTGTTCGAGGCCGCGCGCAAAGCCGGAGTGCGCCGCGCGGTGATTGCATCCAGCGCGGCCGTGTACGGCGACGCGGACGCGCTGCCGCTATTGGAAGACACACCGTTTCGACCACTGTCGCCTTATGGTGTGTCGAAGCGCGTGGACGAAATGTATGCTGAACTTTATACGTTGTCGTTTGGACTCGAAGTAGCCGCGCTGCGATACTTCAATGTGTATGGCCCGCGCCAGCGCCCGGACTCGATGTATGCCGCAGCCGTCCCGATTTTTATCCGCCGCCTGCGCGACGGCAAGCCGGTCACGATCTTTGGCGATGGCGGACAGACGCGCGATCTGATCTTTGTCGGTGATGTGGTACGCGCCAATTTGATTGCGTCCGAACATCCCGCCGCGGCCGGACAAATCTTCAACATTTGCACCGGCGCGGAGACGCGCATTTTGGACTTGGTCAATGTGCTGCATGAACTTTTCCCCAAAACGCCGAAGCCCGTCTTCGATGCGCCGCGCGCCGGTGATATTTACAAATCGCTTGGTTCTCCGAGCAAAGCCGAAAAAGTGATTGGCTTCAAGGCGCAGACTTCGCTGACGGATGGATTGAAAGAAATGGTCGAATGGATGCAATAAAACGAAGGCCGCATTTTCGCAATCGTTACGTTTTGATCGGCGACCTGGCGCTCATCGTCGTTTCGGTGATGGGCAGTTTCGCGCTGCGGCTCGATGTGGGCCAATTGCCCTTTTATTTTCCGGCGATTCTTTTCATGTGCGTTGTGGCATTGATCGTCAAAATCCCGACCTTTTATTTTTTTGGTTTGTATCGCCGCATTTGGATTTATGCCAGCACGCATGAACTTCGTTTGATCACCGCCGCGGTGACAACAGGATCGGTCATTACGTCCGGCGTGATGCTGATCTTTTTAGCATTGCATATTGTATTGCCCGGTATGCCGCGTTCTGCGTTGGGCATTGATTGGTTATTGTCTCTCGTTTTGATCGGCGGCTCGCGCTTTGCTCTTCGCATTCTGGCGGAACAAACCGCTGCGCCGAAAAATGGAAAGACGCGCCGCGCGCTGATCATCGGCGCGGGCGACGCGGGCGCGCTGGTGGTGCGCGAACTTCAAAAATCGTCGCAGCTTAATTTGACGCCGATCGGCTTCCTCGACGATGATCCGGTCAAACAGCGACAGGAAATCTACGGCATTCCGGTGATCGGACTTGTCGGCGACATTGCCGATGTTCTCGACAGCCAAAACGTTGATGAAGTGATCTTTGCCATTCCGTCCGCGCCCGGACGCGTGGTGCGGCTTGTCAATGACGCGTGCCGCGTCAAAGGCATTCCCTCGCGCACGATGCCGGGCATTTATGAACTCATCGGCGGTCGGATCAGCGTCAGCCGTTTGCGCGAAGTGGACATCACAGACCTGCTTCGCCGCGAACCGCGCCGCATTCACGAGGAAATGATTGGAGCCGCGCTGAATGGAAAGCGCGTGCTGGTCACCGGCGCGGGCGGTTCGATTGGCCGCGAGTTATCGCGCCAGATCGCACGTTGGAATCCGGCGGAGTTGGTCATTCTCGGTCACGGCGAGAACAGCATCTTTGAAACATTGCTCGAACTCAAAGAAGATTATCCCTTGTTGAAACTCGAGCCGGTCATCGCGGACGTCAAAGATAAATCACGTTTGCTCGAAGTGTTTCGCGAACATCAAATCGAAGTCCTGTTTCATGCCGCGGCACATAAACATGTTCCGTTGATGCAAGCCAACGTCCAGGAAGCGATTCTGAACAACGTCATCGGCACGCGCAACGTGGCCGAGGCCGCCCTCGAATCAAATGTTGAGCGGCTGGTATTGATTTCGACTGATAAAGCGATTCGTCCTGCGAGTGTTTATGGCGCAACCAAACGCCTCGCCGAAATGATCGTCCTCGACGCGGCGCGGCGCACGAAGCGCGCCTATTCCGTTGTGCGTTTTGGAAACGTGCTGGGTTCGCGCGGCAGCGTCATTCCGATCTTCAAGCATCAGATCGCCAGTGGCGGGCCGGTCAAGGTCACGCATCCCGACATGGAGCGTTATTTCATGACCATCCCCGAGGCCGTGCATCTTGTTTTGCAGGCCGCCTCGATGGGGCAGGGCGGCGAGGCGTTTCTGCTCGACATGGGTCAGCAGGTTCGCATCCTCGATCTTGCCGAGGATTTGATTCGTCTCTCCGGCCTCGAACCCGGACGCGACATCGAGATCGAATTCACCGGCATTCGTCCCGGCGAAAAACTGCGCGAGGAGCTTTGGGAGAAGGATAAAACATACGAGAAGACTCCGCATCCCGATATCTTCCGCTCGGACAATGAAGATACCGTTGTGAATGGCGATCTGCATTCGACATTGTCCCGCCTCGAATCTCTGACCCGGAGCGGGCGCGCCGACGAAATCATTTCCCTGCTCGACGAGTCCATCCCCGGCGCCGCGATCCGCGAGACGCCTGCGCCGGAAATCACGTCGGTGGTTTAAAGGTTTGAAAGTTTGAAGGTTTGAAAGTTGAACCTTCAAACTGGGAGCGCTCAAAGTTTGATACTGTTGGCGAATTCATTTTCCATCCGTAAATGTGTGCCTGCTAAACGGGTAAGCAGGCGCAATTCCCGATTTCGCCAACAGTATCAAAGTTTGTTAGCCTGCAACTATTCCGGCGGATTGAAATCCTGCCTCAGCCCATGGAAGTCGGCTACAAGCCGACTCAGGAGGCTAATCCGAAGGATTTCCACGTATTGAGCAGGCGGCTTTAGCCCCGCGCATCAAAATACGCTTACAACCTTTGATACTGTTGGCGAATTCATTTTCCATCCGTAAATGTGTGCCTGCTAAACGGGTAAGCAGGCGCAATTCCCGATTTCGCCAACAGTATCAACCTTTTAGTGCACCCCTTCAAACTTTTCAACTTGTAAACTTGCCAACATTGCTTATGCCCGAAGTTTCCCTCGCCGATTGGAATCAATTTCTTCGACATCATCCCAACGCCCATCTTTTGCAGACCGGCGAATGGGGCGAATTGAAATCCGCGTTTGGATGGGAAGCCGTTCGCGTGATCAACGGCGATGCCGGCGCACAGATTCTTTTCCGCAAACTGCCGCTGGGTTTTACAATCGGATACATGCCGAAGCCAGTGTTCGGTGATCAGTTATCAGTGAGTAGTGGGCAGTTTTGGACGGAAGTGGATTTAGCCTGCAAAAAGCGTCATGCTATATTCTTGAAGATCGAGCCTGATGCTTGGCAGGATAATTTCATCCTTCATCTTTCATCTTTCATCCTTTCAAAGCACAACATTCAACCTCCTCGTACGATTATTGTTGACATTTGCGGGAGCGAAGACGAAATCCTTGCGCGTATGAAACAGAAATGCCGCTACAACGTTCGGCTCGCGGAAAAGAAGGGCGTGACCGTCCGCTCATGGAATGATATTGATACCTTTCATAAAATGATGCTTATTACTGGCGGACGCGATGGTTTTGGCGTTCATTCCCTCGAATATTATCGCCGCGCCTATGAATTATTTCATCCAGCCGGGATATGCGAATTGCTTGTTGCCGAATTTGAAAACAGACCGCTGGCAGCTTTGATGGTCTTCGCACGCGGACGGCGCGCCTGGTATGTCTACGGTGCGTCCAATGATGAAGAACGCAATCGCATGCCGACGTATTTGCTTCAGTGGGAAGCGATGCGCTGGGCAAAAGCGCGCGGCTGCGAAGAATACGATCTGTGGGGCGTGCCTGATGAAGACGAATCGATTCTCGAAGCGCAATTCGAAAAACGCAGCGATGGTTTGTGGGGAGTCTATCGCTTCAAGCGCGGCTTTGGCGGCGAGTTGAAGCGCGCCGCGCAAGCGCTGGATAAAGTATATAGCCCGCTGCTTTATAAATTTTACTTGCGGCGTCTGGCAGGACGCGAGGGCGGATAAATGAGTTCCTGGGATGAAATTATTTCTGAATTGCCCCATCCTCATTTCCTCCAAACGTATGAATGGGCACAAGTCAAAGCGAAGTATGGATGGAAGCCGTTCTACGCCGTGTGGACGGAGGATCAGTTTGTAGTAATCAGTGACCAGTCACCAGTCACTGATCACTGGTCACTGATTACTGATCACTGTATTGCCACTTGCCTAATCTTGAAGCGCACCGTCCTTTCGCGCGGATTCGCCGCGCGGCTTTGCATCTTGTACGCGCCGAAAGGGCCGCTGCTCGATTGGACAAATGAGGCGCTTCGTAATCGTGTTCTGGACGATCTGCAATCCTTCGCGAAAAAGCAGGGCGCGATCTTTTTGAAACTTGATCCCGATGTTGCGCTGGGAACGGGAGTCCCTGAAAGCGAAGATTCGCGCGAAGATAACGGCGGCCAGGCCGTGATGTCCGAATTGAAACGCAGAGGCTGGCGATTCTCGTCGGATCAAATCCAATTCAAGAATACAGTTTTGATCGATTTGTCTTCATCCGAAGATGAAATGTTAGCGCGCATGAAACAGAAGACGCGGTATAACGTCCGCCTCGCCGAGAAAAAGGGCGTGACAGTTCGCATCGGAACGAAAGATGATTTGCCGATGCTTTACCAAATGTACGCAGAAACATCCGTGCGTGATGGATTTGTGATTCGCAATGAAGATTACTACCAAACGGTTTGGAATCAATTTATGGACAATAGACCGTTGACCGGAGACCGTCAATCGTCCACCGTCCACCGTCCGCCATTTGCTGAACCGCTGATTGCTCAAGTTGATGGTGAACCCGTCGCCGCAATCTTTCTCTTTTATTTTGCCGGGCGCGCCTATTATGTTTACGGCATGTCGCGTGAAGCGCACCGCGAGAAAATGCCGAATTATCTTTTGCAATGGGAAGCGATGAAACGCGCAAAAGCGCATGGCTGTTCAGTCTATGATCTTTGGGGCGCGCCGGATGAATTCAATGAGTCTGATTCGATGTGGGGCGTGTTCCGCTTCAAGGAAGGGCTGGGCGGGCAGGTCGTCCGCACGCTCGGCGCGTGGGATTATGCGCCCAATCCGTTTTGGTATAAGATGTATTCGGAAATCATCCCGCGTTTGTTGGATGTGATGCGCTCGCGCGGTAAACAAAAAACGAAACAAATGTTGGATTAGAATCCACGAAGTTCACGAAGAGCACGAATTTTGGAGGGAAAGATGGTTGAGTTAATTTTGAAAGAAGAGGTATATGCCATTGTCGGGGCCGCGATGGAAGTTCATGGTGTTTTGGGTTCCGGCTTTCTTGAACCGGTTTATCAAGAAGCTATGGAAATAGAGTCAACCGATCGCGGTTTGCCTTATGTGTCTCAAAGAGCTTTGCAGATTCATTATAAGGAACATCTCCTGAAGAAAGAATATATTCCAGATTTGATTTACTATGATCAGGTTATTGTTGAGTTGAAGGCTTTAGATAATTTAAGTGGAAAGGAAGAAGCTCAGTTGTTGAATTATTTAAAAGTCACCGGGATGAAGGTTGGCGTGTTGATAAATTTTGGCAGTCATCCAAAACTTGAATGGCGACGACTTGTTTTTTAACTTCGTGAATTTCGTGTTCTTCGTGGAGGAAAAATGATACCTAGATTGCATTTTGCGCATTTACCAACACCGATTGAAGAACTGCCGCGTCTTTCTTCGATGTTAGGCGGACCTCGTTTAATGGTCAAGCGCGACGACCAGACCGGGCTTGCCTTCGGCGGCAACAAGACGCGCAAGCTGGAATTTCTCGTTGCTGAGGCGCAGGAGCAGGGCGCGAAGATGCTGATCTCGGCGGGCGCGATCCAGTCGAATCACTGCCGCCAGACTGCAGCCGCGGCAGCCAAATTTGGATTTGAGTGTGTGCTGGTGTTGACAGGTCAGATGCCGGAAAAGGCTTCCGCCAATTTGTTGATGGATGAATTGTTCGGTGCGAAGATCGTCAATGTGTTTGATCGCGCGGATCGCGACCGCATTCTAAAAGAAACATTCGATAAAGCCACCGCAGACGGAAAGAAACCATATCTTGTTCCGTATGGCGGATCGAGTCCGACCGGCGCTTTGGGCTATGCCTTTGCGATGGAAGAGTTGATGAAACAATTACCTTGCGAAGGTTCAAAATCTTCGCAAGGTTGCCCCGATTGGATTGTATTTGGAACATCATCCGGCGGGACGCACGCAGGCTTGGTGCTGGGTCAACGCGTGTTTGGATTCAAAGGCAGGGTGTTGGGAATCAGCATCGATGAATCAGAAGATTGGTTGAAAGAGCATGTTTCCAAGCTGGCTTCGGATGCCAGTGAAAAATTCGGGAAGCGGATTGAGCTCACTCCGGCTGACGTGTTGGCAAATGCCGATTACTGCCGCGCCGGTTATGGGGTCTTGACCGATGCGGAGCGCGAAGCGGTCAAATTGTTTGCGAGCAGGGAAGGCTTGTTGCTCGATCCGGTTTATACGGGACGCGCCGCCGCGGGTCTGATTGATTTGATCCGCAAAGGATTCTTCAAAAAGGATGAAACCATTTTATTCTGGCATACTGGCGGACAGCCTGCCATGTTTGCGGAAAAATATCAATTCGACTTGTTGAAATAGGGATTGCTTCCTGGCGCCAAGGCGCCACTCGCAACGACGTTATGGTTCAATGCATGTACGAGTAAGCGACGCGCCGGTGCCAGCATTGCAGCCGGGGGAATTGTATTGATCCTGTAAAAGCTGATCGTAAAGCGTCGACAAGGTCACCAGCGTAAAGCCTTGTCCCGCGAGATACGGCAAAACTTTTTCGGTGATCGCGACGTCGAAGCGTCCTTGATTCGGATCTTGGTAGGTATGCATCTGGACGATGTCGCCGTTCTGCGTTTTGGCCGCGAGATTGAGACCTTCATCAACGGTCGTTGCTTCGTATCCAAGCGAATACAACGTGGCAACCAAATTCCGCTCCTTGCATAAAGTCAGAAATGACGGGCTGAGGTCATCGTAGGGCGGTTTGGCAAAATGGACCGTTGGCCGAAATCCAAGCACCTGCTGTAACGTATTCATCCATTGATCGAAATCGGCGATCAATGCTTTGGGCGACATCACCGCCGGGTCCACGTGATGAAACGTGTGATAGCCGATCTCGTGTCCATTTTGTGCAATGCGCTTCCAGACGCCGGGGCTGAGCGCTTCGTCAATCAAGATGGCGTCACCGATCGCAAAGAACGTCAGCCGAAAATTCGGATAGGGTTTGACCATCTCGATCAACTGGTCCAAAACTTCGGGATGCCAGTCGTCGTCGAAAGTGACCGCGATGGTCGGATAGTTCCGGCTGCCGTGATAAATGACCGGCGCGGGCGATGCGTCCAATTGAACCAAATTCAATCGGCCAAACGCGGTCGTCAATAATGCCGCGCCGCCAAGTTTGAGAAAATCACGTCGGGAAAGCATGGCTGAATTTAATCACAGGAAGATGAGATTTTGCAAAGCGAATTCATCCGCAGATTTCACAGATTGCGCAGATTGTCTTATCTCTTTGCCAGCCAAACGCGGCCAAGCGTGAAGATCGAAATGCCAATCCATGCGAGGTTCACGGTCATGGCAGGCAGTGTGTGATAGTAGAACGTGTTGATCGTCAGCGTGATGCCGCCGATGAGATTCATGATCTGATAGACAGTCGCATCGCCCGCCAGCTTTTTGGTCGAGACGAGATAATAAGCCAGAAGATAGAAAACCGCGCCAATCCAGCCAAGGCTGTCAACGATGATTTTTTCCAAGAAAGATACCTCTTGCGATGTCATTGCGAGGCGGTGTTTTCGAGCGCAGCAAGACGCTGTGGCAATCTCGCATAGGATTCCAACTGTTGCCGTATGCAAACAAGGGATTGCTTCGCGGCGCCGGGTTTAGCGCCACTACTCAACCGCCAGCGCCGCTCGCAATGACACGAATCTTCTGTAAAGTTTTTCAGAACAATCGTCCAGAGAAGATCAAGAAACTAAATGCGATCAAATGGAACGTGATGAAAATGGACGCGGCCTGCCAGCCGAAACCTTTGTCATTGAGCAGACGATTGCCTTTGTAGCGTTGGTTCAGCCAGGCGGTGGCGGCCAATAAAACTCCATGATATAAACCGTAAACAATGTAATGCAATGCCGTACCGTGCCAAACGCCCATCAATCCCATCGTGATGATGTAGCCGATGTAGGACGCGGTGTAGCGATTCTTGAACCATTTGTTTTTGAGTGCGGTGAAAACGAAGCGGTTGTAAATGTGATCACGGAACCAGAAGGACAGCGTCATGTGCCAGCGATTCCAGAAGTCGCGGATGTCGCGCGAAAGGAATGGACGGTTGAAATTCTCCGGCGTGTGGATTCCAAAGATGTAGCTGAACCCGATGGCGAACGCGCTGTAACCGGCGAAGTCGAAGAATAGGTAGAATGTGTACGCGTACATGTAGGACGCGATGTGTAAAATGTTCGTGCCTTGCGACATGGGATCGAGCCAGTATTGCTTGATCAGCGCGGCGAGGATGAACTTGTAGAGAAATCCGGTGAAGATGCGGTGGATGCCGCCGTCGAGGTCGAGCAGAAATTCGTCGCGCGTCCGCTCACGCTTCCAGTCTTCGTTGAAGCGGCGGAAGCGGTCAATCGGGCCGGAGGAGATCGTCGTGAAGAGCAGCAAATAGGTGAGATATTGAACCGGCGGCACGGACTGGATCATCTCGTCGTGGATGCCGATGATGACGTCCAGGCTGCGGAAGCTCACGTACGACAATCCCAAAAAGAAAATTTGATAATCGGCTTGGAACAGCGGAATGAACTTCGCGCCGAGCAACGGCAATAGACTCAAAAAGACGGCCACATAGAACACAGGCTGGCTTTTGCCGCGCCGGCGGATGAATAAAAAGACGATGGCAAGCAGCCACTGAAAGACCGCGTACGCAATGAGCAGCAGAAGTTCATTGACCGCGAAATTTGGCAGGATATTTTGTGTGGTGAAATACTGGATGACCAGCATCACGATGGTCGCCAGCACAAGCCAAATTTTCCAAACGCGTTTGAAGAGACCTGCGATCAACGCCGGAATGAGAACGTAGAGAGAAACTCCAAAATAGAGAAAGCTGGTGTATGGAATCATCGAAGCATCTCAGCTAATTTGCGTCGGTCGGCTTTGCCGTTGGTCGTCATCGGAAATCCTTCGAGAAAAACAAATTTGCGCGGGATCATGTAGTCGGGCAGGCGTTCGCTCAACTCGCGTTTGAGTCCGCGCGTGATTTCAAAGTCTGATCCGTTGGGACGCGTCTTCAAAATCACGAACGCGGCCAGATGATCGGCTTGACCATTTTTCATGGCGGGGATAACCATTGCATCCTGCACGATGGTCAGCGCCTGCAAGTTGGCTTCCACATCGCCAATTTCGATTCGATAACCATGCAGTTTGATTTGAAAATCCATGCGGCCATCGAAAAACAAGAGGCCGTCCTGATAATGCCCCGCGTCGCCGGTGCGATAGGCGCGCATCCCATTGATTTCATAAAACGCGCGCGACGTCAAATCAGGACGATGGATATAACCGATGCTGACGTTTTTCCCGGCGATGACGATCTCGCCTCGTTCTCCGACCGGGGCTGGATTCCCGTCAACCAGAATTTGGACTTCGCTATCGGGCTTGGCGCGGCCCACCGGCAGCGGATTATGGAGCGACAAAATATCCTGATCGATTCGAATGGACGTCGTCGCGACCGTCGCTTCTGTCGGGCCGTACGTATTCCACACTTCGGCCTTCGGAAAACGATTGAGCAAACCGGATGCGATTTCGGGCGCGAGCGTCTCGCCGCAAAACCAGAATTTGCGCGCCGTTGGAATCATCCTTTCTGCGAAGGTTGGTTCCGCAAGACAAAGTCTTGCAAATGACGGAGTCGAAACCCAAACGCTGACATTGGACTTCGCCAGAGTTTGATATAACAACTTTGGTTCTGCGATCTGATCTTTCGTCAGGCTGAAAAGCGTTCCGCCTGTGGCAAGGCTCGAATATAAATCCATCACCGAGAGATCGAAAGAAAACGGGGCCTGGTTGAGAAATGTTTCTTTGGCTTCGATAAAATTTTGTTCGTCGAGAATCCAATCGACGAAGCTCTCTAAACAACCGCGTGTGATGACAACGCCTTTTGGCTCGCCTGTGCTTCCCGACGTGAAAATGATGTACCAGGCATCGTCCAGCGTTGGATGGTAAATAGTAATGGGTGGTGTAGTTGTTTCTTTTATCGCTGATTGAATTTTTTCTGGCGTTAATAGCAATGACGCTTTTGCGGTTTCGATGATCGTCTCGACGCGCTGCGAGGGCAGGGAAGTATCCAGCGGGATGTAAGGATGCCCGGATTTGACCGTGCCGAGGAAGCCGATCAACATTTCCGGCTCTTTGTGTCCAAGCACGGCAACCGGCGAGTGATCGTCGGGGAGAGTCTGAATTAAATGCGCGGCCAGCGCGTTGGAACGCGCGATGAGTTCCCGGTAATCGAGTAATTGGCCTCCGCTGATATGCGCGATGCGATCCGGCGCGAGCCGACTCCAGCGGTCAATGCGTTCGATCAAATCCATACAATCACGTTTATCCAAAATCGATTTACAAGTTTATGCTCTCGGTGGTGTCGCATGGCGCGCCATGGAAGAGAGCCACGTCTCGCCGCTGAGACGGCGGCATGAGCACAAATTTTTTAGAAACCCTGATAGATGAACTTCGGCGTGGAGAAATTACCTCGTCCGTACATGATGATCAATCCCGCGATGATGGCAAGGTAATAGAGCGTGAGGAAAACCACGCGCCCGGTGGGATTATTGTATACGCCCATGAAAAAACGCATCGAGCGTTTGATCCACATAAATCCATCCTTCCCGGCTGGTGTGCGAAGCCATGTCAATGCTGAAATATTTGTCCGTGCCGTATTGCTGAAAATCAACCAGCGGCACGTGATACGGTCCTGCAACCGAACGCAGTTTCTGGTAATAGAAATTTTGCGCTTGCTCCGAGACGCCCAGCGTTTCCCAAATCTGGACGTTCATCGGGCGGGCCAGAATCAAAGGTTTTGCGCCGAGTTCCTGCAAAACTTGAAGCATGATATCGAGGTCCTGCCAATCCGCGGCTTCGTCAACGTGTTGAATGAATGCTGCGTCCCTCGATCCAGTGGGCAATGGATCTTTCATCAAATTCCTGTATTGCGGCCAGCGGCTGTTGTCAATGCCGTAGGGATTGCTGTCGGATTGTTTGATCTGCTCAGCGCGCGCGGTCGCGATCAGCGAAGTCCAGTCAATGTTTGACGGAGTCCGCTTCACGTCCGGTTTGAGCGAGCGGTGCGCCATGAACGAGACAACCGCGCGGTGATCCTGTAATCGAATCATCGCGATCTGCAGTCTGCCAAGCGGCCATGCAAGATAATAAAAAATTTGATTTGCCGTGGAATCATCTGCAAGATTGTTCAAGGCAAAATTCAGAAGCGGATCGTTCTTCAATGAGTCGGGGAAATTCAACATTCGCAGCGCAGCCTGATGTTTGGTCTTCATGCTGAGATAAGAGCTGAATGCCAGTTCGTTCGCGTGCAGGTCCGAAAAGTTGGCGTTGTAATTGTCGGCGTTGACTCCGCCGCCGGGTCCCATCGTGACCGTGGAAGGCGTGAACGAGACGACGATTTTTTTGCCGCGCAGATCGGGTCCGAGCGCGGCCAGCGATTGGGCGATGGACAGATCGGAGGCGCCCATGTTGGCAACGTCGAACACCGCGAAGCCGGTTGGATATTTTGCGAAGAATGCCGAAGCCTCGTACTTGGTGTTCAGCATCGTAATTTCGGAACTTCCGTAAAGCGTCAGCAGGTCAGGTTGTTCGATGGCGGCGCGCTGCAAAGCGCTTCCGTTTGCAAACTGCGAAAGGTCAAGTGTGTTCAAGGTGTTGATGTACTGTTGTTCGAGATGTTGTGCGTAGAGATTAAATCCCGCAGCGGCGATGGCGCAAAACAAAAACGCCGCGGCGGCTGAGACCAGATGCGGCGACCGCTTCACGGCTGTTTGACTCGCTCTTGGAAATAATCAATGATCTTGCGCGGCGTCGCCCAAAGTTCGCGGTCAATTTGTCCCGGCGTGACCTCGATGCTGAAATCTTCCGATAACGCGAGAATCAATTCGACGGTTCCGAGCGAATCCAAAACTTTCTCGCCGAAGAGATCGAGGTCGGGATTTTTTCGCACTTCATCCGTGCCGGTAATATTTTCCAACTCTTTGAGAACAGTTTCTTCGACAGGCATGGTTAAAAATCTTTCCTGAAAATAACAACGCCCGATTATACACTGTCTGTCTGCTAAAATTTTATTCGCACGTCCACTGCGATTGCGCCTTTCGATAGAGCGCGCAGGGGATTGATTTCGATTTCTTGAATCTCTGGATGCTCATGTGCAAGCCGCGAAAGTTTTATCAGGATGTCCTGCACCGCGGACTTATCGGCGGCTGGGATGTTTCTGAACCCGTCGAGCTTTTTCCCGGCCCAGGTTTTACGGATCATTTCCTCCGCCTCGAGCGGACTCAGCGGCCCAAGGGCGAACGCCACATCCTTGAGTCCTTCCGCTTCGACGCCGCCCGAACCGAACATGACCAGCGGCCCGAACGTTGGATCGCGCACCGCGCCCACGATGACTTCCTGTCCGCTTTCGATTTGGCGCTGGATGTGAACGCCTTCGATCTTTGCGTTTGGTTTTGTTTTTATCGCGCGCTCGACAAGGAGCGTGTAGCCACCCTGGACATCTGCTTCTGATTTGACGTTCAACAACACACCGCCAATATCTGACTTATGCAAAATGTCCGGCGAGGCAATTTTCATCACAACCGGGAAGCCAAGTTCTTTGGCAATCCTCGCAGCTTCGGATTCGCTGCGCGCGAGTTTGATTGAGGCAATTGGAATATTGTATGCGGAGAGCAATTCATCTGTTGATGAAAAGACGGTGGACGGTAGACCGTGGACGGTTTGGTCTTCGGTCCGCCGTCCACGGTCAAGATATTTTGCGCGGCGAGCAAGAATTCCCAAAGCAGACGCGGCGCGTTCGGGAAATGGATATGTCACGACATTTGCTTTATTGAATCGTTCGAACGCGTTTGCAGTTAATTCTGATCCGAGCAGCGCAACGACAATTGGCTTCTGCGAAGATCGAATGATTGGAATAATCGCATCTGCAACGGATTCAGTTGTAAACATCGGCGGCGGAGGCAGGATGACCATCACGGAATCAACATTGGAATCATCTAATAATAATTTCAAGCAATCGGCATAATTTTGCGGCGAAGCGGACGCCAGCATGTCAACCGGATTATGAATCCCGGCTGCGGGCGGCAGATTTGCAGATAATGCTTTTAGTGTTGCATCACTCAATTGGGCAAGATGCAATCCATTGACTTCCAACGCGTCCGCGGCGATGACGCCGGGACCACCCGCGTTGGTGAGAATCGCAGTTCCGCGCGGGTCGAGTAGCGAGCGCTCTTCGCGAGCATATCGAGACACGCGCGGCAATGGACAATGTTCCAACGCACGCGCCCAATCGAACATTTGCTCGGCGGTGTCGGCGCGGAAGATACCCGCTTTGGCAAAGGCCGCGTCGAAGGCAGTGTCAGACGCGGCCAAGGCTCCGGTGTGCGAGGCGGCCGCTTTCTGTGCGGATTCGAAGCGTCCGACTTTCAGTGCAATGACCGGCTTGCGCTGAGTCACCCTGCGCGCGGTTTCGACGAATCGAATCCCATCCGAAACACTTTCCATATATAAAACAATAACGCGTGTGTGTTCGTTATCGGCGAGAAGCGGAAGCACATCCGTTTCGTTGACATCGGCCTGATTGCCGAGGCTGACGATTTGCGAAAATCCAAAACCCTGACGGCGCGCCCAGTCAATGATGGCCGCCGCGAACGCACCGGAATGAGACGCAAAGGCGATGCCACCTTTTGTTGGCATGGGCGGTTGCAAAAAAGTCGTATCGAGCGGAAGGTGGGTGTCAATCGTACCGATGCAATTTGGGCCGAGCAGGCGCACGCCTTGCGCGTGCGCTATCTCGGTACATTTCTTTTCTAAAGCCGCGCCTTCCGCGCCTGCCTCGCGGAATCCCGCTGAGACAACGATCGCCGCATGGATGCCGCGCTTGGCGCATGATTCAATTGCTCCGGGCATGGCTGTATTTGGAACGACGAGTACCGCAAGATCAACCGGACTGGGAACTTGCATGAGATCGGTGTAAAGCGGACGTCCAAACAATTCACCTTGTTTCTGGCTGACGAAATGGATCGCGCCTTGATATCCGCTTTGAATCAAATTGCGCGCCACGCCATAGCCGAGTTTTTCAGGCGAGGTGGACGCGCCGACAATGACAATGCCATTAGGTTTGAAAAACGAGTCGAGGGAGGAGTTCATACGTGTCAAAGTTGAAGCTGAAGCCTTGCGAAGGTTCAAAACCTTCGCAAGGCTGGTTCAATCAAATTTATAGTTTTCAAGTTTGCGTTCGATTTCATCAGGGATTTCAGCCTCCACAAATCTACGATATTCCTCTGGTGTGCCGAATTGTTCCTGCACGAATGCGGACTCATATAAAGTTCCTTTGCGGCAGCCAATGAATTCGAGATAATTGCTGTACGCCCAATCTTTGGGGTGTTGGGTCAATCCCGCGCGAACCGGATTCAAATGTATATAGCGCGCGATGTGAAGGAGATGACTGTTCTGGTCAATCAGCACACTTTTGGCGCGGGTTTCGAAAAGCGTGCCCGAACGTTTTTCCTGTTGATTAAATGCTTGGGTATAACTATTGAAAAGCCGCTGAAGGAACGGTCCGATGCCATTGTCTTTCTCTGCGCGAACAAGGAAATGATAATGATTTGGCATCAAGCAGTAAGCAATGAAAGTTACGGGATAATTTGGCAAAAATTCCTTGATGCGGCGCAGGAGGAAAAGATAATTTTCATCGCATGTAAAGATCTTGCGTTTTTCAACGCCGCGGTTGTAGATATGGTAATACTGTCCCGAGATGTGCTTCATGATTGTCCTAACGTTACAAAGGTTTCATAACCTGCGCAACGTTTGGCCAAGTGTGAGAAATGAGGCGATGGATGAATTCATATATGGGATTAAACCACAACTGCGCTTAGATAAACATGGATGAAAGTCACAAAAAACCGTCTTGAATCAAAAATCCAAGACGGCGATGTGAAATCTTTTTGGAAAATTTATCCTGTCATCTTCAACGTGACGAGGGTGATGTCATCGGCGAAAGGTTGGTTTCCGCCAAAGGCGCTGACTCGCTCCCGGACGGCCTGAACCATTTCCGGCGCGGAGAGATGCGCATTCTGTCGGACAAGATCGCTCAATCGGTTGTGTCCAAATTGTTCCTGGTTCAGATTGAACGACTCGGTGATGCCATCCGTATAAAGCAATAGAACGTCGCCTTGCTTGAGTGTGACCGAAGCGGCGCGTGGATGAAAGTCTTCTGCCAAACCAACCGCGGGAACATTGGGCTTGAGCCAGCCGGTTTCACCGCTGTATTTGTGATAAAGGATGGGCGGGTTATGACCGGCGTTGATGTAATCCAAAGTTCCTTCTTTGTGATCGAAGCGCGCTAAGAAAACAGTGACGAACGTGGTGAAATTGATGTTGTGGATGTAGAAGCGATTGATGCGTTCCATCAACTCGGACAGCGAATCGGTTTCGGGCGCCATCGTGCGTAAAACAGTTTGAAGGCTGGTCATCAACATTCCGGCGGAGACGCCGTGTCCGCTGACATCGGCAATGACCAAGCCTTGCGTGCCGTCGCGGAATTGGAAGAAGTCGAAATAATCGCCGCCGATAATATCGGATGGACGGCTGAACGCCGCCAGATCAACTCCGGCTAAGTTTGGAATGTGTTGGGGCAGAAGCGCGCGCTGGATGACTTGCGAAAGTTCCAGTTCGGATTCGAGACGGCGCATTTCGTTCTCCGAGAAATGATCGAGACAGACGCAGGCGGTGTAATCCATCTCGAGCAATTTGGTATCTACTGCTTCACGGCAGACTTCGCAGATGCCGAGAGTTTCATTGTTGATTTTCTCGAGACTCGAATCGATCACGTCCAGATGCGGCTGGACCGTCTGCTCTTCTTCACACAAGCAGATTTCCTTCTCTTCGCTCGAAGCCGAAGCGAGGAATTCTTTCAAGTTCTGGCGTTTTTCATTCAGGCTCTTCTGAATGCGCGGATAAAGGTCAAGTGCCATGGCATTCTCCTGTTGATCAGATTACTAGAAGAAATGTTAGACTGACCAGCTCGATAGGTTCTTACTTCTTGCCCCTTCCGTCACTACGTGACACCTCCCCCAAATCCGACAAGGCAAAGTGTTTTATGCGCATCCATAATTTTCATTGTCGTATTTGGTGGAGGAAGGGTGGGGGCTATTTTCCTTCCGCCGCGTTTCTTACGTCTTTCAACACGCCGTCTTCGTCGCATTTTGCCAATTCATCGAACAACCGCAGCACGGATTTGACGATGCCCGCATGTGGAGCGATCTTGCGCGCCGCGCGGAAGGTTTCGATGGCTTGTTGACGATAGACCGTAGACCGTTGACCGTCATCCGCTACACCGTCCGCGGTTTTCTGTTCATCGTCAATCTTCAATCTCCAATCAACAATCAACAATCCACAAAGCGCCAACCCCTTCGCATCCAGTGCATCATAATACTCAGGCGTTTTGGCAAGGATTTCATCTGCCTGAGCGTTGGCACGCGTTAAGGCTTGACGTGCCGTGTTTCCATCTCCCTGCCGCAAGGCGATGATGCCGTGCAGGGTGCTTGCATTGTGATTGATTTGTGGCACATCATATTGAAGCGCGGCTTCGATGGTGGCGCGGGCATTGATTAAATCATTTTGGAAAAGATAGATTTGCGTCAACCCCAAATATGCTTCAAGTTGCACTGCATAATTTGAGATATCGACGGCAAGCTGAAATGCTCGTAGGCATATATCTCTTGCTCTTTGAAAATCCTCTAAACCTAATAAATCAAGGCCAATATTGCTAAGAGTATATGCCTCTTCGTATTTATTGTTAACTTGGCGTCGAATCAATAATGCCTTTTTATGAAATTCGAGCGCTTTTTGTAAATCTCCTAATTCTGCATATCGATTTCCAAGATTATTGAGGGCATTTCCCTCGCCCCTACGTTCTCCATTCCCGCGGGCAATGACCAATGCCTGTTCGTTGTATTCGATGGCTCTGATTACCTCACCAAAACCAGCATGGGCATTTCCAAGATGACCCAATGTCACTGTTTCGTCGCGATGCCATCCATCTTTACGCTCAATCTCAAGTGCCTGCTCATAGAATTCGATGGCTTTTTTGGTGTCACCCAAAGCAGCATATGCAAGACCTAGATTATTAAGGAACGCGCTTCTATGTTGACTATTCACAACCTCACTGGCATTATCCAAATATTTCTGATATAAGACAATGGCTTCCATTAACCTGCCTGTATAAATGTATGCTAACCCCAAGTAATATGGAGCCCCCGCATAATCGGATTTAAATTTACTCTGTACTTGTGGAAGTATTCCGATCAGCAGTCGGGAATGTCCCCACCAAAGCAAAGGTTCAAGAATAGGATCTAAACACATCATTGCGCGGCCATAATCCTCTGCGGCACACCGCAAGTCAAATGCTGCCAAATTCGCGGCAATATCGTCCAGTTTTTTCCATTCACCGAATGGTTTTTGAGCTTCACAAAAATAATCTGCGGCATGTTCAAGTAATCCGTAATGTGAAAAATCTGTGCGTGGCTTGCGTATAAACTGTCCTGGCACCAATTTGGATTCTACTTTTTCTAGTTCCTTTTCGCCTTCCGGTATCAGACTATAAACATACTCGCGATCAGCAGGATGCAAATAATATCGTCCAGCCTCGCGGCGCACAAAGTGCATACTTGCCAAATGATTCAACACAAGTGCGCTGTCAATGCTTGGGACAAAAGGCTGTAACAAGAAATCAATTGCAGCAGGAATAACCGGTCGGTCGAAGACTGCCAATGCCTGCATCACCTTTTGCGCGGTTGGGTCGAGGCGGCTGAAGGCTTGTCCAACCAGAGCATGGACAACTTCATCCGGCAATTTGGTGTTCAGGATTTCTTCCAGCGTGGTGTAACGGTCAGCGGAAAGGATCATGAATAAGGCTTCCAAGGCGCGCGGGTAGCCGCGCGTCTTCACGCGCGCTCTGCCGAGCAATTCATCTGATGCGGTCTCGAGTCCCACGCGACCATCGGCATCCATTTCACGCAAAACGTTTTCGGCGTAGGGCGATTCGAGTCCTTCATCAAGGCTCAAAGGATGTTGCCTGCCCGGCTCGACCATCGGCAAATCTTTCGGCGCGATGCGCGTGGTCAGGATGACTTTCACCGCGTGTTGCGGCGCGCTGAGCAGCGCGCTCAAGGCATCGCTCAATTCGCTGTCACGGATATTCAAGCCTTCGGAGTCGATCAGGTTCTCGAAGTTATCCAGCAGTAAAACGATGCGTCCGTGCGGGAAGGCATCCAGCAAAGCGCGCATCTTATCGCCTGTGGAAGTCTTCGGCTCTTTATACAAACTTTCCAGTCGCTCGGCGGTTTCTTTCGACAGGAGTTTGCTCAAATCGGCGAAGATGTTTGCAAAATTGACTCGATGACTGCCTGCTTCGCTCAAATAGACGATGCCATCTGCCTTCATCTCGCCGAGATCATCGGGCAGCACGCCTCTTTCCAGACCCTTCAACATGCGGCAGATCATCGCAGTTTTTCCAACGCCCGCGCGTCCCACAATCGTCAGCAAGCGCTGTGAATCATTGTTGAGAAAATCAACGATCTGTTTGTTCTCGATCAAGCGATCTTGGAAATAATTTGGCGCGACCCCCGGCGGTGGGTTGATGAATTTGGTTTCGGTTTTACCTGCAATAGGTTTCTCTGGCTGGCGCTCGCGCTCCAATCCCGCTTCGATATTTTTCTTGGTTTGATTTTCCGCAGCTTTGGGATTATCAACAATCTTTTGTTGGATTTCGATTTGCTTTTTTAGTTCGTCAATTTCAGATTGAATACGAATTGCTTCTTCATTTTTTGCTCGGCGCAAGTCGCGTTCTGCATCTGCCAATCGGTCTTTCATGGATTGCAAAATGCCTTCGGGCGAATCCATCTCGCGCAAGAACTTGCGTAACTTTGCCAGGCCGTGTTCAAAATTTCCCGTGAAATCAATCCATTGACGATTGCCGAGTCCAAAAGGTTGTTCGGCTTCTTTCTGCAAGCGCAAAGGAATGACAACCTTTTTATATTTCAGCGCCCATGTCCATTCGTTCTTGCACATCGAGCCAGAAGAAGTGCTGTCTTTGGTCATCACAAAAGCCATGCACTTACACGAGCGAATCCCTTCGACAATTTGATCGTCCCAATCGCGGGCGGGATCAATATTGCGTTTGTCGAACCAAACATCAATGAACTTGTCTTCGCCGCCTTCGAGTTCGTCGGCAAGTCTGCGCGCAAACTCCAGCGCGTCTGCGGTGGAGTAGCTTATGAAACAATGGCCGTCAGTCATGGTGTCCCTCCTGTTTTAGAATTTATTTCTTCAATCCCAAAAACGTCTGCGCAAATTTGCGGATAGCGCGGGTGGTTTGAAGCGCCTCGCGTACGTCTTGCGACAATGGTTCTGCTCCAGGATATCTTGCTGTTGCCGCATACCCTGACAGGGTATCCAAATTATCTTCATCCATACCGACCAGAATGCCAACTTCCTCGCACATTTTGCTCAAGGCGGTCAAATCATGTGTTTTTGGAAATGCAGACCCTTTGTGGACAAGGATTGATTTCAAATACTTCTCCGCGCACTGTTGGAAATGGAAGCAGATAATTCCTTTATAAGGCTTCTTTCGCTTCATCAAGGTATTTGCAGTATCCCAATCCTCCTCGGCTTTTGCGACCCATGCGAGTGGATCATCTTCTTTCATACAGCATCACTCCTTTTGCATAGATTTCGCGGGTGAAGAAGCTGTTGGTTCTTAGTGCTTTTTCAATTTCCTTTGGAGTTTTGACAACAATGTCCACAGGAAATTGTCGCGGCCTTAGCAACCGCGATACGGCTAAATACCGCTCACGGTATGTTCCGTTCGTTTCCATGACCACAAGCAAATCCACATCACTGTCCGGCGTGGGATTTCCGTACGCGTACGAACCAAACAGGATAATTTTTTCAGGCTTGAGTTCTGACGCAATGCGCTTAATCGCCTGCGGCAAGGTTCGCGATACGGGCGGAAAACCAGTTGGATGAACTTTGGTTTTGATCGGGAGCATGGAAGTCTTCACAATTTGATTTTACCATCGCATTGAGGGCAAACCATCTTTTCATCTCCCTGTCATCTGGCTGTGCTACCATTTTGCCATCAGCCAGAGGAAGCCTATGCCGAGAAGCAGATCAAATTCCACATTTAATTTTAGTCAGGGGATCAGGAAATTTTTCCTGTCCGCGTTCGTGGTGTTCGCGTTCGCCGCGTACGCCATCCATGAGCGGCTGACCAGTTCAAATGGCGATCCCAGCTCCGCTTCAGCCGCGCCCGCTTCGGGGTCCGGACAGAGCGCATCTGATCCGGCGTCGAATTCATCGGTGCAGCAGGCTCCCGCGTCCAATTCATCCTCGTCGAGTCAGGTCAGTTACAAGAACGGGACGTATAGCGGGCCGGATGTCAACGTATTCTATGGACTGGTAAAAGTGCAGGCAACGATTCAGAATGGGAAGATTTCCAGCGTTCAATTCCTGGATTATCCAAGCGACCGCCGCACCTCGCAGCAGATCAATTCGATTGCCATGCCGTATCTTCAACAGGAAGCGATACAGGCGCAATCCTCCAACGTGGACATTATTTCGGGTGCCACGCTGACCAGCGAAGGATTCCAGATGTCGCTGCAATCGGCACTTGCGAGCGCTCATTAGCGAGCGCTCGTTGATCTCGTGAAGCAGACGCGAATTTTGTTGGGCATGCCGGTGACGGTTGAAGTCGTTGATGCGGTGGCAAACGATTTGGTAATTGGCAACCTGGTAATTGATGAAGTGTTCGATTATTTCGTTTACGTGGACGAAAAGTTCAGCACATATAAAGATCAATCCGAAATCTCGCGTATCAACCGCGGCGAGATAAAGTTCGATGATGCCAGCGAAGATATGAAAATGATTTTCGGCCTGGCTGAACAAACCCGGCAAGAGTCGAACGGATATTTCGATGTTCATCATAATGGAATCATTGACCCGTCCGGCATTGTCAAAGGCTGGGCGATCTATAACGCCGCAGAAATTTTGCGTAAAAAGAGTTTCGAGAATTTTTATGTGGATGCGGGCGGCGACATCCAGGCCAGCGGAAAAAACAGTCAGGGCGAGAAGTGGCGCGTCGGCATCCGCAGCCCGTTCAACATGGATGAGATCGTCAAAATTCTTTCGGTGACGGATTGCGGTGTGGCCACCTCCGGCACGTACGCGCGCGGACAGCACATCTACAATCCAAAGAACGACGGCGAGGACATCACCGATATTTTGAGTCTGACCGTGATCGGGCCGGACGTTTACGAAGCGGATCGTTTCGCCACCGCCGCGTTCGCAATGGGCCGCGCCGGAATTGACTTCATCGAATTCCTGCCCGGCTTCGAAGGGTACATGATTGACAAGGATAAACAGGCAACGTACACCACTGGCTTTGCGAGGTATGTTCTGAATGCTTAGGACCATGGATAACCTGCTCAACCGCGTCACGATGTACCGGCTGGTGCTGTATTATTTGATTTTTCTTGTCGTCGCCGCGTTCCTTTTGAGCGTTGCGAATGTATTTTCATTTGACCCGTTCGCATTCCTGCTGACGATTGCATTCCTGCTGATCGTCTCGGCGATTGCGAACCGTATCTTTTCCCGGACTTTTGGCGTGCCGGCCAACGTGGAGTCGGTCTACATCACGGCTTTGATCCTGGCGCTCATCATCACGCCGCTGCGGTCATTCAATGATTTATGGTTTTTGTTTTGGGCCGCGGTTTTATCCATGGCCTCCAAGTACATCCTCGCGATCAAGGGGAAACATTTGTTTAATCCCGCGGCCCTTGCCGTTGCAGCGACCTATTACGTGATCAACCAGTCCGCCAGTTGGTGGGTGGGTTCCGGCCCCATGCTGTTCTTCGTCGTCGCGGGCGGATTGCTGGTTGTCCGCAAGCTGGGACGCTTCGACATGGTGCTGAGTTTTCTATTTGCGGGCGCCGCCACCGTTTGGGTTTCCAGCCTGTTCACCGGAAACAATTTCGCCCCCGCCCTGCAAAATGCCGCGCTCTATTCGCCGCTGTTCTTTTTCGCCTTCATCATCCTGACCGAACCGCTGACAACCCCGCCGACGCGCAAACTGCGGATGTATTACGGCGCGCTGGTCGGATTCCTGTTCGCGCCGCAATTCCATTTGGGCGCGTTGTTCATCACGCCGGAAGTTGCCATTTTGCTTGGGAATATTTTCTCTTACATCGTCAGCTCCAAGGAGAAACTTGTTCTCCGTCTCAAAGAAAAGAATCGCATCGCGCCCGATACCTACGAATTCGTCTTCCCCGCGCCGCGCCGGTTTGCCTTTGCTCCCGGCCAATACATGGAATGGACTCTCGCTCATCCCGATACCGACGACCGCGGCAACCGGCGTTATTTCACGATTGCTTCCTCGCCGACTGAACGCAATCTGCGATTGGGAGTCAAGTTTTACCAGAAGTCCAGCACGTTCAAAAAGGCCCTGCTGGAAATGGATAAAAATACGGAAATTGTCGCATCGCAGTTGGCCGGTGATTTTGTTCTGCCGGACGATCCCCAGCAAAAAGTGGTTCTTATTGCGGGCGGCATTGGTATCACGCCGTTCCGAAGCATGATCAAATATCTGCTGGATAATCATGAGCGAAGACCGATCACGGTTTTTTATACTGCCGCGACGGTCAATGATTTTGTTTTCAAAGACGTGTTCGACCGCGCTGGACAGGAATTGGGCATCAAAACGACTTACACCGTGACCGACAATCATAACCTGCCGTCTTCGTGGACGGGCAAAGTCGGGCGCATCAACCCGGAGATGATTCGCGCGGCGGCGCCTGATTATCGAAATTGTTTATTCTATATTTCCGGTTCGCGCGGCATGGTGGATTCGTTGAAAGACACGCTGCGGAGACTGGGCGTGGCGAACCATCAAATCAAGACGGATTATTTTGCTGGGCTTGCGTAGCGTATGCATTCGCGCGCTGAGCGGAGTGGCGCCTTTGGCGCCACGAAGTCGAAGCGTGTAGTTACAATTTGCTTCTGCTCTTCGATTTCTGCTTCGCATCCGCCCAGAGCGAGCATTATGAATCAAAAAAGTGGACACGATGTCGTGTCCACTTTTTATTTGATTCTACCGAGCTAATGTCCGCCAGGCATCGGCGTTTGTGTGGAACCGCGTCCGCCCCATTTGCCGGGCCAGCCGGGGAGGAACGCGGCCATGAGGAGCGCGGCAATCGAAGCATAGAAGGTCAATTGATAAGCCGCGTCAAAGCCTTGCATCGTTTGATCACAGACAAGTTTGAGTCCTGCCAGGATTTTTGCTTTGGCAGCTTGCGCGGCTTGCACCGGCAGTGACGCCAGCGAGGCGGATGTCCCCGGTGGGAGATTATCCTGCGCCGCGACGCCCGGCGTTTCGCAAACGCCGAACGGGGTTGTGACTGCAACCAGCGAGTCCTGCATCTGATTCGCCTGCGTTTTGACATCCGGCGAATAATAGCTGACCAAAATTGTAGCCAGCGCCGCAACCGCAACAGCCTGGACGACAAAGCGTGTGCTGTTCAATAATGATGAACCGCGCGGCAGCACATCAAGGTGGATGCTGCTCAACGCGGTGACATACGATGTTTGAAGCGTCAGGCCGATGGCCAGTCCGCGCAAAGCCAGCAGGAAAACGATATAAGAAATGGGCGTTGTGCCGCGAATTTCCGCCAGTTGCCAGGTGTTGATGCAAAGGATGATGAAGCCGGTCACCATGATGGCGCGCGGCCCGATCTTGTCATAGAGCCGCCCGGCCAGCGGCGTCGCAATTGCGGAGGTGGCCGCGACGCCCAGCAGAATGATTCCCGCGTCGAGCGCAGTGCGCCCGCGGAAGGTTTGCAGATAGATCGGCATCAAAAATTCCGCGCCGAATAACGCGACCGTCGCAATGTAACCAACGATGGATGCGTTGAGAAAGGTTGGGTTGGAAAAGAGACGCAAATCCATCATCGGCTCTTTAGCCGCATAAAGTTCGACCAGCGCATGAACGATCAGGATCACAAATCCAAAAGCCAGCGCAAGCAGCGTGAATGTTCCGCCCCAGCCAAAGTTCTCCGCGATGGACGCGGCGTATAGCACCGCGCCGAAGCCGATGATCGCTGTGATCAATCCAAGTGGATCAAACAGTGGCCGCTGGCCGGTCCGATAATCGGGCAAAAAGCGCGAGCCGAGAAACACGCCGACGATTCCGATTGGAACGTTGACGAAGAAGATCGCCCGCCACAGGCCGATGTCCACGAGCCAGCCGCCGAGAATGGGTCCGAGCGCAGGCGCGACCACCAGCGCGATTCCGAAGATGCCAAGCGCGGTGCCTTGCTCCTTTGGCGGAAAGGCGCGATAAAGCTGGGCCGGGCCAAGCGGTTGAGCGATCCCGCCGCCGAATCCCTGCAGGGCACGCGCGGCCACCAAAAGTCCAAGAGAGGGTGCGATGCCGCATAAAAATGAACCGAGGGAAAACAGGCCCAGTCCCAGAAGATAAACGCGTTTGATTCCAAAGCGGTCCGCAAGATAACCGGATATAGGCGTTGTCACGCCCAGCGCCAACACATAAACGCTGATGACCCATTGCGCGTCAGCCAGGCTTGCTCCGAACTCGAGCCGCAATGTTGGGAAGGCAATGTTGACAATGGTGGAATCCAGAATGACCATGAAAATGCCGAACATCACCGAGATGAGCACTTTCCATTTTTGTTCCAGGCCGCCGCGTTTTTGCATCGGGGCAATTTCAACGCTCATGATTTGTTTGATCTCCTCTTGATTCTGTTGCGAAATAAAGAGCTAAATTTCCCGAACAGATTACGAATGAGCCGCAATCATACAAACATTATCTTAGCCGGTCAAGTGGTTTTATGACAACTCATATTCGCATTTTCTTTCGGCGAGCCTACAAGGGAAACAAAGTCATCTGGATTTTCGTCTATGAAAAACAAGATGGTATACAAGTAAGTCACGTAGAGCAAGATGCCATCTTGCTCTACGAAGCGTATCACTTACTTTGAACTACCGAAAAACGAAAGGAGTCCCGATGAGAAACTTGACCAAGACTCTAATGATGCTGGCGGCAACGTCGCTGTTGTTTGCCGCTTGCGGACCCGCGCCATCGGCGAACCTCGCTCGATCCAATTTGCAGCGCGAGACAAACCCAAACGTGCCGCAGACTGATCTTTCGACTCTGGCGGATGGCAACAACGCGTTTGCGTTGGATCTTTACTAGGCGCTTCGAACCCGGACCGGGAACCTGGTCTATTCGCCTTATAGCATTTCCCTCGCTCTGGCCATGACATACGCCGGCGCCCGCGGCCAGACTGAATCACAGATGGCAAACGCATTGCGCTTCGCATTGCCGCAAAATCAACTGCACCCGGCTTTCGATCAACTTGATCTCAATCTGGAACAGGAGGGAAAGTCTGCATCCAAAGAGGAACAGCCGCTGCAACTCGATATTGCCAACGGAATTTGGGCGCAGCAGGATCATCCATTTCAGCAGGCATACCTTGATCTCATCGCCCAAAATTATGGCGCGGGGATTCATCTGGCGGATTTTGTGAAAAACGCCGAATCGATTCGACAGGAGATCAATGGCTGGGTCGGCGACCGGACGAATAACAAAATCCAGAATCTGATTCCGCAGGGCGCGTTGGACGCGTTGACGCGCATGGTGCTGGCCAATGCCATTTATTTCAAGGCCGATTGGCAGGAACCGTTCGATCCCAACTCCACGCACGATGCGCCGTTCCATCTGCTGGATGGCTCGCAAGTGCAAGTCAAGATGATGTCCAATACATTGCATGGCGTGCCTTACGCCAGCGGCAACGGATATCAGGCAATTGAACTTGCATACCAAGGCGGAAACGCGGCGATGGATATCATCGTCCCGGACGAAGGCAAGTTCAACGACTTTGAATCATCGCTCGATTCACAAAAGCTGGATGAAATCTTGAACCAATTACAGCCTTCGGATGTGGATTTGGGGCTGCCCAAGTTCACGTATTCGAGCGAATTCGGGCTTGCGGATACGTTGAAGTCATTGGGCATGGCCGATGCTTTCGATGGCAGCAAAGCGGATTTCTCCGGCATGGACGGCGCGCGTGATTTGTTCATCGGCGATGTGATTCACAAAGCCTTCGTCGCGGTAGATGAAAAGGGAACCGAAGCCGCGGCCGCGACTGTGGTCATCATGCGAGTCGCAAGCGCGCTCCTGCCTCCGCCTGTGCAATTAACTGTGGATCGTCCGTTCATCTTCATCATTCGAGATTTGAAGAGCGGACAGATTCTCTTCATCGGACGCGTGGTGAATCCCGCTCAATAGAAACCATCAGGGCGACGGATGAAAGTCGCCCCGTCTTTTTTCGAATATGTCATTCTGAGGAGCGGAGCGACGAAGAATCTCAGTTGCTTTCAAAGAACGAGACTCTTCGCTGCGCTCAGAGTGACATTATTGGGTATACGTTTCAATAGCCGCGATAACCTTGTTCGACCTTTTCGATCGCGCTCAACCAATCGGGCAGTTGATCGAATAATTTCTTCATGATCTCGCGCGTGCGCTGGATGAACAATTCATAGTCGCCGTAGGCTTCGCCGCCGTTCAGACTTACCAGATCGCTGACGCCGCGCAGAATCAACGTGCGAACGTTGTTCTTCTTTGCCGTCCACGCAATTGCGCCGGATTCCCAATCCGCCGCGACCGCGTTGTATTTTTTGATCAGCATCGGAATATCGCTCGCAATAATGTCGCGGTCACCAGAGATCAGCAAGCCGCGCCAGACCGGGCTTGGCAAGACTCGCGGCAGCCAGGATAAATCCAGTTTGGTTGTATAAAAAGCGATCTCTTCTTCGCCGTCGGTCATCTGTTCGATGATGTCGTAAACGATTGTTTTCTCAACCAAAATGATCGTTCCGCGCTCGATGCGGCCTTCGAAGCCGCCGCAGGTTCCAAGATTGATGAGCAGATCGGGCTTGAAATGATCAATCACGTATTGCGTTGTCGCCGCGGCGGATATTTTTCCCCAGCCGCCGTGAAAGAGTGTCAAGTGCCATGTGTCAAGCTTGCCCTGAGTGGCGCCAGCGGCGCCATCGAAGGGTGTCAGGTTAGCAAATTCGCCAAATGGGGATTGCTCGATTTTGGCTTCGGGAAACAATGGTTTTATAACCTTCCATTCTGCGTTTGCGGAAACAACCACGACAATATTCATGATTACTTTCGATGATCGCCGTCAAGCTGGCGCGAGCCGCTGAGATAATCCAACACCATTTGCAGGGCTGCATCGGCGGACGAGGATTTGTTCTGCAGGCGGTCGCCGTCGAAGCAGTAGATGCGCGCCCATTCGCCGTCTTCAGCGGACAAGCCAAACCACGTCGTCCCAACCGGCTTGTTCGGCAAGCCGCCTCCGGGTCCCGCGATACCGCTGACTGAAATGGCTAGTCCCGCGCTCAAGGCCTTGCGCGCGCCGCGCGCCATCTCCAAAACTGTCTCGCGGCTGACCGCGCCGTACGTGTGCAATGTGTTCCACGAAACGTTCAGCAGCGCGGCTTTGGCTTCATACGCGTAAGCTACAACGCCGCCTAAAAAATAATCGGATGATCCTGGCACATCGGTGATGCGGCTGGCGATCAGTCCTCCGGTGCAGGATTCGGCGGTGACAAGTTTTAATCCTTGCGACCGCAGCAAATCTCCAAGTTGATTTTCCGGTTTTATCATAGCCGCCATTATAAGCAAAAAACCTCCCGCAAATGCGGAAGGTTTTGCATGTTGTTCTCTATTGTTGAATATTACGGAGCGGTCAGGCTTTGGTTGATGGAACTGAACACGTTGCCGATGACCGGACCGAGAGCAAAGATCATAACGCCGATGATGCAGGCGCACAAGAACCCGATCACCAGGCCGGGGATCAGAAGTGAACCAATCGCCGCGCCCCAGCCAAACTGGTTGACGCCTTTGACCGCCATGATCTCGAGCACGAAAATATAAATGCCGGCCAGCCAAAGGATGATATTAAAGCAAAAGCCCACGAACGGGATGGCCCCCAGCAGGATGAACACTGTAGCAACCAAAGCGTAGGGTGCTCCGATGGCCGCAAGGGCGTAGGCCAATTGATCGAACGTGCCGCGCCCGCCAAACATTCTGGCGATCCATTGCACGACCGCCACGCCGATCGCAAACAAGATCGTGCCGATGACTGCGAGGATCGGCGCGCCACAGACTGCGGTGATGAGTATGATCCCGAGTCCGCCGCCTGGAAGGCCTCCGCCCAGGCCCTGGCTTCGCAGGGTCTCGCGCACCAGCGTGCCTCGCAGGAGGGACACAAAGAAAAGTTCAATGAGCAGCGTAATGAAAACCCACAAATATGCTGTCATCGCTTTTGCGTTCGGCGATGCGGCCATCTCGGCGAATGTCAATTCGCTGGGTTTGGTCAGCGCGTCTACCCAGACTTGAAAGAAAGGTTTGGGGCCGCTGGACATTGCAGGCGGCACTCCGGTGCCGGGCATTTGATTCATAAGAGCCTCCTCTGAAAGAATGGTTTTGCTGCTTATAGCATTTCTGCAAGACAATTACAATAGCCCAAAACACCTATCGTCAAAAACAGATACGAGTAAAATAAAGTCTAACGTGAATTTGGATAAATGCTCTATCGCCCTGAGCAGAGCTCCGCTCAGGGCGATGCGTTGCCTCGTCCCTATGGATTAAATCGAATGGGATTAAAGTAAGAACAATACAATCAAATAGCAGAGGGGCAGAAGAATGATTAGCCCATTGAGTACTAGGCCGATCATGCCAAATACCTGCCGGTCCGTTTTTTGAATGATGGCAGTTATGCCTAATCCAATGCCAACCAGGCCGAGAAGGGGACCGAGACAAAACAATCCATCAACGATGTAGTTAACCGTTCTGTTTGCGGGAGTTGATATATTCCCCGATACCAATCTAGTACTGTGTCAAGCATGCTTTGATAAGTGCGATTCGGATTATCCTGTCTCCATACAAAGGAGACAGGCATGGTGAAGAAATATATGGTGGACTTGAGTGAAGAGGAACAGACATTGCTGAAC
>JAJYLQ010000002.1 GCA_021787595.1 Chloroflexota bacterium | reverse complement strand
TTCCGATCTAAGGGAGAGGAGCCTCCCTTCCCCATTCGGGGGAAGGGTTGGGGATGAGGGCGAAAACGGTAGAAAGGCCATGAGCAGAACCCTCAACACTCTAACTTTGCGCTGTAATATTATACAGCGCGATACTTTATAAATTGAAAACGAGTGTTTGCCTTCTGAAATAAATCCAGTAGAGTAGAGTTAATATATGAACCTGCCACTATTTCAAGCGCCTAAACCAATCAGTGGTCATTTTCAAAGCGATTCTGATATTGTTTTGTTTTATGGTGATATCAAAGATTTGCTTGCCGAAATTCCTGATAATTCGATCCAGTTAATCATCACATCTCCTCCTTACAATCTTGGGAAGGATTACGAAAGTCGAGTTGAGATTGAACACTATCTCGAAAAACAAGCAGATATTATTGCACAACTATATCGCGTCTTGAAGAACGAGGGTAGTTTGTGTTGGCAAGTTGGCAACTTTGTAGAAGATGGCGAAGTTTACCCGCTGGACATTTTGTATTATGGAATATTCAAAAAGCTTGGCCTGCATTTGAGAAATCGAATCATCTGGCGTTTTGGGCATGGACTTCACGCATCGAAACGTTTCTCTGGAAGATACGAAACTATTTTATGGTTTACGAAAAGTGATAAGTATACATTCAACCTTGATAAGGTTCGTGTTCCATCAAAATATCCTGGGAAGCGCCATTTTAAAGGTGAGAAAAAAGGACAACTCTCAGGCAACCCATTAGGAAAGAATCCATCTGACGTATGGGAAGTTGTTTTGCAAGATTGGGAACAGGAAATCTGGGATATTCCGAATGTAAAAGCAAACCACCCCGAAAAAACGGAGCATCCCTGCCAGTATCCAATCGAATTGGTAGAACGGTGCGTTCTTGCTTTGACAGATGAAGGCGATTGGGTTTTAGATCCATTTGCTGGTGTTGGTTCATCGCTTATCGCGGCAATCAAGAATAACCGCCGTGCCGCAGGAAGCGATAAAGAAAAAGATTATACAGATTTAGCACACGAGCGTATTCTTGCTTATTTCAATGGCGCACTTGGTTATCGCCAGCTTGGAACGCCAGTTTATCAGCCAACAGGAAAAGACAAAGTTTCGCGTGTGCCAGATGAATGGAAAGAAGTTTACGAACAGAAAAATTTGCTAGATGAAAAGGGAAAATACAACAAATGAAAATCGCAGGTATTTATTCCTTCAATGACGGCGAGGAAGCTGTTCAAAAGAAATATTCGAAAGAATTGGATGAAGTAAAGAAAATCCTTGCGCATATTGACGCCAAGAAACACAAAACGAAAGCAAGCAAGGAAAAGACCATGCGTGACAAGGTTTTGTTTAGCCCGCGTTCTCTGAATAAGGCAATCAGCAACGGCTTTTTGGAAATAGGATGGGAAAAGAAAAAAGTTTTATGCGATTATCCAACGCAATATTACAGCGAAGGATACAAACCGCCCCGAATCTCAAAAGGGGCTTTTAGAGAAATGGACTTTATCAAAAACAGACTCGGCGTTGAAGTTCAGTTTGGCAAGTATTCTTTCATGGTCTACAATGTTTGTGCCAAAATGACAATTTTTCATAACCTGGATTTTATTGACGTGGGCATGGAAATTGTCCCAGTCAAAGAATTGGCGGAAGAGATGTCTTCAGGTGTTTCGTATTTTGAACAATTCGTTTGGGATTTGGAACAACGCGGCGTTTCCGACATTGACATACCAGTTCTAATTTTGGGGGTTGCGCCCTAAATAAACCAGAGTTGGCTAATTTTTCAAAGCGCCAATTGATTTTCTATTGGAGGATGGGTTTTCAATATGTCTCCCGCCCGCATGTCAAAAATAGAATCGGCCATCCGCGTTGTCATGGCGTTCAATGAGGCGTTCAATCGTCATGATGTCGAAGGGGTGATGAGGCTGATGAGCGACGATTGCGTTTTTGAAAACACGAGTCCCGCGCCGGATGGGACGGTGTACAAAGGCAAGGAAGCCGTTACAAAATTTTGGCAGGACTTCTTCCGCGAGTCGCCGCAGGCTCACATGGAGATCGAGGAGATTTTCAGCTTTGGGCTGGCCCATCGCTGTGTGATGTGCTGGAAATATGATTGGGGAAATGGACATGTCCGCGGCGTGGATATATTCAAAGAACGGGACGGTCTCATCTGCGAGAAGTTGTCCTACATCAAGGGATAACAAAAAATATTTCGGGACGCGGATACTTGGAGAACGAGCGCAGGCGAACGCGGATTTACGTTGATTCAAAATAAAAAATCCGCGTTCTCTCGTAGGTGGTCTGCCCTGAAAGGGCGCAGGGCGTTGTGCCACGTGTTAATCCGCGTCCAAAAGCGTGATCTTCATTCCGCAAAACCCATGCGCCGGAACACGGCGACTTTGAAAACATCCAACACCAGCGCGTACAAAATGATCAATCCCACCAGCGATGCAATGATCGTCAGGCTGATGGGCGACATCAAAATCCCAAACGAAGCCAGCGCGATCACGGCGATGGCGTCACCGACTGTGCTCAACAAAAGCGTCGTGCTGGGACGCGAATTCCAAAACGAGCGGCGCTCGCGCACCAGATAAACGTTCGCCTGGCCCGTGAAGACCAGCATCACGAAGATGAGCGTCTGCAATTCTTCGGGGCCGAGATGATACACGTCGCGTCCCAGATACAAAATCCCGAATGAAAATATCAGCCACGCCGCGGCTAATGCCAGCGCGCCGATCACCAGCGGCTTGACTCGCCAACGGTCGGGAGTGTGGGAATATGCCACGCGGTCCGAGGCGATGGACATGGTCACGAAATCATTGGCGAACAGCAGTAAAACGACCAGCCGCGGCGTGGTGACGAACGCGCCGGTCAACCACAGGCCAATGCTGAGGAACAGCGCGATCTGAAACGTCTTGATGATCTTGTTGACTGTGTAGGTCAACATGCGCTGGTAGATTTGGCGTCCGATCCTGACCGCCGACAGCACATCGCTCAAACCGGGATTGGTCAGGATGGCGCTGGCCGCGGCGCGCGCCACGTCGGTTGCATTCGAGACGGCAATGCCGACCTCGGCCTGCTTCAACGCCGGGGCATCGTTCACGCCATCGCCCGTCATGCCAACCACATGCCCGCCGCGTTGAAAACTCTGAACGATCCTGAATTTATCCTCCGGCAAAACGCCGGCCACCACTTTGCAAGTTAATTTATCATCCGCGAGCTGCTGATGCAATTCGTCCGCTGCACACGCCTCGCCGCCCAAACCGACTTGCGCCGCAATCGCGCGCGCGGTTGCCAATCCGTCGCCGGTCACCATGATGATTCGCACCGACAATTCCTTCAACGCGTCGATCAGACTTTTCGAATCTTCGCGCGGCGGATCGTAGAGTCCCACCAGGCCGATCAGTTCGAGATTCTGTTTTTCGCCCGCGGCAATTGCGATGACGCGGTACCCTTTCCCAGACAAAGCCTCGACATCTTTAACGGGATCCGGCGAACCCGGCGCGAGAGCCGAAACGGTCTCCGGGAATCCTTTGACGATTCGCAGTTCGCGTCCGTCCACGCGCGCAAACGCCTCCGTCCGTTTGGTCAGCGGATCGAACGGGATGAATCCCAGCCATTCGACTTTGCCATTTGCAAGTCCGCGCTCGCGCGCCGCCGTGATGATCGCCAGGTCAATCGGGTCCTGCGACGATTCATCGGAACTGATGGCGGCGAGGCGCAGCACTTCCGCTTCGGAATGCGGAGCGAACGGGAACACCGCCGAAAGCGTGAGTTGATTCTTCGTGAGTGTGCCGGTCTTGTCGCTGCAAAGCACATCCATCGCCGCGGCTTCTTCGATGGCGGTCAGGCGCGTCACCAGCACGCCGTGCGAAGCCAGTTCCTGTGCGCCCAACGCGGATGCAAGCGTGAACGTAGCAGGCAGCGCCACCGGCACCGACGCAACCAGCAGCATCAGCGCGAACGGGATCGAGTCTGAAAATGGCAGGGCGTTCATCGCAGAATAGATCAACACGCCGATCACCAACAAAACATCGAGCGCGATCAAATAACGGACGATGCCCAGGATGGTTGTTTCCAAATGGCTGACCGTTTGCGCGGTGTGAACCAGTTCGGCGGTCTTGCCATAAAACGTATGCGCGCCGGTGGCGGTGACTTCCCCGTCCGCCTCGCCGCGCTGGACGATGCTTCCAGTGTACGCGGTCTTGCCCGCATCCGCCTCGACCGGAAGCGATTCGCCGGTCAATGCAGATTGGTCAATCGAGAGATGACCTTCCTTCACAACCACATCGGCGGAGACAAAATCCCCGACGCGCAAATGGATCAGATCGCCAGGGACGATCTCCTTCGACGGGACGGTTCGCCAGACGCCATCGCGCCGCACCCGGACCGAAATGGCGAGTCGCTTCTGGAGAAGCGCCAGCGCGTTCTGGGCGCGGTTCTCCTGAAAATAGCTCAGCGCGGCATTGAAGATCAGAAGCAAACCGATGATGAACGCCTGTGTGTATCTGCCGATGACCAGTTCGAGGATGACGCTGAACTCCAGCATCCATGGCACCGGTCCCCATAACTTTTTGAGAAAGACGATCAGCCTGCGCGGTTTTTCTTCGGCGACGGCATTGGGGCCAAATTTTTCGAGCCGGGACTGCGCCTCGGCAGTTGTAAGTCCCTCAATCATATCTGGCTTCTTTGTGCGAATTGGGGGACATCATAATAATATTTGAGTCACGCATGGTTCATCCTGAAAAATGAATTACAAGTGATGGGAGTGCCTATCACCGAGGACATAATAAATTAGCATCATGTCATTCTGAGTGGCGCTTTGGCGCCACGAAGAATCTCGAAAAACGATCAACTGAATGTTATTTTGAGACCCTTCGCTTCGCTCAGGGTGACATACTTGTTTTCGATGTTAGGTACTCCTCAAGTGATTATACCGTTGAGAGTTATCCAATCCTTGATATACTCTGCGGGAAGTGAAAAGACTCCGCAATGAAGTATAAGCGGATCGCATAAATAAAAAATGAGCAACCGCCGGCAGCGCCTTCTCGAACGATTTATAAATTTCTATCCGCCTTTGTTCGGTGCGGGGATTCGCTCGCAAAAAATTGACGAGCGCACGATCCGCGTCGAATTGAAGCTGACCGCGCTCAACCGCAACATCGTCGGCGTGCATTTTGGCGGATCATTGTACGCCATGTGCGATCCGTGGTTCATGTTGATTTTGATGCGCTTGCTGGGAAACGGTTACATCGTATGGGACAAAGCCGCCAGCATCCAATTTTTGAAACCAGGACGAGGAACGGTCACCGCGACATTCCACATCCCACCCGAACGCGTGGACGAAATCCGCGCCGCGGCGGACCGCGGTGAAAAAGTCGAGCCGACGTTCACGGTTGATGTGGTTGACAATCAAGATCAAGTCATTGCTCATGTCGAAAAATTGCTCTACGTGCGGAAGAAAAACGGGAAGTAGTTCAATCGTCATTGCCACGTGGCACCTTGGCGCCACTCGCAATGACATTCACGTAAGGAATCAATTCATGCCATTTGTTACCACCACCGACAACATCCGCCTCTATTATGAAACGCTTGGAACAGGCGAGCCGCTTTTGCTCGTCGCCGGGCGCAACAGTGACCATCACATTTGGAATTTGATCCGCAAGGATTTTGTCGAACGTTATCAAGTGATCGTCTACGACCAGCGCGGCACAGGTCAGAGCGACAAACCGGAACAGCCGCCTTATTCCACGCGAATGTTCGCTCGTGATGCAATCGCGATTTTGGATCATCTTCAAATTTCAAAAGCCCACGTGTACGGCGTTTCGATGGGCGGAGCGATTGGTCAATGGCTGGGCGTGGATCACGCAGAGCGAGTCGGCGCGCTGGTGCTGGCTTGCAGTACCGCGGGCGCTTCGCATGGAATTCGACCGTCAGAAGAGACGAGAGAAATCATGGCAAGCGGCAATGGTTCCAAATCCATGGGGCTGATGTTCTCAAAAGCCTGGGGCATTAATCAACTTCGATTCTTTGCAAGCATGAGCGAGTCGGCTAAAAATCCGATGCCGGCTTATGCGGAGGAACTTCACGCGCACGCCAGCCGCGAACACGATGCGTGGGATTTGCTTCCGAACATCAAAGCGCCGACGTTGATTCTGCAAGGCCGCGATGACCCGGTTTGTCCGCCAGAAAATGCAAATTTATTGGTTGAGCGAATCTCCGGCGCGGAACTTCGTATGTTCGATAAAGGCCGTCACATGTTCTTCATTGAATTTCGTCAGGAAGCAGACCGCTTCATTTTGGATTTTCTAGCGCGTCACCCGCTTTCCGCGTGAGTCCAATTTCTTTGTGCGCTACGCGTCTTTGAGGTGAATATCCTGTGCCGCGCAGGCAGTACCTATTTCCCATGATCCATCAGCAATAATCTTCTTTCCATTAAATCCGCTCCGGCCTATAATGAAGAGGTTTGCGATTTCAGATCGAGGAGGACGCCATGCGGCCAAGAAAAAAAGTATGGAAGAAGAAGCGGCCCATCGCCGTGACCATCGTCGCGTGGGGAATTGTCGTGCTGTTTTTGATCCGCCTGTATCAGGTCATCGAGCCTTTGTTTCGTACGAAGGTTTTCGAAACCGGTATCACATCTCCGCTCATGGCCGGGATGCGGTTTACGCCGCTCGGACGCGACCTTTTTTTCAGCGGGGTTTATTTGCTCTTATCGCTGATCGGCATCGTCGTGCTGATCGGCTTCCTGCGAATGTATCGCTGGGCGTGGGTGGTTCTCATGGCATGGACGGGCGTCTCGCTCACCATCACGTTGATCAATTATTTCTACAGCCGCCCCAATTATCTCGTGATGGCGTCCAACGTGGTGATCGCCTTCGCTCTCAACCAGGCCGACGTTCAACGAATCTTTCGGATAAGGACGGACCCAGGTGAACGCCTCGACTGATCGCCCAACGATTTTCGCTTCTGCCTCGGACCTCGAGCTTTTGCGCCGTTATGAACCGGTCGTGCGTTTCACCCAGGGCGAGCAGTTCTACCCGATTGACGTTGACCGTTACGTGAAGGAATGCAGTTTGTGGGCGCATTATCCCGATGGGCGCGATGAAATGCTGGTCAGGCAGGATGAGGTGACGCTGGAGAAGCTGGTCGAGCCGCGTCCGGCGCCTTTTGGAACGGTTCATTATCTGCGTTTCATCGAACCGCTCAGCCTTTCCGAATCCGCACAGATGCTGGCGAATCAACTTCGACTGCGCGCCATTCTGAAAAATAATTTTCACCCCGGCATCGGACGCCTGGCGCGCGGCGGTTTGCTGCCGCGCGTGGTGGACGCGTTGTTCACGGTTTCGTTCTTATTGCGCGGGCGCGTCCCGGCAGCAATTGCCGCCGCGGCTGAACTGGATTATTTCCACATGCGCGCCGAGAAGGACATTTTTGTTTATTATGGCCGCGTGGCAAAACAAAATGATTGGACTGTTTTGCAATACTGGTTCTTCTCCTGCTACGACAGTTGGCGCACGGGATTCAGCGGCGTGAACGACCACGAATCCGATTGGGAAATGATCTCGATTTATTTGTATGAGTCTGGCGGACAACTGATTCCCGAATGGGCTGCGTACGCCTCACATGATTTTCATGGCGACGATCTTCGCCGCCGCTGGGATGATACAGAGCAAATTGATTTCGTGGATGGACATCCGGTCGTTTATGCCGGCGCGGGTTCGCACGCGTCGTATTTCAGAGCGGGCGAATATCAAGCCGAGGTCAATCTGCAACTCCCCGAATGGGTTCACGCCGTGCATCAGGCATGGAATAAATTCTGGACACAGATTCTCGATCTGCAGCCATTCGATCCGTTCCGCATCCCGTTCGTGGATTACGCGCGCGGCGATGGCCTGAGCATCGGGCCGGGTCAAGCCAAGAATTGGAATCCAGTTGTGATTGACGAAGCGACGCCGTGGGTGAGTCAATATCGAGGCTTGTGGGGTCTGTTTGCGCGGGATCCGATTTCAGGTGAGAATGCCCCGGCAGGTCCGATGTACAACCGCGACGGTTCGCCGCGTGCCTCATGGTATGACCCGCTGGGGTTCGCCGGGCTCGATAAAGTCCCGCCGCCGCCCGACGCGCTTCGCCTGCTCGAAAAGAATTGCGCGGAATTAGCCGACCGTCAAAAAACGCTCGATGAGTTGATTCCAGAAAAGGTTAGCGAATTGCAAGCGCTCGGAGTCAAATTGAAAAGCATGGAAGGCAATCCGCATCTCGCCAAACAACACGCCGCGTTCGAAAAGAAAATGACGCCGCTGACCGAAGAAGTCCACAACTTGCGGCGCGAACATTCAGAAAACACCGCCATGCTGGAAAGTTTGACGGAACGCATCGAACGCGAAAAAAGCGGCGTACGCGAGGATCCGCGCGCACATATCCAGCACCTGATCCTGCCGGTCAAGACGGCGCGCATGCGCTTCGACCGTGCCGCGGAATGGTGGGCGGCAGTCAGTTTGAGTCTATTGCTATTTGCAGTTGTTGGATTGATGCTGTTCGCTCACCCGTTTTTGGGCGCGGGACTGGCAATCATCATCCTGCTTTTCATCGTGACCGAATCCATTTTGCGAGGCGCGTTCATTCAAACCGTCAGCCAGCTCACCGGATTATTGGCGATCATCGGCGCGGTGATTCTCTTTTTCCATTTCTGGTTTTGGATTCTGATCATCGCTTTGCTGGCGACCGGCGCATTCTTATTGGTGCAACGTTTGCGTGAATTGGTTGAATAGAAAAATTTAACCACGAAGGACACAAAGATCACGAAGGAAAAAGAAAGTCGTTTCTCCTTTGTGTTTAAGAATTATTTTTTCACCGCGTTGATAAAATCCGCGAACAAACCATACGCCGTCGGTATCGGCCCGGCAACCATGCCTTCGCGTTCTGATTCGATAATCGAATAATCGCCCAACACGTCGGTTCGAAACGCCACGCCGGTCGTCGAATTTTCCATGCCATATAATGGATCAGAAACCGCGACCAGTTCTGGCGCAACGCGCGCTTTGATTTGATTTCCATTTCGCTCCGCGGAACAAACCAGCTTGTATCGCTTCTTTTCGACTTTAGCCTGCGCGATCATCCCTGGCGTGATCTCCCGAATGCCTTTTCGTTCCACCTGCCGAGGAGTGAATGGCGTATCCATCAGCACCGTGACCAGCGCCGCGGCTTTGATGGCCGCGTCCCAACCGTCCACATCGTTGGATGGATCGGTCTCAGCCACGCCGATGGATTGACAGTATTTCACGGCCTGGTCGAACGTCTCACCGTTTTCCATGCGCGACAAAATGATGTTCGTCGTTGAATTCAACACGCCGCGGAACGACAGCAACTCCGCGGCGGGCATCGCCTCGCGAAAAACGGAAAAGACCGGTGAGCCACCAAGCACGGTTGATTCGAAATAGAATTTTCTGTTTTTCGATTTTGCCAACGCGGTCAATTCACGATAAGCATGAACAACTGTGCCCTTGTTGGCGGTGATGGCATGCATGCCCAAATTGAGCGCGGCTTTGCAATGGTCAATGGCGGGCTGGCCGGTGGAATGATTGACGGGGGAATTCTCGAACATGACGTCGGCTTGGGAATGTTGAATAACGGCAAGAGAGTCTTGCACGTTGAAAGAAGAAAGAGGAAAGATGAACTTTCCACCTTCTACGATTTCAAGAACTTTCGCAATATCGAATCCATTTGGATTGACTGCGAAGCCATGCCTGCCTGTTGCGATTCCGGTGATTGAAAACGTAATGCCATAATCTTTTTCAAGAATCGATTGCTTACGCACGAGCAGTCGGGCCAGTGCCTGGCCCACGTTCCCAAAACCGATGAAGGCGAGGTTGTAATTCATATAAGTTCTCCTTTTTCATAATGTCATTGCGAGACTTGCGAAGCAGGTCGCGGCAATCTCAACTCTCAATCAAAGAATCCGTCGAATCAAAACAGGAGATTGCTTCGCTCGGTCTCGATATGACGGAAGAACACCGTCTACTCGACCTTCGCTCGCAATGACATTTAGATTGGCGGATAGGGAAATGACCTTCGTCCCTGCGGCGGATGAGGAAAAACGCGCGAGCCGGTCAATGCCTTCGCGCGGGACTTGAGCGCGCTGATCTCGCGCGGGCTGAGATAAGCTTCAAGCGCGGCGGGCAGGCTCCGGTCCGAGGAAAGTTGCGAGACGCAGGATAACAAATCACCGGGAATCGGTTCGCCTGCGAAATCCCAAATGACCGTCCGCAGCTTATCAAGCTCGTGGAAACAAATCCCATGATCAATTGCCCAAAGCTTGTGTGAGTCAGAATCAAAGAAAACATGACTGCCTTTGCGGTCAGCATTGTTGACCAGCAGATCGAACAAAACAACCGATTTTAATTTCGGCCTGTCATCGTCGTTGAAATTGAAGTAATGGTATTCGGGATCGTATTCGATGTATTGCTGGAGCGAACCGGGACCGTGCGGGCCGTCATCCCGAAGCGTGGTGAACGGGACAAAATGAAGGTCAAGCGCCTCGCTGACGAGATACGCGGCAACCTCACGCTGCGCCAGTGTGTTATCGGGAAAATCCCAAAGTGGCTGCTCGCCTTTGGACGGTTTATAAACGGCAGGAAATGTTTCGCCCTGATAATGAACATCAACCAGGAATGTGTAATTCGAGCCAAGCATGAATTGGCCCTTCATTTTTATATCGCCCATTTGAAAGGCAGTTTGAAGTTTGCTTGAATGCTCGTTGGGAATCATAAAGGTTTACAAGTTCGAATGTTTACAAGTTAAAAGGTTTGCAGGTTAACTTTTGAACATGTCAACTTGCAAACATTCAAACTCTAATGCAAATGCCCGTTCTTCTTCGGACAGAAATGTCCTTCGGGTTCCATCGGCTGTCCGCATTGCGGGCAGATGGGCCGGCCGCGCTGAGTCACCTCCGCGCCCCAGCGCGCCAACTGTCGAAGCTGCGTGCGCGTGCACCAAAATCGAATCACTGATCCCGATTCGGGGTCCTGCTCTTCGGTCAGCAGTTCACGGACAAAAAGAACAACGCGGTCGCGGTTTTGATCATAGCCGAGGCCGATCTCGCCGACGCGGAACATCGGGTCCACGGGCGGATTGATCCGCATCTGAGCCTCGGCATATTCCGCCGCGGCCTCTTCGAGGTTCGGATTCTGCCGCGCCACTTCTGCCAAAAACTGTTCCACGCCGACAGCCAGTGATTGAAGCTGGGCCTTTTCGATAATGACCGTATACGTTTTTTCAGCCTGGAAGGCTTGAATATAAAAAACCCGCTGACCCGGTTTGCCAATGGCGTCGCTGGTGATATGATCGCACGGGTCAACATCAATTTCAGTACGAGGCATGATAACCTTTTTTGTAAAAGTGAGTATACCAGATTGGACCTCACTTCTCCCCAGCCCTCCCCTTCTCTCTCCTGCAGGAGAAAGAAGGGAGGGTGCCGCTTCGCGGCGGGAGGGGCTATGAGAGGTCTGCTATAATCGCCCTATCTTCTTCGTCAAAGGAGAGATTCATGTACAACAAAAAGAAACTCGACGAGTTAAAAGATTCGCTTGAAACGTGGGAAGAGACAAGTTTGAAAAAGACTCTGGCATCCATGCCGGAACGTCAGGACAAATTCATCACAACTTCCTCCGAACCAATCAACAGACTCTACACTCCGCTCGATGTTGCGGGCCTGGATTACGCGTCCGATCTTGGACTGCCGGGCGAATATCCGTACACGCGCGGCGTTCATCCGACTCTGCATCGCGGCAAGTTATGGACGATGCGCATGTTCGCCGGATTCGGGACCGCCGAGGAGACCAATAAACGATTCAAATACCTGCTCGGTCAGGGCCAAACCGGACTTTCCATCGCGTTCGACCTCGCTACGCTCATGGGCTATGACACCGACCAATCCGAGGCCCTCGGCGAGTTTGGCAAATGCGGCGTGGCGGTTTCTTCCTTGAAGGATATGGAACTCCTGCTCGACGGCATTCCGCTCGATAAAGTGTCCACGAGCATGACGATCAATTCGCCCGCGGCGATCACCTGGGCCATGTACATTGCCGCGGCGGAGAAACAAGGCGTGCGCCCCGATCAACTGCGCGGCACGATCCAGAACGATATTCTCAAGGAATTCATCGCACAAAAGGAATTCATCTTCCCACCCGGACCTTCGATGCGACTCGTTGTGGACACGATGGAATTCGGCGCACAGAAGGTCCCGCAGTGGAACACGATCTCGATCAGCGGTTATCATATCCGTGAAGCGGGTTCGACCGCCGCGCAGGAATTGGCATTTACCCTCGCTGACGGCATGGAATACGTCCGTTGGGGAATCGAACGCGGCATGGATGTGGACGAATTCGCGCCGCGCCTTTCATTCTTCTTCAACGCGCACAATGATTTCTTCGAAGAGATCGCGAAGTACCGTGCTGCGCGCCGCATTTGGGCGCATGAGATGAAGGAAACATTCAACGCGAAGAATCCGCGTTCGTGGCTGCTGCGATTCCATACACAAACAGCCGGCGTTAGTCTCACCGCGCAGCAACCTGAAATCAACGTTGTGCGCGTGGCCATTCAAGCATTGGCTGCCGTCCTCGGCGGGACACAAAGTCTGCACACCAATTCGCTGGATGAGGCATTGGCTTTGCCATCTGAGCATGCGGTGACGATTGCCTTGCGTACGCAGCAGATCATCGCGGAAGAATCAGGGGCGGCGAATACGATTGATCCGCTCGGAGGCAGTTTCTTCGTCGAGGCCCAGACCGATCGAATCGAAAAGCAAGCCTACGATTATTTCCGCCGCATCGAAGAATTGGGCGGCGTGATTCCCGCCATCGAAAAAGGATTCTTCCAATCCGAGATCGCGGACGCGGCATATCGTTACCAACGCGAGATTGACGAGGGCGTTCGAAAGATTGTGGGCGTGAACGCGTATCAGGAAGAGAAGCCGCTGACCGTCCCGATTTTGGAAATGGACCCGAACGGATACAAGCGTCAGGTGGATCGCCTCGCCGAACTCCGCAGGACGCGCGATAACGGCCGCGTCGGTCAAACGATGGACAAGCTGCGCGTCGCATTGCAAGGCACGGAAAACACCATGCCCTATCTGCTGGATTGCGTCCACGCTTATGCTACGCTGGGCGAAATCATTCAAGTAATGAAAGAAGTATTTGGGGTTTACGAGGAACCGACGATGATTTAATGTGTCAGGTGTCACGTATCAGGTGTCAAGTAATACTTGACACTTTTATTCGAGTGGGAGGGCAAATGCCGTTAATCAAACGATTTGAGGACATTCAGGGTTGGCAGGAAGCACGGAAATTGGTAAAGATGATTTATATTCTTGCCAATTCCGGCGCGTTCGTAAAGGACTTTGGCTTGCGCGATCAAATCCAACGAGCGGCTGTCTCCGCAATGACAAATATTGCGGAAGGCTTCGATTACGAATCAAAAGTGGAATTCGCTCGTTTCCTGGGAATCGCACGGCGAACAGCCGTGGAAGTCCAGTCATTACTTTACGCCGCGCTGGATGTAAGTTATATCAACGAGTCTATATTTACAATACCTTCGCCATTTGTGGGACAATTTGGCAAATTGTCCTACGTTCACCGCTCCCGATACCGCATTGGCGAAGTTATTGTATTTAAAGAACATTATGATCAGGCTCAAAAAACAAAGGCGCTCATCGGCGGATTCAAACATTCCCCGAATCAACGCGCCTGACACTTGAAACCTGACACGTGACACTTATCGCGCCAGCACCTTCGTCATCTCATAGTACTCAAAATTCGCTTCGCGTTTGTGGCTGATGACTTCCTCCAACGGGACATATTCGATACCGCGTTCCACAAGTCCGGTCATCACACCACTCCTGCCTTCCAGCAACCCTTCGACAGCCTTTAAGCCCATGCGCGAAGCAAGTAGCCGGTCGTAAGCCGTTGGCGAGCCGCCGCGCTGGATGTGGCCAAGAATCGTCACGCGCGTTCTGAATCCCACATCCATGTCATCGAGCCTTTTAGCAAGGTCCGTTGTTCGATGTCCCGAACCTTCGGCATTGATGATGATCGCATGAGTCTTGCCGCGCTTATAAGCATCCTCGATCGTTTTCGCAACTTCCTCGAACGTAACCGGAACCTCGGGGATCAAAACGATTTCCGCGCCGCAGACGATCCCGGTCATGGCGGCCAGGTAACCGCAGTTGCGTCCCATCGTCTCGATGAGGAACGCGCGGTGATGCGACGAAGCCGTGTCCCGCAATTTATCCACCGCGTCCATGATGGTGTTCATGGCCGTATCGGTGCCAACGGAAATGCTGGTTCCCCAAACATCGTTGTCAATGCTTCCAGGAATGCCCACTACCTTGATTCCCTGCTGGTGCAGGGCACGCGCGCCCTTGAGCGAACCTTCGCCGCCGATCACAACCAGGCCGTCCATGCCGACTTCGTTCATGTGACGGATGGCTTCGCGCTGGCCGTGCGGCTCCATGAAGCGCGGACTGCGGCTGGTTTGCAAAATCGTCCCGCCGCGCTGCAGGATGCCGCCGACATCGCGCGCGCCCAGCGGACGGAATTCGCTGTTCAATAATCCTTCGAAGCCGTCAATGACTCCCAGTACCTTCGCGCCGTGCGTCATCGCGGTCCGCACCACCGCGCGGATGGCCGCGTTCATTCCGGGCGCATCACCGCCCGAGGTCAAGACTCCAATGGTAAAGGATTTACTCGTGTCCATCTTGCTCATCTTTCTTGATCTGAAATACATCGAAATCGCGCGCCACCGACGCGTTCGGATGGATCGCCTGTGCTTCCTTCAACACATCCTTCCCGCGATAGCGGCGCGAAATATGCGTCAGGATCAATTTCCTGACATTTGCTTTAACAGCCAAATGGGCGCCTTGTTGTGCGGTCAGGTGCGAGAACTGGCGCGCCATCTCGGCTTCCTCGTTGAGATACGTCGACTCGATGACCAGCGCATCCGCATCTTTACAGACCTCGAGCAGGTCGTCCGTTTTGCCGGCATCGCCCACCACGACGAGCTTCACGCCCTTTTGAAGCGGACCCAGCACATCGTCCGGTTCGACGCGGTTGCCATTCGGCAGCGTGATCGTCTTGCCGTCCACGAGGCCGCGTCGTTCGGGGCCAAACGGGACTCCAAGCGCGTCCGCTTTCTCTGCCAGAAACGGACGGCGCGCTTTGCCCTCGAAAACATAACCGAGACAATCCGGCCCGCGATGCGTCACGGGAAAAGCCGTGATCGTAAAATCCGCCGCATCGAAGAAGACGCCGGGTTTGATCTCGCGGAAATGAAGCGGCATTGGCGGCTGGTTGCCGCGCAAGACGACTCCGTCGAGCAACGCGCGCACGCGGTCGAGCGTGGCGCGCCCGCCAAAGATCTCAAGTTCTTCGATGGCTTCCCAGCGCAGAAATGTGCTGAGCAATCCGCCGAGGCCGAGGATGTGATCGAGATGCCCGTGCGTCAACAGCACGCGCGTCAAATGACGGAAGCCCGTGCCCGATTGCAGGATCTGGCGCTGTGTGCCCTCGCCGCAATCAATCAAGAAACGATATTCATCATGCGTGACGATCTGGGCGGAAAGTCCGCGCCTGGCCGATGGCGCAGAAGCGGACGTGCCAAGAAATAAGATTTCGAACAAGACAAATCCTTGCAGAAAGTTGATAAGAGAAAAGCAAAACGCAACACGCAACACGCAAAACGCAGACAACGAATTGCGGTTTTGCGTTTTACGTTTCGCAATTGTACCTTAAAGAAAACAGACCATTTGTGCTATAATGATTTTTGCGTTTTCCCTTATCGTTCCATGCGATTCCCCAATTTTTTCTCGCGGTCAAAGAAAAACAAAAAGCCTCAAGGCAAGGCTGGTTCGAAACAGGCGCGTCCAAAACCTGTGCCGCAAAAACGAACTTCGACGCAGGCCGAACCGTCATTTGAGCGGGGCCTTTCGCCCGAACGCAAACTCGACATCATCGGGATCATCCTGGCCATCGCCGGGATTTTGATCCTGCTTACTCTGTTCGCTTCGTCGCGCTCGGCCATCACGGGCGGCCTGCTCCGTTTGCTGGGGCAATTGATCGGCTGGGGAATTTACGTCCTGCCTGTTGCGCTGATCGCTTTCGGCTCGTGGATCGTCCTCCGCAAAATCGAACGCATCCCGACTCTTTCGCTCGAACGCGCCGTTGGAATTATCCTGCTTTTCATCTGGCTTCTGACGGCAATGCACTCGATCATTGCCCAGCCCGAAATGGCACAGATCGCGGCGCAGGATGGCGCGGGCGGTGGTTACATCGGCGGCGTCTTCGAGCGTGTCCTGTGGTTTGGCCTCGGTGCGTGGGGAGCGATTATCGCGTTGATCGCGTGGGCGCTCATTGCGCTTGCCATGGTTTTGGACACAACGATTCAAGATCTATTCCGTTGGGTCGGGCCGTTGATCGCACAGATCAAATCTTTACTGAGGAAACCTGCCACGCCTCGCGCGGGACCCGAAGCGGCCGCGCAGACGAACGGCTACACCCCGCTGACGCAGACCCCCGCGCCTCCACTGTCGGCGATTCCAGCGCCGACGAATCTTCCAACGATGACAACCACAACTTCGGCTCCGGTCATCCAATGGGTTTTGCCGCAGGTCACGGATATTCTGGATGCCGGTTCCGCGCCAGCGGAGAACGAAGATTTCGTCAAACAACGCGGTCACTTGATCGAAGAGACGCTGGCCTCGTTTGGCGCGCCCGCGCAAATCGTCGAGATCAGCCGCGGGCCGACGATCACGCAGTTTGGCGTGGAGCCGCTCTTCGTCGAGACGCGCAGCGGACGTACGCGTGTACGCGTCAGCAAGATCGCATCGCTGGCCGATGATCTCGCCCTCGCCCTCGCCGCGCCGCGCATCCGCATTCAGGCGCCGGTGCCCGGACACAGCTACGTCGGCATCGAAGTCCCGAATGATGAAATGGCATTAGTCGCATTGCGCGATCTTCTCGAAAGCGAAACATTCCAGCGCAACAAAACGTCGCTGCGCTTTGCGCTTGGGCAGGATGTGGCCGGGCATCCCATCACAGCCAATCTTGAGAACATGCCGCATTTGTTGATCGCAGGCGCAACCGGTTCCGGTAAATCGGTTTGTGTGAATGCAATCCTGACCGGCTTCTTAATCAACAACACGCCGGACGATTTGAAACTTGTGTTGGTGGATCCGAAACGCGTGGAGTTGACGGGCTACAACGGCATTCCGCATTTGCTCGCGCCGGTGGTTGTCGAAATGGATCGCATCGTCGGCACGCTGCAATGGATGACGCGTGAAATGGACAAGCGTTATCATGAGTTTGCAAAGGCGGGTTCGCGCAACATCACAGATTACAACGCGCGCATGAAACTGCAGGGCGGCAGGAAAATGCCGTTCTACTTGATCGTCATTGATGAATTGGCCGACTTGATGATGATCGCGCCGGATGAAACCGAACGAACGATCACGCGCCTGGCGCAGCTGGCGCGCGCAACCGGCATTCACATGATCCTCGCCACGCAGCGTCCGTCCGTGGATGTGGTGACGGGTTTGATCAAAGCCAACTTTCCCGCGCGCATTGCTTTTGCCGTTGCCTCCGGCGTGGACAGCCGCGTCATCCTCGATCAACCCGGCGCGGAACGATTGCTGGGCCGCGGCGACATGTTATATCAGGCTCCTGATGCGCCCGCGCCCGTGCGCTTGCAGGGCGTGTTCGTTTCGGATCATGAAATCCAAAAGCTGGTGGAGTTCTGGCGGACACAGGCGCAACAAGCCAGTCCTTACGCGGTCGCCGGTGCGCCCCCGGAGTCCATTCCAGAAGGTGTTCCGCTCAAACAACAACCATTATGGGAGGATATGGAAAAAACGGATGGCGATCCGCTTTTGAATGATGCGATTGATCTTGTGCGGCGCGAGGGACGCGCCTCCGTGTCCATGCTTCAGCGCCGCATGAGGATCGGTTATACGCGCGCTGCGCGTCTGGTGGATGTGATGGAGGAACGCGGCATCGTGGGCCCGCCTGAAGGAAATACGCAAGTGAGGCAAATCCTCGATTACGGTCCCGCCGCGCCGCCCAAAGACGAATAAGTGTTTTACGGATGATATTTCATTTGCATTTGATATAATTTCGTTATGCCCCTGTAGCTCAATGGACAGAGCAAGGCACTCCTAAGGCCGAGATGTGGGTTCGATTCCCTCCAGGGGCGCCTTAGGCGGACAGGAAAAATTAAAGTTTTCTAATTCAAAAAGGGCTTGCATTGCACGACAACTTATAGTATTATGAAAGCGATGGACGCTAGGGTGCCCCCCTCACCCTGGCGTCCATCATTTAATTAATTTGTTCTGCACGGAGAAGGGTCTTGCAAACAGCAACCATGAGTCAGTAATGCGCGTGATTGCCTTACAAAAGATGATGGACAGACCTATTTTGTGTTGTTCACGAACTCGTTCGTGAAGGTTGCGCTGAGGTCAATGTTCTTGCCCTGTATGTTCTGGTCGAACGCGGACAAGACGTTCAATACCGTCTGCGGCCCGTCGGACGGCATCTTCCCGTCTGGAGTGAACATATCCAGGCTGCCCTTGAGCGCAGCCACGTAAAGTGCCTGGTTTCCGGCGTAGTAATCAGGCGGCATTTTGGCGGCAATCTCGTCCGCGCTGTGAGTGTGAATCCACTGGAGCGTCTTGACGAATGCATTCGCCAGTTTCTGCACCACATCCTTGTGACTATTGGCCCAGTCCGTCTGCATGTAGAGGCAGGCGGCAGGATATGTTCCGCCCAGAGCCGCTTTCGTCCCATCCGCGGTTCGCATGTCAATCAGGATTTTGGCGTCACCACTCTGAAGCAGCCGGGACACGGTTGGTTCGGTCGTCATGCCTGCGTCAATCTGTCCCTTTTGCATCGCGGCAATGAATGTATCGCCCGCGCCGACCGCGATGGGGTGGACTTGATCAACCGTCAGGCCATTCTTAACTGACATGTACAGCGTCAAAAAGTACGTTGAAGAGCCGATGCCGGTCACACCCAGGTTACGACCTTTAAAGTCTGCAGGTGATTTGATTTGGTCGGCGAGTTTGCTCGAAACAAGCTCCACTTCGCCCGGTACCCAATCGAATTGGACAACCTCTTCCGTCTTTTTGCCCTTGCCCTGCAGGTCAATGTTGTGATCGTAGAAACCAACGACGGCATTCACTTGTCCCGCCAGCATCGCATCTTCGGCGTTGACACCGGCAGGTTCGTCGAGTAACTGCACGTCCAGGTTCTGCTCGTCAAAGTATCCAAGCTGTTTGGTTAGTGTCGGGACCAGGTAAATAATCTTGTTCAAGCCGCCGACCATGATCGAAACCTTGACTTTTTGTTCCGCCGGTGCGGCGGCCGGGTTCGTAGATACCGCTGTTGCAGCGTTCGAGGCGCCGCACCCGCTTGCCACAATTGCCAATGCGATGATCAGTCCACACAGGCCGAGTCTTCGAATGTTCATTGTGTCTTCTCCTTTAGATTTTTTCGTGCTCCGGTAACACCGCTGGATGTGCCAATCCTACTCTGACATGTTTTGCCTCCTCTATTTCCATCTTATCAAAAACTTATATCGCTCACAGGTTGTGGACGCCATTTGATCAACCGATTTTCTATAAGCGTTACCAGTGCTTCAGCGAGCAGTGCGACCACAGCGAGAATGACCATCGCCGCGAAAACGCCGTTCGGATTGAATGTTCCCTGAGCTGTGGCAATCATCAGCCCAATGCCATGGACGGCACCCAGGTATTCGCCGACGATCGCACCGACGAGCGCAAAGCCAAAACTGGTGTGCAGGCTTGCAATGATCCACGTAAGCGCTGAAGGCAAAATGACATCAGTCGAAAGTTGGCGCGGGGACGCGCCCAGGATGCGCGCGTTGGCGATAAGATTGCGGTCAACCTCGCGCACGCCTTGAAACGCGTTGAAAAAAACAACAAAGAAAACCAGGACGACCGCCAGCGCGACTTTCGACGGCAGGCCCAGGCCAAGCCAGATAATGAAGATCGAGCCAAGCACCACGCGTGGAATCGAATTTGCCGCTTTAATGTACGGCCCAAACACATCGGCGAGAATTTGGCTGCGTCCCAGCGCAATGCCAAGAATGATGCCGAAGACAACGCCGATGAGAAAGCCCAGCACCGTTTCCTCCAACGTGACCGCGATTTGTTCCCAGAGCGGGCCTTGCGCGGTGCCTCTGATGATCCATGTCCAAATCTGGATGACTACATCGGAGGGCTGGCCGAAGAAAAAGGGGTCAATCCATTGGGCGCGCGAAGCGAATTCCCACGCGCTCAGAAAGATAACCGAGACCAAGACGCGAAGAATGTTGACGACGATGCGTTGGCGGCGCGCTTGGACCTGCCGGCGCGCATCCTCCCCCGACGAGGGTATCAATCTGCGGGGAGTCTCAAGTTGTGTGTTGTTTTGTGCGTTCATAACTAATCATGACCTCGTGGCGCAAGTCTTCCCAAATCTCATGGTACAGTTCCACAAAGCGCGGCTCAAAACGAACCTCGGCAACATGGCGCGGACGCGGTAGGTCGATCTCGTAAATCCCTTTTACTGTTGCGGGTCCTGCCGTCAAGACGCACACGCGGTCAGCGAGCGCGATGGCCTCTTCCAGATCGTGCGTCACGAAAACTGTGGTGGCAGACAAGGTCGTCCACATGGCCAGAAGTTCGTCTTCCATCAGCGCGCGCGTCTGTACATCCAGGGCGCTGAAAGGCTCATCCATCAGCAAAATCTCGGGCTGATGGATGAGCGTCTGTGCGAGCGCGACTCGTTTTCGCATCCCGCCTGAAAGTTGATGCGGATAATAGCCCTCAAAACCTTCCAGGCCGACGCGTTGAATCCAATCCCGCGCGCTGACATGTGCCTGGTCCCGAGGCACATGACGAAACAATGGGCCTGCGGCGACATTTTCCAAAACATTTTTCCATGGAAAGACCGCATCGTTCTGAAACATGTAACCAACGTATGGATTGAGGCCGCGCAACGGCTCGCTGTGTACGCGCACTTCGCCCACGCTGGGCGGTTCAAGCCCCGCCATCAATGTGAGTGTAGTGGATTTGCCTGAACCGGTAGGACCGACGATGGCAAGGAACTCGCCGGTGCGGACGTTCAAGTTCAAGTCGTGCAATGCCGTGTAGGGTTGTCCATTGGACGTGGGAAAACGCTTCGTGACGGAATAAAGTTCAAGCGCGGGCGAAGAATGATTGGATTTCATTTCAATTAGAATAGCGCACAAGATCAAAAAAAGAAACTACCAGAGGGTAGGTTTTTCACCTACCCTCTGGTAGAAAAATTGCAGAACAAGGTTCCGAATCTGGCCTACTTAACCAGCCTAAGTCGAATTGCTTTGACCGCTGCCTGGGTGCGGTCGTTCGTACCAAGTTTTTGGATGATGATATGCGCGTACCCTTTTACCGTACCCGAGCTCAATCCCAACGCCTTTCCGATGGCCTGGTTCGTCATTCCCTCGACCATGAGTCGGAGAATATCCATTTCACGCATGGACAGCGGCTCGATGTTTTCGTGCTGCAAGTCTGGCAGGTCCGATTCTTCCTCCAGGCTTCGCAGTACGCTTTCCAAGAACCTGCCATCCACCATCGCCGCCCCATCTGCCACCGCGCGAATGGTCGCGAGCAATTCTTCTTGTGGAATGTCTTTGAGCACAAATCCGGCTGCGCCGGCCGACAATGACTGCAAAAGGTACTTCGTGCTCCGGTAACTTGTCAACATGATTACGCGCGTGGTTGACCTCGCGTCTCTGAGCGCCTCAAGCGCCTGGATGCCATCCATCTTTGGCATTCGAATGTCCATCAACGCGATGGTTGGATGCAGGTCAAGGATCATCTGGACTGCCTCTTCGCCATTGTCCGCTTCGCCGATGATTCGTAAGCGCGGCACGTCAAGCATTGTGCGCAGGCCAGCGCGCAGCATGGCATGGTCATCGGCGATGATCATCGTAATGTCGGAACTCCTGTCACGATCCATTCGCAGTCCTTTTTAGCGAAGGGCGCGGCACATGCACGGCGACAATGGTTCCTTGACCGGGCTGGCTGACAACCTCACACACCCCACCGAGCATTCCTGCGCGTTCGCGCATGCTTACCAATCCAAGGTGCTTTTCTTCATCCGAGAACTCGTTCGGATCGAATCCGCGGCCCCAATCTTGTACGCGCAGCGTCAAATCTGCCCCTTCGAACTGCAAATCAACTTTGATCCGATGCGTTCCTGCATATTTGTGTGCATTCGACAGCGCCTCCTGCGCGATCCGAAAGACGGCGGCCTGGGTCGGCGCGCTCAGTTCGTTCTCGTCCAAATTGATCCGGGTTTCGTACCGCCAGTTGTTCGCCTCGCTGACTTCCATCACATAACGGCGCAATCCTTCACACAGTCCCAGCTCCTCGACCACGGTCGGGCGTAGTTCTGCAATGACGCGCCGTATCTCATCGATCGCGCGCTGGAGCATCATGCGGCCGCCTTCGATTTTTTGTTGCGCACGAGCATCCAGCATGGACGTGTCACTTGAACTCAGCGCTGTCAGATGCATATTCGCGCTCATGATCAACTGCATCAGCCCATCGTGCAAATCCAGGCCGATCAGGTGACGTTCCTCATCCTGAATTTGCGCCATCTTCTCCATCAGGGCCTGGACATGCGCTTCGCGTTCTGCCAGGTTGTTGTAGAGGCGCGCATTGCCAAGCGCAACAGTCGCCTGATCGGTTAACAGGCGCAGGATGCGAAGATCATCGCTGGACAAGGTGTGCGGGAGATCCGATGCAATATGCAGCACACCCAGCACCTGGTCGCCTAGCTGCATCGGCAGCGCAACGGTTGAGTGCGCATGATCTTCGCTTTCGGTATGGGCAGCTTGTAATCGCCCGGTATTTGCCACGCGTCTGACGAGAATAGGTGGCAATCCGACGCCGGATGGCTGACCTGCACTGGCGGCGAGGCGCAGGGCTTCATCGTTTTGTTCGCTCGTAAAAATCTGAACGGAGGAGGCCTGGACCAAACCCAACGCGCTCAACGCAATTGTATTCAGAACCTGGTCGAGATCGAGCGTACCGGTAATCTGCAAACCCACCTCGCGCAGAGTCTCCAGCTCCGCCAGGCGCGCCTGTAGACCGCGCTCGCGCGTTGCCAGGTCTGCCATCATCTTGTTAAACGCTTCAGCAAGCCGCTTGAGTTCGTCACTCGTGCCGACCTCGACCAATTGGCGGAGATTTCCCGCCGCCACGCGGTCCGCGCCGCGCAGCAACGCGAGGATGTTTTGGTCCAGGGTGCGCGTCAGGCGAATTGCCAGGAAAACGGCAATCATCGTCAGCGCAATTGGCATGCCGAGACTGATCAGGGTCGTAACGCCAATCTCGGTCTGCAAATTCTGCTGTGCCTGGCTCAGACGCTGCTCCTCCAGCGGTTGGATTTGCTCGAAGATGACAAGCTGGCGTGCCTCGAAGATTTCAGCTGAGAAGCGGGTGAACAAGAGCTGTTGTTGGTCGCGATTATCGATCAGCTGTGCTCCGAGGATTTGCAGCTGATTTGCCTCGGCTTCTGATTGCTGGGCTTGTTTCACCTCGGTTGGCGTCATGGCTGATGTATGCAGGCTTTTCAAATCTGCCAGCATGCGATTCGTGGCCTGATCGAATTGGTCGTGCGAAAGCTGGTCAGGCGTTGTAAGGTGCGTAGTGACGGCGAGCGTCATTGCCTGAAGATTTTTAACCAAATCCTGGTTGGATGCCAGCGGCTCTGACAACAGATTTGATAATTGCGATTGCGTGGCCAACATGGTTTGAAGGTCGGAGGCTTGTTGATCGTGCAGGCGAATCAGTTCATTTCCCAGGTTCTGACTGTCTTCACGGACCTGGGCAAGTTCGTTTGCCCAACTGTGTTCATCGATCGTGGAAGCGAGCCTGTCGTAGGCCTGGACGTTTTGATCGAAGTTGTTGATCTCGAAATCGAATTGCGCGGCGAAGCCGCTGGAATTTTCAAGTTGATAGCGGTAGAGCGCAGCTTCAGCATTGCTCAATTCCTGATACATGGTCAGCGCAAGCAGTTGGCGTTCATGTGCGCCTTCGATGTCAGCGAGTGAAGCGGACACCGAACGGGCAAGGTTGATCAACGCGGCAATATTGACGAGGACCATCGTACCGAACAAAAGCATCAGTATGAGCAGCCGTGTTCGGACACTCATTCTTTCGATGTAATGTAACCGCCAGCGTTTCATTAGAGAAAAATGTCTCCACGATCAACGGAAAGGAAAAGATCAATGACGCGCTCCAATGCTATGCCAGCTTGTCGAAACATAAGAAGAATCATTTGAACCAGTTCGAACGGGAAACTTATACCCGTATTAACCCTTGAAAATGCCTGATGGCTACGGAGATATTATGGTTCGGCAGTACACAGAACCATTATCCTACATATTTTCCACCTTGTGGTTGCTTCCCTGCCCAACGTGCGCATGGCAAAAGCTGCCAGGCGGCGAGGGGTAACGACACCTGCTCCACTCTGCATTGCCACGGGCCTTCGGTGATGTGCCTCAGGCGATCGGCAGCATGATAACCACTTGTACATGCGCAAGTGCAGACAGTCCACGATTTGAATGGCATTGGGAAAGTAATGGGCGATCAAATTCCAGACCCGGTGGCGCCAACACCCTGCGTCCTTTCAGGGTCACAGATAAAAGCCAGCTGGGAGTGCGGTCTGCGCCCACAGCGATTCGCTCCGGCGAACCCGCTTCCAGTCGAGAATGTCGCGGCGGGAAAGGTTCCGACTATTTTTCATGATTCAACGACTCAATGTGGGCATGGGAAGGCGTCTCGTTCCCGTGATCGTGTTCCATCTGACTCATCATCCACACATGTGAGATCGGGCAGAGCAGGATCAGCGCAAATAACACAACCGAACTGACCGGCATCTTGAATAGAAAGACCGCGGCCAGGCCAATGATTGGCAACAGGCAGCCCAGGATCATGATAAGCACATGTTTCTTGTTCATATCTCTCCGATTAAGAAGTTCGTTTGAATGCAGGCAGATGGATGAACAAGCTACCTTTTTCGACTTTGGTCCTAAATTCATCCAACGGCCGCGGCGGAGGCCCGCTGATGTTCCTGCCGAGAATATCGTAATGCCCATCATGGCATGGGCAGATGTAATGCTGAACTTCAGGATGCCAGGACGCGTGGCACGCCAAATGTGTGCAGATGTTGGAAAAGACGCGTACATTTGCTTCAGTCTGTCGAAGCACAAAGACACCATAATTCGTACCTGTTCTCTCCCAGCCATTCACTTTGGTGCGGGTGAATTCAAAAAGCGTGGGCGCGCCAAGCGGATATTGATCGAGGACGCCGAGGTTGATCCAGGCATTATCTTCGTTCACGCGCAGGGACGGCGAGATCAGATAGCCGATGGCGGGGATTCCAATCACGGTGCCGATGAAGCCTCCGATGAGGGCCGTCGCGGTCTTGATAAAGTCGCGGCGGCTGAGGTCTTTATCATGCGCATCGGGCATATCGGCCTCCTGAAGCGGGCTCCGTGATTATTTCAACTGCCGCTCGAAGATGCGCGAAGGCGCATCCAGGTTGGTGATCGTCAGGGTAAGTTTGCCTGCGCCTTGCCCATCGGAACGAGTCAGATTGGCGGGTGAGTTCGCGTTGGCTTGCGATGGAGCGCAGCATGGAATACAGCGCGGCCTGGACCCCAAGACCGATCCAGATCGGCACGATATACCAGCGGTTGAGGGCAAACTGGCTGACCGCATAATCCCAGCCCTGCGCCCAGATGAGGATTCCGAAATAGATTCCTGCGATGAGAGAAGATCCCAAAAGAAACGCGCCAAGCGGAATAAGATATCGTTTCAAAGTAATGCTTCCTTTCAACGGATGATAATCTTCCTGCCCTCGTGTGTCCCGCGCTAAATTGCGCGAAGGATGTTAAGCATTTTTGCTTATGGATCTTTCACTCATTCTTTATGATTCCTTTAATCTAACCTGATAAGATGTGGGAATGAAAAGGAGTGAAATATGTGCGGCAGAAGTTTTGGCAGTCTATTGATCCCGCTCGTCGCCGCCGGCGTACCGGCAGCCAGCGTTGCGCGTCCGCAGACGGTGGCAGTCGCGCAGGCGCATTGCCCGCAATGCCGGGCAGCCGTCCTGCCAGACTATGTGTGGTGCCCGCAGTGCGGATATGGACTCAAGACACGGGAGTGCGCGTATTGCGGAAACCCTGTCGGGGCCGGTGAACGATTCTGCCCCTCGTGCGGCGCGCCCAATTCGAAATAATATTATGGGAGTAAATTTGATGGGCAATTACCATTACAGCGCAAAGTTAGAGCATTGAGGGTTCTGCTCATGGCTTTTCTACCGTTTTCGCCCTCATCCCCAACCCTTCCCCCAAATGGGGAAGGGAGTCTCCTCTCCCTTTGGGAGAGGGAAAGGGTGAGGGAGAATTGGCAGGGAACGATTGCTCGACCTTGCGCTGTAATATTACAAGCCCCAAATCTAAAAAACAGAAAGAGAAAATGACATGAATGAATTCAACATGCAGGCATTTCATGCGGCGGGCCAGGCTTTCGAGACGGACCCCGTTTGCGGCATGAAAGTCAACCCTCAAAACCCGCCGTTCAAGATGCTGTATCAAGGCAGGATATATTATTTTTGTTCCGGAGTTTGCAGGCATTTGTTCGAACGCGAACCGGGGAAATATATCGAAATGGATGAGTCATGATCCTCGGCGTGTGACAAGATTCCCGCTTCTTTTCGGACTTCGAGCGGGCGCGCACCCAGATGCGCGAACAGATGCCGCGGATTGTCCCTGCCCGCATCACGGGACAGAGCAATGCAATTGCGAGATGATCGTTTTGCTGATCTATGGGAAATCGCCTGAACCTGCCGCGCTGACCCTGCACGGCAACCATGGCCAGACCCGGCTCTCCCTGGTTGAGAATCCACAGCAGTATGTTGACCCGGGCATACGATCAGCCATCGAGCAAACTCTTCAGCGCAGCCTGCTCGAATAGGATTATCATAAAGAAATGAACAATATCAAAAGTCCTTCGCCATCCCCCGCACCTCAATCCGCTGCAGATGGGTTGTCCAGCCGCTGGCTGGTCATCTTCTTTGCAGTCTATGGAATATGGGTCTGGCTGCCGTGGCTGGCTCCCATTTTCATGCACATCGGCTGGGAGCAGGCGGGCAGGGTGGTCTACTTCATTTACTCGTTCTTCTGCCACCAGCTGCCGGAACGTTCGTTCTTTTTCTTTGGTCAAAAGACAATGTATTCGTTGAAAGAGATTCAAGCCGCCTGGCAGAACACGATCAACCCGTTGATCCTGCGCCAGTTCATCGGCAACGGAAATATGGGATGGAAGCTGGCCTGGTCCGATCGCATGGTCTCGTTCTACACCAGCGTGTGGATCTTTGCCCTGGCGTGGTACCCGTTCCGCCGCAGGATCAAGCCGCTGTCGTGGTGGGGCTTTGCGCTTCTTCTGGCGCCCATCACAGTGGATGGCGGCACACATTTCCTCAGCGACCTGGCAGGCCTCGGCCAGGGATTCCGCGTAACCAATCAATGGCTGGCTGTCCTGACGAACAATGCTTTTCCGGCCTGGTTCTATTACGGCGATGCGCTCGGTTCGTTCAACTCGTGGATGCGCCTCATTACCGGACCCCTAGCCGGGCTCGGCATCGTGTGGTTCGCCTTCCCCACTCTCTTCCAATCGCAAAACTTGAATCAAGAATTGGAAAGGTACGATTATGCCAAAGTCATCGAGCAGATCAAAAACAAAGATCCGCGTTCTGCTGGCGGATGACCACCACATCGTCCGCGCCGGGATTCGGCAGCTGCTGGAGAGCGCGGGCGATCTTCAAGTCATCGCTGAAGCCGGGGATGGCGAAGAAGCGCAGTCGCTCATCCAAAAGCATAAACCCGATGTGGCCGTACTCGACATCCAAATGCCCAAAGCCAGCGGCATCGAGGTCACGCGCTGGGCGCGCGCCCATTTTCCAGAAGTGGGCATCCTGATCCTCACCGCGTATGATGACGATCCGTATGTGATGGCGGTCCTGCAGGCAGGTGCAAACGGCTACGTGCTCAAGACTGCCGCGGCAGACGAATTGATCCAGGCGGCGCGCGACGTGAACGAAGGCAAGTCCGCCCTCGATCCGGCGGTGACGCGCAAACTGATGTCCAATCTCTTCAAGCATCCCAAAACTTCTGCCGAGCCGCTCACCGACCGCGAACTGGATGTGCTGCGTCTGGCCGCCAAAGGGTACACCAACAAATCCATCGGCGTTCAACTTGGAATCAGCGACCGCACCGTGCAGGGACACCTGGCGCACGTCTTCGCCAAAATACATGCCGCCAGCCGCACCGAAGCGGTGATGCGCGCCGTATCGCTCGGATGGGTTTCGCAAAGCACTGGCAATCCCGAAGAATGACTGCGGATGAAAAAATTTTTTTGGGGCTGGCGCGGCTTGATGCAATTGTTCGTGGTCACGGTGTTGCCGCTGACCATCCTTCTGCTGATCATTGCTTTCGGCAGTGTGACACTTCACCAAAATGACATGCGCACTCTCGTTGGGGAACGCGACGAGCGTGCAGTAAGAGCCGCAGCCGCAGCGCTCGGAACCGAATTGCATCACCGCGCTGCGACGATTTCCAGCCTGACGCTTCTGGCTGATTCTTCCGAAAGCCTGACCTTCGGGAACATCCTTGCCACAACCACCGACCTTGGATCCGATTTCGATGGCGGGCTGGTCTTTCTCGATCCCGATGGCAGACTGCTCGCTGGAACGCGTCAAAGTCAACTCTGGAATTGGATTGCCAGGAATAAGCAAAGCCTCGAGCTGGCATCTCCCTCCAACCGCGGACCCATCTTTTCCGCTCCCATCGCGGATCCTGCCTCGAACCAATTGTTTGTGATCGTTTCGATGTACTCTGCCGTTCGCAGCGTGATCGCGGCGGGAGCGTTCTCTCCAGAACCAATGGCGATGCAAACATTTTCCGCTTTATACCCCGCCAACGGCGGGACAATCATCTACCTTCTGGATTCTTCACAGCGCGTGCTTTATGCGAGTGGAACAATGCCGTCCGGAAGCCTTCCATCCGATCACGCAGGAGTCGCACAGGCTCTGCGCGGCGAAAGCGGAACAGCCTATGTTCAACGGGACAGTGCCGAACAGGTTGTAGCCTACAGCCCCATTCCAACCACCGGATGGGCATTGATCACGGAAGAAGACTGGCAGACAGTGGTCAGCCCCTCGCTTCAGACGACTCAGATGGCGCCCCTGGTTCTCGTGCCGGCGTTCATCCTGGCTTTGATCGCATTGTGGTTTGGCACGCGCCAGATCGTGCAGCCTCTGCAGAAACTTGAATCCGAAGCTGCGGCGCTGGCCTGGGGCGACTTCGAGGCGATCAACGAATCCGTTGGCGGGATTTCGGAAGTGCGGCATCTGCAGTCCGAACTGGCTGAAATGGCGCGCAAAGTGCAGGCCGCGCAGGAGGGTTTGCATGATTACATCGGCGCCATCACCTCCGCGCAGGAGGAGGAACGCAATCGCCTGGCGCGTGAATTACATGATGACACCATTCAAGCAGTGATCGCGCTCAAACAACGCGTACAACTCGCGCACAAGTCGGTCAAGACGGAGAGCGGTCATCAGGCTCTTGAAGAGCTTGAAACGCTCGCCGAACAAACTATTGAAAACCTCCGCCGCCTCACGCGCGCCCTGCGTCCGATCTATCTCGAAGACCTTGGACTTGTCACTGCGCTCGAAATGCTGGTGCGCGAGATGAGCCAATCCAATCATCTGGAAGTGGACTTTCAACAATCCGGGCCGGAACGCCGCCTGCCGCGCGAAGTGGAACTGGCTTTGTATCGCATCGCGCAGGAGGCCTTGAACAATGTCGCGCATCATGCGAAAGCCAGGTCCGCTATGCTCAACATCACCTTCGACAAAGAAATCAAACTGGAAGTGACCGACGATGGCGTTGGCTTTAGCGTGCCAAAGAGTCCCACTGACTTCGCGTCGAGCGGACATTTCGGTTTGCTGGGGATGCGTGAAAGAGCCGATTTAATTGGCGCCCGCCTCGAGGTCCAGAGCGAGGCGGGACGCGGCACGCGTCTGGTGATCCATGTGCCAGGTCCGCCTCGCAAGCCTTCACAGCAGACTGCCTGACACTCTGCAGGCAGTTGTTCGAAAGAGAGCCGGAAAGTACGCCGCGCCCGCCAAAGAAGATAACGCGAAATCACCCGCACCATCCTGAAATCTGAATTGCCTGCCTGGCGCAATAATAGGCAAATCTGCCCATTGGATGATAAGCCAATTGGCGCTGACTCCATCCATCTTGAACAGAGATAATTACGGAAAGGAGAAAAACATGGCAACGACAGTGAAAGATCCCGTATGCGGCATGGACATCGATCCGGCGACTGCGGCAGGCAGGTCCGAGTACAAAGGACAAACGTATTACTTCTGCTCACTTGGCTGCAAAAAGTCCTTTGATAAAGAGCCTGAGAAGTATCTTGGCAAGGCCGATGAGCACGCTCATCATCATTAAATCACTCTCTTCTTTGCATGGCCTATCCAATCTTCCGGATAGGCCATGTCGTTCATATTAATGTATTGGAGCAACAGGATGAATCCAAAGACACTGAAATTGATCTATCAGCCAACAATCAGACAGGCCGCTTTTGCCGGGCTGGCAGGTCGAAGCCGGGATCGAACCCAGCCTGCCAGGGGACGTTTCACCCGCGAGGATGTTCAAAGCATCCTCGACGAAGTTTGGATGAAATACGAGCGGCTTGCCTCTCGCGTGCCTGTGCAGCCCTCATTGGGCAACCAGATGAACCTGCTGCTCTCCTGCATCACGTTGTGCTGTTTCCAAACCATGCTGGAGTCCGGAGTTGAACGAGGCTACGCCATTGAGTTGATCGGCGACATGGCCTGGAAGATCTACGAAAAATGGGGTGCGATCCCCATCACACTGGCCCGGCTCCATAAACACAATCCACGTGACCAGATGCGTTTTGCGGTCAATGCATTCCTGCGATTCCCGTTCAGCCCGCCAGGCTATCTTTTGGAACGTTTGCCCAGCGATGATGGAATATCGTTCAATATCAAAAGATGTGTCGTGGCCGAATACTTCCGGGGGCAAGGCGCGGCGGACCTTTGCGTGGGAACGTGGTGCGATCTGGATTTTGCCTTGGCGGAAATGTGGGGAGGCTGGCTCGAACGGACCGAGACCCTCGCAAGCGGGGGCCCATCCTGCGGCTTTCGTTTTAAAGCTCCAACGCCGAATGCATAAAGATCATGCTCTGAGAATTGCCGATCAAACCATGGTTCGACAAAACTTTCATACACTCTTTTTTCAACCTTTACAGAATCTTTAATCACAGAGGGTATGCTTGGTTCATCAAATAGCGGAAAGGAATCGCTATGAAAAAGACAGGTTGGCTGGTGATTGGAATCGTTGTTCTCCTTGCCCTTCTGTTTCTCTTTGGCGGCGGCATGATGTCGGGCTGGGGATATAACAACTCGGGTTATGGCGGCTGGGGCATGATGGGTCCCGGCATGATGGGCTGGGGGTTCGCTCCCTTCGGGTGGATCGGCATGATGTTCATGTGGCTGATTCCCCTCGGCTTCCTCGCGCTGGTTGTGCTGGGCGTCTTCTGGCTGGCGCAGAATTCCGGCAAATCAACGCCGCCCTCCTCCCAGCATCCCTGCCCGCATTGCGGAAAGAGCGTCCAAACCGATTGGCAGAATTGTCCGTACTGCGGCACGGCATTGAAATAGAAAATCATATTCGCATCTTTAAATGGCCTATCCAAAAGATAGGCCATTTGGCTTATATTTAAGTAGGCACAATTCTTCTGGCAAATCAACTCTACACGTCCTATACTTCCTGCATCGTATTGATTGGAAGGTGATCCCATGACAATTCATGATCCTATGTGTGGAATGGAGATTGACCCCAAGGACGCGTTTGCCACGCGCCAGCACATGGGGCAGACATTCTACTTTTGTTCCCAAGCCTGTGTCGAAAAATTCGATGCCGACCCGCATCGTTACGCCTCGGTAGTTTCATCGGCGACAACCGGCATTGCCGAGAACGCAAGCGGACCGCTCCGCATCGCGCTCCCCGTCAGCGGATTCCGTAAATCGGGCGGCCCGGCGCTGGAAGGCGCGCTGCGCGCGTTATCCGGCGTGAGCAAAGCGACCGCCAATGCGAAAGAGGGCCGCGTCTTTGTGGAGTACGATCCATCGAGTGTCACTGTCGCCGATCTGTTGGACGCGGTGCGCGGCGCGGGCTTCACCGCCGACGGCCAGGCCATGCGCTTGAAGGTCAGCGGGTTGTATTGTGCAGAATGCGTGACCAGAATCGAAGACGCGCTCAAGGCTGTGCCTGATGTGCTGGATGCCACGATGAACGCCGCGACCAGCGAAGTCAAAATCGAATATTCGCCGGTCGTCGGCGACTTGAGCCAGCTAACCAAAGCCGTCGAAAATGCCGGGCCATACAAAGCGGCGCGCGCCGCCGAAGCCTCTGAACCCGAAATGGACAAGGAAGCACAGACCGTCGAAAAAGAATACCGCGCGCTGATGCGCAAATGGTGGTTTGCCGCCATCATCGGCACGCCGACCATGATCCTGTCTTATGCCAGTTTCTTCCCGGTGCTGCGTGACTGGTTCCCGCGCGGCAGTTCAGCCCAGTGGGTTCTCTGGGCAGTCCTCGGAATTGCGAGCATTACGGTCATGGCCTATTCCGGCAGCCAGTTCTTCACCGGCATGTGGGAAGGCTTCAAACACCGCTCGGCTAACATGCACACGCTCATTGCGCTCGGCACATCCGTTGCCTGGCTGTACTCCACCATTGCACTGCTCTTTCCGCAAATCTTCCCATCCCGCGAATTTGTGGACGTTTATTATGATGTCACAGTCGTAGTGACCGGGCTGGTGGTGCTCGGGCTGGCGATGGAAATCAAAGCCAAAGGCCGTACCTCGGAAGCCATCAAGAAACTGATCGGCCTGCAAGCCAAGACCGCGCGGGTGGTCCGGGATGGGGAGGAAATAGATATTCCTGTCGAAGAAGTGCTGGTCAACGACATCGTAGTCGTGCGCCCCGGTGAAAAGATCCCGGTGGACGGCGAAGTGATCGAGGGACAATCGGCAGTGGATGAGTCCATGATTACCGGCGAATCGCTTCCCGTCTCGAAGAAAGTCGGCGACGAGGTGATCGGCGCGACGATCAACAAGACCGGCGCGTTCAAGTTCCGCACCACCAAGGTCGGCAAGGACACTGCACTCTCGAATATCATCCGCCTCGTGCAGGATGCACAGGGCAGCAAAGTGCCGATCCAGCGCATTGTGGATCAGGTCTCGACCTACTTCACCCCCGCGGTGATGATCCTGGCCGTCATCGGCTTCGTGGTTTGGTATGACTTTGGCCCGTCTCCCGCCCTGACCTACGGTTTGATCGTGGCCGTCACGACCCTGATCATCGCCTGCCCGTGCGCGCTTGGCATGGCGACGCCCATGAGCCTGACGACCGGCATCGGCCTCGGCGCGCAGAACGGCATTTTGATCCGTTCCGGCGTGTCCCTGCAAACGGCTGAAAAATTGAACACCGTTGTCCTCGATAAGACCGGTACGATCACAAAGGGCCAACCGGCGGTGACGGATATTGTGGTTAATGGATCATGGAACATGGAGTTATCCATTAACCAGCCTCCATTAACCGATGTTGATCTATTGCGTTTCGCAGCAAGTGTCGAACGCGGCTCTGAACATCCGCTGGCGTTGGCGATTGTGGAAGGCGCACAGGCGCGCGGCATCAAGCTGAGCAGCGTCGAAACGTTCGACGCCATCCCCGGTCACGGCGTCTCGGCCAAAGTCGAGGGACGGCGCGTGCTGATCGGGAATCTGAAGTTGATGGACCGCGAAGGAATCGCACTTGGAGACTTGGAGGAGAAATCCAAATCTCTCGCTGACGATGGCAAGACGCCGATGTACATCGCGTTGGACAACAAAGCCGCGGGCATCATTGCGGTGGCAGATACGGTCAAGGAAGACTCTAAAGCTGCCATCGCGGAGCTGAAGAAGATGGGCCTGGAAGTGGTGATGATCACCGGCGATAACGAACGCACTGCCAAAACGATTGCGCGGCAGGTGGGCGTGGAGCGTGTGCTGGCGGAAGTTTTGCCGCAGGACAAGGCACACAATGTGCAGAAATTGCAACTCGAAGGCAAGAAAGTTGCCATGGTCGGCGACGGCATCAACGACGCGCCCGCCCTTGCCCAGGCCGACATTGGCATGGCGATCGGCACCGGCACGGATGTTGCCATCGAAGCCTCCGACATTACCCTTATCAAAGGCAGCCTGACGGGGGTAGTGACTGCCATCCAGTTGAGCCGCGCCACGATGCGCAATGTGTATCAAAACCTGGCTGGCGCGTTCATTTACAACTCGGCGGGCATTCCGATCGCACTTGGTGTGCTGTATCCATTCTTCGGCATTTTGCTCTCACCCATCCTGGCCGGATTAGCGATGGCATTCAGCAGTGTGACCGTCATCAGCAATGCCAACCGGCTCAAGAGCTGGAAACCGGCTTGATTACATTCGTCATTGCGAGTCTTCGGGAAGCATTCTCCTCGAAACAGGGATTGCTCGCAATGACAGAAACAGAATTGGAGAAAAGATTATGACCCCCGATAAAATTTTCGTAACGCTACTTGGCCTGGCGGCCATCGCAGCCATCGTCTGGTTCTTCTGGATGGTGAAGAAGCCCGGCGTGAAAGCCGCCGTATCCAGCAGCGGATATCAGGAACTGATGGTGCTGGTGAAGGGCGGTTATACGCCCGATGTGATCGTCGTGGAGAAAGGCAAGCCGGTGCGCTTGAACTTCGTTCGTTCAGAGTCCGCCTCCTGCTCCGAGATGGTACTCATCCCAGACTTTCAGAAGAGCGCCAGGCTCCCCGAAGGCGAAACGGTGTCCGTGGAGTTCATGCCCGATAAGACCGGCGAATTCGAGTTCCAGTGCCAGATGGGCATGCTGCGCGGCAAATTGATCGTTGAGTAAGAAAGGAGATTACGATGAAAGTCAAAGATCCCGTTTGCGGAATGGAGATCGAATCAGAAAAGGCGTTCGCCAAGCGCGAACATGAAGGGCGGACGTTTTATTTCTGCTCGCAGAACTGCGTCAGCAAATTCGATGCCGACCCGCACAAATACGGCCATCCGCAGAAGCACGAACACCACGACGAGCATGGCTCGCACCATTAGGCCGCTACGTCAAGTCAGGCATGAGAATAGCGCTCGATTTGAACTCCGGCGGCAGGTGAACATGATACACATACCAAGCGAAATCCATTTTAAGAAGTTGGCTTCTTTGCGCTGACAAAGCCAGCGAAGCCCGCAGAATGACCGGGAAATCGCGGAAGTTGCATCTCGTCCATTTCCACTTGTATGAAGCCGGCCTCCTTAACGAGCGCCTCCAGATTTTCCATTCGGCTTCCACCGGGTCCGAAGCGTTTGGATTGGGCCGGCTGTTCTTCTGGACGATTGAAATCAGCGATCACCAATCGTCCCCCAGGGTTGAGGACGCGGAAAATCTCAGCGAGTCCCTGGCGCTTGAGAGTGTCGGACAGATGGTGCATCATGATCGTGCTAAGGACAACGTCAAAGGTCCGGTCGGGAAAGTCAAGATGTTCGATCACACCGACTTGGAATTCGATGGGTAAGTCTCGTCGAGCCGCTTTGGAACGAGCGCAAGCGATCTGTTGCGTGCCGGGATCAATGCCAAAGACTCGACCTGCCGCGCCGACGCGCGGTGCAACGAACATCGCCAGCGTTCCTGTGCCGCAGCCCACATCCAACACCTTATCCCCACTCTGAACGTGAGCGAGGTCGGCCGTTCTTTGTCGAAGCTCCTGCAGCTTGCCTCGCAGGAAAAATGTATCGAAGAACCACTCCATCAAATCGTAGCGCCAGCCGGTATCGAGAACCAAGCCTCTGGTTATCTTCGGTGACGCTTCACCCGATTTCCTGTGCTGGTGTCCTGCAAACGAATGCATATTTGTCATCCTTTCCTTGTTGCTCAGTTATTGATCTTATGAACTCACCTTACGCAGCCAGCGGGGATAAATCCCCGGCTCAGGGCTTGGAAGCTGCCGCCACGGCGACGCCTGCGGGTTGGCGTAACGAGTGGCGCCTTGGCGCCACTTTCATGGACTGAGGCAGGGATTGATCCCGCCGAAACGAGCCGCTGCGTAACATCAGTTATGAATTTCATTCACATTGAATCCGGCGAACTCTTCAGCGCGAATATTCTCTTCGCTGACTCCCGAATCTGTGAACATGGTTTTCACTGCGCGAACCATGAAGCACACCTATTTTCTTCAGGCAGAGTTTCAACGTTCGATACCCATACTACGCTGTTTCACGGATGAGGTCAATAATCAAACCTCGGGCAGTGTTCGTTTCCGAACAGATCGAGCGGATTGTTCGGAATCGTTTCGTCCGATGCTTTCCGTGTTGCGGTGGAGTAAAATCAAAACCCGAGGAGACCTCTTGGCAAAACCTGACCGACGACCAAAACGGACGCGCGAACTCCTGCAAAAGGCGCTGATCGAACTGATCGGCGAACGCGGCTATGATGCAATCACGATCCAGGAGATCGTGGATCGCGCCAACGTGGGGCGCACCACTTTCTATCAGCATTACAACAGCAAGGACGAATTATTCATTGGCTGCCACGAAGCCATCGTCAGCGAGTTCCGAATCGGATCGCTCCATCCCTTATCGCGGGAAGAACTCTTGTCGCAGGAAGCGCCGCCAAGCACGGTCGCGGCATATCGGCATCTGGAGGAGGCGCGGGCGCGGTTGTATTCCGTCTTTCATGGCAAGGATAGTCAGCTGATCCTGCGGCGGATCCGCGAAAAAAGCGCGCGTGAAATCCAAGCCAGCCTGCGCGCCGCGTTTACTGAATCCGATAGCAGCATCCCGCTCGATGTGCTGGCGAATTATCTGGCCGGGGCGCAGATCGAGCTGCTGCAATGGTGGCTGGAGAAACGCCAGCCCCACACCTTCGAAGATCTGGCAAAGACGTTCCACCGCTTGCAGCGCGCAGCCGTCCGCGATGCGTTTGGGCTGCGGGATGGCGAGTAGACATGTCTCGGCCGACTAACATTACAGCGCAAAGTTAGAGCATTGAGGGTTCTGCTCATGGCTTTTCTACCGTTTTCGCCCTCATCCCCAACCCTTCCCCCGAATGGGGAAGGGAGTCCCCTCTCCCTTTGGGAGAGGGAAAGGGTGAGGGAGAATTGGCAGGGAACGATTGCTCGACCTTGCGCGGTAATACTAATTGGTGATGATCATTGGCACGATATATGTTGCCATATCGATCTGCCCGAATGGACTTCGCCTCAGGCTCTGGTCATGTCATATCCAGAGCCTGAATTTTACATAGGCCAAAATGCCTATCGAAACATGCGATAAACGGCGCTTGGGAATCTTCAGGCAAAGCCCTACAATGTGCCATATCACACAATACGTTTTGATGGCTGGGATGCCATGCGGTTCCCGCAAATCAAGACAAGGAAAGGAATACTGAAATGACAGCGAGCGTTACAACTCATCTGGGCGCGCAGCCCAACACGCGGACGAGCGCCATTGCGCTGGAAGGATGGCGCACGAAGGGTATTGCCGCGGTGCGTATTGCCATGGGCCTGATCTGGGTGATCAATGCCTGGCTCAAATGGCAGCCGGATTTTATCCAGAATTTTAGCGGCTACCTGACCAGCGCACTGGACGGCCAGCCACCCGCCGTTCAATCCTGGATCAATTTCTGGCAAGGCATCATGCAAATTGATCCCACCGCCTTTGCCATCATCGTGGCGATCCTGGAAACGGCGCTTGCCATCAGCCTGATCCTGGGTCTCTTCAGCAATGTCGGCTACGTTGGCGGCGCTTTGCTTTCCCTGATCATCTGGTCTGTGGCGGAAGGCTTTGGCGGCCCGTACGGACCGGGCGCAACGGACATTGGCGCGGCGATCATCTACGTACCTGTTTTTGCGCTGCTGTTCTTCTCGTCTGCCGGATTGTATTGGGGCATGGACAGTTGGCTGACCTCACGGCTTGGACGATGGGGCTTCCTGGCTTCCGCTCCGCTGCTCGCTGGCCGAAACGCCAGGGCTAACACGAAGTGAAATCAAGTTTGGATTTCGTTATGTGCCTGAACAGGCCCACCAGAGATATTGTGAAGCGCTGCGAATCACCTCGATAACATGGTGCTTGCAATCGCAATCTGGATGTGTACGCTCCCGCTGGCGGGCCTGTTGATTCATCCCTTCTTCGGGTTGAAAGTCAGTTTGCTGGCCGCCTCAGCATGGCAATGATCGTTAGCGTCGCAAATTAAGCGCTTCATCAGTTTAAGGAGAAAAGTATGGAAGAAAATTGTCACGTTGAACCAATCCACAAAACCGCGACGGCGGATCAGGTTATGAAGGCTGAAAGAGCATTGCTGACCATTTGGGGAATGGGCTGCCCGAATTGCGCCACGCGCGTCCGCAATAGCCTGCTGGCATTGGACGGTGTTTATGCAGCAGATGTGTACTTGAATATGGGCGTAGCTGAGGTGAGATTCGACAAACAGAAAATATCCGCGCCCCTGCTGGTCGAAGCTGTCTCTCGCGCCGGCAACGATGTCGGCCATGAATATCGCGCCGAACTCATGACCGCATAAAATCTGAACAAGGATAAATCACATGAAAAAATCCGCCCGCCAAATTCGCAGGGAAGCCCAGTTGCGCCAGAAACGCATTCGCTCGATCACTTTCGCCGTCGTTGTTATTGGCGTGCTGGGTCTGGCAGGCTATTATCTCAAGTCCGCCTTCTTCCGCCCGCCGCCTCCGCCATTGGCGGGGAATGTGATTGACATCGCCGCTTCGATGAGTGGATTCGATAAGACCGAGATCCGCGTCAAAGTCGGCCAGCCGGTCACCATCCGCCTGACCAGCCTGGATAATTCGGCCCACACGGATGGCGGCGGGAAGCACCAATGGGCAGTGGATGAACTGGGACTGAACCTCATCGCCCAGCCTGAAAGCTCCAATACGCTGACCTTTACGCCGACCAAAGCCGGCACCTACGATTTCTATTGCGATATTTGCTGCGGCGGGCGCGCCAACCCCACCATGAACGGCACGCTGATCGTCGAAGGATAACGATGACAGCCACATCGCAACTTCGCCGCATTGTCATCTTATCTGCATTGACAGTCGTGGCTTTGGGCGCCATTGCGTTGACTGGCCTATGGCATCCCAACGCGCCGACCCAGGCCATGCAGATGTATTTGCCGAAGATCACTCTGCCCGCCGTGGTTGTGGCTGCAGCGGTAGACGGGATCAATCCCTGCGCGTTCACCGTCCTGCTGCTTTTCATTACAGCCATGCTCGCGACCATGCAATCCGGAGAACAGAGTATCAACGGAATCAGAGCGCGTTTGCTTAGTTTAGGCGGCATCTACATCGCCGCTGTTTTTCTAACCTACCTGGCGTTGGGCGTCGGCCTGTTGAAAACGATCAACATCTTTACCGAACAGCATCTTCCCGCGCGGCTCGGTGCGCTGGCTGCGATCTTGTTCGGCTTGTGGATGCTCAAGGATTTCTTCCTGCCCGATTTGGGTTGGCGTTTGCAGGCCCCGCCTCAGGTCGGGACAACGGCGCGGGAGATGGCGAAAAAGGCCACGGTCCCGGCCCTGATCGTGGGAGGCTTCCTCATCGGCCTTTGCACGGTTCCGTGCAGCGGCGCAGTCTATCTGGGTGTATTGAGTTTGCTTGCGCTCCAGCCGTCCGCCTTGCTGGGCTATGGCTATCTTGTGCTGTATAACCTGATCTTTATCCTGCCGCTGATCATCATTCTCATTGCCGCGGCCGCTCGCCCGACATTGAATCGCCTCGCTCACTGGAATCTGCATCACAAGGAATGGGTGCGGTTAGCATTAGGAGGCGGCGTGGTTGCCATGGGATTGCTGATCCTTGCAACGGTTTGAAACATCTTACCTAAACAGGTTTCAGCAATCTTCACGGAACCTTTGACCCAACTTCATCAATCCTTTACGCGCAGCATCTATACTGAAGCCAGGTAAACACGAAAGGAGACATACACCATGATGGGCTTTGGATTTCTCTTCATGCTCGCGCTGATTGCTTTGCCAGTCATCCTCGTCGTAGTGCTGGTGAGCAAACTCACTGGAAATAAATAACGCAACAGCACTTTCTTCTCACGGAGGGCTGTCTTCGGACAGCCCTTTTGTTTGGCGTATTTCCATTCAATGCCATAAGCGAAAATGCCTATCGCCCAACGGGGGATTCGGCGCTATGGTTTTCACCCTCGTCCGCCTATACTGGCAGCAACAGGAAATACAGAATGAGCGCTTTATTGCCGTTTTTAGCGCTTGACCAAACCTGCGAACGGGTTCAAGCCCGGGTCATTGAGCAATTAACCGAGGCCGGCTTTCGGGTCAAGCAAACTTTCGATCTGCAAATTGCCCGCCTGACTCATCCTGATTGTCCCTGCCCGCACCACGGCACGGATCAGTGCGATTGTCAGATGGTCGTCCTGCTTGTCTATCGAAAGCGTGAGGCTCCAGCCACACTTGTGATTCACGGGCAAGATGAAAGAACCTGGCTTTCTCTGGCAAGCGCGACGGGAAGACATGCGAACCAACAATTGGAGGCAGTCCTCCGACGCGCCCTAACGGCTTACCTCCCCGCTGCGCTTTCGCCCACCGAGATGGCTCATGAAGCAAGACCAACAGTCTGAAATCATCCGGCGACAATCGCCGCACGGCGGAAGTCATGCCGCAAGACAAAGCTGAAGAAGGCAAGAAACTTCAAGCGCAGGGTAAAAGAGTCGCCATGGTTGGAGATGGTTTCAATGCCGATCGTCATTTCAAGAATAAAAAATTGCACCAGATGCAGTAGCAGCGGAGAATCCATGACAGAAGCCAATGTGAAGGCGCATCGCAGTATTCCAACATGGATCCAAATCCTCATTTGGACCGTTCTGCTTGCCATCCTGGCGGTGGTGGGATTTGGCTTGGTGCGCACCCAACAGGGAAGTATTCAGCCCGGGACCAAAATCCCCGATTTCAGCCTTACGCTGTACAGCGGCTATGAATACAACGGCCAATCCAAAGTCAATATTTCTGATTTGCGCGGCAAGGTGGTGTTCATTAATTTTTGGGCCTCGTGGTGCAAACCCTGCGAGCAGGAAGCGCCCATATTGGAACAGGCTTGGGAATATTATCAGCCAGGCGGCAAAGTGGTTTTCCTGGGCGTGGATTATGTGGATACCGAATCTGCCGCGCGCATCTTTCTCCAAAAATTCGACAACACGTATCCCAACGGCCCGGATGTGGGAACGGTCATCTCCCAGTTATTTCGCATCAAAGGAGTGCCGGAAACGTACATTGTGGATGCAGGCGGCGTGCTCCGATACGTCAAGATCGGTCCCTTCCTCAACGCCGGTGAGATCAAAGCAGTGGTTGACCCATTGCTTCCCTGAAACAGGATGCAGAATGAAAAAGACCAGAAGCAGGAAAATCGAAAACAGAAATGAATGGCCGGCAGTTGTTTATTTTTGGATGATTGGTCTCGCCTTTATAAGTTATGTGGCCGCCCGAATCATCCTCAACGCTTATCCTCATCCGTATCATTGGCTTTCGGGGCTGGGCGGCGGTCTGGCAGGCCTTGCGATTGGGTGGCTTTGGTATCGCTGGCGCGGGGATGTTTTCTAACCCTGGCAATCCTTCCGCCACAGCAGCAGCTCGCGGACGCCGATCCTTATCGTTAGAATATAATATTACAGCGCAAAGTTAGAGTTTTGAGGGTTCTGCTCATGGCTTTTCTACCGTTTTCGCCCTCATCCCCAACCCTTCCCCCGAATGGGGAAGGGAGTCTCCTCTCCCTTTGGGAGAGGGAAAGGGTGAGGGAGAATTGGCAGGGAACGATTGCTCGACCTTGCGCTGTAATGATAATCTATCCTTAAAAACAGTGACTCAAATCGAGATGTGATCAAACCTTGTACGTGCCGGCTTATTGGTGAAAGTTTAGGAAGAACATGCACAAGAAATATGATGCGATCATCGTCGGCGGAGGTCCCGCAGGTGGGACGGCTGCCTGGTATCTCGGCCAGGCGGGAAGGCGTGTGCTGGTCCTCGAGAAGGAAAGTCTGCCTCGTTACAAGGCTTGTGGAGGCGGTGTCTCTGCGCGTGTCCTGGAGCAGTTTCCCTTTTCATTCGAATCGGTCATCGAATCGAAAGTCAAGTCCATCTCCTATGCCTTGGGCGAGAATATCGTCACCATCCCTCTGCCGGAACGATCCATGCGTATGGTGATGCGGGATGGATTCGATACGTACCTTCTGAAACATGCCGAGGCCGAAATTCGTGAGGGTACCACCGTGCAGAACGTGGAAGAAACGTCCGAAGGCGTGAGGGTCCAAACCAGCGATGGCGAACAATTCGAAAGCCAATTTCTGGTTGCTGCAGATGGCGCTAATTCAGTTGTAGCGCGCGTACTGGGATTGCGACCCAAAAGGGTGATGGCCGGGGCCATTGAAGTGGAAGCCGTTGTCCCCGCTGATGTCTTTGCCCGCTTTGCCGACCGGCCTATGTTCATTTTCGGTGAGATCGCGGCTGGTTATCTTTGGATCTTTCCCAAATCGGATCACTTGTCCGTTGGAATTGGCGCATTTCATCCCCGGCCTGGCGAACTGCAAGCCACGCTGGCACGGGTCATGCCCCGCTTCGGCATTTCCATCGAAGGGCAGCCGCGCAGAGGACATCCCTTGCCTGCCTATACCCGCCGCGAGCCCATCAACACCCCGCGAACACTTCTTGTGGGTGACGCTGCGGGACTCGTTGATCCCTTTACCGGAGAGGGCATCCGTTTTGCCATCAAGAGCGGACGGCTGGCAGTCGAGGCGATTCTTTCCGGTCATCCCGAACATTATGGCGCCGCAGTGGATCGTCAGATCGGCCGGAGTCACAGACTGGGAGTCGCTTTGACAGAATTGTTCTACAGTTTTCCAATGCTCTGCTTCGAATTGGGCGTGCGCAATCCCTTCGCCACGCGTGCGCTGGTGGATATGTTCGACGATCGTATCGGTTATGGACGCGTCCTGCTGCAGGTGTTCGGCACGCTGCCCTTGTTCCTGTTGACGGAGACCATCGCGGGGCTGGGCGGATGGATCGGGGGAACGAAATTCAGGGACAGATTTAGAAGCGCTGTTTATTCGATGTAGGGCGCCGCGTTATTTTACGATCCAAAGCGGTGCCCAAAGTCATTAGCCAAATGGCTCATCTCATGGCGGCTGTTGCTGAGAAACTTTCAAGGCAGCATTCGTTTTCAGAAAGGATTTACACAAATAAGCGACTTGCCCCAATTTCGTCTGTGGTTTAAAACCTTTTCGTATGCAAGTGTGTGATGGCAATCGCCAATGCGTCCGCGGCGTCATCGGGCCTGGGGATTTCGGGCAGGAGCAAAAGCGTCCGCACCATTTCCTGCACCTGGCGTTTCCCCGCCGAACCATAACCGGCTACCGCTTGTTTGACTTCATTCGGCGTGTATTCGAACACTTCGATTCCCGCCTGCTGCAAAGACAGCAAAACCACGCCGCGCGCTTGTCCCACCGCGATGGCAGTCGTGATGTTGCGCTGGAAAAATAATTTTTCGACCGCGGCGGTGTCAGGATGATTTTGTCTTAGAAGAGCATTCAACTGGGAATAGAGCATTTCCAGCCGCGCGGAGGCGGCAGATTCTTTCGGGGTGGTGATGACGCCAAATTTAACGGCGCCCAGACTTCCATCCCGGGCGAGGCGGACAAGTCCGTAGCCGGTCGTTGCCGTTCCTGGATCGATCCCAAGCGCGAGGGTCATTAAATGCAGTAGGGGCGCGGCAGGACAATTGTTCGTCGAGAGCAGTGAGGGGTCCCGCTGCGCTCCCCCATATCATTTCATTATGCGGCTTCGAGGGCAGCCAGCGCCTCTTCGGTGATCTTGACGTTGTGGTACACATCCTGCACGTCATCCAATTCTTCGATGCTCTCGACCACCTTCAATACTTGAAGCGTGGCCTCCGTATCCAGTTCAAGCTCCTGTTTGGGAACCATACGCAAACCCGCTTCATCCGGCGTGACGTGCGCCTGATGCAGCGCGTTGGCAATCGTCTTGAATGACTCGACCGGACCAAGAATTTCCACTGAGTCGCCGGAATCAATCGCATCGTCCGCGCCGGCCACGACCGCCAGGTCGAAAGCTTTTTCGAAAGACATCTGACTCGACGGAAAAGAAAAATATGCCTTGCGATCAAACTGCCAGGCCACCGCGCCAGCCTCGGCCATATTGCCGCCCACGCGGGTGAACGTGTGGCGAAGATCGGCAACCGTGCGATTACGATTATCGGTCACGCACGAAACCAAAATGGCCGAACCATGCGGGCCGTAACCTTCCAGCATGAGTTCTTCAAACACTGCACCGTCTTTATCTTCACCGGTGCCGCGTTTGATGGCGCGCTCGATATTATCCTTCGGCATGTTCTCAGCGCGCGCCTTGTCCACCGCCAGCCGCAAGCGGAAATTGGATTCAGGATCGCCGCCGCCATCGCGCGCGGCCATCACGATTTCACGCGTCAGCCGCGTAAAGACCGCGCCGCGCTTGGCATCCGCCGCACCCTTTTTGCGTTTGATGGTTGACCATTTGGAATGACCGGACATACGAACTCCTTGCTTGAAACCACGATCGTGGGAATTTGCACGTTAAGCGGCAAAATTATACCATTAGATAAAAAAGCCAACCGCCAGCGCGCCCGGCCCAACGTGGACAACAATGGCGGGCGGCAATTCGTAAATGGGAACTTCAGCGCATCCCATCCTGGATGCTTCGCCTTTGCTCAGCACAAGCTGGAGGCTGGCCGCCAGTTCGCGGGCTTCGTCCCCGGCGTCGGCCTGCATCACGCACAAATGCGCGGCGCCTGACTTCGGACATTGCTCGTTGACGATTTCGATCAACCGCGCCGCCGCGCGTTTCTTTGTCCGCTGCTGTTCGACGGGTGCGACCTGTCCATCGCAAATCGAAAGAATGGGTTTGACCTGCAACAACTCACCCACCATTGCCCTGGCTCCGCCGATGCGCCCGCCCCTCTGAAGATAAGCCAGCGTGGCGACCAGGAAATAAGTCCGTTCGCGCGGGATCATTTCGTTGACGCGATTGACAATCGTATCCGCATCCGCGCCTTCTTTGGCCCATTGATCGGCCATCAACACGAGCGAACCGAGATTGCCCGCAATCGTCAATGTATCAATGATGCGGATGTCGGCTTGCGGAAAATCCTGCGCGGCGGTTTCCGCCGAACGAAGCGTTCCGCTGGCTTTGGATGTCGGTGCAATGACGATCACCGATTCGCCTTTCTCCTGCGCCTGTTGGAAGATCGGATAATAAAGCGTCGGTTCTGGCGCGGCGGTTTTCGGCAGTGCGGAGGAAGCTTTCAACTTTTGCAGGAACGCAGCAGTGTCCAGTTCGTTATCATCGTGAAAGCTTTGTTCCCCAAACATCACGATCTGTGGGATGAGCGGAATGCCGCGCGCTTCGAGCAGATCGTGCGGCAGGCCGCAGGTGGTATCGGCAACAATGACGGTCATTGGACCTCCAATGACCATCATACGGATCAAATCAACCGATGCCAAGTAACATTTTTCCGCTTAATAGTTCGCTTTCGTAATATGCTTCGAGCGCCATATTCGTGCCGCGCAGACCCGCCACGACTTGTTCCGTCCACAACAAATATTCGCGGCGGCGCTCGAGCGGCCAATCCCTCGGCGGCGATCCGGCCAGATCGCGCACGTTGCAGCATTTATCCGCCAGCTTGATCAGCTTTGCGCCAGGCGATTTACGCGGCGCGCTCTCGACCTGCAAACGTTTCCGCTCGGCTTTCGGAAGATTTTTATCATCGGTGACTTCCAATACGAGAGATAGAACTTCCCCGCCAAACAAATTGCGAATCTCTTCGGGGGTTGTTTGCGTGTCTTCGATCGTGTCATGAAGCAGCGCCGCCAGAAGCACATTGACGTCTCGCACGCCGCCGACATCCCACAAAAGCTGCATCACTTCAATCGGATGATTGATGTAAGGCGATTGCGCCTGATCCTTGCGGCGCTGGTGGCGATGCTTGTCCGCTGAAAAGCGCAATGCTTTGATCAGCAAACCTGTGTCTTCAGAAAAATCCATTCCAACTCCGTCCATAAAAATCATGCGGCGAAAACTTACGCCGCATGATTTGATTATCGAGCTTTTTTGATCTGCCTGACAAAGACCGTGCCGAAGATGAAATAAACAACGGCCACAAGAAAGATCACGGTGTAACCGAGGTTCGGAATATTTTGCGCCGTGCCGACGCGCTGAAAGTTATCGAGCAGAAAACCGGCAATCGGCGTGGCAATGACCTGCGGCAAAACCATCGCAACATGCCACACGCCCATGTCTTTGGCGTAATCGTCCATCGAAGGAAGCACATCGGAGGCCAGCGCCCAATCCACGCTTTCGTACGCGCCGTAACCGAGGCCGAAGACGACGCCCATCAAAACGGCCAGCGTGAATGAATGGAAGAGAACGAACACGAGGCAGACGAATCCCATCAACCCGCCGGAGACATACACCATCAGCTTGCGTCCATATTTATCGGAAAGCACACCCGCTACAAGCGTGGTAATGATCGCGCCCAAAAGAAGGGCGGGCAAAAAGAATGACACGGCTTCTTCCGCCGTACTTGCCACTTGACCAAAGCCGGCAAGAACATACGGCGAGCCAATCACGTCGCCAAGATAATATTGAATGAATTCCTGAACCGTAAAGATGCCCATCGTCACGAGAAGGCGGGTCAGAAACACCCACGTGAAATCCGAATGTTCGAACGGGTCGGTCAGGCCGCGCATGAATTCGCCGAAATGGAAGGGTTGGATTTCGTACGGGACATCCAGTTCGCTCACACCGAAAACGGTGACAATTGCGCCAAGTAACATAACACCTATCAAAATGAAATACACCGCGGGGATGCCCAGCGAGTCAACAAAAAACCCCATCACACCGCCGCCGAAGGTTCCCAGCATCGTCATCAGTCCAAGCCAGCCGGACGCAGAGCCGCGCTGCTCGGCGGGAACCAGGTCGGGAATCAATGCCGCGTACGGCGCGGTCGCAATGTTATTGAATAATTCGACGAACAGGAACACGACACTCCAACCCACAACGGACTCTGGATGTCCCGGTTGGATCAAATAAGCCAGGCCGACCAAACCCAGAACGTTGCCAACTGTGCCGATGACGATCCACGGCTTGCGCCGCCCGCCCGGCAAACGGATGCGGTCGGAGAGCGCGCCAAAAATCGGCGCGGCAAGCATCGAGATGAACGCGCCCGCTCCGAGGGCGAGTCCGAGCGCGCTGCCTTTGGTCGCATCGCCCACCGCGGCTTTGATCTGGCTCGGCATCGTAATGATCAAAATGGCCGACCACATCATGTTGGTCGAGAACCAGAAAACGCTCAACAGGATTTGCCGGAATGTTGACATGGGAGGGCGAACGAAATTTTTCTGTTGTGTCATACCGAAATCCCTTTCCAATGAATCAGATTAGAAAATACCATGCCACTCTTCGCTTCCCCTTCGACTTCGTGGCGCCTTCAGCGCCACTCCCTCAGGGCAAGGCACCGAGTGACATTCTTACCATGAAGTTTACAGGAGGGAAAACACTGTGTCAAATAAAAAGATACAGCCCCGCGAAATTCGCGGGGCTGTATCTCGATCATCGGCTAACGATTAATCAAAAACAGGATGCCTGCGGCCAGCGCACAGATCGCGGTGATGATATGCAGAAAGCTAAATTCAACGCCGAGGCCTTCCAGGCCAGCCAATATCAAATAAATTGCCAGTAAAATCATCGCAAGGTTTTTATTGAGTTTCATTTTGGTTTCTCCTTATTTATAAGGTCGTCGAAACTTGCCTTAAGTTATAACGCTCCCTCACTGTTTTCGTTACTGTTCGCCAGAATTTCACGAGCCAGTTTTTGTAATGCCTCTGCGTCGGATGGATCGGTGTGCGCGGCGCGCCAGTATTGATCCAGCAAATCGAGCGGGGAAAGACTGCTGACGGTTTGACCGGCGGGCAGGCGGATGCGCGCCTCTATTTGCGGGCGTTTGACCAAATGAAATTCAAACGCTTTTTCCGCGTATTTTCGCAACGCGGCTTCATCAATCAACGAATCATATTCGCGTGGATATTCGACGGTCAACTTGACGATGGCGCCATCCAAATCTTTTGACTTTGGTAAAGCGGCGATCAGAGTCTCCGTCACGTTCTCATTCGACGCTTCGACCCTCCCTTCGGTCGTCAGCGCGGGTTGGATAACGGCTCGCCGTTCCACGAACGGACGCGCGCCTGCGAGCTTTCTCCACTCAACCTTTGTATTTTGTCTCTGGACATCCGCAACGATGAAGAAGCGGTCATCGGCGGCTTCGCCAAAATCCACGCGCTCGATAGAGCCAGGATAAATTACAGGCGGATGCGCGCCTTTGTTGACATCCTGCGGTTTGTGGATGTGACCGAGGGCCACGTAATCCCAGCGATCGTCCTTCACCAGCGACGTGGGCAAAACCAAATCCGCGCCGAGCATGACCATCCGCTCCGAGCCAAACGCCGCCCCCTGCACGGACGCGTGCGCAGTCAAAATGGTCGGCAGGCTCGAATCAATTTCATCCAGCCACGAACTGACCAAATCCGATATTCGAGATTCGATGTTCGAGAAAACTTCTTCGATCGGCGTATCGGTGGTGTCCACGGACACCATCAAACCCGAGCGCGAAATCCATGGCAGGGCAATCACTTGAACCGGCAAATCCCATAAATCTTTTGGACTTAATAACTCAGGCTTTGCCAGCACTTTGACGTATGGCACCTGCAGCGTGTCGAATTCCTGGATCGCGTGCGCGCGTCCGGCCGCAGGCGAGAGATCATGATTGCCAACCAAAAGCAAAGTTGGAATCTTTGCCTGCGATAAACGAATAATGCGCCTGCCCCATTCGCGTTGAAACGTCGGCGCAGGCGAACGATCTTTGTATGCGTCGCCCGCGAAGATGACCATGTCCACTTTTTCGGCGACGGCGGTGTCTACGATCGTATCGAGCGACTTGAGAAAGTCGATCACACGCAGCGGCAAGCCCGTTTCGGGATCGTGTCGGCCATAGTTGGCCATGTCAATGTGGGCGTCGGCAAAGTGGAGTAGTTTCATAGTTCGGTAGTTTTGTAGTTAGGTAGTTAGGTAGTGGTGGAACGTTTGGATTTTCGCAGGCAGGCAATCATGCCGTTGATGAGGCGTTTGGTTTCAGTAGCCAAATTGTAAGCCGAATCAAGTTCATTTTGGTTGATGTAATTACGGTCGAGTGCTAACATTACAGCGCAAGGTCGAGCAATCGTTCCCTGCCAATTCTCCCTCACCCTTTCCCTCTCCCAAAGGGAGAGGAGACTCCCTTCCCCATTCGGGGGAAGGGGTGGGGATGAGGGCGAAAACGGTAGAAAAGCCATGAGCAGAACCCTCAAAACTCTAACTTTGCGCTGTAATACTAAATAAAGTTCAGATTGAACTTCACTTGCCGAACGCCTTGCGATCTTGAGAAAGCGAATGAATTTGAGATTGGTTCCGGCATCAAAACCTTCGGCGACGTTGTGCATGACCGATCCCGCCGCGTCCTGAATTTGTCCACGAAGATGAAAATCTTTGGCAAATCTTTGACATTCAGTTAAGTCATAAATTGAATTCGCGAGCTGGCGCGACTTTTGCCAGCTTTGCAAATCTTCAAAACGTTCAATCTTAGCCATGCTCTCTCCTCCTCCAACAAACCATCAAACTATGTAACTATCGAGCTACATAACTACTCAACTACGGACTCACTCCCAAATCCTGCAATCCCTGAACCGCAGGCGGATAGTTTTGATGCACGACCAGCGCGGCGCGATAATCCCTGATCGCGGCTTGCGGATTGCCAGTGACAGCCTCCGCGCGGCCGCGCCAGTAGAGGCTTTCTTCCAAAACAGGTTTGGTGATGTTGTACGTCAATGTGATATTCGCCAGATTGATCACATCCTGATAACGATTGGAATAGAAATACGCAAAGTATGGGCCGGTCTGGTACCACATCATGCGCCACGGACGCGTTGCGTAATCGGCGGGAAGATTGGCATAAAGCTGGAAAGCATAATCGTACGCGGAAGCCGCGTCCGCATATTCCTGCAAAGCCACGTGACTCGTACCGATGTCGAACCACGCAAAGAACCGGTCAACGCCGGTGAGCGTTTGCGAATCAGCGGTCGCAACTTGCAGCGCGTGATCCAGCGCCCATTTTTCGTCGGCGTAGGGGCCGAGCAGGGACATCACTTGCGATTCGCGATCTGTTGGATAAACCACGACAAAGACATCATTGAAGCTGCGCCAGTCGGTCATGAATTTATCGTACGCAACACGGAAATTCGGGCCGTCCAAATAGGTGTCCTGGATCAGAAGCGTTTGCGCCGTGTCATCGTAGCCGGTGATGAATTGATAATGTCCCATCCAACTGAGACTGCCGGTGGTATCGCGCTGGTACTCGCCTTTTTCTGCAATGACCGGGAAGCCGCCGGCAACCAACCGCTTGACCACATCCATGTCGCCGCCGTAGCGCAGGACCGAAGACATATTCGGCACGTTCGCCGAAATATAATCCTGAAGTTCATACGGCATCACGTTCTTGTCCATGTTGGCGGGCAGGCCATTCTTGCCCGTGTTGCCCGGCATGACGGCTTTGCCGATCACATCGCGGTTGCCGTCCCAGCCCCAGAACGTTAGCGCCATCGCAAAATTTGCGGGACCGCAATAATTCCAGCGGTTGAACTGGTCCTCGTATTTGACTCCGCTCAAGGAAACGGTGGCCGGTAACGGTTCCGGCGTGAGCGTGGGCGTCGCGGTCGGACCTGGTAACGGAGTCGGCGTCAATGAAATCGCCTGCGCTGTCGAATACGCCTGCATCGTCGCCTGGACGATGGAATCGATCGCAACCTGTTGCGAGATTTCCGGGAGGAAGACGGCTTGATCGGGCGGTCTGAAATAATAGATGACGCGCGTGCGGAAGTCATCGAGACGCCAGGCGAGGCGTTCATGCACCGGCGGAATGTAATACACGCCGATCGCAAGGACAACCAGCACAGGCACGGCAAGAATACCGGTAAGACGTTTGGACATGGAAAAGATTATACCGCTGCGCGATGATGCAGCACAAAACGTGGCGCGGAATTCATTCCGCAGCCAAAGGCGATATAAATATTGCGCTACAAAATCTTCGCGGCGGATATGGTTTTCGCAGGGTAATACTATAAAGTCGAATCAAGCTTTGGGCATAACGTCACACAGGAAATTCCGCGCTATGGTTTGACCATGGATGAGCAATTAAGGACAAGTGAGGGTCTATGAACGAAGGCACTTTAAATCAGCAATAAATTCAACCGAGTCAATCGCGAAATTGACCGCCTAAAGGTAAAAATCCATCTTAAAATCGGAAGATTATTTGCGCCGCGATCAAAGCCTTTTCTGCCTCCGCCGACAAGCGAATCCATACGAAATGACCGATGTGATAAAGATGATCTTCGCCGCTCTCATCAATCACGCGGATGAAGTCATCCTTCTCCACGCGCGGGCCGGGGATGACCCCATGAATCTTTCTTGGGATAAGGGAGGCCTCGCGGTCTGTGTTGTCAATGCAGGGGCGCACTGTTTTTTGTGCTCATAAGTCAATCCAAAAACGGGTCACAGAAATTTGTGACCCGTTCCCTAATTTTCAAGCGCTGCTATTTTCGCGAACCTTTCATCTCATCCTTCAACACCAGCGTCAAAACAACGCTGACGATGCTCACGACCAACGCGCCCAGGAATGCGGGCCAGAAGCCATTGATCGTGATGACGATTCCGAAAGCCTGGCCGATCTGCCCGGTCAGCCAGAACAGGAACGTGTTGATGAGCAGGGTGAACAAGCCGAGCGTCAGGATGATCAACGGGCAGGTCATGATCTTCAACAAGGGCCGGACGAAGGCGTTTACCAGCCCGAAGATCAAAGCCAGCCAGATGATTCCCAGCCAGCCGCTTTGAAATGAAATACCGGGAACGAAACGAATGGCAAGAAAGATTGCCACCGCATTGATGATCCAGCGAAGAATAAATCGAGTCATTGTGCGTTCTCCTTTCGATGTCAATCTGCTTCGCAGGGCGGGATATTATCCTGCCCCGCGCTTTCACCTTTCGAGAGTGAATACGCATAATGAATCACGAGGTTGCGCGCATCCAGATCAATGTGCGGAATGGAATGAAACCCGCGGACTGAATTGCATCCGTCATCTCACCGGATGGATATTCGACAACGAGCTTGCGATAATGGGTCAGCTCGCTCCGCGCAGCCTCCAGCGCGGACGTCAGGCCGGGCGCGTCGGCATTGGGCCTTGCGGCGGCCCACAGCGAATTCGAGGCGCGCATGGACGGCATCCAACTGACGGTTGCCAGCAGTCTGCCATCCTGCGCTGCTGCCCATTGCCGCACATCGAATTCGACCACCGAGCGGCGCAGAAAATTCCAGAGTCCCGGGCCGAGTTCATCCCAATCCCAGCGCGAGTACCAGTTCAATTCATCAGGATGCGCCCGCCCCAGCCATTTGCGTTGGAGCGGCCAATCGCGTAGATTCGGTTTGGAAACGGTCACCCGCTTCGAGGTCCCGTCTTGAACCGTTTGGAGCAGCGCGTTCGGCGTGGAATAATAGGTCGTCCGCCGGGCGCGCTCGACGAATCCCAAATCTTCGTAGATCTTGATCGCAGTTGGGTTATCTTCGCGGACGTGGAGCCAGATTTCCTTTGCGCCTTTTTGCCGCGCGTGCTGCAGGGCGCGTCCGGTCAACGCGCGTCCAATGCCGCGCCGCCGAAAATCCGGGTGCGTTGCGACGTTGGCGATCATCAATATTCTTCGGCCCTTGAAATTTTGCGGGATGAGGCTGGCATTTCCAACGACCCTGCCATTTTCCTCCCACACGAAACCGGTCATCGGCAGGGAGGCACTGTCCACCACCTGGCCCGCCCAGCGCAAAAAATTATTGTCCCGGCTGGCGCGGCGCATCTCTTGCAGGAACGATTGGCCGTCTTCGTCCATTGTGGACGAAAAGCACAGCTCGATCAAATCCGCCACCTGCGGCAGGTCGCGCAGAACGTTCATCGGCCGCACCGGACTGGTTGGCGAGGAAGCATGCACCTGAACGCTAATGGAAGCCATTGCGTGTATTATAGCTCCGATCGCCGTCCAAAACACAAATCCGGCCCGGAATTTCAACGGACCTTACCCGGAGTAGTCCACCGATTTTGCAGATGGCGCAAATTGGGAGAAAAAATCGGCGAAATCTGGGTGATCTGCGGATGGAATTTCCGATTCTCGTAATTTTGGATGCGGTCCAATGCTGCGAGATTTTACAGAACTCTAACGCCCTTTAGATAATTCGCCGACGCGACTTTGTTATAATGCGCCATGTCTCTATTGGCAGGGGTGAAAAACACCCCGGCGGAGGATTTTAACTATGATGCGATTTGACCGATTTACGGAACGTGCCCAGGAAGCTGCCCAGCGCGCGGCGGAAATCATCCAGCGCTACGGCCATAACCAGATCGATACCGAGCACATTTTGCTGGCGCTGATCGAACAACCGGGCGGCGTCATTCCCCAAATTCTCGAAAAATTGAATGTGAGTCCCGACGCGCTCGTGGAGCGCCTCGATGCGACGCTGCGCGCCAGCCCGAAAGCCAACATCTTCGGCGGCGGCGCGGGACAGATTTTCATCACGCCGCGCGTCAAGCGGATCATTGACCTGGCGAACGAGGAAGCCAACCGGCTCAAGGATGAATACATTTCCACCGAGCATATTTTCCTTGCGATTTTGACCGAACGAAATACGCCCGCGGCGCGCATTCTCGAATCTGCCGGCCTGACCCGCGACCGCGTCTACGATGCGATCCAGGATCTGCGCGGCGGACAGCGCGTCACCGACCCGCAGGCCGAGACGCGTTACCGCACGCTCGAAAAATATTCGCGTGACTTAACGCAGCTCGCGCGGGAAGGCAAGCTGGATCCCGTCATCGGACGCGATAACGAAATCCTGCGCCTGATCCAAATCCTTTCGCGCCGCACGAAGAATAATCCTGTGCTGATTGGCGAAGCAGGCGTCGGAAAGACGGCCATCGTCGAAGGATTGGCCCAGAAAATTGCATCCAATGACGTGCCGGAGATTCTCTCCGGCAAAAAAGTTGTGGCGCTCGATCTGGGCGCGATGATTGCCGGCTCGCGTTTCCGCGGCGAATTCGAAGAGCGGCTCAAGGCCGTGATCGAAGAAGTCCAGCGCGCGCAGGGCGAGATCATCATGATGATTGACGAATTGCACACCGTCGTCGGCGCGGGCGCGGCGCAAGGCGCGATGGACGCGTCGAACATGCTCAAACCGGCATTGGCGCGCGGCGAACTGCAGACCATCGGCGCGACCACGCTGGACGAATATCACAAATATATCGAAAAGGACGCGGCCCTCGAACGACGCTTTGCGCCGATTTACGTCGAGGAGCCGAGCGTGGACGATACGATCAAGATGCTGCAGGGTCTGCGCGATCGTTATGAAGCCCATCACAAAGTCCGCTTTGCGGATGAAGCGCTGGTGGCCGCGGCGCGCCTCGCGGACCGTTATGTCACCGACCGCCGCCTGCCGGACAAAGCGATTGACCTGATGGATGAAGCTGCCGCCAAATTGCGCGTGGCGCTTTATTCCATGCCGCAGGATTTGAAGGAAATGAAAGCCGAGCTCGACCGCCTGCAGGCGGAAGAGGACGCAGCATCCAACTCGCGCGATTATCAGCGCGCGGCCGAGATCAAAGTGGAGCGCTTACGCAGGGACGACGAATACCATGCCAAACGCGATAAATGGGAAGCGGAACACCAGCTCGACGAGGTGGTTGACGTCAATGATATTGCCGAGGTGGTTCATCAGTGGACGGGCATTCCGGTCAGCCAGATGATGGAAAGCGAGTCGCAGAAACTCCTGCAGATGGAAGAGCGCCTGCACGAGCGCATCATCGGACAAAATGAAGCCATCCATGCGATTTCGGACGCGATCCGCCGCGCGCGTTCGGGCCTGAAAGATCCGTCGCGTCCAATCGGCTCGTTCATCTTCATCGGTCCATCCGGCGTGGGCAAGACCGAACTGGCAAAGGCGCTGGCCTGGTTCATGTTCGACGATGAAGACGCGCTGGTACGCGTGGATATGTCGGAATATCGCGAGCAGCACACCGTCTCGCGTTTGTTCGGCGCGCCTCCCGGTTACGTCGGTTACGAGGAAGGCGGTCAATTGACGGAAGCCGTCCGCCGCCGCCCGTATCGAGTCGTGCTGTTCGACGAAATCGAGAAGGCCCATCCCGAAGTCTGGAACGCGCTCCTGCAGATCCTCGACGATGGCCGCATGACGGATGGTCAGGGCAACGTGGTGGACTTTCGCAACACGATTCTGATCATGACTTCGAACCTCGGCACTGAATACGTTCGAAAGAGCGGCAGCCTCGGCTTTCTCCAGCAAAAGTCAGATAACGAGGAACGCGAATCCCACGATAAGATCGAGAAGGCGCTCAAGGGTACGTTCCGTCCCGAATTTCTGAACCGCATTGACGAGATCATCATGTTCTCGCCGCTCTCGCTCGAAGAGATGGAGCGGATCGTTGATCTGCAGATAAAGGAAGTGCAGGACCGATTGAACGAATATGGCATCAAAGTCGAGCTGACTGAATCAGCGCGCAAATGGCTTGCCAAGGAAGGTTATGACCCGGCATTCGGTGCGCGGCCGCTGCGGCGCGCCATCCAAAAATATGTCGAAAGTCCGCTTTCGGTGGAACTGCTCAGCGGAAAATTCAAAAATGGCGCGACCGTTCTGGTGGATGTGGATGTGGAGACCGATAAGATTACCTTCCACACAGCGCAGGCAGTCCGTAAAACCAGACAGCCAGCAAACGCTTCGTAAGAGGCTGTTTCTTAATAAAGACTTTTTATACACGGCCGCCGCGGATCACACGGACAAATCTTTAAGATCCGCGCTTGTCCGTGAAGTCCGTGTCCAAAAGAGTTTGTGACATTGCCATTGGGAGGCCGGAAAGATTCAGGAAGCACTCCAAGGCCGGGTGCCGTGCAGACAAAGCACGGCACCTTTTTTCTTAACGAAATTCCTAAGAAAGTGTTTTGGAATTCATGAATAGACGTAGGCATGTCATTCTTCGTGGCGCCCCGCGTGTGCGGAATCTTCGACTTGGCGCCACTCAGAATGACAAGTTGAAACATTGATTTTTAAAACACTCTCTAACATTACAGCGCAAGGTCGAGCAATCGTTCCCTGCCAATTCTCCCTCACCCTTTCCCTCTCCCAAAGGGAGAGGAGACTCCCTTCCCCATTTGGGGGAAGGGTTGGGGATGAGGGCGAAAACGGTAGGAAAGCCATGAGCAGAACCCTCAACACTCTAACTTTGCGCTGTAATACTAAGGCAGGATTTAAAAAATTCGGTTACCATCGAGGAATTCGCCACAGGAGTTCATTGATGAATCAGTCGAAACCCAGATCGTCCAATCGAAATATCGCCATTGCAATCGTCATTGTGCTTTGCTGCATTTGCGCCATGCTGCTATTGCTGGGCGGACTTGCCTTCTATTTTTATTTTCACAATTCACCCGTTTCGCCAACATTGCCTGCCCCCTCGTCCAGCGGCAGCACGGAACAGCCGCCTGTCACGGTCACGCGCCCTCCGGTCTCGTCAATTCCGCTGGATACCGAAACAACGCTGAACAATGCGGCGGTCCCCGATGCAAACCTGTATGATCTGGCATGCCGCCTCAAAAATGTTTGCAATGTGCCGCATACATTACCCGCGCCCGCGAAACCGTTTCAGGTTGGCGATCAGCAGAAATTCTGGATCAGCAACGTGGACACCAACGTTACTGCACAGATCACGGCGACGCTGGATTACATCACGCCTCACACATATTTCTGGGCGCAGGATGGCGTTCAAGTCAACCGGAGCGACATGAAGGCATTGATGGATGACTTCGAGAATAAGATCTATCCGACCGATCACAAATTCTTTGGGAGCGAATGGACGCCCGGCGTGGATAATGATCCTCATATTTACATTGTCTACGCGCGCGGCACAGGCGCCTCGAACGCAGGTTATTTTTCCACGCCCGATGAATACAATCCGCTGGTGCACAAATATTCCAACGGACACGAAATGTTTGTTTTCAACGCCGACAACATGGACCTCGGCTCCACGGAAACCTACAGCGTGCTGGCCCATGAATTCCAACACATGATTCGCTGGAACATTGATGAGAATCAGCCAGACTGGATGAATGAAGGTTTTTCTGTTTTAGCGGAATATCTGAATGGATATTCCCCGTACTTTGATTACGCCTATGTTACGCATTCGGATCTCAACCTGACGGATTGGCTTCCGGACCCCGGCGCAAACGGTCCCCATTATGGAGAGTCTTTCCTCTTCCTTGACTATTTCCTCGACCGCTTTGGCGTAAAGGCCACGCAGGCACTTGCCGCTGATCACGATAACAATATCGAGGGTGTCGGCGATACGCTCAAGAGTCTCAACATCACCGACCCGCAGACAGGAAGAGTAATCACAACCGATGATGTGCTCCTGGACTGGATGGTCACAATGTATTTGCAGGATGGCAAGGTGGGCGATGGACGATACGCTTATCATAATTATCCCAATGCGCCGAAAGTCTCTGCAACACAAACCATTGATACTTGTCCGCAATCTCCATTGAACAAATCAGTCAATCAAGACGGTGCGGAATACATCGAGATCAACTGCGCTGGCAATTACACGCTTTCTTTTCGAGGCTCGACGCTGGCAGCGCTCTTGCCGACCGATCCGCATTCAGGCAAATATGCCTTCTGGTCGAACATGGGCGACTCGTCGGATATGACCCTGACGCGTGAGTTCGATTTGACCCATGTCACCGGCCCGGCTCAATTCTCCTACTGGGCCTGGTATGACCTCGAGGATGGTTATGATTATCTCTACCTCGAGGCTTCCACCGACGGGCAAAGCTGGCAGATCATCAAGACGCCCGCCTGTTTCAGCAACGATACATCCGGCAACGCGTATGGTTGTGGTTATACCGGCAAGAGCGGCGGCGGGAACAGCGCGCAATGGCTGAACGAAAGCGTTGATCTTTCACAGTACGATGGCAGGAAAATCCAACTGCGATTCGAATACGTCACCGACGCGGAAGTTAACGGGGAAGGCTTCCTGCTGGACGATGTGTCCATGCCGGCGATCCACTACTCGTCCGATTTCGAGACCGATAACGGCGGATGGCAAGCCAATGGCTTTGCGCGCGTCGAAAATGTTCTGCCCCAAACCTTCCGCCTCGCGCTGATCCTCAAAGGCGACAAAACCACCGTTCAAAACATCACGTTAACACCCGATCAAACTGCGGACATTCCGCTTGCATTGAAGCCGGGTCAGAATGCGGTGCTGGTCGTAACCGGCACACAGCGTTTCTCGCGTTTGCTTGCAGGTTTTACAATCGAAATAAAATAACACGTAGGGGCGGGGTGACCCCGCCCCTACGATAAACATTGGAGGAATTATGTCCGCTGCGCCAAAATCGCAAATCCTTAAACTCGTCGAGATGGTTTCGTACCAAGAAGGTTCCGTTGTCAGCCGACAAATCACCAAAGCCGATGCCGGCAACGTGACTCTGTTTGCGTTCGATGCCGGGCAGGAACTGAGCGAACACACCGCGCCCTATGATGCGCTCGCGCATGTTCTCGAAGGCGAAGCCGAGATTTGGATTTCTGGAAAATCCTATGTACTGAACGCGGGCGAGGCGATTATCATGCCCGCCAACGAACCGCATGCGGTGAAAGCGATGCAGCGATTCAAGATGCTGCTGACAATGATACGAGCATGATTGTTTTGCGCGGTTAGGGCAAATTCATCTCCGACAGCACAACTTCCACTTCATCCAAAAATTCTGTTAATGAGATCGCCTTGCTCCCTTCGCCGCCAACATCGTGTTCTTCGGGGGCGGACTGTGTATGTCTGTGCCACTTCCCATCCAATTCATCGCGGGCAAACAGGCGGTTGCCGTTGTAGATCAGTGCCAAGTTTGTAGTATCGTAACGGTCGTTTCGATAGATCTGGACAAACAAATCATTGGAAATATACAGGCGGGCTTTAAGTAAACTCGAAGTCTGCTCAAGTATGTCCATCTGTGTAAAATATTTGCGGCGCTTGAGTTCGTTTTGCAAGTCAACGGATAAATCCGCGACATTCATGTTTTCTTGCTCAAAGCTTTCAGACGTTTGATTTCGTCTTGCATATCTACGATACCTGTAACTGCCAATTCCCAGTCGAAGTAATCTTGTTCCGTAACGGAATCCGGTTTGGTTGAAAGAATCTTCTTGCGGAAAGTTTCGAACTCCATTTTGTATTTGGATTTGAGCTGACGCGTCATCGTTTGATACTTGATTAAATTCTTTTGCGCCCGTTCCAACAGCAATTCCACGATTGCCTGTTCGGGCGTGAGATTTGGGAACAAGCGGCGGGTGCTGGATTCGATATTTGCGTTCAGAACCATGTCGGCCTCCAATAAGATTATAACCTGTTCCCATTCTCCGCTTTCAGTTATCTAATCTCTAAATGTGTATCGGCGTTCCCTCCGCGCCGTGTGCGGCTTCCATCAAAACTTCACTCAGCGTCGGGTGTGCGTGGCGGTCACGGTCCCTATGCCAATGGCTGGAGACTCAATAAGTGCTCAATTTCGATACCGTCATCCAGCTCTTCCCAATAAATCGCAAAACCTCCAGGTTCAATCGTCCACTTGGAGCGTTGTTCTTTGGTCGCTTTGGTAAGCCATTTCAGCCATTCCATTTGGTCAATTGGGATGCTAATCTCGCGGCCGTCGCTAAGTAGAATATATAGTGTGTTGCCTTCAAAGCGGACGTTCTTTGCTTGAACTTGAATATTCACGCTACTGGTTGAAGTAATCATTCCAAATCTCCAGAAGTCTTTCTTGATTCTGGCGGGCCAATCTCAGAATACGATTAAGTTCAGGTTGATTGTATCCATGATTGAATTCTATTGAAATTGGCACAAGCCAGATCTTCGCAACATGCTCGCCATGCAAGACATGAGGAGGCTCATGAATGTCGGAGGAACAGAAACGAAACTTGTAGCCTTCTATGGCCACCGTAGGCATGATGCTCTCTTAAATTCTATGCCTTCTTCTTGCGCCTAAATATGTATCGGTGTTCCTTCTGCTCCGTGTGCGGCTTCCATCAAAACTTCTGAAAGCGTCGGGTGTGCGTGGACGTTGCGTGCGATCTCGTGCGGCGTCAATTCCATCAGATGCGCGAGCGTGAGTTCGGGCAGAAGCTCGGTCACTTCGGGGCCGATCATGTGCGCGCCCAAAATCTCACCATATTTTTCATCCATCACGATCTTGGCCCAGCCCGCGTAATCGCCTAAACCCAATGCTTTGCCATTGGCTTGAAATGGGAAGCGCCCGATCTTGATGTTGTAGCCGCGTTCCTTGGCTTGCGCTTCTGTCAAACCAAACGACGCGATTTGCGGCTGGCAATAGGTGGCGCGCGGCATCATCTCGTAATCGAGCGTGATCGTTTCCGCGCCGGCGATATTTTCGGCGGCGACGATTCCCATCGCCGAGCCGACATGTGCCAGCATCAACTTGCCGGTCACATCGCCGATGGCATAAATGTTCGGGATGCTGGTTTGCATCTTCTCGTTGATCTCGACAAAACCGCGCTCGCTGATCTTGACCCCGACCTCTTCGAGTCCGAGTCCTTTCGAGTTGGGACGGAACCCGATCGCGACCAAAGCCTGTTCTGCTTCAAGCGTTGTTTCTTTTCCTTCGGCTGACACTTTTACTTTCACGCCCGTCGCTGTGGCTTCGACCGATTCAACTTTATTTCCGGTTAAACATTTGATACCGCGCTTCTTGAATTCTTTTTCCAATTCTTTCGAGACCTCTTCATCTTCGAGCGGGACGAGACGCGGAAGCATTTCGACGATGGTGACATCCACGCCATACGAACTCCATACGGTCGCGAATTCCACGCCGATCGCACCGGATCCGATCACGATCACCGATTTAGGAAGCTTCTCTTGAAGGATGGCTTCGAGATACGTGACGACCTTTTCGCCGTCCATTTTCCACGCGCCGGGGACAGCCGCGCTTGCGCCCGTCGCAACGATGATGTTCTTGGCGGATAACTCCGTTAGCTTGCCCTCTTTATCTTTGACGGAGACCGCTGTCGGCGTGGTCAGATGCGCCTCGCCCATAGTAACGGCGATGTTATTTTTGCGCATCAAGAATCCAACACCTTTGGTCAAGCGATCCGAGTTTTGTCGCGAGCGTTTGACCGCAACTGAATAATCCAGCTTTAAATTATCGAACGAAAAACCAAAGTCCTTGCCGCGCTCGCGCAGAATGTGAGCGACCTCGGCGTTCTTGAGCAGCGACTTGGACGGGATGCAGCCAACGTTGAGACACACGCCGCCGAGCCATTGCTTGTCAACGATTGCGACTTTCTGCTTGAGCTGCGCGGCGCGAATCGCGGCGACATACCCCGCAGGCCCCGCGCCGATGACCACGACATCAAGATTTTCTGGCATGAATAACTCCTGAGTAGTGTCATTGCGAGCGGAGCGAAGCAATCTCCTCTTTCATTCAAACAGGAGATTGCTTCGGGAAGAACACCCTCGCAACGACATGTAGTCTATTGTTTGTTTCGATTTTACTACGCTATGAGAGGTTCTTCTTCAAAAACTCAAATGTTCGATCCCAAGCTAATTTAGCCGTGGCGGGATTGTATTCGGGGCGATCCGATTCCATGAACCAGTGATGAACTCCCGGGTAGACGTGAATCGTCACGTCCATGCCGGCGGCTTTCATGTTGGCTTCCATTTCGCGCACGCCTTCAATGGGTTCCCATTCATCCACTTCACAAAAATGGCCGAGAACCTTGGATTTGACCTTGCTGAAGTCCATGGGATAAGCCGCGTAAAACAGGACAGTTGCGGCAATGTCCGGCTCTTTCGTCATGGTCACAATGGCCCAGGCTCCTCCCATGGAGAATCCCATCACGCCAATGGGCTTGCCCGGTCGAAGCGATGTTAGATGATCCTTCGCGGCTTTAACAATATCGCCCATGAAATCGTCATCGAATTTTTTATGCAGGGTTTCAGCCTCTTCAATCGTCTTTGCGATTTGACCTCGGTAGAGATCGGGCGCGAGAACCGTAAAACCCTGCACCGCAATTTGATCAGAAACCTGCTTGAAGAATGGTTTGAGTCCCCACCAGGCGTGGAGCAACAAAATTCCCGACCCGCCGTCCGCAGGTTGGACAAGATACGCATTGGCATCTTTTCCGTTCACATTTAATTTGATTTCAGACTTTTGGACAGACATGATATTTTCTCCTTAACTATAATGGTGTTACGCGCGATCAATCGAGTTTCAATTTTGGCTTTTGAATCTGCCAATTCAATTATACTGCACATGCGTTCTATAAATCAATAAAGTAAAAAGGTTCATTGGGAATTGCTGTGATGGACCAGCATATTTGGCGGCATGATGTAGGTCAAATTGGCAATTTGACCTACGGCTGGCAGCGCACCACGGCAAGTCCCAGAGAGCCAGTAAAAAGACGGCTTTCGCCGCCTTTCCTTAATCTAAATCCATCGCCTCACGCGTGAGCGATATTCTTTATATTGATCGCCGAACTTGCCATCGAGATAGACTTCTTCTGCATGGATGGCCGCGCCGGTGATCGTCCATATCAAAAACGGCGAAACGATCAAACCCCAAAGCGTGCCTGCCAATAAGGTGAAGCCAAGATAGATCAATAAGAAACCGAGATAGATTGGATTGCGCGTGAAGCGATAGGGTCCGCCTGTTACGAGCGCGGCAACGGCATGATGCGGATCGGGCGAGGTGTGCGCTTTCCGCATTTGAGAAATTGCGGAGCCGGCAAGAAAGAAACCTGCAATGGCTATGATCGCGCCAGCGACGCGCAATGGAATTGTCCATGGGGTGGGAAACGGGATGAGCCAATTCGCGATCAACACGCCGATGAGATAACCAAGAAAGACCAGCGGCGGCGGAACCATGACTTGGGCATGATCCAAATTATGTTCTGTCATATCAACTCCGAATTTCTAAAGTTTGGCGGTTACTTGAGATTGTCACTACTCAACCAACGCCGCTCCTCGCAATAACATAATGCTAATTCCAATTCTCCAAAGTCTCTTTGACCTTCATCAGGAATGCGTCCGCGCTGGCGCCATCCAGAATGCGATGATCGAAAACAAACGATAAATAAACCATCGGACGGATGGCAATCGCATCATTGATTACCACCACACGCTTCTGCATCGCACCGACGCCGAGGATTCCGCATTGAGGCTGGTTGATGATCGGGAATGAAAACAGCGATTTGCTCACTCCGTGATTGGTTAATGTGAATGTCCCGCCTTTGACTTCATCGGGCTGGAGTTTCTTACTGCGGGCGCGGTTCGCCAAATCATTGACTGTGCGTGCCATTGCCAATAAAGAAAGGTTGTCGGCATTCTTGATGACCGGGACGATCAAACCTTCTTCGCCGAGCGAAGTTGCCATGCCAATGTTGACAGCTTTGTGAACGAGAATGCCTTCATCTGTCCAGGATGAATTTGTCATCGGATAAGCCTTCAATCCCGCCGTGATTGCCATCATGAGATAGGCTGTGAAAGTGAGATTGACTCCGTCACGCGCAAAGATATCTTTGTTCGCATTCCGATGCGAGACGACTTTGCTCATGTCCGCTTCCATGACGGCCAGCACATGCGGCGAAGTATGTTTGCTCATCACCATATGTTCAGCAATTTGTTTGCGGATCACGGTATGTTTAATAAGCTGATCGCCTTCGATATGCGAGACCGTAGACGGTTGACGGTTGACGGTCTGCGGTCCACGGTCTACGGACTTCTTTCCACTTTCTACAAAGTTCATTACATCATTCTTTGTGATGCGCCCATTCAACCCCGTGCCTTGAACTTCCGACAAGTTCACGCCATGTTCTGCGGCGATCTTTGCGACAACGGGAGAGATAAATCCAATCTCTTTGGTTTCAGGTTGCAGGTTCAAAGTTGCAGGTTGAACGGTGGACATTGCGTTTTGCGTTTTACGCTTTTCGCTTTCTGCCATTCCTGCGGATGCGCTTGCTCCTTCAACGGATTCTCCCGGCTTTCCGATGAATGCTAATATCGTCCCAACTTTGGCAGGCAAGCCTTCCTGCGCGACGATTTTCAGCACTGTTCCCGTTGCAGGCGCGGGAATTTCTGTGTCAACTTTATCCGTGTTGACTTCAAGCAATGGTTCCAACTCTTTAACCGAGTCGCCTTCTTTTTTCAGCCATTTTGTAACGGTAACTTCTTCAACACCTTCACCGAGTAGAGGAACTAAAACTTTGGTAGCCATTTGACCTCCAGTAGAAAAGTTATCAGTGATCAGTTATTAGTGATCGGTGATCAGTTATCAGTCATCAGTGATCGGTGATCAGTTATCAGTCATCAGTGCCGTGAAATATTCGGCAGACTCTTCGCGGAGAGAATGAGGAGGTTCTCCGCAGAACATGTCGGCTTTGTCCATCATGCTATTCAACATACGTCCGATTTCAAGGCATTTCTCCATGAGCGACGCGCTTGTTTTCTGATCAATATAGTTGCATTCCAATGCAGTTTCTATCCAGTGCTGAGTTTCCATTTGTTCCCCGTCCGAGTCTGTCAATTTGCTGATGAAGTGCTTCTCGTATCTACGCTTTGCCCACGCTTCCGTAATGTTCGCGCCAATAGATCGAGAAGAGCGGCGGATTTGATCCGTCAACGAAAATATCTCTTCCTTCGGAAATGATTTCGTGAGTCTGAAGATTTCCCTCTGCAATTGTCGGCTTTTCTGATACACGATCAAATCATGGAAACTACCTGCATGTTTCAACGCGCTCATGTTTGCTCCTTTCACTGTTGACTGATCACTCGATTACTGATCACTTGATCACTGGATACTGACTCGGATCAACTTCATTCATCATCTCATAAACTGTATCGAAAACCGTCTCCGCATTCGGCTTCGACCAGTAATCTCCATCGCTTCCATAGGCGGGACGATGCTCGGTGCCGCTTAAGGTTCTTGGTTCAGAGTCGAGATAATAATAGCCGCCTTGTTTTTCGACGACTTCCCGCATCATATACGCGGACGTTCCGCCTGGCACATCTTCATCCAAAAACAAAGCGCGATTCGTTTTCTTCAACGACTCGACGATCTTGCTGTGAATATCAAATGGCACGAGCGATTGAACATCAATCAACTCGACTTCAATTCCAACCTTGCTTAACTTCTCTGCCGCGTCAAGCGCGATTCTGCAACATGCGCCGTAAGTTACGATGGTGACATCTTTTCCTTCGCGGATCACTTCTGGTACGCCAAGCGGGACAGTCATCTCGCCGATGTTATCGGGCAATTTTTCCTTGACGCGATAACCGTTCAACACTTCGACGATCAACGCAGGTTCATCGGATTTCAACATCGTGTTGTAAAAACCCGCCGCGCGCGTCATATCACGCGGCACCAAAATATTCATGCCGCGCGTCAAGTTCATGATTCCCGACATCAGCGAACCTGAATGCCAAATGCCTTCGAGACGATGGCCGCGCGTGCGGACGATAACAGGCGCGGATTGTCCGCCTGCGGAGCGCCAATGCAGAGTCGCCAAATCGTCGGACATGGTTTGCAGCGCGTACAACAAATAATCGAGATATTGGATTTCGCAGATCGGTCGCAAGCCGCGCATCGCCATGCCAATCGCCTGTCCCAAAATCGTGGCCTCACGAATGCCCGTGTCGGTCACGCGCAGCGCGCCGTATTTTTCCTGCATCCCTTTGAAGCCCTGGTTCACGTCGCCGAGCAGACCCACATCCTCGCCGAACGCGATCACGCGCGGATCACGCTCCAGAATTTTATCGAACGCGGCGTTGATGACCTCGAAGCCAAACATCGTCGGTGAGTTAACCGAATACACGGGCTTGACTTCCTCGACCTTCAACGCGCTTCCGCTGTAAAGATGCGAACCATAACGTTCGACGTTGATCGCGTCCTGATCATTTTTCCATTGGATCAAAACTTGCTTCGATGGATTCTCTTCGTCGCGCAGGACTCGCAGAGCTTCATGCGCGGCGGAATGAACGTCACGCCTCAACGGCGACGGGAGAGCGGCCAGCCGTTCTTTGATGTTGTTCAACTCTGACGCGTGATTTGAAGAACCCGCGATCTCATCGAGCATATCCATGACCTGGGCGCGCTCTTCAAGAATCGGGTCGAGATACGCGTCCCACGCGGCTTTGCGGATTCCCTCCACAGTTTCGTGGTCCGCCTTTTCAATGGCGACCAGCTCCGGGCCCGAGACGAGGCGGTTCTCTATCATCCATTCGCGCATCTTGCGAACGCAATCAAATTCCTCCTCGAACTTAAGTCGCTCTGGAGTCTTATAACGTTCATGACTGCCCGAGGTGGAGTGTCCCTGCGGCTGAGTCACATCAATGACATGCACCAACTGCGGGATGTGATATTTGCGCGTGATCTCCGCCGCGTTCTGATAGGTTTCGATCAGCGCGGGATAATCCCAGCCGCGCACCTGATACAGATCGTAGCCGCGCTCGCAATCTTCCTCCATGCAAGGCTCGCGCTCGAAGCCTTTGAGGATGGCGTAAATATTTTCCTTGACCATCTGAAATTGATTCGGGACGGAGATGCCATAACCATCATCATAAACCGTGATGACTGCGGGCGCCTGCAACACACCGATGGCGTTGACCGATTCCCAAAACATGCCCTCAGCAGTGGATGCGTTGCCGATACTTGCCCATGCAATCTCTTCGCCGTTGTGTGAAAAATTTTTAAATTCGGGTAGGGGCGATTGACCATTCGCCTCTACAAGTTTGCGATACACAACTGACGCGTATGCGAGACCCACCGTGCGCGGCATTTGTGTTCCCGTCGGTGAAACATCCGCGGACGTGTTGTACATCTCCATTTGATTTTTCCATGTGCCGTTGGGTTTGATGTAACGCGAAGCGAAATGTGCATCCATGCCGCGCCCGCCCGTGTTCGATTCGGCTTCAACGTCTGCGTGCGCGTAAAGCTGGGCAAAAAATTCCTGGATGCTCATCACTCCCAACATGAACATCCAGGTTTGGTCACGATAATAGCCGGAACGCCAGTCGCCCTTGCGGAAAGCACGCGCAATGGCGATGTTGGCGAGTTCCTTGCCGTCGCCGAAGATGCCAAACTTGGCTTTGCCGCTCAGCACCTCGCGCCGGCCAATCAGACTCGCCTGCCGCGATTGATAGGCGAGACGATAATCCTTGAGTATCTCTTCTTTTTCGAGGGGTAACGCAAGAGCGCCCTTGGTCTTGGGCATGAGTCTCTCTCCTTTGGTTTTGTCAATGGGATTATAACGGAAAGGTAAAAAGAACGTAACCGGTTATTTGACTGCCCCAACCCCCTGCATAAAAGTTAGTCCCCCTCTCGTTATTTAGATTCAAAGCCGCCTGCAGGTATAATTATCTTCGTGAACCCAACCTTCTTCGTTCGCGGCATCCCCATCTATGGCGACGCGATCCTCGCGCCGATGGACGGCTATTCCGATTGGCCGTTCCGTTCGGTGTGCCGCGGACTCGGCTCGGCCATGAGCTACACGGAGTTTGTCCAGGTCGAGCGCATTCTTGCCAGGCATGAGCGGAAGAATGCAAAATTATATTTCGAAGAAAACGAGAGGCCGGTTGTCTTCCAAATTTACAGCGACGACGCCGATTTGCTTTTGAAAGCCGCGTTGAAAGTCCAGGAGTTGAAACCGGATATCATTGACATCAACATGGGCTGTCCGGCAAGGAGCGTTGCCAGCCGCGGCGCGGGCGTGGGGCTGATGCGGACGCCGCTGAAAATCGCGCATATCCTTCGAAAGTTAAGCGCGGCGCTCAGGGTTCCAATCACCGGAAAGATCCGTTTGGGATGGGAGGACTTCCGCAGCTACAAACTTGTTGCGCGCATTATCGAAGAGAACGGCGGTTCGCTGATCGCCGTCCACGGGCGCACGAAGGAACAAAATTATGGCGGCCAGGCCGATTGGGACGCAATTGCAGAAGTCCGCGCGGCGGTGAAGATTCCCGTCATCGGGAACGGCGATGTAAAAACTGTCGCTGACGTTCAACGCATGAAGGATCATACCGGCTGCGACGCGGTCATGATTGGGCGCGCCGCCATCGCCAATCCGTGGATCTTTTCGGGACTCGACCGCGAACAGGTCCCGCCCGAACGTGTCCGCCAGACGATGCAGGAACATCTCGAACGCAACATCCAATTCTATGGCGAGGAAGATGGTCAGCGTCTCTTCCGCAAACATGCGGTGCAATATTTACTATTGAAAACGCTTTCAAGAGAAGAACGAAAAGATATTTTGCGCGAGCGGCCAACAGAAGAATTTACGGCTCTCTTGAATCAAATTTACGCCGCGGTGTAAGCGTCAAACGATTTCAAGTGTCATTGCGAATGACACTAAAGCGGCGTGTGGCAATCTCCTTGAATTTTCAATTGGTTGTTATTTGAGATATCATCCCCTTGCGGGATTGCCACGCTTGGTCTCGATATAGCGGAACAACACCGCTTACTCGGCCAGCGCTCGCAATGACATCTGTGTTTGTTATTTTCCTTCAGTCTTTCGGAATAAAGCAATCGTCGCTTGTATGGCCTGATCCGTCATTGTGTGCCCGACGCCGGGCAGGACTTGATATTGAACATTAAACCCATTTTGACTCAAAGCTGCTGCAAATGATTCACTTCCCTGAATACTCACCGGATCATCACGATCACCAATGACAACCAGAAATGGAACGCCTTGAGCGCCGGGCGTTGGTATGTAGTAATTTCCCGCGGAAAGAACTGCAACGCCGCTGACGTATTGCGGATACTTGAAGGCAAATCCCTGAACGAATTGAGCACCCGCTGAAAATCCGGCTATGAATTCGCGCGGCTCAAGGCGATACCGGCTGCGAGCCTGATTGATGGCGCTAAAAACTTTTGTCTCACCATCTGTTTGATACCAACCTCCGCTTTGATCCGCGATGCTTGGACACAACAAAACGAATCCTTCCTTGTCCGCGTACGACTGCCACCAATTCCAGCAATCCAAGCCGGAGCCGCCCGTTCCGTGAATGCCGACGAATAACGGCCAGGCGCGGTCAGCCGAATAATTCTCCGGCGCGTAAAGATAATATTCAATTGGCTGGTCATGCCGATATTGACTCGGGTCTTTGGTAATGGAAAAGGAATTAAAAGCGAAGAGTCCGACCCCAATCAAAAAAGCCAAAAGCAAAATTCCTGTTCCCCACATAAAACAGGATGACCACCGATTCCCCCTGGGTTTTTCAATTGTCTGTTTCAAGTTCTCATTCACCATGACGCCCTCCCAATTGTCCCACTGCACATTCAATCAGAATATTTTCTCAAGTATAGTACCACAGACAACAAAAGTATAATATCGCCATGCCAAAAACTCACACTCGCTACGTCTGCCAGGAATGCGGACGCGTGTCCGCGACGTACATGGGCAAATGTCCGCAATGCGGATCGTTCAACAGCATGGTCGAGGAAATCGTCCATGATGAACCGGTGACGAAAGGCCCCGCTTCGGTGCGCGGACTGACGGGCCGCTCCCAGCCTCGGCCGATCGGTGAAATCAGCGGCGACGCGGAAGATCGCATCCCGCTTCCGATGGGCGAATTTGCGCGCGTGCTCGGCGGTGGAATCGTGCCCGGCTCCATCGTGCTGGTCGGCGGCGATCCCGGCATCGGCAAGTCCACGCTGATGCTGCAGATGGCGATGGAGATGGCAAGCAGGAAGCGCGTATTATATGTTTCTGGCGAAGAGTCTGAGAGACAAATCAAAATGCGCGCATCGCGTTTAACATCGAACGTAGGGGCGCAGCGGAATCCCTCGATGTCTTTGACGAGTGATCGTCCTGCTGCGCCCCTACACAACGCTGTGCCCCTGCCTGCAAATTTATTATTGGTTACCGAAACAAACTTGGAAATCATTCTCGATCACGTCAGCGAAGTCAAACCCGATTTGCTGATCGTCGATTCGATTCAAACTGTTTATCTTTCCGAATTGGATTCATCCGCGGGTTCGGTTTCGCAGGTCCGTGAGTGCGCTTCACAGTTGCGCGAGCTTGCCAAGTCGAGCGGCATCAGCATTTTCATCATCGGTCACGTAACCAAAGAAGGCGCCATTGCCGGCCCGCGTGTGCTCGAGCATATCGTGGACACCGTTCTATATCTCGAAGGCGACCGCTTCCAGGCTTACCGTTTGCTGCGCTCGGTGAAGAATCGTTTCGGCGCGACCTCCGAAGTCGGCGTATTCGAGATGCGCGAGCGCGGACTCATCGAAGTAACGAATCCATCCGAGGCTTTTCTCGAAGAACGGATGGTCAATGCACCCGGTTCTTCGATTGCGGTCGCGATGGAGGGCACGCGTCCGATCCTGGTTGAGATTCAAGGACTCACGTCACCAACCCAATTCGGGAATGCACGCCGCACGCCCAACGGCGTGGACTTCAACCGGCTTCTGCTCATCGCGGCGGTTCTTACCCGGCGCGTTGGACTCAAACTCGGCGAGCAGGATGTTTTCGTCAATGTGGTCGGCGGGATTCAAATTGATGAACCCGCAGCGGATCTGGCCATTGCCGCGGCGATTGCGTCTTCGTGGAAGGATGTCGCAGTCCGCGCCGAGGCTGTGCTGATCGGAGAAATTGGTCTCGCGGGGGAATTACGCATGCCCGGCCAAATGCAGACGCGTCTGCGCGAAGCATCCAAGCTTGGATTCAAAACCGCGATTGTGCCGAAAGCCATTCGCAAGGGCGAGGGTTGGCCAAAGGATATCGAGATCATCGAGGCGCGTTCCATCCAGCAAGCGTTGGATGCGGCATTGATCTCGCAAATGGAATTGCCCAAAGGACGCAAGGTCGCGTAAACCTTTTCTCTTACCCCCTTATCCCTTTTGTATTTTTATTTTGCAACCAGCTCGATTGCAATCATGTCGTTGCGAGCGAGCATTAGCGAGCGTGGCAATCCCCTGTCAGCAGGCCGATGAGATTGCCGCGCCACGGGTCCCGCAATGACATCAAGAAATTTACAGTGATCCTTGCAACAAGGCATTTTGCAACCAACTCAATTCTCCTCCCGTATAAACGACAGAAGGAGAATCCCCATGAACTACAAAATTATTTCAGTCATTCTTATCCTCGCGCTCAGCACACTGGCGTGTGGATTCAGTTTTTCGATTCCACAGGCGCCCACGCCCGGGCCGGACGTCACGGACAATATAACGGTGCATGCCCCCGGGTCCGGGGCGACGCGCCTGACCATCACATTTGGCGCGGGCGATTTGAAATTGTCTCCGGGCGCAAAAGATTCGGTCGAAGGCACAGCCACGTACAATGTCCCCGATCTAAAGCCGCAAGTTACCACGCACGGCAATGACATTCAAATCAAGCAAGGCGAGCTAAAGAACTTTGCCTATCCGAGTCAAATACACAATAAATGGGATCTTCAACTTGGCAGCACGCCAATGGATTTGACGGTCAATGCAGGCGCATATAACGGCACGTATGAATTGGGCGGCTTATCGCTAACCAGCCTGACCGTCAAGGACGGCGCGTCGAACGTGAAGATGTCATTCTCGCAGCCAAACGCGAGCGAGATGTCTTTGCTCCGTTACGAGACTGGCGCTTCATCTGTGAAGTTGAGCGGGCTCGCCAACGCGAATTTCAGTACGCTGATCTTCAACAGCGGCGCGGGCGATTACACGTTGGATTTTTCCGGGGCGCTCAAGCGTGATGCGACCATCACCATTTCGAGCGGACTCAGCAATTTGATTTTGGTCATTCCCCAAAGCACGGACGCGGTTGTAACAACCGAAAGCGGACTCTCCAATGTCAACGCCGCGCCAGGCTGGAGTCAAAACGGAAATGTTTACACACAAAGCGGTTCCGGCCCAACGCTGACTTTCATCATCAAAACCGGCGCGGGGAACCTGACCCTCACACATTAATGGACCCGTTTTTTGTCCTTCCAATTCAAGATGAGAGCCTGCTTAGAAATCGGAGTAAAAGGTCATATTTCATCCGTGACCTCTATCACTTGCCTTGTGAAGATGAGAACAATAAAATCGTTATAACAGGCAGGTATTATCGGTATAATACTTTCGAGAAGGAAGGAGCCTCATGCAAATCACTCGTCAGGCCGACTATGCGGTACGTGCGATCCTATATCTGGCAAAGCTCGGAAATACCGAGCGCGCCGCCACCAGTACTGTGGCAGAAGAGCAGCGCATTCCACCTTCATTTTTGGCAAAAATCATCTCACAATTGTCCATTGCGGGGTTGCTGCACACATCCCGTGGAGCACGCGGCGGTGTGACTTTGGCCCGCGAGCCAGGAGATATTTCCCTATTGGAAGTCATCGAGGCCATTGATGGTCCCATCCAGTTGAACGAATGTGTTGGGGAAGACGGGCTATGTTCGTTCGAAGGAGAATGCCCGCTCCGCCCGGTTTGGTGCGACGCGCAGGATGAACTGGTGAAACGTCTGAAAAACACAACGTTCGAACAATTGCTGGCTCAAACTCAAAGTGCGTGATCGGGGGGCACACGATTACACGACCTCCCGATTCTTGGGAGGTCGTGTTCATTTTTGGAGGATACATGAATAAACAACATCGCGAATGGATCATATTGATGATTGGATTGTTTGCCTGGGCATGTGCGTTGCCCGGACTTTCCACACCTTCTGAATTTCCAACGCCGGACGCCAATTCGATCTCAACGATCATTGCCGGGACAGCCAACGCGTCGGCCGCGACGCAGACCGCGCAGGCCAATCCTTCGACGAGCATCCCGCTTCCCACCCTGACCGAAACAACGGCTCCCACTTCGACAACTACGCCTCAACTAATATTCTCTTCGTACAACACAGCTCTTCGACAGCAAGCTGACGGTTCGACCTTTTTCGTTGACCAGAAGTTAGGGTATGAACTTGTGACTCCTTCAGGCTGGACTGCTTTCCGCATCAACGAGCCGGAGTTCTACAAGATGTGGGAACTGCCAGAAAGTGCTAACTCTTCTGTTCTAGGGAACCTGACCAGCATACAAGCTATGGACCCAAATATATTCCGCCTGTTTGCGTACGATCTTCGCAACGGGCATGTGCAAATAGATGCTTTGACAACTATTGATGTTTCATGGACTCAGGACTCTAACAACTACAGCAAATTTATTAGCGGACTACAAAGAAGCTATTCAAGATTCTACTTAAGTAATAAAGTGCTTTCGTCCCAGATCGAAACAACATCTTCTGGTCTCGAAGTCAATATCGTGGAATTTGAGATCAAGATGAAGGATTTGATGAAAGGCGGAACAAACATCGAAGTAATATACGAAAAGCAAATCATTTTTAAGGTGCCTACCGGGATGATTGCCGTTCGCCTGGATACCACTTACGATTTGAAAGATACCCTTATGCCAGAGTTTGATCAGATAAAAGAATCGATTAAAGTAAACATGCCATAATTCTTCAATAAGAGCAAAACATCAATTCAAATTCCTCCCGGCGTATAATTACCGGGAGGAATTTTATGTTCAAAGGAGTCTATCATGTCTGGTCCTCGCACCGTCCGCGCGCCGCGCGGCACACAACTGACCTGCAAGTCGTGGCTGACCGAAGCCCCGTATCGCATGATCCAAAACAATCTCGATCCCGAAGTCGCAGAACGCCCACAGGATCTGGTTGTCTACGGCGGACGCGGTCAAGCCGCGCGTTCGTGGGAGGCTTTCGATGCGATCCTCGAATCGCTGAAAAATCTCGAAGAAGATGAAACGCTGCTTGTCCAATCCGGCAAGCCGGTGGTCATATTCAAAACACACAAGGACGCGCCGAGAGTCTTGATCGCCAATTCCAACCTTGTGCCGCATTGGGCCACGTGGGAACATTTCGATGTGTTGGCACAAAAAGGCTTGATCATGTACGGCCAGATGACCGCCGGTTCGTGGATTTATATCGGCACACAGGGAATCCTTCAAGGCACATACGAAACCTTCGGCGCGCTGGCAAAACTCAAAGGCTGGGACTCGCTCAAAGGCAAATTCGTTTTGACGGCCGGCCTCGGCGGCATGGGCGGCGCGCAGCCGCTTGCCATCACGATGAATGAAGGCGTGGGACTCATCGTCGAAGTGGATCGGGACCGCGCCGAACGCCGCCGCGCGATCGGTTATGTTGATACCGTGGTGGACACACTCGAAGAAGCCATGACACTCGTTGAAGAGAATAAAGCCGCGGGCAGGCCGCTGTCTGTTGGCTTGATCGGAAACGCGTCGGACATTTACAATGAACTTGTGATACGCGGTGTTACTCCGGATGTGGTCACCGACCAGACGTCCGCGCATGAAGCGCTGATGTACGTTCCGTCCGGACTTTCGGCGGCCGCGGCAAATGAGCTCCGCAAGTCCGATCCTGAAAAATACAAGAAGATGGCGATGGCTTCGATGGCGAAACATGTGCAGGCCATGTTGGAATTCCAGCGCAAAGGCGCGGAGGTTTTCGATTATGGAAACAACATTCGCCAGCAGGCTTACAACTACGGTGTGAGCGACGCGTTCGAATTCCCCGGCTTCGTGCCAGCATACATTCGCCCGTTGTTCTGCGAGGGCAAAGGGCCATTCCGTTGGGTTGCGCTTTCGGGCGACCCTGAAGATATTTATCGCACCGACGAAGCCATCATGGAATTGTTCCCAAACGACGCGCACCTGCATCGCTGGCTGAAGATGGCAAAAGAGAAAGTTCCGTTCCAGGGATTGCCGGCGCGCATCTGCTGGCTGGGTTATGGCGAACGCGTCAAAGCGGGACTCAAATTCAATGAACTGGTCGCGAAAGGAATCGTCAAAGCGCCGATTGTGATCGGGCGCGACCATTTGGACTCCGGATCGGTTGCTTCGCCAAACCGCGAGACCGAAGCGATGAAAGACGGCTCGGACGCGATCTCGGACTGGGCCATCCTCAACGCACTGATCAACGCGGTTGGCGGCGCGACGTGGGTTTCGTTCCATCACGGCGGCGGCGTGGGAATCGGATACAGCCAGCACGCGGGACAGGTCATCGTCGCAGACGGGACGCCGGAAGCCGCCGTCAGGTTGGAAAGAGTTCTGACAACGGATCCCGGCCTCGGTGTGGTCCGGCACGCCGACGCGGGATACGAAGAAGCCATCGCCGCCGCGAAACGTCACGGCATCAAAATGCCGATGCTGGGAAAATAGCTTCTCCTTTATCCATCGGGCGCAGATGAAACAAAAGCGAGTGCCAATCGGCTTCGTCCTGGTGACCGCGATCCTGTGGGTGGCGGCCTGCAGCCTGGTGCCTTTTTTGACACCCCCCGCGGCGGGCCCAACCACAACTGAAATTTCCCGATGCAGGGAAAATCCCACATCGCTTTGTTTAGCGTCCTTCGGCCTGGATAACACTGGCAGCAACATGCTGATCAGCTTTTTTGTCCCGCCGTCTTCCACGACCGACTTTTACCTGAAAGTTCAATTCGATACCGATACGTACACCTATCCATGCCGGGCCGCAAAAAACTTTGCGACAAGTGTATATTGCACGGGCGAACAGATTCCTCTTGGCACTTCGATCAACATTGGAGTTTATTCATCCAAGGGAAATACTCTGATCGCGCAAGGGACCTTCATGCTCAATGCAATTGCGCTGCCAACGCCGATCATTGTGGTTCCCACGATGGAGCCTGGCGAAACATCCCCGGCAATTACTGCCCTCCCAACCCGAACAAATGAAATATCTACGGCAACCACATCCTTCTCGAGAACGATGACTGTCACTCCGCCAGGCATTGTCACCCAAACGCCAACACCGATCAACCCATACCCCAATCCATAATATCCTAATCCCTGAATCTTTTCGATAAGATCATTTCGAATGAATCTGCTTCTCGATAGCTGGCAGGTGCTGTCGCTGGACAAGTGGCCCATCTTTGTCATCCTGGCATGTATGAGTTGGGGGACGATCATCCTTGCTGTGGGGTTGGGAAGTTTTGCGGATTTGAAATTCAATATTTCCGAGTACAGTTCCCTGGCGCTGGCTGGATGGGTCGTGCCGCTCTTTCCGGTTTCGATCCTTGTTTTTGCCCTGGCTGTGCTGTTCCATGTGCGCCCCAACGTTCAGGTTGCAATCGCAGCATTTGCCTTGAGTCTGGGGCTGGTGATTTGGGCAAATAGACGCGCGAGGCGAAAAAACCCCCGCGGTTCTGCATTGACCGCCATCGCGCTCTGGGGCATACTCCTTCTCTCAACCTTTCTTCATCTGGCTTTTGCCGCCAGGACGCCCCTGCCGCTTTACATCGACTCCGCGCAACACTATCTGATCATCCAGAATCTCGTCAAAGATTTCACGGAAACAAATGCGCTGAAGAATTTCATCTGGCCTGTGCCCGTCTACTATCATCTCGGGTTTCACTTCATCACAGCGTTACTGGCAGCGGCGTTTCAGTTGAACATTTCCGAGGCGATGTTGATCCTGGGACAGATCATCGTGGGATCCGCGGCCATCCCATTATTCTTTCTTGTCAGGCTCGAGACCGGGTTGGACGCCGCGGGTTTGTTCGCTGTATTGCTGGGAAGTTTTGGATGGTATATGCCGGCATTCGCGGTCAATTGGGGGAAGTATCCTGCTCTCCTGAGTCTGCTGACAACCCAATTTTGTTTGGGCATCCTTTATCTGATCGGCAAATATCGAACGTTTTCCAAGTCCCGCCGGCTCATTGCAGTCGGCGCGTTCAGCATAGCAATTTCCCTCTTGATCCATACGCGTTCGATCATCCTGATCGGAATGGGTTTTACAGCATGGGCTTCAGCGGGCTGGTGGAAAAGTCAGAGATTCGAATGGCGTGTTCTCGTCCTGGGCATTATGGCAGGCGGTCTTCTAATCGAATCGATTCTCATCAGAAACAATTCCAACCTTCGCCCATTATTCGATCCCTATCTTGGCAACACCGTCTGGATGACTGGTTTCGTTGGATTGCTGTCAATCCCTGCTTTCAAGAAGCATCCGCAGTTTGCGTTTGCATGTTGGGCGTCAATACTTTTTCTCCTGCTTGGATTATTCATTCCCATTCCGCACGTCACCGACCTGACTTTGTTGGACAGGCCGCTGGTCGAAATGGTTTTGTTCATTCCGCTTTCACTTCTCGGCGGGTTGGGATATGCGGCTTCGAGCAGCCTTGTCCCCGCGGGATTCGGCGGCATGAAATTGATCGGCACGGTCCTTTTTGTCGGAGCCATCATCGTTCACGCCTTCATGAGCTACAGCTTTTATCCGTCAGACTGCTGCATGATCGTGACACAAGATGACGCCGTAGCTTTGGACTGGCTGGATAAGCACACGCCGCCGGCCGCGCTGACTGCCATATCCTCGACGGAGTTGCGAATCACAGCTTCGAGTCGGAATCCGCAAACCGCCGGGTCCGACGCGGGAGTTTGGATCACGCCCTTGACCAACAGGCCCACATTCCTCCTTCCCTTTTCGACCGACTTCAGCCGTTCGGATACATTGAGCTTTCTCTGCAAGCATGAGATATCCAATATTTATGTTGATGACAAACCCCAGAGTTTCAATCGGGCATCGGTCGAAGAAAAACCTGATTGGTACAAAAACATCTTGTTCCTGCCGGGCGCTCAAATTTTTCAAGTAACAGGCTGCAAATGAAGAAATGGAAACCGGGACGGAAACCAATAAAATATCGCCGCTTCCATTTTCAGGACCGCAATTCCATTTGCTGTGTGAGTTGGGGATGAAGATTTTATGTAAATATTATGTTGACAGGAGCTTTTACATCGCTGCGGCACATCAGGATGATATGATGCGCATGCACAAAATAAATGGGATCGAATTGCACTTCAAGGAGCATTCATGAAAGTTCGACTGTTTTTTTGGCTGATGACCGCATCCATTTTGATCTCGGCCTGCAGCCCGTCAACATCCGCACCGAGAACAAATACGCCATCGAATCTGCCCGCGCAAGCCACTTCTGCAAATGCGCCCGGTACCCCGACCGCTATGCCTTCTTCGCCGGTCCCGGAACTGCCCACGCTGACCCCAACACCTGATGCAACCCCGACCGCATCCTTCACGCCGACGCCGAGCGGGCCTCTCGCCACGATAGTGTCCAATGCCACCACTTGCATGTACGGCCCAGACTTTGGCTACCAGGTGGTTGACACCCTCAATTCCGGTCAGGTGGCCCAAATCATGGGCCGCGATGACAACACAAGCTGGCTGCAAATCCAGGACCCGAATAACACCCGCGTTTCGTGCTGGGTTCCGTCGGTCAGCGTCACGACAACCGGCGATATACCCGGCGTGCAAGTTGTGATGCCGCCCATGGGCACAATCACCAAAGTTAGCGTCAACGCATTTGCCAAGAGCAATACGTGTCCCGGTTCAAACAGGATCCACTTTACCGCTACGGTCACAACGACCAGTTGGGCAATTGTGGATTATGACTGGCTCATCAAGGGTCCCGTTAATACAACTGTTCCAGGGGGGCGCGCTGTCTTCAAGACGGGCGGAGCTAACGGCCTCGCGGGCAACTTCCAGGGCAGATTGCCCTGCGGCGCATACAAAGTCACGCTTCGCATCACGAATCCAATAACGATCTCCGTAACCAGGACGCTTTCGATACCGTAGAATTGGCACAAGAGAGTCAAACGAATGAAAAACAAAACGCGCTGACGAAGCGCGTTTTCGTTTCTGGCGGGGAGGGCGGGATTCGAACCCGCGACCGAGTTACCCCGGCACTCACTTAGCAGGCGAGCCCATTCAGCCACTCTGGCACCTCCCCGGGTGCACCTATATTTTACTGGAAGACGTGAGCGGAGGGAGTGGGATTCGAACCCACGTTGGTGTGACCCAAACATGTTTTCAAGACATGCGCCTTCAGCCGCTCGGCCATCCCTCCAGGCTGAAAGATTTTACCATAAAGACAAACGGGATTCGCCTGCGAATCCGGCGTCCCGACTCTGTAAATGCGCATCAGTGCCCAACTGGTATAATCTGCAGCCGGCGGAATATTGAATCCCAAGCGAATCGACATAGCATGAACACATTGAACCAGCGCGCAAAATTTGGGCTCTTTGTTGGATCTGTTCTTTTGATTTCAGTGATCTATTTGACCGAGATGCCGCCAGTCGGAATTGATTTCCGCCTCCTATATCCAGCGGGCCGCGCGGTCTGGAATTGGCAAAATCCATATCAGGCCGCGCCTTTTTTTTCAATCCTCCTTGGGCATTGCTATTGCTAGCTCCGGTCTCTTTATTTCCAATCCAGATAGCCAGATGGATTTGGTTGGTCTTCGGCGCGACTGCCTATCTCATAGCATTTAGAAGATTCAGCTTTGACAAGTGGACGATTCTCTTGCTGTTCGGGTCTCCATTCGTTTATCTTGATTTGAGCAATGGAAATTTGGATTGGCTGGTCATGTTAGGTGCCACGCTTCCCGCCGCATGGGGCGCGTGGCTTGTTTTTCTGAAACCGCAAGTCAGTATCGTTCTGATGATCTTATGGATCAAGCCAAAAAAATGGCTCGTCCTCTTACCTGTATTAACTCTTGGCGTGCTCATGCTGTTGGCATGGTATCGCCTTCCAAATCTATCGGGGGTTAATTGGTCTGCAAGCATTTGGCCATATGGAATTCCAATTGGATTGGCCTTGGCTTGGTTTGCTTGGAAGCGTGAGGATGTTTTCCTGGCCCTCGCCGCGTCCATCTTCCTTTCACCATACGTGGCAATTCAAAGCTGGGTATTTGTTTTGCTTCCGTTGACGAGAAAAAAGTGGCTCCTAGGCGTTGGTGTGCTTATAAGCTGGGTGGCAACGTTTCTTTTCTTGAAGTTCGCTAAAACAGGTTGATGGCTACAACTTGCAAGCGACGAATTCAGACTCACTTGGTATAATTCACAGCCTACGAAGTCCTGCGTTCTAACCAGACCGGACTCGTACATTATGCAAGGAGCAGGATGAAATATCATATCTGGACCGAAGGCTGTCAGATGAACGTAGCCGACTCGCAACGTGTCGGCTCGTCGCTGGAGCATTTAGGTTACACATTTACTGGTAATATCGAAGAAGCCGACGTTATTGTTTTGAATACCTGCGTTGTGCGTCAATCCGCCGAAGACAAAGCGCTTGGACGTTTGACTTCGCTTCGTCCGCTCAAAGAAAAAAATCCCAACCTTATTATCAATTTAATGGGATGTCTCGTCGGCGTGCGCGGCGCAGACAAACTGCGCGCCAAACTTCCGTTCGTGGATGTCTTCTCGCCGCCATCCGATCCGGGACCGCTGGTTTCATTTTTGAGTCAAGGTGAAATCCATGCCATCGAGTCGAATGAGACAACACGTCGCTTCGCGATGATGGATGAAGATCTAATTCTTCCGCAATACGAACGCGGTCAACTCATCAGCGCGCATGTGCCGATTGTTTATGGTTGTTCGCACGCTTGCACGTTTTGCATCATCCCGTTCCGACGCGGCGTCGAGCGCAGTCGCCCCGTTGGCGATATCGTCAGTGAGATTCATTCGCTCGCATCACAAGGCGTCAAGGAGATCACGCTTCTCGGTCAGATCGTGGATCGTTATGGCAAGGATGTGCCCGATGGTCCAAACCTCGCCGCGCTTCTTCGCATTGTTCATGACGTTGATGGTATCGAACGTATTCGCTTTCTTACCTCGCATCCAAATTATTTCACCGAAGAATTGATGGAAACCGTCGCTGAACTTCCGAAGGTGATGCCGCATATCGAAATCCCGATCCAGGCTGGCGATGATGAAGTACTTTCCAACATGAAGCGCGGCTACACTCAAAAGGATTATCGCGATCTCATTGAAAAAATCCGCAAGAAGATTCCGGACTGTTCCATCGCGACCGACATCATCGTTGGATTCCCCGGCGAGACGGATGAACAATTCATGGAAACCTATCGCGTCTTATCGGACCTCAGGCTGGACGTGGCCCATTTGGCCCGCTACTCGTCCCGCGAGGGAACCGTCGCCACGCGCCGCATGGACGACAACGTTTCGGACGAGGAAAAGATGCGGCGCTTCCGCATGTTGGAAGAATTGCAGGAAAAGATCGTGGACGAGATCAACAAAAAATATCTCGGTCAGACTATGGATGTTTTATTCGAGGAAAAAGTTAAGGGACGCTGGAAGGGCCGCACGCCGACCAACAAGCTTGTGTTTGTTGAATCGGATGAAGACCTAAAAGGCAAGATCGTTCCGGTCACGATCACGTGGACAGGGCCATGGTCCATGCAAGCCAACCTCGCTGGAGTGCGCTCGCAAAAACAACCAGCTTTGATTTCGCTGTAATCCTGTAGGGGCTGTCCAACAAGAAGGGCAGCTCCTTATTACTTAACCTGAATATCAAACTTCTCAACGCATCTACTTTTTCAATGTACACAAGGCTTGACAGATTTCGCCGAGATGATACGCCGTGTGAACGACAATAGCCATCGCACCGCCGACGACATCTTCATCGTCCCAATTTTCAGTTTCGTGAAATAGTTTATCAATTCTCAGATACGTTTGTCTGAGTTTAGCTTTGAGATTTTCCCATTCCTCCGGCGTGACTTTTTCCACGGTGCGCCAAATCTCGCCCCAATCCACTTTACCGATTTCCTGCTTCAGAAAATATTTTACGAGCACGTCCAAATAAAAGATGACATGCGTTACCTGCGCGGCAAGTGAGGCGCATTTGCTCCCAACGGGGATGGAGGCTTCCTGTGCGGAGGCCGTTTCCAGCGTCGGAAAGAGCGATGTGTCCGGGTCCAGAAATATGCCGTGATGATTCTCAAAAGCCTCATCATAGAAACTGAAAAGATTGTTCAGAAAATTTTTCTGTGAAATCGTTTTTTCCATAATTATCCCGCGCCTTCCAGTTTGGACTCAAGCATGACGCGGACGAGCAATTTCGCTTCCTCATAACCCAGGCGATATTCGCGCTGCAACATCCAGCGGATTTTATTCGGATCAGTCAGGCCGGTCCAACGCACGATGTCGGTCAAGTCTTCGAACGACTTGCCAGTCTTGGATGCAATCTCATTCACTTGTATGTGGATAGTTTGGTCGAAGGGAATCATGGTCATCTCCTTGTCTAAGATGGATGCCACAATTATAGAACATATTTTCTAGATTTACAACTTAAATTTTTCGACCCCTTGAAAATCAAATTTGATTCTCTTCCAAAACCTTTTGCAGTTGTTCTTCCAATTCCAGGCGCGAGCGGATCGCAATCGGCGCGCGCAGATGACGCCGTAACATCTCTTCGTTTTTATGGTTATCGTAGTAATCGCGGAACATCTGAAGAATCGAGATTGTTTCGCCCGCGTATTCCTCGATCCCCACTTCGTCCCCCATTCGGATAATTCCTTCTTGAATTACGCGGCAATATAATCCCGGCCGTTCACCATGACGATACCTTTTTACAAACTTTGGATCACCCATCCGTCCTGCCAATGTTGAACACGGAATGCGCGGCGCAGTCACTTCGAGAATCACGTTGCCAATATGCAATCGGTCGCCGATGTTGAACTGTGTACTTTCCAGCTCGCTGACCGTCAAGTTTTCGCCAAACGTGCCCGGCTCAAGTTTCTTGCCCAATTCATTCGACCACCAATCATAATCAACTGTTCCATAAATATAAATGGCCTGATCCGGCCCGCCGTGATTTTTCTCGTCACAGATAACGTCCTGCGGAATCCCAAGCGGCTTGATTTCAACAGGTTCTTGAACAGGAAGTTTATAAATCCCCGTTGTTTCAAGTTGATTTCCCTTTTGCTGGGTCTGCTTCTGACCGATATTCACACTAATAAGCCGCATGGATATTTTCCTTTGAGCTGATTACGCCTTTACAGGAGTCAGACTCGCCTGCCGCGACTGGCAGGCGAATCGGCAATCTTTGAGTATCTCTTCTTTTTCGAGGGGTAGCGCAATAGAGCCCTTGGTCTTCTTGGGCATGAGTCTCTCTCCTTTGGTTTGTTCGGTGGCGATTATAACAGAAAAGGATGAAGGGCGAATGAAAGGAGGATGAAAAACATCTTTCGAAGTAACGGATAAATATTTCTCAATTCGATGGGTCGCCCCTACGGTTGCCCACGGCGCGGATTCTCGTCATCACCGTTCCATCTCGAGGGATTTGCCTCGATGTATCTCCAGATATTGTCCATTTCGCGTTCGTTGCAGATGATGTGTTCGTAGTAATTTCGTTGCCAAAATTTGGTTATTGTGTCACCGCACAAAGCGTTCATTTCCTTTGTTGATTGATATTTGAAATACGCGATAATCTGTCCCAATGTTGGTGCATGTAGGGGCGGGGTTTCCCCGCCCGTTTTACAAGGCGAGGTCATCTCGCCCCGTTTTTGGTTTTTGAAATTGTTGGTCCGGTTGTCATCGGGCACGGGGACTGTGCCCCTACGGTTGGTAATGACAATAATCCCATGAACATGATTTGACATGACAACAAACGTCCACGCCTCAACATTTGGAAAATGGATCGGAATATCATCCCACCGCTTCTGGACGATTTCACCGTAATGATTTAATCTCATCTCCCCATCCACGATTTCGCCGAATAAACACTCGCACTGAAACGCGACAATAGTCACGAAATACGCGCCGACCTGTGAATAGTCGAATCCTTTCAAACGAATGGATCGGCGATGATGCCTGCCCTGAGTAACATCGAAGGGTTCTTGTGGATCGAATTTCGTTTGCGACACAAGATAAAAGCGTCTACAAAATATGTGAGTCCATCACCTGGCGGAAATGATATCCGTAAATGGCAAAGGTAATCGCCAGCGGGAATAATCGCGGACGGCGGAATAACGTCCAGAAGAAAAGCTTCCAGTAGTGGATGCGTTCCCTGTCCAGGATACCGAGCCGCAGGATGGAGCGGAAGAGTGCCATCCCATGCTGGAAATCCAGCGGCACGGTGATCTTCGGCGGCTTGTATTCCTTCAAAAAAGTAATCACACGCGCATAATAATTTTTCGGGGCGTATAAAGTGTTGATGACGGTCTTGTAACCCCTGCGCAACAATTCAATATTCATTTTCGGGATGATGTTGGTTGTGCCATCCACGTTATCGCCGGTCATGAATCCCAGCAATCGGCCTTCACGCGCCAGACGGTCATACAGTCTCGTTCCAATCGGAGCTTGCAGCAAACCGACCATGGCCGTCACGATTCCGCTCTTCTGGATGAATTCGATCTGCCGCTGGAAGATGGATGGCGTGTCGCTGTCGAAGCCGATGATGAATCCGCCCTGGACCTGCAATCCGCTGCGCTGGATGCGCTTGACATCTTCGACGAGATCGCGGCGTTGGTTTTGTTTCTTGTTGCATTCGGCCAGGCCGTCATTGTCTGGAGTTTCGACACCGATGAAGACCGTATCGAATCCGGCTTCGGCCATCAAATCCATCAATTCCTGATCATCAGCCAAATTAATGGAGACTTCAGTATTGAACACAAACCCCACTTTGCCTTTTCGCCATTCGATCAAGGTGGGCAATAGACTTTCTTTTAGATGCCTTTTATTGCCAATCAAGTTATCATCAACGAAGAAAATAATCCCGCGCCAGCCCAGGCGATAAAGCCCGTCCAATTCGCGGATGATTTGTTCGGCGGTCTTGACGCGCGGCCGGTGTCCCAACAGCGCGGTGATATTGCAAAACTCGCAATCGAATGGACAGCCGCGCGAATACTGGATCGCCATCGTCGCGTAATGCTTCAGATCGGCCAGCTCCCACAACGGAGCAGGAGTCTGGCGAAGGTCTGGAAATTCAGTCGAAGAATAGATTCTTTTCGCGCAACCCTGCTCGAGGTCTCTCAGAAACGGAGGCAGGGTCAGCTCGGCTTCGTTCAAGATAAAATGATCCACTTCTTTGAATTGATCGTATTCCGCAGTAAAGAGCGGACCGCCCGCAACAACTTTGAGTCCTGCGGCTTTGCAGCGCGCGATGACCTGTTGAGTCGATTCGCGCTGCACCACCATCGCGCTGACCAGGGCAATGTCCGCCCACTCCAGGTCTTTGTCTGTGAGTTTGCGAACGTTCAAATCCACAAGACGTTTATCCCATTCAGATGGAAGCATCGCCGCGACGGTCAATAAGCCAAGAGGCGGAAGAGAAGCCTTTTTGCGAATGAAATTCAAGGCATGTTTGAAACTCCAGAAAGTATCCGGGAATTCGGGATAAATCAAGAGGGCATTCATGAAAAGTTCGCTCCTTAATTCAATACCTTCGCCAATGCGGTATCGGGAGCGGCAAACGTAGGGACAATTTGGCAAATTGTCCCACAAATGGCGAAGGTATTGTTAATTCAAAAATTGTTTCCCGCCGATAATGAAAAATTGATTGGCGCTTTTTTTACCGAGCACGAAATGATTATAAGTCAAAATGTATGTGACAATAGAACGAAAAATGGAACTGAGATACTCAGTTCCATTTCATGATCGGGAGTGTAAATTTAACCTACTGAATCCCTGCGGCCTTCTTCAGCGCCGCGGCTTTGTCTGTCTTTTCCCATGGGAATTCGACATCGTCGCGGCCAAAGTGGCCATACGCAGCAGTCTTGCGATAGATGGGTTTTCGCAGGCCCAGGTCACGGATGATCGCACCGGGACGCAGGTCGAAGTATTCGGTGATGAGTGCTGCGATTTTGTCGTCCGCGATCTTTCCGGTTCCAAACGTCTCCACATTGACCGAGAGCGGGTGCGCCACGCCGATGGCATACGCCACCTGAATCTCGACGCGGTCCGCGAGACCCGCGGCGACAACATTTTTCGCGGCATAACGAGCGGCATACGCTGCAGAGCGATCCACTTTCGTTGGGTCTTTGCCGCTGAACGCGCCGCCGCCGTGACGTCCCATGCCGCCGTAGGTGTCAACGATGATCTTGCGTCCGGTCACGCCTGCGTCGCCCATCGGCCCGCCAATCACAAAACGTCCGGTCGGATTGACAAATACTTTTAGATCTTTATCCACCATGTCTTTTGGCAGGGACGGGTTGATGACATGCTCCATAACCTGCTCTGTGATCTCAGCGTGAGAAATATCCGGGGAGTGCTGCGTCGAGATCAGGACGGTATCAATTCGCTTTGGCTTTCCATGTGAATATTCAACAGTCACCTGGCTCTTGCCATCCGGACGGAGCCAGGGCATCGTGCCGTCTTTACGCATCTCGGAGAGACGGCGCGACAATTTATGTGCCATGTAAATTGGCATCGGCATCAGCGTCGGAGTCTCGTTGCATGCAAATCCAAACATCATGCCCTGGTCGCCCGCGCCAACGTGTTCGATGTCGGCGTCGCGCATTTCGCCGCTCTTATCCTCCATTGCATGGTCAACACCCAACGCGATATCCGGGCTTTGGCTGGCGATGGCGGAGAGCACTCCGCAGGTATTGCCGTCAAAACCTTTCTCGCTGCTGTCATAGCCGATCTCCCTTACGACGCGGCGAACGAGTTCGTCGAAGTTGACGTAGGCATGCGTGGTGATCTCACCCAACAGGACGACGAATCCGGTCTTGGTGGCTGTTTCGCAGGCCACGCGCGACATCGGGTCCTGTTCGAGGCAGGCATCCAGCACGGCGTCCGAGATTTGATCGCAGATCTTATCCGGGTGGCCTTCCGTTACAGATTCGGATGTGAACAGCAGCTTGGGGGATGTCATGAAAGTATTGCTCATAATGTTGTTTCCTTTCCAGAAATGAAATTGCCCTTCGGTCACGAAAGGGCAATTGCACATGGGGCAACGGCTGCCCTCTCATCTCCCAGAATATCCATCTGTCGGAATTGGCACCGTGTTCGGCATAAGCCGACCGGTTGTCGAGGCATCACAGGGCCGATCCCTCCGCCTCTCTGGATAAGAGTGCCGATCAGGGCTATTGATTTGTTGCGGGATAATACCACAGGTCCATAGGCAAGTCAATTAATTGCATCCGGCTGCCTTTAAAATATGAAATGCGGCGTGACACTCGTGGTATCACGCCGCATGGACTAAACTCGTTATAGATCAGTTATCAGATGCGCAGCGGAAGCCAATCTTGGCGTCGAAAGTACCCAAATAAGCGGCAGATCCTTGTTGAGCATCCGGGTTGGGTCCAAGAGCTTGGGGGCGGTTTGCAATACGGATGTCTGCTGCAACATCCTGGAAGCTGCCGCCTTTGATCACACGACCAAAGAAGTTGGTGCGGGCAGTGGGCCCGGTCGGATTTAGTACAACGCCCTTGGAGTAATAGTTTGCGTCATAGAAATCGCTGACCCATTGATAGACATTACCTGCCATATCCAAAACACCGAATGGGCTGGCGCCAGCCGGAAAACTTCCAACCTTTGTAGTGTCACCTACTGCACTATTGAAATTGGCTCGTGTGTTATCAGGAGCATCATTGCCCCACGGATAGGTGTTGATGGTAGTGCCGCGGGCCGCGTATTCCCATTCTGCTTCGGTAGGCAGGCGGCGACCCGCCCACTTGCAGTAAGCAGCAGCATCTCCCCACGTTACTTGAACAACAGGATAATCGTTGTAATCCTTGTTGTTAAAATAATTTGTAACAGTCTTTGAACTGAAACTTTGAGGAGGATTGCAGGCGCCGGCACTCACACATTGGAGATACATGGCATTGGTCACATCGAACTTATCAATCCAATAGGCGTGCATGGTAACTTTATGGGCAGGCTTTTCATCCTGTGTGGCATTTGGATCGAGGCCGCCCTGGGTGAATGTGCCAGTAGGAATATAAATTTCTGTCATGCCATCATTGCTGTTGCGTGTGCTTCCGGCAGCCTGGTTGCCGCCGGGTGCGGCAGTCGGATTAAGATTGATTGCATTGGTTGGAAAAGCGGTCACCGCTGGAATTGGGGTGGGTTGGGCGGATCCGCCCAACTGGCAAGCAGTGCCAATCAGTGCCAACACTGCCAGGATGGGAAAGAGCTTTTTCATCGTAAGCCTCCTTTGCTACGATAGCTGACCTCATTGCATGGGAAGGAAGAATCTCCTCTCCTTTACAGGTCGTAAGATTGAAAGTTTTTGTTACCGTCCGTTACCGATTATACATTATAATTCGCTTACAAAGCAAGTGGAGTTTGCAGAAGTGACAGTATTTCCCGCATTTAACGCTGATGTTTCGCATCGAGTTTTTGTGGTCTGCGACCAGGATGCGACCGCGCCGATTTGGGGCTATATCATTCGAGAGAAAGGATTGGTGGCGATTCTCGAAACATCGGTGCAGAGGGCTTTGGAACGTTCCATGGAGGAGATTCCCGATCTCATAGTCATTGATGTGAATGCTCCTCACGTCCAACGCATCGAGCTTTGCAAGAAATTTCGCTCCTTGAGCGCCAGCCCGATCCTGTTATTCCTCCCCACCAATAATGAAGCCGAGATTCTGGAGGCTTACCAGGCCGGCGTGGATGAGTGTGTCATCAAGCCAATCAGCCCTGCTGTTTTTCTGGCAAAGATCGTAGCCTGGTCGCGGCGGAGTTGGACGATCCCGATGAGTTCGGTGCGCGCCGGCAAATTGAAACTGGATCCGGCCCGCCGGTCCGCGATCGAACCGAAAGGGGAGGAGATCAAATTAACGAATCTTGAATTCCGTCTATTGCATCTCTTGATGAGCCGCCCCGGCTATGTGTTCAAGAACGACGAGATCATGCAAATGGTTTGGAGCGCGCCGGTTGACACTGCGGTCCTGAAGAACGTCGTTTACCGGCTTCGGAAAAAGCTTGACCTTGATACAGGAAAAACGTCCTACCTGATTCAAACCTTTCCAGGAGGATATAGTTTCCAGGAGAAATAAGCAAACCGCCGAATAAATCGGCGGCTTATTTTTATGGAACACAAGTCGAGAGATTATATGTTGCCTGGATATAATTATTGATCGCGTATTCGGCATCACAATAGTTTGGGTGGACCGAGAGTGCTTTATTCCAATCTGCTTTTGCGCCTGCGATGTTTCCTTGTTTATATAAGGCGTAACCATGCCAGAGCAGGGCTTCTTCCGAGTAATAGCCCGGTATCGGCTTGTAAGTGTATTCCGTTAATTGAACCAAATAATCAATGCGGCCCGCATAATAATAAGCAAAGAATGGACTGAACTGATAACGCGTCATCCGCTGGGGCAGGCCGATCTCAAAGGCCTTATCGAAGGCTTGCGCGGCCTCGGTATAGCGTTCGAAATAAACGAGGTTGCTGCCCACATTGAACCAGGTGAAGGCATCGGATGGATTGGCCGACGCGGCAGCTTGTGCCATCGCCAGGGCATTTTTCCGGTTTTGATCCGGGTCCCAGTTCGAGCCTAGAATGGATTGGATCTGCGCCTGCTGGTCCGGCGGATAAACCAAAATGTATACGTAGTTGAATGATTTCCAATCGGTCATCAATTTATCGTACGGAATTTTCTGATCTGGGCCGCGCAAGGGATCCTGGGCTGTGAACACACTGGCCGTATCGTCATAGCCCGTGATCAAAAGATAGTGCCCATCCCATAGATCATCATCAGGCCCCATCGCGTCCTGCGGATTGAGCTTCGATGCCTCTTCTATCATGACGGGAAATTGAGCGGCTAGAAGACTCTTCAGCAAAGTGAGATCGCCGCCGACGCGAAAGTCGGCGCTCAGCCACCCCGCTTTGTTGCGAACAAAATAAACCAGCTCATCGGGATTGACGTTGCGATCCTGCGGAACAGGTTTGATGACCTGGGCAATGTCATTCTGGTTTCCGCTCCAACCGTACATACGAAGATACATGGTCAGCGTGGCCGGGCCGCAATTATTTATGCCCTGTAATTCATATTTGGGGGAAGGGAGTGCAACCTGCGCCGGCAGAGGCACCGGGGTTGGTGTGGACGTTTCGGTCGCTGCGAAAGTCGGCGACGAAACTGCGGGAGGCCGCGTGGAAGATATGACAGTTTCCGCCATGGTTGGAATAACGGGCGTGGGCATTTTTCCAATGGGATGGATTGTATTTTGCATATAAGTAGTAAAGACTTCGAAATGCCACACTACTCGTGATTGGATTGCCGGGACCTGGTAAAGTAAAAGGCCCAGCACAAAAAGCCCGGCAGCACCAAAGAGTATCGTTCGAATTTGCTTGAACATGTCGAAAAGTGTACCAGAAATCAATGAGCGGTTTCTTAAACAAAAAACGCTGCTCTAAAGCAGCAGCGTCCCAGTCGAGTCTAAGCGGAAACCATGATGACCCTTACGATCCATCCATTTCCCATTGGCGCACGCGCTCGAACAATTCGTTCAATGGCCTCAAGTCAGATACTGGCACAGCCAGATTTTTTGTGCGCGTCTGGTTGTATTGGAACACGCGGCTGCCCTCGCGGATCAAGCCGGCGCGGCGGCGAAATTCATCGCGCGTGATCCAGCCTGCCAGGTAAATATCCATCCCATAAACCCAGATATTACCCCATTCAATTGGCTCGACGATGTACGTTTCCTTACGCGGCGGAGAATAAATTCCGAGCCGCGCGGTTGGTCTTGACTTGGCGCGAACGTATGCCAGCGAATAGAAATCCGCGCTGACTTCACACCGCGTATGAGGCGGAAGATGTGTCGCACGCGTCAGAAAACCCCGACCCGAATCCTGCCCGCCGATTTCGAGCATTAGTCTTTCATCCGATTCGGATTTCAGCACCAGCGGCCCCAGCGGAATCCACGCGCGCGGGCGAGCCCATGTTTTTGGCATCGTGTGGATCAGATAAATGGGCTGCCCGGCATCGGATGCTTTTTGCATATCGTCCGGCGAGGCCGCAATTAAACCGGTGAGAAATGCAAAGAGGTAAATATCGTTCCCGGCGTGACCGTCCGAGGAATACTGATCGAGCGGGACCAAAGCCGGGGCTTGGAGGATCAAGCCCGGGTCCGCGCGAAGCGAAGTGATTTGAGTCCGATGTGAGATCAAAAAAGATTTAATGTCGCAACGATGCCCACCGAGTGAGACATCATAACGATCCGGGTCAGTGAATGGCGTCGCGCCTTTGATATCGAACGGAATATTTTGCTGCGCAAGATAACGTCGGAAGGCAAGCTCGACAGCCACGCCCGCCACGATACGCCGCAGACGGTCGAACGGCGAACCGCCCATGCGGTCATACGTGTGCGGGAGCGAACGGCAGGCGTAGGCAATACCGCCTTCTGTCAGATCGGGTGTGTAGGGAATGCGAACTAAATCAGAAATGGTAATCATGAGCTGTCGAATTCAAACACTTCTATGCCGGGGATTCTTTTGCTGAAATTTTTGACAATGGTGAGGGCGCAAACGTTCTCACTTGTTTCCACACCAGAAAGCTGACTGTCAATGTATTCAGAATGGCAGCACTCTGAGTCAATAGCGGCGCTGCATTGAAGAGAAAAACAATATAAGCCGACGTGGAGATGACCTGATAGAGAATTGGCACAAACCATAATTCCGGGAAATAAAAGGCTAATGCCAATGAAACAACATCTGCAGGATAAAAATAACGGTCGTGCATTTTGGGTAATACAAACGGAAGGATGGCTACAGAAACCAGTCCCATCAGGAGAATGGCGCTGCGGCTCAAATCAAATTTTGCACGCGCGTTCAACAAAATCCAACAACCAACAATAAGAACAGTGAGAACCAGGCCAATGATCGTGCCAAGACCATATGAAATGCTGGATGCAAAAATATATAAGTTGGGTGCGTTCTTGGAAAGTTCCTGAAAAGTATATGCCTGGGATGAGTAAATTGTGAAAATGCCCAGCCAAGATCGCCCAAGGAAGAAAGCGGGCGCATCAAGCAATAGATAAACGAGTGGAACCATCAGAAAATAATGCCAGGCGATGCGCTTTTTGAAAAACAATATGGCGAGCAAAGGCGCGATAAAAATTGCTTGCGCTTTGATCGTGAACGCTATGCCAAAAGCAATGACGCCCAATAATGATTTGTTGTTTAGGAGATAATAGAGACAAAGCAGTAAGAACATAGTGTATAGGGCATCGGCTTGTCCCCATAGACTGCTGTTCATCATGACCGTTGGTAAAACCCAAAAGAGAGCACCAGCCAGTAAAGGCGTGTAGCCGATCGGGTATTTGAGCCGCACTATGCGATAGACCAAGAACGCATTGATAACATCTGCAAAAATAGAAATTGATTTGATTGCCACCACATTGGGCAAAAAAGTTGATGTCAGCGTTGAGAGCCAAAGCAGATAGAGATAAGGTGGAGTGTAATCCGAGAAGTTTGTGCCAATTTCCTGAATGCCATGAGTTTTGAGGAAATCATACCAAGGAATATAAGCCCATTGCATGTCTCCAGATATTGCGGGAAGGGCCAGCCCGCGAAGCGCGAGTCCCATTACAAAGAGCAGGATGATGCTGCCAAACATCAAAGGAGAGGGAAGCTTTTTCATATCACTAAATTTTTTTCTTCATTCCTGAACTGTAAACAATAATGATGGAACGTATTACTTACCCACGCGGAACCCAATCCAAATGGTGCAAGCGACTGGTTATCCTGACACCAGATTTTTTCATCTTTCAATGTGTATGTTTTACCAAGTTCGCGAGCCACATCCCACGCCAGCGGATAAATCTTTCCGCCTTTCTTCACGTTCTTGACGATGATGGTGAGATATGCTTTTTCATGCAGCAACGGTTTTAGTCCCGCGTAGATTTTGACCAGCTTTTCAAGGAACAATTCATAGTCATGAATATTGCCCACATCGTTTGGATCATCGGAATAAAAGACATCCAGCGTCGAGGATGAACGGCGCTTCTTTTGCGTTTCCGCCCCTTTGGCGTGGAGCATGTCCCAGTAGGGAGGCGAAGTCAAAACATAATGGATGATTGGTAATTGGCAATTGGTAATCTTGGCCGCGTCGCCCTTGATGATTTCAGATTTTAGATTGTTGATTGTCTTTCCCAAAGCAGCGCGTTCGTCTTCGATGATCTGTTTTGCGATCTTTGCGTATTTTGGATTCAACTCGATGCCATACGAATTGCGCCCGGCGCGCAGCGCCGCGACCAGCGTTGACCCGGTTCCCGCCATCGGATCCAAAACGGCCTGGCCCTTTTTGGTGAAGAACTCGATGAATTCCTGTGCCATCGTCTCCGGGAATTTGGCCGGGTGGACAAGCACCCCTTTACGGCGCGGCGGCGGATTATGGATGAACCATGACTTCTGGAATTTAAGCCAGGTTTTTGAATCGAGATCATTGAGTTTATTATTTGGCATGAATATCTCGCTCAGATGAATTTCCCTGCATTGCTACGGCTTTGGTGTTCTGGTCGGCGGTGTGTATGTCACATCGTACACCGCTAAATTGGAAAAGATGACTGTTACCGGGGTATCGCCCACTGAATGCGCGAATACGCCAATCCCGCCGGATGCATAACTTCTGTCATTCACGCTGAATTGATAACGGCCATTCAAAAAGAATCGCAAGTCCGGGCCGACGGCCCACACGCCGAGACGCGTTTGACCCGGCGCGCCAGTCGGAACGTCGCCGCTGGGAGTTGGCGGCTGGAGCGGCAGGTGCGTGGCGACGCTGGTGCGTTCCACGCGCGCATGACCATCGCAGGAAAGTGCGTACGTGTAAAACGCAACCGAGTTTGGCGCGCGGAATAAAAATCCATATTCATCCTGGCCTCTGCAGAGGCTCAGGCTGGCTGTGATCTCCGCGTAGAAGTCGCTCAGGATCACATCTTTGCGGAAACTGTCGGCAAAGACGCCGGGCTGGACCGCAATGGTCAATTGATGGTTGCTGACGTTAACGCCTGCCTGATCCGATGTGGCGGTATCCCAAACCAGGGGCGAAGAAAAATCATCGGTCATGGCGACGCTGCCAATGCCGGGTTTTTGTTCGGGCGTGGGCGCCTTGGTGGGGAAAACTTGCGGCGTGGGTGTGGCCGAAGGCGGGAACCAGACAATCGTCGGAGAAGGAACCGGCGTCGGCGTTCCCGGCGGGGGAGTCAGAATCGAAGTGTCCTCCAAACCGGCGCAGCCCGTCAAGCCGATGGTCAGCGCAATGGCGAGGATGAATGTCAACCGAAAAGAATGATGGCTGTGAAGCATATAAATCTCGAAGGTGTTGTAAAATACAACGGCATTCCCATTCTAGCATATCAGGAGCATATAATGACGGATAAAACTGTGCTGGTGACGGGCGCGTGCGGGGAAATCGGTCAGGCGCTGGTGCAGGAATTATCGAAGCGGGGAGGACATCGAGTGGTGACGGCAGACATTGCGCCGCTGCCGGATACGATCAAGGATTTGGCGGCAGAGCATGTGCAGGGGGATTTGGTTTACAAGATCAAGACCTTTTACGATTACGATTTCGACATCATTTTTCACCTGGCGGCATCGCTCTCTTCAAAAGCGGAAGTGGCAACGGAAGAGGCGCACCGCATCAACGTCGAGGGCACGATGCAGCTGTTGATGCTGGCCGCGTATCGTTCGGAGAAATATAAAAAGCCGATCAAGTTCTTGTTCCCCAGTTCCATTGCCGCATACGGGATGCCAAGCCTTGATGTGAAGAAATCTGCCGGGTGCGTGAAAGAGGATGAATACAACACCCCGCACACGATGTACGGATGCAATAAACTCTATTGTGAAAAACTGGGGATGTATTACAGCCGTTATTACGGCCAGCGTCATCTGGACTCGAACCCGCCGGTCATGCTGGACTTTCGCGCGCTCCGTTTCCCAGGCTTGATCTCCGCCTTTACCCTGCCCAGCGGCGGGACGAGCGATTACGGCCCCGAGATGTTACATGCCGCCGCGCAGGGAAAGCCGTACTCCTGTTTTGTTCGCGAAGACACGAAAATCTCTTTCATGGCGATGCCGGACGCGATCAAATCCTTGCTGATGCTGACCGACGTGCCGCGCGAAAAATTGCGTCACGTGGTTTATAACGTGGCCGCGTTTGCGTTGACTGCGGGACAATTCCGCGACCGCGCGCTCGAAGCATTTCCCGGTGCGGATATTCGCTTCGAGCCGAATCCGCGCCGGCAGGGTATCGTCGATTCGTGGCCGGAGGATGTGAACGATTCATTGGCGCGCACTGACTGGGGCTGGAAGCCCGATTACGATGTGGAGGCGTTCTTCGAGCGATACTTCCTGCCGGAAATCCGAAAACGCTACGGCAAATAAGCGAATAAAATCGGTCATCCGTTGGAGGACTGATTTTATTCCTGATATAATTTCGACGATGAAAATTCGCCCGCTGGTTATCATAAGTTTTGTCGTCGCGGCCATCGTGCTTTTCGGTCTTTCCCTTCCGGCGCAGGCCGCGCCTCCGGCTCAAGGCATACAGATCGCCACCAATACGGCCCTGCCGAACGGCAACATTTATTACGTCGTCCAGCAATCCGATACGTGCACAAAAATCGAATATCTATATGGCATCACTGACGCGCAGCTGCGTCAGTTGAACGAAACCATCAATACCGATTGTTCGAACCTGCAAATTGGGCAAAAGGTTCTCGTCGGCACGGGCGGTCCGGTTGTCCCATCTGCGACGCCCGGACCTTCGCCCACGCCTCCGCCGCCGACCATCACGCCCACGCCGCCCGCCGGAACGACCCAGATTTGTGTCATTCTCTTCGATGATATCAATGGCAATGGATTTAAAGATGCAAATGAAGGAGCCGTTGCCGGCGGTGCGATCAGCGTAACGGAAACAAGCGGCAAATATTCGAAGACCTTGCAGACCGTGACCAATCCCGATCCCAATGCGTATCAGGGAATATGTTTTAACAATATTCCCGAAGGTCATTACAGCATTGCCGCGGCTCTTCCCGATAACTATAATCCCACAACGAGTCTGACTTCTGATCTGGACCTCAAAGCGGGCGGCAGTGATTACGTGGATTTCGGCGCGCAATCCAAGGATACGACGGCGGCCCAGCCGGCACCGGGCGACAGCGGCGGGGGGCCATCGCCTCTGCTCGGGATCTTTGGCGGACTCCTGCTTCTCGGAGGGGTTGGACTCGGCTGGTACGCGCTCCGCTTGCGGAAGCCGCAAAGCAAGCTCCAGCGGAGCGGATTGTTGAAGAGATAATCCCCTCACCCCTAGCCCCTCTCCCAAAAGGAGAGGGGAAATTATTTAACCCATCGGATGTTTCATCCGCTGTCCCCCGATCAAATGCAAGTGCATGTGAAAGACCGTCTGCCCGCCGTGCGGACCGGTATTCATAATTAAACGGTAACCTTCTTCGTTAATGCCTTCCTGCGCGGCAAGTTGCTTCGCGGTAAAGACCATGTGCCCGACGAGCGGCTGGTCTTCGGGCTTCATTTCATTGATAGATTCGATATGCCTGTTCGGGACGATGAGAATATGCGTCGGCGCGACGGGGTGGATGTCGCGGAAGGCGGTCACTTCATCATCGCGATAAACGACGTCGGCCTTGGATTCATGATTGGCAATTTTGCAAAACATGCAGGAAGTCGTCATTCTTGCTTTGAGCCTCGAGAAATGCGAATAAAGATATGCCAAATAGGCCGGGTTGATTCGCCGATTATTGAATTGGCCCATCTTTCGCCGCGCACATGATATTGTAGTATTGCAGTTCGGCGGCTTTATTTTGCTGGGCATACGCAGCCGCCGCATTGCCCATTTGCCGGATGCCATCCAGGGCCGCCACGACTTGCGAGGGCCAGTAGCGCGGCAGCGTCATCAAAGGATCATGGGCCGGGCCTTCGGGGATGTAGAGCGGATTTTGGGGATCGGTCTTATCGGCAAGCGGAATCCAATCGAACATCATCGGCCCGCGCGGATTGATGGTGAATCCCAGCTGGTAGCCAAACTTGCGCGCGAACTGGACGGGACGAACACCGAATCCGCCGCCCGGCCAGATGATGGCAATGGGCGTCTTATTGAAGTATTTTTGGATGTTCGTGATCGAACCCTGTAATTCGCCGGTTATATATTCGTCTGTGGAACCATCGCTCATGGGGATGTTATGCACGACGCCATGCGCCTGGTAATCCACCCAGCCTTGATTCGAGAGGGACACATTTTCCTGCAAATAAGGATCGCTTCCGCCAAACGCGCTGATCCAGCCGGTGACCACGGGCCAGCCCCATTTTTTGTAATAGGGCAGGAAATGATCTATAAAGTTTTGGGCTTGATGACGATCATCCTGAATCAAGACCACAGACCGCGCGGGGATGCTGATGTTGCGATAGAGAAAGTCTGCCAGCTGCTGCGTGTTGATCGCCGTAAATCCCTCATCGTGCAGGCTGTTCATCATGGCTTGGAAATCCTTATCGCTGACGTTCTTCGAGTCCGAGACCTGTGCTGTCCCTTTCTCGATGCTGTGGAACATGATGGCAAAGACGATTGTCCCCGGAGCGGCATTCGTTGACGTCCATTGGTCCTTGATATATTGGCAGGAATCAGAAATATACGTGTGCGGAGTGACCATCGGTGACAGCGTATTGGTCGTAAATGTTGGCGGCAGCGCGGGCGGCGTGAGCGATGCGGACGTCGGTGTGGAAGCGGGCGTGCTGGCCGGGGACGGCGTCGCGGTCGCTTTATTCTGCTGGAGCGCGGCGAAGGCCGTTTGCACAGCCCGCGTCATGATCGCGTTTGGGTCCGCGGTGGGAGTCGCAGACTGGCAGGAGGTCAATAAAACGGCGAGCAGGCTCAAAGCTTGCACTGAGCGCAGTCGAAGTGTCGGAAGTAAGAAGCGGGAAGTGAGAAGCGAAAAGTTTTGGTGGTTCATGGAATTATCTTGGTTCGTGCAATGATAACAGAAAAGGCGCGTCGTCATGTCAACGCGCCTTCTTTCTTCTTACTTCTTTCTTCTTGCTTTTTACTCGTTGCTTTCACCTTTGATGTAGGCTTCTGTCATCTCGCGACAGACGCTATCGCGGAACTGTTTGGGCGGCGTCTTGAAGAAATAGGAAGACGGGCCGACGATCGGTCCGCTGAGTCCGCGGTCCAGCGCAATCTTGGCGCAGCGCACCGCGTCAATCACCACACCAGCCGAGTTGGGACTGTCCCACACTTCGAGCTTGGTCTCGAGGTTGAGCGGAACTTCGCCGAAGGTCGTGCCTTCCATGCGGATGTAGCACCACTTGCGGTCGCTCAACCACGGCACATAATCGGATGGCCCAACGTGAACGTTATCCGCGCCGAGGTCGTACGGGATCATGCTGGTCACCGCGCCGGTCTTGGAAATCTTCTTGCTTTCGAGGCGCTCGCGTTCGAGCATGTTCAGGAAATCGGTATTGCCGCCGAAGTTGAGCTGGTAGGTGCGGTCAATGCGGACGCCGCGATCCACGAACAGACTGGCCAGCGCGCGGTGCAGAATCGTCGCGCCGACCTGCGACTTGATGTCGTCGCCCAGCACCGGCAGGTTGGCTTCGCGGAAACGCTTGGCCCAGTAATCCTGCGAGGCGATGAACACCGGGATGCAGTTGACGAACGCGCAGCCCGCTTCGAGGATTTGTTCGACGTACCATTTTGTCGCCATTTCAGAACCCACCGGCAGATAGGAAACGACCACATCCGTCTTGGTTTCCTTGAGCAGATTCACAATGTCGGCAGTCGGCCCCGGCGCCTTCTTGATGACTCCCGACAGATATTTGCCAAGCCCATCATGCGTCATGCCGCGCACCACCGGCACGTTGAGCTTTGGCACATCACAGAACTTGTACGTATTGTTTGGCTCGGCGAAAATTGCATCGGCCAGGTCCTCTTCCACCTTGGTCTGGTTGATGTCAATCCCCAGTGTGAATTCGATATCACGAACGTGATAACCGCCGAGATTGACGTGCATCAGCCCCGGCACTTTCGCATCATCGGGAGTGTCCTTGTAAAAATGAACGCCCTGCACCAGCGACGAGGCGCAGTTGCCGACGCCGATGATCGCGACACGAACTTTCTTATCTGCCATGTGTATGGCCTCCTTCAAACGGGTATAATTTTGTTGCTGCAATGCACTGTCCAAGGAATGGACTCAACTGCCGAATTTATCCTGCCGCATAAGGTGGTCTTCAGACCATGAAAACAAGTTCAGAATCGAACGCAAAAAGCAGCCTGACCGAAGAACGTCTGCTCCGCCTGGAACGCCTTTCAGAAGTGGTGCGCTCGCTCGAGAACATACATGAACTTGAACCGTTTCTCCGGAACGTGATCTCGGCGGCAGGCGAACTGACTGACAGCGAAGCGGCCTCCATACTGGAGTTCGACGAGCAGTCCAATGCGCTTCGTTTCCTGGCGGCTCCCTGGCATCAATGGGAACCACTGCGCGGCATCCAGGTTCCATTGGACAAAAGCGCGGCGGGCTGGGTATACCGCGAGCTAAAGCCGCTTCGCCTCCCGGACGTCAAAGCGGATGCCCGTCATTTCAGTGAAGTGGATTTCGCCCTGGCTTTCGAGACGCGCTCGCTTCTGGCCGTCCCATTGATCGCGGGTGGAAAACCGCTGGGCGTGCTGGAAGCAGTCAATAAAACCAGCGCTGATTATACCGAGGATGACGCCACAATCCTAGAGACCCTTGCAGCGACAGCCGCGCTGGCAATCCGCAATGCCGGCCTCCAGCGGCGTGTCGAAGCCGGCATGACCGAGCTTGCGGAACTGGACCGTCTCAAGAACGATTTTATCGCCATCACCTCGCACGAACTTCGCACCCCGCTTGGATTGATCCTGGGCCATGCGACCTTCCTGCGCGAGCTGCTGGGACAGGATCATCGTGAGCAGCTGGATGTCATCATCAAGAACGCATCCAAATTGAAGGAGATCATCGAAAGCCTGTCCAATGTGGATAATTACGAAACCGGCAGCGCGCGAGTCCGGCAGCGGGCCGTTTCGATGGCGCGCATCATCGAGGAAGTGGTAACTTCCTTTTCAGATATGGCTTCAAAACGGAATATTACGCTGAACGCCGAGCTTGGCCGCGATGATCTATTTGTGGAAGCGGATTCCGGAAAGATTTCCATTGCGCTCAGCAATTTGGTCAAGAATGCCATCGTATTTACCGACGATGGCGGACATATCTTTGTCTCCGGCGAGTCGGTGCCGGGATATGTAAAAGTCTCGGTGATTGACGATGGCATCGGCATTCCCCCAAAAGATTTGCCGCGCGTCTTCGAACGTTTCTACCAGGTCGAGTCGCATCTTACGCGCCGTCACGGCGGCATGGGACTCGGGCTTTCGGTTGCGAAGGTAATGATCGAGATGCACGGCGGTCGCATCTGGGCTGAAAGCGTCGAAGGAAAAGGAAGCAATTTTACGTTTCTGCTTCCGGTGAATGCAACGCAAGTCGAATCGGCATCGAATGTGTTTTTGCCATAAGGAAACATTTGCCCTCGGCGGCGGCTTGCCTGCGCCCGTGCCGCAACTGAAAGGCACAGTTACTTCGCAGGCACAGGTGAGCAAATATAAATGAAACCAACTTTTGTGATCGCCGGGCGCATGACGCGCGAATATATTCTGCCTCCCGCTGGGCATCCGCTGCTGGATGCGCCGGGCGGCAGCGCGCTGTACGCAGCGGGCGGATTGATGGCATGGGAAAAGGAAATCGGCCTGCTGGCGCGCGTCGGAGAAGATTATCCGCGCCCGTGGCTGAAAGAGATCGAGTCGCGCGGCATGAATATTGATGGAATCAAAATCCTCGAGCAGAGTCTTGACCTGCGATCCTTTCACGCGTACAACGAAAAATTCGAGATCACGCGCGGCGCACCAGTCTCGCAATTCGCGCGGCGCGAGCTGACTTTCCCGAAGGCGCTGCTTGGGTATCAGAGTCCGCCCGAAGTCTGGAAAGATGCGAGAAAGCCCGATTTCCTCGCGCCGCTTCCAATCGAAATCCCAATCGAATATCGCGAGACGCAAGCCGTCCATTTTTGTCCGCTGGATTTTGTGAGTCAGAATCAATTGATGGCTGCATTCAAAGCAGGATCAGCCACCACGTTCACACTCGACCCGTCGCCGGGTTACATGTCCCCGCCGTTTTTCCGCGACCTGCGCGTGATCATCGCCGGGCTGACGGCGTTTCTGCCGTCCGAGGAGGAACTGCGCGGACTCTTTTGGGGCGAGACGCACGATTTGTGGGAGATGGCCGCGGCGCTGGGCGAGTACGGATGCGAGGTCGTGGTGGTGAAGCGCGGCGCGTTGGGACAATCGGTGTATGATGCGCCCGGCAAACACAAATGGGAAATTCCGGCCTATCCCGCGCGTCTCGCCGATTTGACCGGCGCAGGCGACGCATTCTGCGGCGGTTTTCTCGCGGGTTATAGAAAAACGTATGACCCGCTGCAAGCCGCGTTGTATGGAAATGTTTCGGCATCATTGAAAGTGGAAGGCTGCGGTGCGTTCTATCCGCTGGATGTGCTGCCCGGTTTGGCGGAGGCGCGTTTGAACGCGTTGAAGGATTGGGTGAGAGAGGCGTGATGGCAAAAAGCAAAGCACAAAACGCAAAGAACAAGCGCAAAGCACAAAACGCAAAAAACAAAAGAAAAACGCAGGACGTAAAAAGTAAATGGAAAAAGCAGGAAGCAGAACGTAAAAAGAAAAGCGAGAAGTGAAGCGCAAAAGGTGAAATGTAATCATGACGAATTTCATTGATCGTCTTCTCGAGCTTGTGATCCAAATCCAGCAGATTCCTGCGCCGACGTTCGAGGAAAAGAGGCGCGCGGAGTTTGTGCGCGATTTATTTATTGGCGAGAAATTGCAGGATGTCTCGATTGATTCTGTAAGCAATGTCTTTGGGCGGCTAGCCGTATTGGAAAAGACGAAAGAAGAAAGATCGAAAAAACCGCTGATCGTCTCGGCGCATCTCGACACGGTCTTTCCCGCCAACACAAGTTTGCACGTGACGCGCGAGCCGGATCGAATTTATGGCCCGGGCATCGGCGATAATTCGATGGGCGTCGCGGCATTGTTTGGGTTATCGTGGTTATTGCGCGAACGGAAGATCGAATTGCCGGGCGACGTCTGGTTCGTGGCAAATGCCGGCGAAGAAGGCCTGGGCGATTTGCGCGGCATGAAAGCGGTTGCGGATCGCTTCGGCGCGGATGTGACGGCTTATCTCGTCATCGAAGGCGCATCGCTCGGACACGTGTATCACCGCGCCATTGGCGTGCGCCGTTATCGCGTCACCGCGCGGACGGCGGGCGGGCACTCGTGGTCGGATTACGGCCAGCCGTCCGCCATCCACGAATTGACGCGTCTCGTGACCCAGATCACTTCATTGTATGTTCCGTCCGTACCGCGGACATCGTTGAATGTGGGCAGAATCTCCGGCGGTACGGGAGTCAATGTGCTGGCCGCCGAAGCGACGTTCGAATTGGATTTGCGTTCTGAAAATCCGAACACGCTCGATGAACTAATCAGACAAGTCGAAGATTTGATCCATGCGGCGAGTCATCCAGGCGTGACGATCGAATGCGAGATCATCGGCCGGCGCCCGGCGGGGGAAATTCCGACAGATCATCCGCTCGTCAAACTGGGCGAGGAATGTTTGCGCGACTTGGGATGGAAGGCCGAATTGACTGCCGGTTCGACGGATGCAAATATTCCATTGAGCCGCGGCTACCCCGCGTTGGTGTTGGGAGTTACGACTGGCGGAGGCGCGCATACCGTCCATGAATACATTGATACCGCGCCAGTGGAAAAAGGGATGGAACAACTGGTGAATTTTGTGAATAAAGTTTGGAAGGAGGGTAGAGGCAATGGCGAATGAAGAACAAGTCAAGATTTTGAAGCGGGGCCATAATACGTGGAGCCAATGGCTAAAAGAGAATAAACCTACTAAAATAGATCTTTCAAGGGCTGACCTCTCGGGTGCGGATCTCCTAGGAGCTAATCTTTCAGGTACTGATCTCAGTTATACTAAGGTCTTCTCCCAAAACAATATAGTTAAACTATAATGAAGGCATGGGGACCGATGAATATGATCGCTCGATGAAGGCTGAGTTGAATGAGGTCCAATGGCGGCACTATTTCGCGAAGGAAGCGCTGCGGCTGGGGTGGGGCGGGATCAGCCGCAGCGCAACATCCTCCGTCTGCTCAACTTGCCTGCAAGTATCTACACCCACCTCGATGTCGAATCTGCAAATCCACCATAATCATGAGCGAACCGAAAGCTAATATAACAAACCCAATCAACCATCCGAGTACTTCCAACATATTTCCCTTTTCCTTTTAACTTGGCGATAACCTATTATACCTCTCAGTTGACATTCACCGGAAAACACCTAGTGATGCAACATAGGATTTATCCATCGGGCAATCCGAATCTCCTGATGTCATTTACAAAACCGGGCCATATTCGCATTCTTGATTCACTGTCTTCTGCTTACTGGGCACAGCGCCGCTGTGCCCCTACTTCAATCCCAACACTTCAAACACTTCCAATGGCTGTGCCTTGCCTTTGACCGTCAGCGGCGCGCAAGGTCGGCGCCCGCTTTGTCCTTCGCGCGCCTGCACGCGTCCGCCTCTTCATCCCTTGACATAAATAACTAAACACTGTATATTTATTAATATACAGTGTTTAGTTTCAAGGAATGCCATGGTTAGACCCACGCTCAAAAAACAAATCCCGAATTTGCAGGAAGCCATCAAGGATGCGGCATGGAAACAGATCGCCAGGGAAGGCGCGCCGGCGCTCTCCCTGCGGGCGATCGCGCGCAAGCTCAAGATCACCGCGCCCGCCATCTACAACTATTTCTCCGACCGCGATGCGTTGGTGACGGCGCTCATCATTGACGCTTACACCTCATTCGGCGATTCACAACTCGCGGCGCGTGATGAAGTCCCGCCGGATGATGTTGTTGGACGAATGACTGCGATTGGTTTGGCATATCGCCAATGGGCGCATACATACCCACAACGATACCAGTTGATCTTCGGTACCCCCATCCCGGGTTATAAAGCACCGCTCATGGAAGTACTGCCGTCCGCGGCACGCTCGTTGAGCATTCTCGTCAGCGTCGTGGAGCAATTACGCCTCGCGGGAAGATTGAATATCAAATCCTTTCCAAAGGTCCAGGAAGAATTCAAAGCGGGGTTTGAGATGTGGAAGAAATATGGCGGTGAGGCAGATATCATTTCATTGTCCATTGCCATGCTCATCTGGGCGCGCGTTCACGGGATCGTGTCGCTCGAAATCGCAGGGAATCTGCCACCCTTCGGCACAAGTGGAGATGACTTATATCTGTATGAGATGAATTCCATTACACAGCAATTTATCAGAGGATGAAGAAGACATGGACATAAAGTCCCTTTCTTATTATCTGCTAAATTGCGGATGGCTGCTCCTGCCCATCATGCTTTGGAACATGGCCTTTACCAGTAAACTGCCTCGGACGTTCTCAACGGAATTCTTCGAGAAAGACATTTCAGCCTTCACCGCAAATGGGGAGAACTTTTTCAGACTCATGGTTTTCATTCTGCCGCTGTTGATGCCTTTACGGATTATTACGCAAAGTCAAAAGATCGGCCCATGGCTTTACGGGGCGGGAAGTTTGATCTACTTTTTATCCTGGGTAATGCTGATCCGTTTTCCACAAGGCAATTGGAGCAGGAGTATTCTGGGTTTTTTAGCTCCGACATATACTCCGCTCATCTTTCTGGCTGGTATTGGTTTGATGGGAAGTTCACTCTATTTCCCTTCGCTTTACAAAGCATGGATGTTTATAGTCATCGCGGCCATATTCGTCGGCTTCCATGTCTCACACACCCTGCTCATTTATTCAAGAATCCCGTGAAAGGAATCCTATGAAGGCAATTATCCTCAATGGTTCCAACGAGAACGATGCTACCGGTCAGCGCGTCTACTCCGTGTTGCACCAGAAGCTGCAAGCGTGCGGCTGGGAAATTGAGCATGTGCAGTTGTACAAGAGCAGGATCGGCAACTGCGCAGGGGATTTCTTCTGCTGGGTCCGCAGCCCGGGACTCTGCAATGTGGACGATGACAACCGGCTCATCGCCAGATCTATTGCCAATTGCCAGTTGATGGTCTATCTCACTCCGATCACATTTGGCGGCTATTCATCCTCGCTAAAAAAAATGGTGGATCATCAAATTCAAAATGTCCTGCCGTTCTTTGCGAAGGTCAATGGCGAGACACATCACCAGCGGCGTTATCCCGCCTATCCGGATTTCCTGGCGGTCGGTTGGCTGAATCAACCCGATCCGCAAAGTGAAGCCATCTTCCGTCATCTCACCCACCGCAACGCCATCAATTTTTATGCGAAGAAAAGGGTCACGGGAGTGGTTGCAGCGAATCAGAATGAAAGCGAGATCCAGTCATCGGTGCAGAATTGGCTGGATGAGCTAAAAGCGGAACAAAGGATCGAATCAGCGGCATTGCCTGAAAGTCAGAGCCGAAGCATAGAACCAATTTCCATCAAACGCGCTGTATTGCTTGTGGGAAGTCCGTGCACGCGCAAAAGCACTTCCAATTCACTCGGCGGTTATCTCTTTGAACAATTGAGCAGGCACAACATTCAGACCGAGACCATCTATATTCACACCACCATCCGCTCGGCAGAAAGAACAAAAGTCATGTTGGATGCTCTTGACGCGGCCGATTTGGTTTTGCTGGCTTTCCCGTTATACGTGGATTCGCTTCCCGCGCCTGTCATCAACGCGCTCGAACGTATCGCCGCGCGTCACGCATCCCAAAGCGAAACCGGACCCCATCCATTATTTGCCGCAATTGCGAATTGTGGGTTCCCTGAGTCAGGCCACAACGCAACTGCATTAGCGATCTGTGAAAATTTTGCCCGGCTAAATCACTTCCAATGGGCAGGCTCGCTGGCCCTGGGCGCGGGCGAAGGAATGGTGCATGGCACGCCGTTGAATGAGCTGGATGGACGCGTCATCCCGTTGAAGAAGGCTCTTGATCTGGCCGCAGAATCGCTGGCCCAAGGCATGACCATTCCGCAAGAAGCTCAAGCACTATTGGCAAAGCCATTTACTCCGGCTTGGTTGTATCGCGCGATGGGAGTCTACGGCTGGGGGCAGCGAGCCAGGCAATATAACGCAGAAAATTTACTGAAGCGACAGCCGTATAAAATCACTGAATTTGGGAAGTAGGATGCCATGTCAGAACTTCATGTAATTTTTGGAGCGGGTCCGCTTGGAAAGTGGACGGCGCGCGAACTGGTCGGGATGGGCCAGCGTGTGCGGGTGATCAACCGTTCAGGCCAAGCAGACCGATTGCCGGAACAAGTCGAGATTGTGGCAGGCGACGCATACGATACGAATAAGAACATCAAGTTAACGAAAGGCGCAGTGGCAATTTACCAATGCGCACAACCACTTTATCAAGAATGGGCAGAGAAGTTCCCTCGCCTCCAGTCCGCGATCTTGCAGGCAGCGGAAACGAATAAAGCAAAGTTCATTATGGCCGACAATCTGTACATGTACGGCGGCATGCATGGACAGCCCATTCGTGAAGACATGCCTTACCAACCGCATACGAAGAAAGGAAAAATCCGCGCACAGATGGCGAACGCGGTGATGGACGCGCATCGTGCCGGAAAGATTCGCGCCGCCATCGGACGCGCCTCGAATTTCTTTGGCCCCGATGATCGTGCCTTTCTTACCGGTGTGGCGATCCGCTCTGCTGTACTTGGAAAAACCATCAATCTGCTTGGGCGCATGGATCAGCCGCATACTTTTTCGTACGCACCCGATTTTGGGAAATTGCTGGCGACCCTCGGCACGCGCGCAGATGCGCTCGGGCAAATCTGGTTCACGCCCAGTCCTGCGGCAGTCACGCAAAATGAATTGGTCAAGATCATGGAAGATGAACTTGGTCGCAAAGTCAAAGTGCTGGCGGCTGGCAAAGCCATAATGGGCATTCTTGGTTTGTTCGATCCGACAATTCGCGAGTCTGTTGAGATGCTGTATGAATGGAATCAACCCTTCATCATGGATTCGAGCAAAGCCGAGAAAGCATTTGGCTGGAAAGGCGCGACGTTACAACAAGCAATGAAAGAAACAGTTGCATGGTTGAAGGAAGATATTGAGAAGCAGAAAACAACTTTATTGGAGAAAAGGAATGTCAAAAATGTTCAATGGTCGTTACACAGCGAAAACAGATAAATCCACGGAACGTATGGCCGTCTACCGACATTAATCCTTATGAGTGAAATTCCTGTTTTTTGCCTGCACTTGCGCAGGTACAAGTGTGCAAGAATTTTCTGAACCACGAAGGACACACTCGCTTTGGGATGTCGAGACCTGCGGCCACATGCTGGCGCGGGCTATCTTGTGCTGCCGGATTCGTTCAGCGATTCGGATAGACTACTGCCGATTCTGGCAGGCGCCAAACGTCTGTGTCGAGACACTACCTAATCTCTCATGCCCGGCAACAGCACCCAAAATGGGGTGTTGACAATATAAATTGCTTCTTGCCTGTTTTGCTGCGAAGTTTCGCACTTTTCGGCGGCGCTATTTTAGGGGATGGTTATCGGGGTACCCATGGGGGGTTGCACCTCTATCTTCGTTGCACATCATTTCTGTTAATGTCCCACATTGTCAATAAAAAGGTCGGGATGCAACCGATAAGGCTGTATAAGAGGATACCGAAAATGGTTTGTCCGTTAGATTGAGGCCGAAGAGCACCGGAAAAAACCCCATGACTCGCATGGTGCTGCCTGGTCGCAGCCACGGGAAGAAGCGCTGCATAATCGTCATGTCGCGTGCGAAAATATTCAATAGACCCGCAGGAACACCAAGGCCAACCGGTATCATCAAATTCCCTCCTGCCCGCATGCTCAGCCAGAGTTGTATGGCGATCAGGAAAAAGGAAGCAAAATATGCAAGGAATATCATCAACGTAAATTGGAAAACGCCGTACAAGGTGGGGACGAAGTGCAAGCGTGGCGCAATCAGGGTCAGTAGTAGGCTGGAAATCATGGTTGCTGCAAAGAACAATAAATTACTCAAACCGATAAGCAAGGCTGCAAAAACGAATTTGATGAGTAGGATCGCTGTCCGAGGAACCGGCATACTAAAGATTTGTTTCCAGGCGTTCGAGGCATGCTCCTTGTTGAGCAGCAGGGCAACCTGCAGGACAATTGCTATGACGCCAACGAACATCAGCCATGTTTGCCCACCGTCGGAAATGTAACTGCTCCACGGTGTATTTCCCGGTTCAGGCTTCCAACTCCCGATGAAGTAGTGACAAAAAAGTAACGCGGGTATGAAGAACGGCCACCCATAACGTTTTTATACGTCGGATTCTGAGCGCTTCTGCCCAAAATAGATCAATGAGTTTCATTGGACCTCGTCAAATTCATGAAGATTTCTTCCAGCCCGCGTTTCTTCAAGCGTTGCCGTGGCGACACTTTCCAGGAAGGTCCGCCGGTGGACTTCGTGCTCGCTGAGAGACACCGACACGCCAAGGTCTCCCGTTTCCCTTGCGGCGTGACGCCCACTGATTTCAAATTCTTCGTGCCTACGTCTGATGAATATGAAGTTCAATCGCTCCATTCACTGCTGCAAATCTACTGCAATTGGAGTGACCGCTTCCTCGATCTTTTCCGCCGCTTCATCTTGCAAACGCGCCTTTGGATGTCCATAGATATCCGTTGCGACATTCCTTTTGGATTGACCTGAGTCAAAATCAGAATTCGACCGTGATGTGATGCTTGGTTTAATAAGCGGGTTTGTTCTATCAGGAGACATTGCTTTTCTGACAGTGGTTGCACAGTCGGGCCTTGCATTCATGCCGTTTTCTCGATTCAGTGCGATAATTACTCTTGCACAAACTGGCGGCGACAATCCATGAACTCGAATCCCTCGATCCTCCTGGTGGATGACGAAAGGGCCATCACTGACAACCTAGCGCCCTTTCTAAGCCGCTCCGGTTTCTCTGTGAACGTGGCTTCGGACGGCCAGGAAGCCCTTGAAAAGATCGCGTCCTTGAAGCCCGATCTGATTATCTTGGATATCCTGATGCCCAAGTTGGACGGCCGGGAGGTTTTGCGCCGGCTGCGCCAGGCTGGCAACTGGACCGCGATCATCCTGCTCACCCAGGTGGGAGAGTCGACCGAGCGCGCCATGGCACTTGAAGAGGGCGCGGACGATTACCTGAACAAGCCATTCGACCCTCATGAACTGGTGGCGCGCATCCGCTCGGTGTTGAGGCGCGCCCGCCCAGGCCAGCCTCCGCTCGCCGCGGCGACGCGCTTGGCATGCGGTGAACTGACCCTTGATCGGGCTTCGCGCCGCGTCCGGTTGGCAGGCCGTGAGCTGATGCTCACACCGAAGTCGGTGATGCTGCTCGAGTACCTGATGACCCACCCGGATGAACTGGTCTCACGGGAGCGCCTGCTGGACATCGTCTGGGGCTGGGATTACCCGGTGGGGACGCGCGCAGTGGATACTCGCATCGCAGAACTGCGCCGGGCATTGGAGGAGGATGCGGCCAATCCCAGCTACATTGAAACCATTCCGGGCCAAGGCTATCGATTCATAGGAAAGGTGGAAGCGCAACCATGAGAGTCTGGCGGTGGGTCATCGTACTGGCGCCCAGTGTGCTGGGAGTACTCGCGGCATGGTATTTGTTTCAATCCTATGACTTGGTGAACGATCATATTGTGTATCTGCGCGCCGATCTTGGAACGCTCGCACTCATTGGAGGTGTGGGTCTGAGCGGACTGGCAGCTCTTGGAATCCTCCTGCTCCGGAGGCAGGAACGTATCCGCAAGGAGGCGGCTGAAGCGGCGAATGAAGAGCGGAGACGCTTCCTGCGCCGGCTGGATCATGAGTTGAAGAATCCGCTTACTGCGATCCGCGCTGGACTGGTCAACTTGGCCGACTCATCCGACGGCGAGGCCCACAAGGCAGCGTTGCTCAGTGTGGAAGCTCAAACCCTGCGCCTCAGCCGCTTATCCGCAGATCTTCGCAAGCTGGCTGAACTAGAGGTACGCCTGGTTGAGCGTTCCACTGTGGACACATCTGCTCTCCTGCGCGAGGTTTTTAGCATGGCTCAGGAACAACCCGGCGCAGCCGAACGCGCCCTGAGCCTGAGCATTCCCAGCACCCCCTGGCCGCTTCCGAAGATTCAGGGCGATCCGGACCTGCTGCTCCTGGCAGTCCATAACCTGCTGGAGAACGCCCTGAAATTCAGCAAAAAGGGGGACACAATCGAACTGCGCGCCTTTGAAGATGGATCAGAGATCGTTATCGAAGTTGCCGACACGGGTCCAGGCATCCCCAAGGAGGAACAGCCGCACGTTTGGGAGGAGCTGTATCGCGGTGAGGTTGCGCAAAACGTCCCGGGCAGTGGGTTGGGGCTGGCGCTGGTTCGAGCCATTGCAGAACGCCATAACGGCCGCGTCAGCCTGCGCAGCCGTCTTGGACAAGGAACGATCTTCGCCCTGCATCTGCCAATCGCCTGAAGACACCAGGCCAACGACTGTCACAGATCAATAACATCCCATCCCGGAACCGTAACTGGTCCGTTACCCATTCGCGGCATTGAACCACTACAATCGCCCTAAATATACTTATCCCGGAGGTCCAATGAATACCCGCACTTTTGCTCTGTTACTTGTCGCGCTGGCCCTCGTCGCCTGTAATGAAACCTTCACAATTGGAATAGAACATACGCCGAGAGAGACTGCAACGCAGCTCTCAACAAATACATCGCTTCCTGCCACGGCGACCTCTCTACCGGCCACGGCCACTTCGGCGGCCGTCTTCACACCCCTTCCCACCATGCCTGTGGCCGTGGTCCCAATCCCTGCCGAGAACTACATTGACGACCGCAGTACGCCATCCCAAGTGATCGTATCGTACTATAATGCGCTGAATCGCGGCGAATACCTGCGTGCCTACAATTACTGGATCAATCCATCCGGGACGCAGGGTAGCTTCTCAAAATTTGTAAGCGGGTATAAGTATACAAGCAGGGTAGACTTGGTATTTGGCTCAATCACCTCAGGGACGAGTGCCGGACTGATCTACTACACGGTGCCTGTGCTGCTCAAAGCTTCTGCCATCAACGGTGTGCGGGCAAACTGGGCCGCCTGCTATGTGATCCACCAGGCGCGGCCCGAGAATTTTAGCGTACCACCGTTCATCCCCATGGGGATCATCTGGGGTTCTGCGCAAGCCTACGATCCTTCGGTTGACGATGCCAGCGCCTTGGCCACGGCCTGCAGCGCCTATCCGACCAATGGTCCCGCGGCGGCTGTTTCCCGCAATCCAATCAATGTTGACAAGAACAACTTTCTGGATGATCGCAGCGGGCCGCTTGAGACCGTCAGTTCGCTGCTGAACGCCCTGAACCGTAAAGAATATGTGAGGGCATACAGCTATTACCAGAATCCAACCATCTATCCCGGACCGTACGATCAATATGTAACCGGCTATGCCGATACAACGACGATTATCGCTGTATTTGGAACTTCACAAAGCGAGGTTGTAGCCGGCGGCCTATACTACAAACAGCCCCTGGCAATGCGCGCCCAGAAAACTGATGCGTCAATCCAGACCTTTGTAGGCTGTTACACCCTGCAACTTGCGCAACCAGCCGGCCAGTATACTCCGCCCTTCCAACCGATGAGCATCACGGCCGGCAACTTCAGCGTTGTGGACAACAACGTGGATGTGAACAAGCTCTTGCCAACAGCCTGTCGGTAACAAGTACGACAATTACCTAGAGGTGGTTTATGCTCAAACGACTGTTACCTTTCTTGCTCCTGGTCTTCCTGATCGCCTGCAGTCCCGATCTTTCAGACCCCGCGATTCAACATGCGGTCATCCAGACCCTCACAGCAACTGCTTGGACTCCAACTCCCTCCGCGACTCCGAAGCCAAACACATTAGGCGTCGTAGATATCCTGAACAGCGCCATGATTGGCTCGGATTCGCTAGAAGAAACGATTGACGCCAGATTCAGTGTGCTTGACTCCCAAGTGTTACTGGATCAATCCACAAAGCAGGCGCTTACGCTGCAGATCGATGTGGATTGCGAATGGGTTTTCAGCGATGGTTGTACCCCCGAGGGCTCCTTTGTTGTTCTGATGCGCGCCTTCCGGGCGAACGGCAAAACCTTCAAGAAAATATGTGATGATATTCCGCCTACGATTCGCAGCTTGCATGTAGTTACATTCGACCGCATGATCCGAAGAGGTATGCTGGCCGCCTCATGGGACGATATCAAAGAATACGTCGCTGGCAGCATTAATGGAAATCAATTCGGATCGCGGACCGTTCGAATCACATCCACGCCGTGAAGTCGAGAAAGTTTCCCTCCATAAACATTGTATTTCCTGGACAGAAGCAAGGACTTGGCGGAAGTGATTGGCATCACATAACAACTCGATTACCCTATCCACAAGAGGTCCTTGGGTTGCTCCTTTTCACGAATCCGAGGCTGCTCAACCGGCCGTGTGGAACATATATCATTATTGGACAATCGGGCTATTCAAAGGCTTCGTTTTTGGTTGTGCTGTGGAAGAAACCATACGCAGTGAACGACATGGAAGCCTTGTTACAGCGAGCCCGTGTCGCAGCGGTTAGCGCAGGCGGCTCATAATCGCTTGACTTGGAATGACTCTAATAGCGGGTGGCTCAGGAAGTAGATTCGGTATCAACCCGGTCATTGAGCAATTTGGGTTTTAACCATTTCCCACAAGATCATAGAATCAAAACTAGACAGGCAAGTCGCCTGTCCAGTTGAGTAACCAGGCGGTTTCCTGTTTATTCGCCGCGGCGTGATCGTTTACAGCGCGAAATTTATACCCATATACCAGATATATACCGCGCAGGACAGCTCTCTGTGCAGTTGTGAAGTTCAAAACATGCCCATTGGGGGGATGCAGATTTCATAGGAGTGATGTATAATGATAATGTATAAAGGAGAGCATTATGTCCGAGCACATGATCCGAAAACAGATATATCTGCCCCGCCGGCACAACCTGACACTTAAACGCTTGGCAAAACAGCGAGGTATAAGCGAAGCAGAGGTAATTCGCCAGGCATTGGAACGTGAGGCTCAATCCTCTGTATCACCTATCCAGGGCAGCAGGCAGGCGCTGAATAATATCATCGCCTATGCGCGTTCACTTCGGAGGCGGCCCGAACTCCTGCAAGGCAAACCTTATGTATTCAACCGAGAACAGTTGTATGAAGAGCGGCAGAATCGCTGGTCCAAACCCAAACGGGGTTAATCATGCCCTCTATCCTGCTGGATACAAACATTTTGATCTATACGTTCGATCCGCGCGACGAGGCACGGCAAGAACAAGCAATTGCCATTTTGCTCAAACTTGAAGCAGAGGAAAAGGGTCGCTTGAGCACACACTGCCTCTCCGAATTCGCAAGTGCTGCTCTGGCGAAGCTAGGTCTTTCTGCAGATGAAATCATGGATAAAATCAGCGATTGGCAAAATGCCTTTCCTGTCTTCAATCTAACACCCCAAATTGTTCTGGAAGCCGCACGCGGTGTGCGCGATCACATGCTCTCCTATTATGATGCCCAAATTTGGGCATGTGCCAGACTTAATCAAGTGCCCGTGATCTTTACGGAAGACTTTCAAGACGGGCAAACGTTGGAAGGGATTCGATTCATAAATCCTTTTGCAGGCAATTTTGTGATTGATGAATGGTAAACCAAGATGGCATTACCCAAAATCACGGAAAGCATGATCCGCGCCGGGGCGGGCCCGGAAAGTTTTCGGCGCGGTGAGGAATACTATCGAGAAGGCGCGGTTTCGAATACCGCCATTCAGGGGAGCCTGTTGAGCGGCGAGTGCGCCGGCACCTATGCGCCCTATTACCGGGTGCAAGTGGAACTGGATGAGGCGGGCATCGCGGAGACGTCATGCACGTGTCTCTACGAATATGGCGGCTACTGCAAACACATTGTTGCCCTGCTGCATGCCTATTTGCATCAGCCAAAATCGTTCGCCGCGCGCAAAGCGCCCGCGGAACTTCTGGCTGACCTGGATCATAACGATCTCATCGCAATTCTAACCAAACTGATTCAGGAAGAGCCCGATCTATATGACCGGATCGAAGCCATGACATCCGTCCCTTCGAAGTCCAAAAAGCAGCGCAAGAAAAAAGTGGATATCGAAGTCTACCGCCGTCATATTCTCGGTATCGTCCACAGCCTGGATGGCATGAGAATGTCGGATGCGTATTGGCATGTGGGCGGACTGGCAAATCAATTGCGCGAAGTGCAGGAATCCGCCGTGAAATTCCTGGATGCCGGGGATGCCGAGACGGCGCTCGAGATTCTGCTCGTATTGCTCGAAGAAGCCAGTCGCGCCATTGAATATGTTGACGACTCAGACGGTGAGTTGGGCGGCTTCGTGGGCGAACTGGGCACATCGTTAGCGGAGGCAATTTTGAGCATGGAACTCAGCCAGGTCGAACGGGACAGACTGGTCCGCAGGCTGAAGAAGCTGATTGATTATACCGGCGATTACGGGATGGAAGGCAACCTGCACGTTGCCGTTCAGGCCGCGAAATATGGCTGGGACGATATACCCAAAGAGACGGCGTCCCCTCAAGGGTCAGGATCAAAAATCTACGAAGATGATGAGCCGGATGATTGGGATGAAGACGAGGACTGGAATGAGGAAGGTGGCTATGAGCTTCGTGAATGGGGTTTTCTTGTTGTGTCAGGCTTCGATGACCTCACCGAAGCCAAGTTAAATGTGCTGGACCGGCAAGGTCGCACTGAAGAGTATCTTGCCCTCTGCAAGAAGGAAGAGCGCCATCTGCGTTATGTCCTCAAGCTGTGCGATCTCAAACAGACAGCAGAGGCTGTGAAATATGCCGAAAAGCACCTGACCACTGCTGAAGAATCCCTGCAAGTCGCCCGCCGCTTGCGAGAGTCTCGCCTCGTAGCTGAAGCCATTGAAATTGGCGAACTGGGATTGAAACTGAAAGGTCCAAGGGCAGGGCTGGGCGAATGGTTGGGTTCCGTGGAAGAAGCGCAGGGACGGACAAAACAAGCTCTGACAGCATGGCTGGCGGCGTTTGGCGAGAATCCATCCCTGGAAACCTATAAGACGATCAAGCGCCTGGCAGGAGCCGATTGGGGAAGTTTGCGCCCGGAGATGATGGCGAAACTTCGCAAATCGTACGCCAAACAAGTTCTAGCAGAAGTGTTATTGTTGGAAGAGGAATGGGATGAGGCCATCAAAGTGGCCGAGGGACGTGACGTGTGGTATTCCGTTGTCGAAACAGTGGCTGACAGCGTCTTGCCTCGTCGGCCGGAATGGGTTGCTCAGGTCAGTTTGAAGCACGCAGAACGTTTAATGGCTGAGGCCAAGAGCAAAAATTATCCAATTGCCGCCGCCTGGCTCACACGCGCGAAACAAGCCTATAAGTTGCTTGGAAAAACGGATGAATGGAGGAAGTATTTGGAGGAGACCAAGGAGAAATATAAGCGGAGACCCGCGTTGCAAAATCAACTCGCCCGGTTGTAGCTCAATTATGTCTGGTTGTGACGTCATCGCGGCTTTATGAATTGAGTCCACAGGATGCAGAAGTCTGATTCGCTCATCCGCACGAAACTATTCCCGCCTTTCATCCGACCTGGGTTGGTTGCGAGGCCGAGGCTCTGCGAACGAATGGCGCAGGGACTACGAGGTCCTTTAACATTAATTGTTGCGCCCGCCGGATTTGGCAAAACGACCGTAGTCGAATCGAGTATTGCAGATCGTGGTTTGCATGTAGCCTGGCTGTCTTTGGATCAGAGCGATAACCAACCTGAGCATTTCCTGATTTACTTGATTGCAGCTTTACAAACATCAGACCGCAGCGTCGGCGCTGAGGCATGGCAGCTCATGGCGGGAACTCAACCGGCGCGGCCGGAGGCGGTCTTGACCAGTCTCGTCAATGATCTGGATCGAACAGCCCAGGAGATGGTCTTGGAGTTGGATGATTATCAATTTATCCACGGTCAGGAAGTTCATGAGGCAGTGACTTTCTTGCTCGAGCATTGCCCGCGCAACTTCCACGTATTGATCGCCTCCCGTTCTGATCCTCCGCTGCCTCTGGCCCGCTTGCGAGCGCGCGAGCAACTGATCGAACTCCGCGCGAGCGATCTTCGATTCACAGTTTCCGAGGCAGCCGAATTTCTTAACGGCCTGATGAATCTTCGTTTGGATGCGGAATCGGTGGCGATGCTCGAAGAGCGCACCGAGGGATGGATCGCCGGCTTGCAAATGGCGGCTCTCTCGATGCGCGACCGCAAAGACCCGCGCGGCTTCATCGAGGGATTCTCAGGGACGAATCGATTCATTCTAGATTACTTGCTGGAGGAGATTCTGACTCGCCAGCCGGGGGAGACGCAACGTTTTCTTCTGTACACTTCGATCTTGGATCGATTGACCTCTCCGCTCTGCGATGCTGTTCTGACAAGCGACGAAACGCGGGAACACAGCGACAATGATGGAGAACCGCAACCAGTCTTGTCGTCTGATAAGCAACTTGAATACCTGGAACGCGAAAATTTATTTTTGATTTCATTGGATGATGAACATATCTGGTTCCGTTATCACCACTTATTCGCGGATCTTCTCGAAGCCCATCTGCAGCAAACTCAACCCAATTTGATCCCTCAACTGCATATACGGGCTTCCGCCTGGTTGGAGAAAAACGGATACATCCTCGAAGCTATCCAACACCTCTTCTCCGCACAGGAGATGAAGCGCGCATCGGAACTCATTGAGCGTTATGGTCCCGCGCGGTGGCTGGAAAACGACCTCTCGGTTATGCAAATGGCAGACAGCCTGCCCCGAGAAATGCTCATAGACAGGCCTAAGCTCGGCTTATATAACCTATGGTGTGGCTTGTATGCTCGGGGAGTTTGGCCTTGGTCACTTGAGCGACCAGTTTGGCCGCAAGCCAGTGATCGTTCTGGGGTTGATATTCTTCTCGGCACAATTCATCGGGCTGGCTTTCTTCCATAACTTTATAATGATTGCAATTACATTTGTCGTCGCGGGCTTGGGCAACGCGCTGTACGATCCGGCCTTGAGCGCTTCCATTCTGGACCATGCACCTTCTGCACATCAAGCGCGTCTCCTCGGCTTGAAGAGCACTTTCGGCTCAATTGGAAATATCCTCGGTCCGGCATTGGTCGTTTTGTTTACGCCATTCCTTCAAGCGCAGGGTATTTTCTTGGCGGGCATGGGCATCATTTGTGTGAGTATCTTTTTCTTTCTATCCGCCGAAATAACCTCTCGGTCTATTCGCTTTCAATCGCAGAAGACCGCTGAAGAAAGTGCTGCCAATTGCAAGTCTGCAAAGAGTAAGAAAGGAATTTCATCATGATCAATATTTTCAAGAAGCAAAACGGGATGAACATTGTGGGACAGGGCGGGAAGATTATCTTGTTTATGCTGCCGTCTTTGATTTCAGCCATATCCATCCATCTGTATCTGCCCAAAATCGCAGCATTGCCCGATAGCCTCAGTTTTATCAGGCCCCTAGCAATCCGTCGGAGGAATGAAACAATTCAATCAGGGCCTGGCTTCGATCATCCATCTTCACGCTTTATTCTTGTACCATATAGGGCTTATCTATATTACGATCGATTGCGCGAGATGAATCCGGTGCTTGTACTTCCTTAAGTGATTTCATGTTAACTCCTCGTTTACTTCGTAAATCTTACCTTCGCCTTAAAGTTTTTTCATGATGATTAGCGTAGCAACGCTAACTTCTTAGTTAACTGATGGCGCCGACGCCACCCTTTGCTGGTAGGAATGGTTGATCAGGTAGACACCTCCAAGAACGATCATGCAGCCTAACGTCTGAACAGCGTTTGGCAACTCCTTTAGCAATGGTATTGCCAGCAAGATGGTTAAGACCGGTTGTAAGTTTAATGTGGGCGAAACCACTGAAGCAGGTAGTTTGCCTAATGAGTAGGAAATAGCGGTGTAGCCAATAATCTGGGTGACGATCGCTGCGGATATGAATACGATCCAAGTCTGAGGAGGAAAGCCAACTAAGGGATACTTCAACACCAGCGCGATGAGGAGCATCCAGATTGCGGCACTGGCTCCGTTAATCCACACATAGGTTAGCGAATCAAGGTGCTGACGTCCCCACCACAGGATGAGAATGTAGGCTGCAGAGAAAATCGAAGAACTGAGGGCCATGATATCCCCAACACCTAGATGGGGATGCAGAAGTGAACCTCCATTTGTAATCAGGACTACTCCCAGGAAAATCATCAGAAGGCCCATCCAGAACCTCTGGTTCAGATGTTCATGAAATAACCACCACGCGGCGATGCCCACCCAAAGAGGAGTAATATTTCCGAGTATTGATGCATTTGCCACTGTAGTATGGAACAGAGATGTGTTCCATAATGCAAAATTCGCCGCCATACACATTCCACTTAGGATGGGGGCTAGAACGTTCAACCTGCTTGCGTGGTATTGGGTAATTCGCCGCCGTAATGCCAAGAACGGTAATAAAATAAGTGTGGACAGGAGTAAACGATAAAATCCTGTTATCACGCCTGGAGCCTGGGCCCAGCGTATGTACATTGCCGCGAAGCTCAGAGCCAGGGTACCGACTCCGAGGGCGAAGTAAGAGACCGGTAAATGTATGGCAAATTTGGATCGTTTCCACATAAAGTTTCTCAACCGCCTTCCTCGGTATGTGTCCTCGATTCCCGCTGTCTTGGGAATGAGCATTGCTGTTCCGTGACGCTGAAAGAGCAGCAAAAGCCTTGATATATAAACGCAAATCCATTATAATCCAGTTATGAGACGGCGTCTCTCATATTGAGACAAGGAAATCTATGCCAGTGAACGAGACCCAAAGCCTTCATCGTGCGATCACCATATTGGATTGTTTCCAGGAAAATCAGCCTGAATTAGGTGTGCGCGAGATCGCTCGACAGCTGGAGCTGCATCCCAGCACGGTAGGGCGCATGTTAACCACCATGACCTCATTGGGGATACTGATTCAAGATAAGGAGAGCCATCGTTATCGCATGGGATCCAAAGTTCTCAAATGGGGTGCAGTATATATGGGCAACATGGATCTTCGCCTCATCGCTCGTTCGTTTATGCAGGAACTTCAAAAGGTCACAGAAGAGACCGTCAGCCTGGATATACCGGATGGAACGACCCGGCTTTGTGTCGAGCGAATCGTAAGCTCGCAGCAATTGCGCTGGGTAAAGAAGCTTGGCGAAAGAATGCCTTTTTACGCCAGCGCATCAGGAAGAGCGTTGCTGGCTTTTATGACGCCGAGCGAACGGAATGCAATTATGGCGTCAATGCATTTTGAAAAGTTAACGCCCCGTACAACCACAGATCCCAAGATTTTTACGCGCGAACTGGAACTTACCAGGAAAAGGGGATATGCAGTGAGTGAGGGAGAACGTGTGGAAGGAGTATCGTGTGTGGCTGCTCCCATATTTGATGCAATAGGAAAAATAGTTGGCGCAGTTACCATTTCGGGACCCAGTACACGATTTTCCAAGCAAAAGATTCAGCAATATGCCGAACTGTTGCTAAATACTACGGAACAGGTCTCTGTTGCAATGGGGAAACCGCCTTTAGAAACGAAGGAGGAATCCCGCCTTGTATCTGAAATGTTGGTGCGCCCATAGGATTTTCGATGGAAGATTCGCGTTGGAATACAAAATTATCATATACCAGTGAAGACGGCATCATTATCCGCGGGTATGACCTAATTCAAATGATCGGGATAGTGCCTTTCCCGTCTGTGTTGTATCTGCTGTTCGCAGGTGAACTTCCCGAACCAAAAATTGCAAAGTTAATTGATGCATTAATGGTTGCTAGTATTGATCACGGCCCAGGTGCCCCATCGGTGCTTGCAGCGCGCACCGCTGCCTCAGGAGGAGCGCCTCTGGGTGCCGCTGCGGCTGCCGGATTACTCACGCTCAACAAATTCCATGGAGCAGCGGTGGAAGATTCCATGGAATCCATAGAAAGAGTATTTACATCGAGCAATGGCGAGACAGACAAATTAGATCAGGCTGCAGATGCGATGGTGGCCGAATGGCGCCAAGCGAATCGTCGCATTGCAGGCTTCGGACATCGGCAGCACAAAAAAACTGATCCCCGCCTCGAACGATTGTTTGAACTCGCTAGAGAGGCCGAAGTACCCGGAATTCATCTCGAGGCCGCGCGCGCCATCGTCCGGGCTTTGAAGCGGAGCACAGGCAAGGACTTGCCTATCAACATTGATGGGGCCACTGCCGCGATCCTATGTGAAATCAATTTTCCCCCCAGTCTTTCGAATGCCTTGTTCATGGTAGCCCGCATCACGGGGATTTTAGCGCACGCCAACGAAGAGATTACTCAAATGCCGCCCATGCGTCGGATAGACCCGGTAAATCACGGCTATGATGGGCCCCCATTAAGAAATTTTCTATCAACAGAAAAAATAAATCCCTAACATTGAATCGGAGATAAAAATGGCTGATAGATCTATTACTCCTGAAGAAAAAGCCTATGCGGCTGAACTGTTACAAAGAGCGCGTGTCGCTCAGAAACAAGTGGAATGTTATGATCAAGCCCGAGTTGATCGGCTATGTCAAGCACTTGGCTGGGCAACCTACAACGAGAAAACCTTTGCTCGCATTGCCGTGATGGGCGTCGAAGAAAGTGGTCTGGGCGATCCCGTTGGACGTGTGAGCAAACGGTTCAAAATCATGGGGATTCTACGAGATGTATTACGGGAGAAGAGTGTAGGGATTATCGAGGAAATCCCGGAAAAGGGAATCGTAAAATATGGAAAGCCAGTTGGAGTGATTGCTTCGATTGTTCCTACGACGAATCCTGAACTTACGCCGCCTGGAGTGGGCATCTTTGCCATGAAATGCCGAGATACTGTCATCTTCGCGCCGCATCCGCGGAGCAAAAAAACTACATTCGAGATGGTTCGTGTCATGCGAGAAGTTCTTAAACACGAAGGAGCGCCTGAGGACCTCTTCCAGTGTGTAGAGAAACCCAGCATCCCACTATCTCAGGAACTCATGGCGATCTGTGATTTGGTACAAGCGACCGGGGGCCAGCAAATGGTCAGAGCTGCCTACAGTTCAGGTACACCATCACTGGGTGTAGGCGCCGGCAATTCGACCATGGTTTTCGACGAGACTACGGACATCGAAGAAGCAGCTCGTAATAGCCGGATCAGCAAGACATCCGACTTTGGCTCAGGGTGCTCGGCAGACGGCAATTTGGTTGTGGAGGCGGGCATCTATGATCGGCTCCTCGAACAACTGATCAAAGAGGGCGGTTATCTAACATCCGACGCGGAAAAGAAACAATTGCAGGCTGTTCTTTGGGATAACGAAGGCCATCGCATGCCCGATACAGTGGCAATTTCCGCGCAACGCATTGCGAACAAGGCTGGTTTTACAATTCCGGATGATCGCAAATTCATCATCGTCAAAGAGGATCATATCGGCAAGGACCATCCATTCTCCAGTGAAAAGTTGTGCGTGGTGTTATCCATCTTCAAATATAGCGGATTTGAAAACGCATTGAAAATGGTCGAACAAATCTATGAAGTTGGAGGCAAGGGCCATTCCTGTGGCATCTATTCCTTTAATGATGAACATATTAACCAATTAGCATTGATGGCTCCCGTCAGCCGGATCATGGTGCGCCAGCCGCAGTCCAAAGCAAATGCTGGCGCGTTCAACAACGGCATGCCAATGACTTCCAGTTTAGGTTGTGGAACGTGGGGCGGCAACAGCACTTCTGAGAACATTCACCTTAAGCACTACATGAATGTAACTTGGGTCAGCAAACCCATCCCTGAGGATCGGCCATCAGAAGCAGAACTGTTTGGTGAGTTCTACAACACGGAGTCATTCTAGAGCGCAAGGAAAGGATCTCAAATGGGTGGGTACCGCATTCTGTTGCTCAATGGACCCAATTTGAATATGTTGGGCATTCGAGAGCCATCAATTTATGGCAGTGACTCCTTGGCCGCAATCGTCAGTGAACTGAGGACTTATGCCAGGGAACGGGGAGTTGAGTTGCGCGATTTTCAATCGAATTCCGAAGGCGCACTTGTGGATGCCATTCATGATGCATTCAATTGGGCGTCGGGAATTGTCTTTAATGCTGGCGCGTATACCCACTATAGTTATGCATTGCGGGATGCGATTTCTGCGGTAAAGCTGCCGGTGGTTGAGGTGCATCTATCCAACGTGCACGCGCGGGATGAATTTCGCCACAAATCGGTTATTGCTCCGGTATGCCTTGGTGTATGCGCCGGCTTTGGTCGCTGGAGTTATTTTGCGGGCTTGCAAGCGTTACTTTGGCACTTGGACAATAAAGGGCAACCGGAGCATTCTTCCAAAGCATCTCCGTAAACGCATTCGATTCTTCATGAGTGCCAATAGCAATCGGTATGGTTCGGTAGAAGCCCGATTGTTCAGGAATCCATGTTCAGCAAAACTTTTCCCGCTTGACCTGTACTGGCAAGCTGCAAGGCTTGGCCGATATCGTTGAACGCGAATCTATGTGAGATAATTTTGCTTGGAGACAATACTTTCTGCTCTACCAACTTAATGGCGCGGGCAAAATCATTTGGATGATCATAGATGATCGAGCCGCTGAGTCGTAAGCCTTCGCGAACAAAACGCAGAGGTTGGAAGTTCGCTTGAGAGGAAGAGAGGCCGAGCAGGATGACTTGTGCTCCGCGCGGTACGGCACTCAGAGCCAGCTCAACCGTGACCGACGCTCCTGCACATTCGAAGACGGTGGCAACAGCTTCATCGCGCCATAACTGCGCCACATCTGCATTGGACTGAACCTGAGCGCCCAGCTTGCGCGCCATCTCGACCTTGCTCTCGAGCTTGTCGTGAGCAAAGACGCGCATGCCTTGTGCAACGGCCGCCTGGATCAATAGCAATCCGGTGGAGCCGCAGCCAATTACAGCGACCGTGTCTCCCAGTTGTGAGCCTGACTGCCAGAGCGCGTGGAGTGATACCGCCAGCGGTTCTATCGCAACCGCATCCTCATCTGTGACCGTATCCGGCACCGGCCACACAAATTCCGCAGGCGCGGCAAAACTCTCCGCAAAGCAGCCGGAGATGGAAACTCCAAGGCTCTTCTTGTTGGGGCAAATATTGCCGCGGCCCGCGCGGCAGAACTGGCACGTGCCGCAGGGATAGTTGGGCTCGACGATCACGCGCTGCCCCACAGCAAGTTTTGTTACTCCCTTGCCAATGGCTGTCACATGCCCAACCACCTCGTGACCAAGCAATAGTGGGTACGCTGACGCAGTTCGGCGGCCCAAATACAGCGAGACATCGGATCCGCAGATCCCCGCCCGAATCGGTTTGATCGAGACATCCATCTGGCCCAATTCGGGTTCAGGGACCTCGTGTATTTGGATTTCTTTTGGAGCGAGGAGTAAAGCTGCCTTCATATTACGTGATCCGCCAACGCACAATGGGCTTTTACTTCTCAGGTAACTCACCTTGTGGGGAATACATCCAAATCAGCCACAACGGTTCTTTACCCGTATTCACATGCTGATGAAAGACGCCAGTCGGTATAAACATCCAGGCCCCCTCCTCGAAAGCCACCTCCTCATCCCCTTCCTTCAGAATGCCGCTGCCGTGAATGATGATATCAACTTCCTCCGATTCTGGATGGTTGTGACGCGTCGAGGCCTCGCCCGGTTCGAAGATCGTCAGCCCTGCTACGATGTGCTGGGAATTCACCAGTTCCTTGTCAACGGTGCGGAAGACTTTGCGGCGAAAGCCTGGCGTATCCAACCCCAACCAGATTTCTTCCCCATCCTTGAATGGAAATAGAACTTTAATTTGACCCATGGTTCCTCCATAAAATAGTTATTATTAACTGATGTTACGCAGTTTAGCTAGTACCGCGACATTCATGTCGCTCGTTTTGCGAGATGAATCTCGCGGTACCGCGTAAGGTGAGTTATTAACCTACGCCGAGATAAGCCTGTTGTACGACCGGGTTTTCCTTTAGGGCTTTTGCGGTGTCGGCAAACCTGACCTTTCCTGTTTCCATCACGATTCCGTGATGCGCGATTTCCAACGCACTGCGGGCATTTTGCTCAGACAACAAGATCGTCATTCCATCCTTATTCAACTGGGTAATAATCTCAAACACCTGATTCACGAGTAGCGGCGCAAGGCCTAGAGAGGGTTCATCCATTAAGAGCATCTGCGGTTTTGACATCAATGCACGCGCAATGGCCAGCATTTGCTGTTCCCCGCCACTTAAGGAACCGGCATATTGTTTCCGACGATCTTTGATGCGCGGAAACATTTCGTAGATTTTTTCCCTGTCCTGCGCAATGCCGCGTTTGTCGGATCTGCCATACGCGCCGACTTCCAGGTTCTCATCCACTGTCAATACAGGAAAAACGCGCCGTCCCTCCGGGACAAGTCCAACTCCCCAACGGACTACTTGGTCCGCGCTCATCCTTTGAATGGGAGAGCCATCGAGCAGGATTTTCCCTTCGCGGGGGCTAAGCAAACCGCAAATGCATTTGATGGTGGTGGACTTACCCGCACCATTGGCGCCAATCAGCGCTGTAATCTCACCGGTCTGTACTTCGAAGGAAATGCCTTTTATTGCATGGATGTTGCCGTAATAGACATGAAGATCTTCAACGACGATCATTGGTTGCCCTCCTTACCGAGATATGCTTCTATCACCACTGGATCCTTTCGAATGGCAACAGCAGTTCCTTCAGCGATCTTCTTGCCATAGTCCAAAACAGTGATTATTTCACAAGCCTCCATGACAAGCTTTATATCGTGCTCGACCAGCAAAATGGTGATTCCGCGCTCATGGATATTGGTGAGTATTTTCCGCAGTTCTTCAGTTTCAATTTCATTAAGTCCTGCCGCGGGCTCATCCAGCAGGATGACTTTTGGGTCAGTGGCCATTGCGCGGGCTATTTCGACGCGGCGCTGATGACCATAGGGCAAACTGATCGCCAGTTCATTTGCAAATTCTGCAACTTCCAACAAATCCAGCAGTTCTAATGCCTTCTCAGTGAATCTCTGCTCTTCCCGATGGACCGCTACTGGGTTGAAGATCTCCTGCCACAAGCCAACCTTAGCACGGTAACCCATTGCAACAAGTAAATTTTCCATAACAGTCATGCTTTTGAACAAGCGCATATTTTGGAATGTGCGGGCAAAGCCGGCTGCCGTGATCTGATGCGCAGACAAACCAGAAATCTGCCTGCCCTCGAAAATAATCTTTCCTCCGCTTGGTTTGTAGTAGCCGGAAAGCACATTAAAAATCGTTGTTTTGCCTGAGCCATTGGGGCCAATCAAACCATGAATCTCACCCTTCTCAATGTTGATGGAGACATCATTCACGGCAATTAGACCGCCAAATTGCATTGTCAGATGATCAATTTCAAGGAACATTTATTTATCCTGCCTCCGCATCTGATTTTCCCTTTGTCAGTCCAGCCAACCAGCGCTGTCGAAAGCTCTCGAATTTGCGTGCGAGTTCAACCACGCCTCCCGGCAGGAATAGAACAACGACAATAATGGCAATGCCATAACCAACCAACTGCCACCTTTGAAAAACTTGCAAGTATTCATTCAAAACCAGCAACAAAACAGTGCCGACCACAGAACCTGGAAGACTGCCCATGCCTCCCACCAAGATCATGGTCAATACAATCAAAGCGGAGTTGAATGTGAAAATGTCGGGGCTGATGTAGGTATTTAATTGCGCATATAACGCACCAGCCGCTCCAGCGTATGCTCCACTGATCGCAAACGCCAGGATCTGGTAAAAGCCTGTATTCACGCCCATGGCTCGGGCAGCCTGAAAATCGTCACGGAGGGCGCGAAAGGCACGACCGATTCGATGGCCCACAATTTGCCGGCCCACTACATAACCAAGAATCACCATAATGAGTATGATGTAGTAGTAACGCTCATCGTTGTTAATTGGAAAACCGAATAAATTTGGCATTTGAATGTGACCAATGCCATCCGCACCACCGGTGATCGGAGTTTCGTTAACGAGGACGAGGTTCATTGCTTCGCCAAGAGCGATGGTCACAAGTGCCAGATAATGAGACCGCACCTTAAATGATGGTAGACCAACGAACGCAGCTATTATTACCGCGGCGATGATTGACAATGGCAGGTTAATCCAAAACGGAACTCCCAATCTTGTCTGCAATAATGCCGCTGTGTATGCTCCAACGCCCCAAAGGGCTCCCAATGCAAGATTGTACTGTCCGGCATAACCCATCGCTATGTTAAGCCCCAAGCTCAACAAGAGCCAGATGCCGATATTGTTCACAATGTGCACTTGGTAACGATTCTGTGCGATCCAAGGCAACACCAGCATGAGACATGCAACTGCGAGGATGAGTATCCACCTTAGAATGCGCGTTATTTTCTTCATCGGCCCTCCAGCCACTCATAGCTCAATAGCATTTCCTACACTTTTTCTACCGTGATCTCACCTACAATGCCCGAAGGCTTAACCATCAGCACAACCACCATAACAATATACGCGATCGCTTGCGTCCATGTTGATGAAATATAACCTGCTGAAAGTGCTTCGAGCACGCCGTACACCAATCCTCCAGCGATAGCTCCGGGGACGCTACCGAGTCCTCCCAAAATGGCCGCGGCGAATCCCTTAAGGCCAACTGCCACACCCATGGAAGGGGAGACATATACTATGGGCGCAGCTAAAATTCCCGCCGCCGCCGACATCATGCAACCAATGGAAAGTGCTAATGCATTCATGCGGTTGGTGGGGATTCCCATGGCTCGCGCGATCTCAAAATCCATGGCGGAAGCACGCATCGCCCTGCCCCACTTTGTCTTTGATAGAAACAGCTGGTTTCCAATCATAAGTGCGAAGGAGACTCCAATCAACAGCGCCATTTGGGGAAGAACGCGAACGCCGAAGATATTCCACGGAGTATTAGGGAGTGGCGAATCAACGGCAAACCCTGTCGCACCAAATATGATCGTGAAAAGGTTATCCAGAATAAAGCCCAGGCCGATTGTAGCCAGAAGCATCAACATCAGGTCGAGTTTTGCCAAAGGACGGAAGATTCGTTCCAAGACTATGCCCAGCAATGCGTTGCACAGTAATCCGATCAGGAACGCTACTGCATAAGGCACATGTAAGTTCATCACCATACCCTGATACCAGATGATCCCAAAATAAGTGCCAACCATGTAGATACTGCCCTGTGCAAAGTTGACCAAGCCCATCGAGCGGAAGGTCATTGAATAGCCCAACGCGACCAAGGCATAAAGACTGCCGATACCTATTCCACCAATTAAGGTTTGAAAGAAAATACTAGTGACAGACATTGAGCTTTCCTTTCGAGTGAGCCAGACAGATTAATCACATTTCTTAATCGATTTCTCGGAGGCGACAGAGTCGTCTCCGAGAAAAATCGTTGTTCCTGTTAGGGTGTAGTTGGCAAGTAGGTCAATTGTCCACCTTTAACCACTCCAAGGAAGGTAGAATTGATACCTTCGCCATTCTGGTTATAGCAGAACGTTCCTTGCAACCCTTGGTAGTTGCAGATCTTATGCATTTCAGCTGCTACGTTATCAGGTGTGAGCGGATGGGCATTTTCCATTGCCATCAGAAGCATATTCGTACCATCATACGTATTCGCGCCATGCACCTCTGCATCCACGCCCCAGCGAGCCTTATAGGCAGCATCGAATGCCTTCGTTGCATCGTTCGCATCGTTGCCCGGATAAGGAGAAGTGAAGTACGCTCCTTCAGCAGCACTACCAGCCGTTGAGATAAATACGGGTGATGCCAACCCCGAACCGCCTGCTATCACTCCAGTAAAACCAAGCTGGCGAGCCTGCTTGGCGATCAAGCCGGCTGCAACTTCAGAGGAAGCCAGTAAGAGCACTTCAGGCTGCGTTTGCATAATCTTGGTCAATTGACCCGTAAAGTCCTTGTCGTTAATCCCGTAGGATTCCGTATCCAAGGGTGTCAGGTTGTCGGCTTTTAGCGCATCCGTTTGATACTTTGTTTCGCCAACTCCGTAGGCCGAGTTGTCTCCAATGATAGCAAACTTGGTCTTGCCCTGTTTGACCAAATAGTTCACTACCGGCGTTTCATACGCAGGGCCAGCCGGATTGACACGGAAGATATACGCGCTGCCCTGCTGGGTGAGATTCACGAACGTACCGTTCGTGAGCTGGGGAATCTTATACTGTTCGAAGATCGGAATGTCCGCCAAGGCGGTATTGCTATTGCTTGTAGCCCAAACAGCCATGACCTTATCCTGTGTGGCAGCCTTTTGAGCCAAGCCAACCGAAGTGGTTGGGTCGGCCTGATCGTCATATGTGATTATCTGAACTTGGCAGCCTTGGACACCTCCGGCCTTATTTTTCTGTTCCACCGCCAGGGTAACGCCCTGCGTCATCCAATTGCCAAGTGATGCATTGGTGCCGCTCATTGCTGCAATGATCGCAATTTTAACCGGATTGGCACAGGCTTGGGTTGTTGTTGACGCGGGTGCAGCGGTTGCAGGTGCTACGGTTGCTGCCGGTGCTTGCGTAGGTGGTGCCGCGGTCGGTGTGGCTTGTGGAGCACAAGCAGCTAATAGTAATCCCACGGCGAGCAAAACATACAATACTTTGTTTCTCATGGTGTTTCTCCTTTCGAGATCTCCTCTTTTTATGGTTACAAAGATTTAGCAAATCCAACAATATGGCTGATCGGAATTTTGGCAGCTGCACCTCCTTTTCAAGTATTCAGTGGGAAAGATGGTTGATACGAACAGCCAAATAGACCACTGGGCGACTTCTCGATGCCACCGGCAACAGCTATTCGTCTTTCCTGTAGATGTCATTGATATTCCAATATCCGGGCGTTGGCGTTGGGATGTTCTCCATAGGCGCATGAATCACGGTTGGAACGCCGGAGGCTAAGGCTTCCTGGAGCGCAGGGCCCAGCTCCTCGGCTCTTTGGATCATTACACCGCGCGCGCCGCATGCCCGTGCCACATCTGCGTATGCCACGCGATATTCCTTACCCTCAATTTCGAAGAGGTTTCCAAACGCCCACCCGTAATGCGCTTTCTCGAGACCGGCGATGGTCCCAAATGCAGCGTTGTCCATTACGACCCAGACTACGGGAATTTCTGCCTCCATTGCCGTGGCAACGACAGACATATGGCTACTGAAGGCGCCATCGCCCACGAGCGCTAACACTGCTCGATCAGGCTGCGCAACTTTAACACCCAAAGCGGCTGCTGGACCAAACCCCATGGTAGCCAGTCCGCTGGGTGTAATAAAGGTTCCTGGAAGGGTAATGGGGAATTGCTGCGCGACGCCATTCTTATTCCATCCCACATCTGTGACCAAAATTCCATCCTCGGGTAATGCTTTCCGAACCTCCCCCAAGATGCGCTCGGGACGCATCGGATATTGGTTCGAATTCCATTGATCGAGCCAATTCGAGGAGAACTCTGCGCGCCCCTTCGCAATTCTTTCTCTTAGATCACCTCGGTCAGGGCGCACAAATCGTTTTGCTGCAGTGGCGATCATGCCCAGTGCATTTTTTGCATCGGCAACTATTCCTAATTCGGTGAAGAAGTTACGACCGATCTCGGCTGTATCAATATCAATGTGGATCAATCGGGTTGGTGGAATAGCAAATGTATATCGGGGATCCCATGAGCTGGAGTTGGCTTCCGCGAGTCGAGTGCCGATGGCCACGATCAGGTCAGCAGTCCGGCACGTTTCGTTCGCGATCGGCGTTCCCCAAAAGCCTGTCATCCCGAGCAAGAGGGGATGCGAGTCGCTCATCGCGCCCTTCCCCATCAGGCTGTGAGCTACTGGCACTTCCAGTGCTTCCGCCAAGGCAGTTAGTTCCGCGCTTGCATGCGCAGCGAGAACCCCTCCACCCACATACAGAACTGGCCTTTTTGCTTCTGCCAGTGCCTGGGCAACTCGTTCAGCGGTTTTAGGATCAATCGTGGGCTTTACTACTGGCGGCGGAGCTTTGGTAAATGCACCATCCAGCAAATCAGTCGAGAACATATCCATGGGAACATCAACGAGTACAGGCCCCGGCCGGCCAGTTTGCGCAAGGTGGAATGCACGCTCGACGATACGTGGAAAATCGTTCACCCGATCTACGCGATAGATGCGCTTGCAGAATGGTCGGTAGATCTCATACTGGTCACCATCCATGTGCAAGTTCACCTCTTGGTGCGGATGACGACCGAAGTAATAGGAAGGAACATCTCCTGCTATTACCACCATTGGGATGGAGTCCAGCGCGGCATTGGCGACACCGGTCGCTGCGTTCGTCAGACCAGGACCCAGATGCGTCATTACTACCCCGACCTTGCCAGACGCGCGTGCGTATCCATCGGCTGCATGGGCCGCGACCTGTTCATGACGGGTGGAAATGTAGCGGATCTTCTTGCTATGACCGATCGCATCCAGAAACCCGATCACGGTATGACCGGTCAAGCCAAAAATCACTTCGACACCAAGTTGCTCGAGGTATTCCACGAGTTGGTAAGCAGCAAGACGCGTGTTTGACATGATCTATCTCAATCCTTTGATTGATATTGTTTTCATCGCGCCCATGATCGCTTAAGGAGATCGGGCGCTGGGGAAGCCATGGTCACACTATGTGTTCAATTTAATGTCATGCCGCTTAACAATGGAGTTCACCATTAAATTTGGTGTGGATACCAGAAGTGAACAGTCTGTTGACATCTAATGAAAAAGAATTTGAAGATTTGCAACCTGTTCGACTCTCGAAATGGTCACGCGCAGGCTGTCTCATTATTTGAGACAGCGTCTCAAATCGAATAAATAATAGCACCGGGAAAGAAAAAAATCAAGATATAAAACGAAAGGGCATAGCCTTCCCAACGAAGTATGAAGCGGGGCTGCGCAGCGAAGGATGAAAATGATACGCTGAGTGCGCAGCAGACAGAGTTTCGTTCGACCCTGGTGATTTGTTCTTGAGTCCCGTTTACCAACGTAAACCGATTGACCGATTGTCTGTGAGCATAGTGAATTGTTGCGGTCATAAAGACCAGCACGTGCAGCAAAGTTCGAATTGTCCTGGCAATCCCTGCTGCATTAGCAAAGGAGAAAGATGCAATGGAAGATATTCTGGAATGTGGCTGTGGATTGGATGTTCACAAAGAGAGCATTGTGGCGTGTCTTCTGACAGGCTCCGCGAATACGGAGAACAAGCCCACGAAGGAGATCCGGGAATTTGGAACCCAGATGAAGGACTTGATCCAATTGCGAGACTGGCTGGAGGAACACCACTGTGTTTACATCGCAATGGAGAGCGCCGGGATCTATTGGCGCCGATCTATACGATCCTGGAGCAATCGTTCAGCGATGAAATGCACCTGAAGGACTTGCAGGAAAATCTTCAGGAAGTGGAAGATCACATCCACAGGGATTTTTCCAAGTTTGAGCGGCCGATCCAATTATTGGATTCGATCCCGGACACCGACCTCACGGCATTCCCCAGACAGCCAAAAATCAAAGACGGCCGAATGGCCGTCTTTGATTTTTGGCTACTTTTTGGGCATGCGAAAGTTGCTACGCAGTCCCAGGTTGGATGAAAGGCTCAACCAAATCCTTTGCACGGAACTCCAAATGGTATTGAAGATCGAACCAAGCTGCTGCCATGCCGTGCGAATCCATTTTGGTGCGGCACTGGATGTGCTTTGCCTTTGCAGGCCAGGCTGCGCAGTCCAATCATCGAACTTCGAAGAGATCTGCGCTTGAACTCTCATGTAGGACGCTTTTGCCTCATTCCAGTTTTGAAGCATTTTTCGATGTGCCTGCGGATTGAAGCCGAGCCACAGCCCAATCCCCAACCCCAGCAACAACAATAAACCAGTCTTGAACATCGTACCTCCAAAAGTGGAGAGTGCCCCATGCCATTCTTTCGCGATTCATCGCCACAGGTATGTTTCATACAATGAGCACCCTCAAATTGGTCTGGCAGACTCTTGCAGTAGAGTCTTTAAAAAGGAGACGAATCAAAACGCAAAATGTTACGGGACGAGAGGCGGCATCTGAAGAGTTGGAATGCCCTTCGGCACGGCGGTCAATGCCTGAGGCGGAAGAATCCGTCCGGGGCCGGGCGTAGTTTCAGGTTTGGCCGGGCCGGAACCGGGGGCAGCGGAATTGGAACCTGACGGCGAAAGAAGTCGATTCAAATCAGGGATGGAAATACCGGCCCCGGATAATTTTTTCTGGTGTGATTGGAGCGTCTGCAAAATCAAAGCCCGATTCTGCGCGTCGCTCTCGGACTTCAAGCGGGCCAGCACTTCGAGATACCCTTTCTGCGCCTGAGACTCGTTCGCGGCGTTCCCCTCGACCGCGGTCATTTCCGCTACGCGGCGGTCGGCGAGAGCCAAATCCACCGCGACGGGATTGGGCACAACCGCGCGCCAAACATTTTCGCTGGATAATTTCCACGTGTACAAAGGCTGTCCCGGCAGCGCGCCTTGAGCGAACGCCGTGCCGGTAATGAGCAGCGCAATCACCAGCACCGCCAGGCTGGCCGCCGCGCGCCGGAATGGTGAAGCGATCCACGCCCGATGACGCGGATGAACCTTCATGTAATTCGTCAATTGTCCGCGGGCGCGCGCTTTGAAAACCGGAGAAGGCTGGACATGCCGGGCGATGTCGAATCGCGCGGCAGTTTGCAGGAGCGGCCCCAGCTGCGCGGCATGTTCGGGATGACGCGCCAGGCATTCGTCCGCGGTGGACGCGCCGCCGGCAATCTGGCTCAGACATTCATCCAAAACAATTTCGAAGTCGCTCATGTCAAATCCTTCTCTTTCAAATACTTGGACAACGTTTGCAGCGCCCGCATTTGCAAAGCGCGGATCGCGCCCGCGGCTTTGCCCATCTGTTTGGAGATTTCGTTCGTTTCCAACCCCACGATGAATCTCAGGATCAAAACCTGCTGCTGTTCCTCCGTCAGAAATTGCAGGGCGTCGCGCATGGCTTGCAGCTCGAATCTGTACTCAACCTGTTTGTCCACCGCATCATCTTTTGCGGGCAGCGAAACCGCTTCGTCAATGGCAACGGACTGTTTGTGCGTACGATAATGGTCAATCACTTGATTTCTCGCAATCGTATAAAGCCATGCCAGGAACGGCGAACTGCCGGATCGATAACGGGCGAGATTTTCCCATGCTTTGAGAAAAACCTGCGAAGTAATATCTTCTGCAGTGGCATCATCGCTCACCCGAAAATAGACGTAGCGATAGACACGCTCGACATAGACATCATAGAGTCGAGCAAAGGAGTCTGCATCACCAGATTGAGCCTGACGAACGAGGCGGGCCTCATCCGGGGCCAATGGTTCGTTGCGGCCGTTCGGGAAGGTCTCCACTTGTTTCAATTATAATAACGACGAAAGATGAGGCACGTTACGCAAAATCCCCCCAACGCGGAAGAAATTTTACCGGGGGCAGAAGGTGCATGACTTCGTGTTTTGGCGGCCCTTGTTTGCGGTGAGTTCTCAGGCTTTCTCTTAAGGCAGTAACGACTGGACCTTTGAATTAAGGTTTGCATAGCCAAGCTCGCCGACTATGATCGAAGCGATCCTGCCGTCTCGATCAATAAAGAAATTCGTGGGAAATGCAGAGATGTGGTACGTTCCGGCCACCGCCTGGTTCGAGTCGTTCAGGACCGTGAAGGTCAGGCCGCGAGAGCTGCGATAACTGCGCGCTTGTGCCGCGCTTTCACCCACGTCAACAGCCAGCACCGCCAGTCCCCTGCCTTTGTATGAGGTGTACACCTTCTGCATGGGAGACATTTCATTCGCACAATGCGGGCACCATGTTGCCCAGAAGAAAATGACGACCGGCCGCCCGTTGAAATCGCTCATGCTCACTTGATTTCCGCTGACAACATTCTTCAGCGTGAAATCGGGGGCGAACAAACCGGTCACCGGCCCAACCGGTCTGACCAGGGTATTAATTGCAAAAGTAGGTACAGACCCTGGCATCTCCATTGGGAGCGGTGTGCGGCTTGGAACGGGCGTTTCGGTGATCGTGGCTGTCCAGGTGGGAGGCAGGGTCAGCGGCGCGGAAACCGGCATGCCTTCCATCGGCTGGAATGCAAAAAGAGGCACAGCCTGCTGCTGCATTTGCAATACGGTGATGAAACCGAAGCCGCCTATCGAAACACACAGCAGGACCAGAAACAATGAGGCAGGCAGGATCCACTCCGGCATTTTGGACGACCGGCGCCGCGCCGAGGCTTGCTGAACAGGCTGAGGCCGGCTGAAAGATGAAGTAGCGGAATCCGTTTCCGGGCCGCGCCCAGCGGAGACAGTTCCTTGCATCGAGCCACCAAATGAAGTTGATTCAAAAAATGGAGGGGCTGAAGGCCCGGAGGCAGATCCTTCCTTGAGTTTCGTCAGAAGGGCACGCGCTGGAGAGTGGTCCGGGTCGAGCATCAGAACCCGCTCCAGGCAATCCATCTGCTGTTTTTCATCGGTCACCAGCCGGCTCAACAACCACCAACCCTGCGCAGAGGCCGTATCCTGCCGGATATACCTGACCAGCAATGAACGCGCTTCCAGCCGCCTGCCTTCCTGCAAGAGCTGCTCTGCAAGCCGAATAACATTCTCCCGCTGCGCCGCCATTGTACACTCCCTTCCCTGCATCTCCGCGTGAACCGCTATGTTATGTTTACATCTCCGCCTTCATGCCGCGTTCATACCACCAATCTTCGCTGTGTAAATATCCAAGGATCGCCTGCGAGGCAACCCAGCGCAACGGCTCGGGCGGCCAGGCGAGGGGTTTGCGATCCACGAACCAAACGGATGTCAGATCGGTTTTACGCTCGAGCAAAAGATCAGCCAGCGTCTGCCCGTTGAGATGTGTCGGCGCAACACCATGACCCACACAGCCTAAACTATACCAGGCGCGCGCATCACCGACCATTCCAATCGCGGGCGCCATATCCATCGTCACGCTGACCGGGCCGCCCCAGCGGAAAACGAACTTTACATCCTTCAAGCCGGGAAACAATTCAACCGTATCTTTCTCCAACTGTTGAAAAGTTTTTTCATTCAGATCGCGATTCATGTCGCGGCCATACGCGACGGTCACATCACTCCCGCCGATGGCGAGGCGATTATCAACGGTCAGGCGCAGATAATGAACAAGGTTGCGCGCGTCTTCAAGTCCCTGACGATGCTTCCAGCCAATCGAATCCATCTGCGCTTTGGTCAGCGGCTCGGTGATAATCATGTGCGTAAACGCCGGAACCTGCTTATTCCAAACTTCGGGAATGAGATGCGAGTATGCGTTCGTGGCGAAAACAATCTTATCCGCGGTGACGGTCCCGTTCGGCGTAAGCAAAGTAAACTTGGCTGTACGGCGAATCTCTACCACAGGTGACTGCTCATAAACGACCGCTCCCGCGCTTTGAGCAACCCGCTTCATTTCCCGGACCTGTTTGGCTGGATTCAAAATCCCGCAGCGCGCTTCGTTCCACGCGCCCAACACCAACGGGCTGTTCACTTCGGCACGGGCTTTATCCTTGTCAATCCATTCGATGCCTGTCACGCCCATGCTTGTCAATAACTCAAGGTCATGCTGGATGCGTTTGACATAACCTTCTGTTGTCGCCAATCGCAAGAAACCGGAATATTCGAAATCGCTTTGGATGTTATGCTCGCGAATCAAGTCGTGAACCAAATCCACCGCGCGTTCGCAATAATGATGCGCCTCGACGGTTTTCTCTTTGCCAAATAACATAGCGGTCACGGCGGGTTCGAGTCCAAACAACGTCATGGCGAAACCGCCGTTGCGTCCGCTCGCGCCGTAGCCGACGACTTCGCCTTCGAGCACGGCGACTTTCATCGCTGGTTCGGCTTTCCGCAAAAAGTACGCCGTCGAAAGTCCGGTGAATCCCCCGCCGATGATCGCGACATCAACGTTGATGTCACCGGTCACGGGCGCGTTCGGTGTATAGGGCCCGTAACTGTTGAGCCAAAATGATTTTTGAGTGTAATCAGTGGACATGACATTCTCCTCCATTCAGCGAATTTGATGCTTATTGTAGCGCAAAACAAAAGAGGCGACCTGTGTCACCTCTGATTCTATACTCTGTTTCACCCTGTCTTTGTTTCTACTACCTTTTCTTTTAGCCAGAGATTAACCAATATTTCCGGGCTTATGCCTCGACGATGAGCCAACTTTTCAATATCGGCGAGGAGGTCCGGCTCAACAGGAACAGCGACGGAAACATGGAACTCAATATCGGGGGCATTGGGATCGCCGAATTCGGTAAGGTCACGCTTGTCCCAAAACTCGCCAAGTTCTTCAAGGGAATCGGCTTTGGAAATCGAATTTCCGGTAGACATTATATGAAACACTCACGCCCGAGGCAGATGGGAAACCAAAACAGCTATACCGCGACCGGAACAAAGATGCTCGGCGGGGCTTTCGACGCCAAGTCACTGACTTTGATGCGCGCGAAGACGATTGGTTTGCCTTCACTTCCGAAACGATCAAGCAAATCAAGATTTAACTGGCGCACTTCGGGATCATCCTCGGGCAAAAGGACAAGTTCGAATTTGTCGGGCAATACATCCAACACTTTCGGGTTGTTCAGGATGTATCGAATAATGTCGCCTGTCAATTTGACATTGCGCTCGACGACTCCCTCTTTTACTTTTGGTTTAGCCATTCCTCGTCCCTCCTGCGATAATCATACCGACTGTTCACCACGTCGTTTATCGCAACTGTAAGGACCTCATTGTAATCTTGAACGGGCATTCTGGTCTTTTCCTCTTTCTCGCGCGGATGCAACCTATCACGGTGAGCGTATCCGTGAGCCGTATCATATCTCACAACTGGAATCCATTCACCGTCTTCCTCAAATTGACATTCCAGTTGTACCACGAAACGGAGAATTTGTCCGCGCTCAGATTCGAACGTGACGCGCAGAACATTGTTGTAATCGAGAAAACGATGAAATTCTATGAGCCGCACGATGTTTTTTAGAACCCTTCGAGTTTGCTCAGGTCGGCAACCCCTTTCGAGAGCGCCGCGATCCTTTGCAACAGGCCGAGACGATTTTCTTTCAAGGATTTATCGTCAGCCATGACGAGAACTTTATCGAAGAATTCATTGACGGAAGGAATCATCGGGGCAAAGGAATTGAGAAAATCATCCACGCTTCCTTCTCGACGTGAAGCGGACTCGGCTTTCTCCAAAGCTTTGAACAATGCCTCTTCTGCTTTCTCCGCGAAGTTCTTCGGATTCACTTTGAATGTCTGTTTTTGATCGCGCGTGATGCGAACACAGCGTGCGAAGGCCGGGAGAATCTCGCGCCAATCTTTACGTTCCGTCCACGCTTGAAGTTGTTTCACTGCTTCAGCCGATGTTGCGGGGTTATTGCTTTGCTCTGCCAGCACCGCGTCAACAACATCATATTTGTAACCGGCGTCTTTCAACACAACGCTCAAACGTCCAGCGATAAATTGCAATACTTGATTTTGAATTTCATCACTGACAGCAATCGGTTGCAACTTTGCGGCTTTCTTGATTGCTTCACGCAAATCAAATGAAATGCCATGTTCGATCAACGGTTGGACAACGCCGATCGCGGCGCGGCGCAATCCAAAGGAATCTTTTGCACCTGTGGGAGCTAATCCCGCCGCAAAGAGTCCAACCAACGAATCGACTCGATCTGCCAACGCAATCGCAACACCGATCTTCGATTTCGGCACAGGTTGATATTGTTCGCCGATTGCCAATGCCACTTCGGCATTCTCACCGCTTCGCACTGCATATTCGCGCCCAATGATTCCTTGCAATGAAGTCATCTCGGTAACCATTTGAGTCGTCAAATCAGCTTTGGCAAGATAAGTTGCACGTTGGGCAATTGGTAATTGGTCATTGGCAATTCCGAGCATGAGCGCAATGTTATCCACCAGTTTCAACATGCGCTCGGACTTATCCAACATCGAGCCGAGTTTGGTTTGGAAGATCAAGCCGGAAAGCTTTGGACGGAATTCCTCCAGCTTGTGTTTCAAGTCTTCGCGGACAAAGAAGTTTGCATCCGCGAAGCGCGCGCCGAGAACATGTTCATTTCCCTGGCGGACGAGATCAATGCCAATGTCATCACCGTTGCGAATGGCAATGAAGTGAGGCAATAATCCCTCACCCTGCCCTCTCCCAGTGGGAGAGGGGACGGGGGTGAGGGGAAAATATCGTTGATGTTTCTTCATCACTGAAATCAACACTTCGCGCGGCAATTGCAAAAATTCAGAATTGAATTCGCCCATCACCGCTGTTGGCATTTCGACGAGATTGGCAACTTCATTCAATAAATCGTCATCAATAATGGCTTCACCGTTGACCAAAGCCGCGGCTTGTTTGACTTGTTCCACAATGGATGCTTTGCGTTCTTCTTTATCGAGCACGATTCCCGCTTCCCGAATCATGTCAAAGTATTTATCCGCAGACGAGATTTTGATCTCCGGCGAATCGTATGGACGCAATCCGCGCGTAACATTGCTCGAAGCCACACCAGCATATTCAAATGGAATCACTTGGTCGCCAAGCAAAGCCACGAACCAGCGAATCGGGCGCGAGAACGCCACGCCGCTTTCATTCCATCGCATGGACTTTTCGAACTTGATACTTTCAACTAATTTGGGCAATGCTTCAGGTAAAACTTCAGGCGTTGAGCGTCCGCTTTGTTTGACAACGGCAAAGACATATTTGCCTCCATTCTCTTCGCGGACTTGCAAGTCTTTGGTATTCACGCCATTCTTTTTGGCAAAGCCCATTGCCGCAGGTGAGGCGATTCCATTTTTATCGAAAGCCTTGTCCGCGGGTGGACCTTTGACGAGGTCTTCACGGTCGGGTTGGCGCGGGCTGAGATTCGCTATCGAAACGACGAGCCGCCGCGGGGTCGAGAAGATGCGAATGTTTCCGTGTTCAAGTCGCAATTCGTTGAGAAGTTGCGGGATACGAGTTACAAGATATGCATGGGCGGAGTCCACATCGGAGGCAGGCAATTCCTCTACACCTATTTCTAAGATGAATGGCAATGGCTGAGAGACGGTGGGCAGTGGACGGTGGACGGTCTTCGGTCCACGGTCCACGGTCTGCTTTAGCAACGGATATTCCAATTCCTTGCGTTGCTCAAGATATGCTTCCGCAACCCGACGCGCCAACTCGCGCATTCGTCGAAAGAAAGCCTGACGTTCCGTGACGCCGACCGCGCCGCGCGTATCGAGCGTGTTGAAGATGTGCGAGCATTTGAGAACATAATCGTGCGCGGGGACAACCAGCCCTTGCGCGAGGCAGGCCTCGGCTTCGCGTTCGAAGCGTTCGAAGACTTCGCGCATGGCTTGCACATCGGCGACTTCGAAATAATATTTGCTGTGCTCGAACTCTTCCTGCCTGCGGACTTCGCCATACGTGATCGAATCGTTCCACGGCAAATCCCACGCGGCTTTGACGTTATGCAAGCCGATCAAAATGCGTTCGAGTCCGTACGTGATCTCGACTGCAACCGGATCGAGCGACACGCCGCCCACTTGTTGGAAATACGTGAACTGCGTGATCTCTTGCCCATCGAGCCAGACCTCCCAACCGAGTCCCCACGCGGAGATGGCGGGTTGTTCCCAGTTATCTTCCACAAAGCGGATGTCGTGCTGGCGCGGGTCAATGCCGATAGCTTTGAGCGAGTTGAGATAGATTTCCTGCGGTCCCTCCCGCGTACCTTCGCCCGCGGGACCTGCGGCGGGATCGGGCTTGAGAATCACCTGAAACTGATAATGCTGTTGGAAGCGATTCGGATTCTCGCCATAGCGTCCATCGTCGGGACGAATGGATGGCTCGACATACGCCACGTTCCACGGCTCGGGACCGAGCACGCGCAAAAAGGTGGCGGGGTTCATCGTCCCTGCGCCGACCTGGGTGTAATAGGGCTGCCAGAGCACACAGCCGCGTTCCGCCCAGAATTCTTGTAACTTGAGGATGACTTGTTGAAAGTTGAGAGGCATTTTCGATTGAAGATTTCTGATTTTAGATTGGCGATTGCTGATTGCTGATTGCTGAGGGGATTATACCGTATTGATAGATGCAAGAAGTGATATACTTTCCATCGTCAATCATGCACATCATCACCCGCAAACGGCTCAACGAAAAGGAATATAACAAGGCTGTCCGTTTACTGGACAGCTTGATTGACACGGTTGGTGAAGACGAGAATCATCAGTTGGCTTCATTGATGGAAATACTCGGCTTGTTGATCAAAAAATACGAAGACGAGCACGTGCCTAAAATTACGGAAGCATAGATAAGGAAAGTCTCTGGAGCCAAAACTTCAGGGACTTTTGATTTGCGATTGCGAGGGGATTATAACTGATGGAGAATAGAAAATGGATAATGGGATTGATTGTGTTTTGTCATCCATTATCCATCTTTTGATATTTCATACAGCGCCCATGGATGATGCTGTTTCAATTACGGAGCTGAATGGGCGCAACGAATTCCAACACTGTTGTCATAAGAGAAAGTGGCTGGATCATCCCAGAAGCGTGTGGTAGAACGACCTAAAAACATACTGCCATAATAATTCCAAGAGCCACCACGAAGCACATGATTTTCCCCAGTGTTTGGTCCCAAAGGATTAAATACGGGCGAGATTTTATAGTAAGTTTCTGAATACCAATCAGCCACCCATTCCCACACATTACCGCTCATATCATATATGTTATACGGGCTTCTTCCAATTTCATAACTACCAACTCTCCTAGTGTCACCCACACAACCTTCTGGTTTAAGTGCAAAAGTAATATTTGCGTGATTGCAATCAATAACATCATCACCCCATGGATAATAGCGTCCGTCAGTACCTCGTGCGGCTTTTTCCCATTCCGCTTCAGTCGGCAAACGAGCGCCGCGCCATCCGCAATACTCCTTCGCCATACTCCAATCAACATAGATAACTGGGTAATTATCAAATTCAGAATTGCCATAGTAACTAGTGCGAGTAGCAGAATCGGTTTTCGTTGGGGGCTCACAGACACCTGCATTTACACAAGATGCATATAGGGCATTAGTCACTTCATACTTATCAATATAAAACGCACTCAAATCAACTTTGTGACGAGGTTCCGCATTGGTGAAAAACACTAAATTACATTCATTACCATAAAATCTTTGACATTCTTCAAGTGCGAGAGTTGCTGTGTCTCCCATTGTAAATTCCCCTGCCGATACTAGGCGCATCGGTACGCCAAAAGCATCATGATAATCATCGGTATAAGGGTGAGGATCATACGCTGGAGGTAATGTAGGAAATGGAGTCAAGGCAGATAATTCTGTAGACACTAAACTTGGAGATATTGTAACGACTCTCGTTGCTGATTCAATAGTGGGCTTAAACAATTGCGGAACAATTCCAATAAGTGCGGCAAGAATAACAGCCACCGCACCAATGAGTGCGATAATTATCGCGTCACTGAATTTCTTGTCTCGTTTTTTAGATTTCATGTTTGAGGTATTAAGTGATTTTTTCTCCGCCATAATTACACCATGAACTTACGAACTTCATATTCCCAATCTTGTCCGGGCAAAATGGTTCGGCTTCGCTCACCACAAAGCTTTTCTTTATCGAGCCATGCGTCCACGCCATCTTTTTTACAAGTCGGTTATGGTCTCGATACGGCGGAAGAACACCGCCTACTCGACCACCAAAGGCGCGCACGGCAGTCGCGTCGCTGTGGGCGTGACATAAGAAAACTTTGAGAGGGCGTTTGTCCATAAAAAACGAAGGATGACTTAGGAAAGATGAAAAGCGACGCGTCTTTAACAAGACGCGTCATCGTACTTATTTTAGTTTCTTGCGAGATCCCCGCTTTTCTTGAATCCGTTTGATAATGGTGTCCAAGTCCTGATCGTCCAACCATTGGCGGCGGTCTTTGGAGTAGTCGCCATGTCCTGTTTCAAACTGTTGCATAAAGCGAATCATACCGACAATACCAAGTTCGCGCGCCAGCGCTTCCATACCCGCGACGCGGATTTGTTCAAGAGACATTGTTTGTGCATTCATTAGATCAACTCCTCTACCCAAGCAAGGGGATTCATTACTCTTATTTTTAATCGTTTCGACACTCGTTTCGCAAGCTTCAACAAGCGATCATCCGTTGACAGGAATACATCTGCTCCTGCGCTTTCGGCGCAGGCAAGATGCAAAGCGTCGAATACTTGAAAACCTTCTTTTCGCAACTCTTTTGCGCGTTTAGCTTCTGCTTCGCCAACATCCATGCTTTGCTTGATAAAGCCCGACAGCAATCTTGCACGACTCAATTTTTGCGTATCGGGTGTTTGCTCGATCTCATCTATCAACACTTCACTGCCAATCCAATCCCATTCGCCTTTTTCGATCCGAGACAAGACAGCTAAAACCGCTTCCGACTCAAGACGAATTCTTTCTTGAGTCTGGTCATCAAATGGACGATTGAGACAGCAAGTATCGAGATAAATTTTAGTCATATCGTATTTCTAGCAATAATTATTATTACAGCGCAAAGTCAGACAAATTTCCGTTCACGAGCAGTTGCACTGCGGGCAGGATGCAGTCCAACTGCATCCAAAACAGGCTGGAATTGGCAACCTTGCGCTGTAATATTATACCGCCCAAAACTATAACATCAACATGCGTCCACGCCATCTTTGACGAGTCGGTTGTATAAGGCGTGCATGGCAGGCGCGTCGCTGTGCGCGTACTCTTCGAGTATGATATGGCAAAGGAAAACTTTGAGAGGGCGTTTGTCGGTGGTGGGCATATAATTCCCCGCGAATAATATTTCTAAGCTGTCACAACATTCACAGCGGGCACATCGTCGCGCAGAAAATTGGGACAGAAGTCAAAGCCATTGGGCCATGTAATTCCGCCGCCATCTTCAAGTGCAACTTGGTGAAAATAATTTTCATCTTTCAACGCGGCAGAGATTCCTCTTTCGATGAAAGGCTTGATGTCAATTACTTTGCGGAAGCCATCTTCAAATCCAATTTCAAGCAAATAAGTCTGCAATGGTTTAACTGAAATAACTTTATCCATTTTATTACTCCAACGGCTGGATGGGTTCAAGCGGCTCTCCCTGGCGCGCTCGTTCCCAATCAGATCGTAATTCGTCGCGGTGAAGCGCGGCCCATTCCAATACTAATCCAAGCACACGCGTTGGCAATTTACCGTTCAAGATTTCAAAAGTCTCAATCGTGAGTTCCACTTGATGCTCGCCATAATGCGCATGAAAGTGCGGCGGTTTATGATCGTTGTAGTACATGCGGATGACGATCCCGAAAAAGCGGCTGATTTCTGGCATGAATAATAAACCTAATTTTTCTTGAAATATTTCAACGCTTCTTCAATCGCTTCGGCAGTCAATTGTGGATAAGCTTTCAGCACTTCATCTTTGGTTGCACCGCTGGCAAAGAGTTCAAGAATGAATTCAATGCTCAAGCGCGTGCCAATAACATGAGGTTTTCCGTTAAGAATTTCTGGATCGTATGCGATATGAGTAAACATAGCTTCTCTCCTAAACTATATTGCTATTATAACTCTCAATCCACATCATCTCGTACAATTCAGTTATATAAAGCGCGAACGGCAGGCGCGTCGCTGTGAACGTGTGTGAGCGGGATTGAAATCCCTGCTCAGTTCGTGAAAGTCCATTCGGACTCTGCGCTGTCAGCCTCCAGGCGTCGCCGTGGCGACAGCTTCCATGTGCTGAGGCGGGGATTTCCAATCCCCCGCTGAGTCAGCCATGCGTCCACGCCATCTTTGATGAGCCGGTCATGGTCTTGATATGCGGCGCTGATGGTTGAGTAGCGAAGTCCGTATCGAAACCCAGCGCCACTACTCGACCGCCGAAGGCGCGCACGCAACCTCGTCGCTGTGAGCGCAGTCGAAGGGAAAAACTTTGAGAGGCCGTTTAGTTTCGGGCATGTTGTTTCCCACTGTTCGGCATAACGAAATTATACGGCCAAAAATGAAAAGCTGGTCCGTGAATGGGCTGGCTTTTTCGACTACAGTAACTTTTCCAATTCAGGAACCAAAGGCGGCAAATCATTTTGAATGGTATCCCACATGAGTCTCTCGTCAACTCTAAAATAAACATGCACAATTCGATTCCGCATGGCACGCATGAGACTCCACGGAATTGTCGTATATTTTTCTTCAACTTCTTTGGGGATTTGATTTGCCGCTTCGCCGATAATGATGAAATTCATCTCAACGGCACGGACGGCCTTATCATCCTCTTTGAAGGTTGCATAATTCATGCCGCGCGTAAATTTCTGGATTTCAGCAATTGCATCCAGAATATCACGAATGCGATCCCGCCAGTCTCTAGGCGACACGGATCAATTCCCCCGTCACACGATCTTTTATATAAGGCTTTAAACTATCAGGAGTTCCCAAGTCAACGGGACAACCAAGTAATTTTTCGAGATAATCCTGCAAAGCGAACAAACCAAAATATCCAACAGGGCGGTTGAACTCCACCAGCAAATCCACGTCACTGGCAGGAGTTGCCTCGTTACGCGCAACAGAACCAAACAGCAACAAGGATTTAACGCCGAATTGTTTTGTCAACTCAGCATTTTTTTGTTTCAAGATTTGGAGAACCGCATCCTGCTTCACATCAAATATTATACGTCAATCCGCGCCGTCTTTTATCAGTCGGTCATATAAAGCGCGCACAGCGGCCGCTATAAGCGTGGCAAAGACCTGCCGTCTCGCACCGACGTGCCGCCGTTGCTCGCGGCACGAACGGTGAGCGCAGTCGAAGGGAAAAACTTTGAGAGGGCGTTTGTCGGTGGCAGGCATGTTACAACAATTTCTTGAATTCTTCTATGGTCAATCCCGCGTCTTTGATAATTCCGCCAATTGATGGCTACACTGGAGCATCAACCATTCGAGTTGGTTTGTCTTTAAGCAAAATGTCAACCGTTTCAAGATATGTCTTGATCGCGTCTTTGATATTTTCAATGGCTTCCTGTTCCGTTTTTTCCTGCGACCAACAACCCGGCAATCTAGGACACCAAACGGCATAACCTTCGTCTGTTTTTTCGAGTCGGATTTTATACTTCATAGCAAATCTCCTAAACGATACCGCATTATAATGCCTCCACCCGTTCTATGGTAAATTACCGCTATGCCAAAGGATATTTTGATTACCGGCAGCGGCCCATCGGGACTTTCGACGGCTCTGCATCTCGTTAAGATCGCCCCGCATCTTACGGACCGAATCCTGATCCTCGAAAAGGAACATCATCCGCGCCCGAAACTTTGCGCGGGCGGACTCGCCGCCGACGCGGAGATCCTCCTCCAGCGCCTCGGCCTCGACGTGAACGAAGTTCCGCACGTGGACGCCTCCGCCGCGCATTTGGATTTCGCAGGCAAGGGGCTGACGATTTCATTGCCGAATACACATGCTTTGCGAATCATCCGCCGCAACGAATTCGACGCCTGGCTGGCGCGAAAGGCAAGGGACAAGGGAATAGAGATTAGAGAAGGCGTGACGGTAAAAAACGTGCAACCGCATGATGATTGTGTGAATGTAGAAACTGATGCTGGAACATTTACCGCGCAAATCGTCGTCGGCGCGGACGGCTCGAATGGGATCACACGGCGATGTATTTTGCCAAACGAATCCATCCACACCGCGCGTGTGCTGGAAGTTATAGCCCCCACATCCAATGTCATTGCGAGCGAGGGTCGAGTAGCCCCGAACCCCCGAAAGGGGCGAGTGGCATATCGAGACCAAGCGAAGCAACTCCCAATTAGACAGGAGATTGCTTCGGCGAAGAACACGCCTCGCAACGACGTACACGAATCAGAAGGCGCCTATTTTGATTTCTTTCCCGTTCCATCAGGCATCGCGGGTTACACCTGGGATTTTCCAACACAAATCAACGGCGAGCCAATGCGCTGTTGGGGAATCTACGATACGAATATTTTATCTTACAAGGAACGTCCGGCACTCAAAGAGCCGTTCGCAGAAGAGATGTCGCGACATGGTTACGATTTGAATCAATATGAAATCAAAGGCCATCCGATTCGCTGGTTCAGCCCGTTCAATCAATTCGCCGTGCCGCGCGTGATCCTCGTCGGCGACGCGGCCGGCGCGGACGGAATCTTCGGCGAAGGCATCAGCATCGCTTTGGGATATGGGCTGGTCGCCGCGCATGCGATCCGGGATGCGGTTGAGAGAAATGATTTTTCATTTCGCGATTACCGCAGGCGAATTTTGTTTAGTCCGCTGGGACAGGCATTGACCATCCGCACCGCGATCGCACATGTTCTTTACCATCTGCATTGGGCGTGGTTCCAGAAATTCTTCTGGCGCGTGTTCAAGCCGGTTGTCGCCGGCGCGGCATGGCTGTTCGTAATGAATTGGGCAAAACGAATGGTTCTCTCAAAATCTATTGACTAACATTACAGCACAAGGTCAGGCTCAAGCCGCCTTCTCGAAGATCCCGCGCAGCGGGACCGGCGGCGTTCAGGCTGCGCCGAGGATGGCGCAGCGAGCAATTTGCGCTGTAATACTAATTCTCGTTCCTGGAAGCGGCGAAACTTGAATGAGGGATGTTTGCCGGATAAATAATAAACCGCTATAATTAGAGCGACCAATTACACTATTGCCCCTCATCGGCGGGGAAATATGGGAAAAGCAGACCTGCATCTTCACACAGCATACAGCCCCGATGCCACCACCACCGTGCGCGGCGTTTTGAAACGCGCCAGGGAGGCCCGGCTCGATGTGATTGCCGTCACCGATCACGATGAGATTCGCGGCGCGTTCGAGGCGCGCGAACTTGCATCACAATACGGTGTGCACGTTGTTCCGGGCGTGGAGATTAGTACGGCACAGGGACACCTGGTGGGCCTGTTCATCGAAAAGGTCCCGCCGACAGGGCTGAGCATGATCGAGACGTTGCTCCACATTGGCGAAATGGGAGGCATCGCCATTGCCCCGCATCCCGACGCCCCCTTTCCTTCCAGCCCGAAGCTGAGAACCATCCTCGAAGCCCTGGCTCACCCGCGTGCAAAGCGCGTTCTCGCGGGGATCGAAGTTTACACGATGGGTTACCGCTTCTTCAACAAACACACACGACAGATCACAAAATTTCTGCCGCTGAGTCAAGTGGCTTCAAGCGATTCGCACGTATACTGGACAGTGGGCGCAGGCAGAACCGAATTTGCCGGGTCCACGCCTGCCGAACTGCGCCAGGCGCTTGAAAAATTTTCCACCACCGCCATCCCGGCCGCTCAGGAAGTCATCTCCAGGCCGTTAATCGCCTGGGTGAATCACATGACCCTGAAAAGATTCGGATATGTCTTCGATAGTTCATCACCGGAATGCCCGGTAAAGTTATCGCGTTATCCAAAAAACCGATACCCTGTAAAAGCAGCCAGACCTAAGGCATCGGCAGACCGTTAAACGCCGGCCTTATCCGCGTACCTGCTTGAGGAATCCAGGCGTATTCAATTCCCGCTCGAGCAGATACGTGAAATAGCCCTGCATGAGACTCTCCGCCTCCTTCCGGATGCTTCGACCCTGCTCAACGCGAGCCTCGAGGCTGGCGCGCGCGCGGGACGCGTCCGCGTAGCTGGAGCGTTGGAAGTGACGCAGATACTTGAGAGTCTCCATCGAGATGGATGAAAGATTCGGCAAACCTTTTCCGCAGGTGGGGCAAATGACCCCGCCCGCGCTGAAGGAGAAGAATTGATCTTCGGGTCGAATCTCGCGTCCGCAATTGGCGCACTCGAAGAGCTTCGGGCGGAATCCCAAATTGTCGAGCAGGCGAATCTCATAATAACGGAGGGCCAGCCACGGGTCCGATTTTGAAGCGAGGCGGGATAACGTATCCGTCAGCAAGCGGAACAGGGTCAAATTCTCGATCTCATCTTCATAAGTAAAACGATCCAATAATTCGATCACATACGATGCGTGGCCGGTCAGGATCAAATCTTCGCGCAAAGGCAAATACGACTCGATGGCATCGGCCTGCGTGACGATGAACAGGTCGCGCCCTCTTGCGAGTTGAAGCCTTACTTGTGTGAATGGCTCGAGGTGACCGGCTTTGCGCGAGGTGATCTTGCGCGCGCCTTTGACGATGGCGCGCGTTTTTCCAAGCTGGCGTGTATAAAGCGTCAGGAGACGGTCGGCCTCGCCCCAATCGCTGTGGCGAAGGACAACCGCTTCGACGCGGACCGAACGGAATGTATCGCGCATTTACAAAGTTCGTATGAAAGAACGGATCAAGAGCACACTGATTATCAGTGGAACGACAAATGCGCCAAGATGAATGAACCAAAGAGCAAAGCCAGGATTGGTAACCGTTTCTCCATCTGGAATGGTCCAGGCTGCAGCAAAATAGATGCAACTGGAAACCAGAAAACTTAGTCCGGCAAACCTATTCGCCAGATACCAAATGTCGTCACTGGAAAGCGTTTTCGATGTGCGAACCCCATAAATTGACTGGCGTGGAATCCAACCGAAGATCAGTGGGAAGGCAAACAGGGCAATCAAAACCGAGGGGATAAAGAAAGGCTGGCTGAACATCTTTCACCTCCACCACGAAGTCAGCGTTTGAGATCGTTGGGCGTGAACGCGGCGGGGAGAAGTTCGCCAACGCTGGTTTTTTGGATCAACTTTCCATTTGCATCGGCAATCAAAACGATCGTGTCCAGGCCAAATTCGGCCAGCACCTGGCGGCATGATCCGCAGGGCGAACCGCCGTTATCTGTGACGAGCGCAAGCACTTCGAATTCGCGCTCGCCCTCCGAAACTGCTTTGAACACGGCCACGCGTTCGGCGCAAACCGTGACGGGATAGGCGGCATTCTCGATGTTGACCCCGGTATAGACGCGGCCGGTCTTCGTCCGCAGCACCGCGCCGACCGCGTAATGGGAATACGGAGTATACGCGCGCCGCCGCGCTTCATTGGCAAGTTCGATCAATTGTTTGTAGTCTTCACGGATCCTGACCATGAAAAAGCCTTTCAACACAAAACTTTTGGGAAGCCATCAATGCTTCCCGGCCTTTCTTTCGACTTTCCTGATGGCGCGCGCAGGCATTCCAACAACGAGCGTTTCGGGCGGGACATTCTTCGTGACGATTGCGCCCGCACCGGTTTTTGCGCCGTTGCCGATCTTCAGCGGCGCAACAAGCATCGTATCTGATCCGATGAACACATCCTCACCAATCTCGGTTGGATTCTTTTTTTCGCCATCGTAATTGCAGGTGATCGTTCCCGCGCCGATGTTCGTGTTTGCGCCGATGGTCGCGTTGCCGATGTACGAGAAATGTCCCATTTTGACACCTTCGGCAAGATGCGAATCTTTTACTTCGCCGAAATTGCCCATGTGGACATGTCGTCCAAGATGCGCTCCGCTTCGCAGGCGGGCAAACGGGCCCATATCCACGCCCTCCTCCAGCACCGCGCCTTCCACGACGGACATGAACACCTTGCATCCATTCCCAATTTGCGAATCGCGGATATATGTGTTCGGGCCAATCCAACAATGTTCGCCGATCCCAGTTTTGCCATGAATATAAGTGTTGGGCAAAACGACCGTATCTTTGCCAATCGTTACATCCGCTTCGATATACGTTGAAACTGGATCCATCATCGTTACGCTGTTCAACATGTGCCGGCGATTGATCCGCTGGCGCATGGCAGCTTCCGCTTCCGCAAGATGGACGCGCGTATTGATTCCAATCGTCTCGATCAAATCTTCATGGACAACTGCCTGCACCGGGAGATTTTCCTTCACAGCAAGCTCGACGATATCTGTTAGATAATATTCGCCCTTTTGCGGATTCTTTTCGATGCGGTGCAATGCGTCCCACAACCATTCGGATTCGAAACAATATGCGCCGACGTTCAGTTCCTTGATCGCAAGCTGATCGGGCGTTGCAACATATTCCTCGACGATGGCATCCACCGTCCCGCGCGCGTTGCGGACGATTCGCCCGAAGCCGCGCGGATCCTCTGCGATAACGGTCAACAGGCTCAAGGGTCCGGGATTGACCCGCTGGGTTTCGATCAGCCGCTGAAAAACATCCGCGGGCAGGAGCGGCATGTCCGCGTACGTGATAATCACATAATCTGTTTTGCCTTTGACGATTGACTCGGCCTGCAGTGCAGCGTGCGCGGTTCCCAATTGCGGCTCCTGCTCGACGCAGACAGCGGAATCTGCAACATAATCCTTTACCTGTTCCGCGCCGTGACCGACAACCACAACCGGTTTTTCCGTCGAGGCTTTTTTCAACGCTTCCAGCACATGCCAGATCATCGGCCTGCCGCACAAAGGATGCAGCACTTTTGGCAGATCGGATTTCATACGCGTGCCCTGGCCCGCGGCCAAGATGACAGCAATAACTTTCATTTTCGTCTCCTGTTTCCCTCTTCCAACGGGAGAGGGGATGGGGGTGAGGCAAAACAAAACAGGCCTGCTCGCGCAAGCCTGCCTGCACTCGTTGCCAGTGCTGAGAGAAAAATTCCCGCCTGCGCGGGTTCTATCCTAACAATGGCTGGGGCGCCTGGATTCGAACCAAGATCCACAGCTCCAAAGGCTGGTGTGCTGCCCTTGCACCACGCCCCAGTGCGGGCAAAATTGTATCACATTATTTTTTGTCGGGCGTCAATCCCATCCTGCGCGCTTCCTCGTAGGAAATGACCTCGGGATTGGTTGTTTTGTTGGCGTGCTGTTCCGCCGCTTGATTCCAGAAGGCGTCCACTTCCTCCTGTTTGATTTTTTTCCTGGCGGCATCTTTGAGCAATGCTTCCATTTCGGGCGACGGAGGCGCAGCAGGAAGCAATTCGCCGGTCTTGCTTCTTTTCTGTGGAGCGGGCGGAGGCGGAGGTTCTTTGAGTTCGGCAGTCACGCCCATCGAACGCAGTGTCCTTCCGACCTCGTTGCGGACCGCCAGCATGGCGTCCACCGTATCAATGATGTTCTCGCGCTTCGCAAGGCCCGGCCCGGCCAGCAAAAGCGAATAGGAAACATCCACAGGGATCAGCAGAAGATCCTGATCGCCGCCGCGGAAGACAAAATACTGTTCTATGGATTCCTGATGATTGAACTTTGCGATCTTCAACCCCGCGCTGTAAATGGCCGTCAACGCCGAGAGCAGGGAAACTTCCATGCTGCTGTCGTGGAAATCCCCAGCACGCGCCATCACCAGTCCGCGGTCGTTCAACAGGAAGACTGCATTCGCCTTGATATCCTGCCGGAAGTTGGCAAGCAGGTCTGAAATGCGGGAGCGTTTCGCCTGTGTGCGGGCATCCGACTCCGGTGGAAAGATCGTGCGGACGAGTCCGAGGCTGCGTTCGACGACATCCAAAAAATCCGCCAGCGGGATCGGCTTGTCGAAGATCGCCACCGCCCCTGCATTGAGCATTTCGTCGCGCGCTTTGCGATCGGTCATGCCGCTGATCAAAATCACCTTGACATTCGGGTGCCTGGCGCGCACTTTGTGCAACAGCTCGATGCCGGTTATGCCGGGCAGGAGATAATCAGCCACCAGCAGCTCGATCTGATGGCGGCCCATTTCGAGCATGGCCTCCTCGCCGGAAGGGGCCTCGATGATATCGAGTTCGTCGTTCTTCAGCGTGTCGAGCGTCGAATGCAGGAGGCGAAGAATGTCGCGTTGATCGTCAACGAGCAGGATGCAGTGGTTCATGTCTTGGAAGAAATTATTTGGCCATCCAGCAGGCCACCCAGTGGCCGGGTTTCTTTTCGATGAATTCCGGTTCCTGCTCCGCACAAATTTTTTCCGCAATCGGGCAGCGCGGATGGAAGCGGCAGCCGCTCGGCGGATGGAGCGGGCTGGGAACATCGCCTTTCAAGATCAACCGGCTGCGTTTCAATTTTGGATCGGGAACGGGGATGGCCGACATGAGCGCCTGCGTGTACGGATGCTTTGGATCGCGATACAGTTCATCGCGGTCTGCCAGCTCCGCCATCTTGCCCAGATACATCACCGCCACGCGGTCGGAAATGTGTTCGACCACGCTCAAATTGTGGGCAATGAAAAGGTATGTCAATCCAAATTCTTTTTGCAGATCCTTCAAAATATTGAGCACCTGCGACTGGATGGAAACATCCAGCGCGGACACCGGCTCATCGCAAACGATAAATTTCGGGCGCAAAGCCAAAGCCCGCGCAATTCCGATGCGCTGCCGCTGGCCGCCGGAAAATTCATGCGGATAGCGGCGCGCATGATAATCTTCAAGTCCAACTCTTTTCAGCGTCTCGAGCATGATCTCGACGCGTTCCTGGCGCGTGCCGACTCTGTGGATGGACAAACCTTCCATGACCGATTCGCCAATCGGGACACGCGGATCGAGCGAGGCATAAGGGTCCTGGAAGATGATCTGCAAATCGCGGCGGATGGCCTTCAGGTCACCCGACTTCAACTTGAAGACATCCCTGCCATCATACACAACGGAACCCTCCGTTGGCTCGATCAACCGGAGCATGGTGCGCCCCACAGTCGTTTTGCCGCATCCGGACTCGCCCACCATGCCAAGCGTCTCGCCTTTTTTGATGGAAAAGCTCACATCGTCCACAGCCTGAACGTGCGCCACCACGCGCTGCATCACGCCGGCGCGCACGGGAAAATATTTTTTCAGGCCCTTGACTTGTATCAGATCGTTGGGTTGAATTGCGGAATTAATGGTCATCGGATTCTCCTGGACAGTTCAGCGCGCTTTCAACGGCGCGCGGTGGCCTTCCGCATTCTCATACAGCCAACAGCGGACGAAATGCTCTGGTTCGATCTCGGCCAATTCAGGATCGGCTTCGCCGCAAATCCTGAGACCATGTTTGACGCGCGACAGACAGCGCGCCGCAAAACGGCAGCCGGGCGGCGGATCGATCAGATTGGGGACCGAACCAGGGATGACGTCCAGCCTTTCCTTGATCTGACCCAGGATCGGTATGGAACCAATCAAACCTTGTGTGTAAGGATGAAGCGGATTATCGAAAAGCTCTCCCGCTTCAGCCTGCTCGACGATCTCACCTGCGTACATCACAGCCACGCGTTCGGCCACCTCGGCGATCACGCCCAGGTCATGCGTAATCAAAATGACCGACGTGCCCATCTTCTCGCGCATCTCCAGCACCAGGTCAAGGATCTGCGCCTGAATGGTCACGTCGAGGGCGGTCGTGGGTTCGTCTGCAATCAAAAGTTCAGGGACGCAGGCCAGCGCCATGGCGATCATCACACGCTGGGCCATGCCGCCCGAAAGTTCATGAGGGAATGCTTCGGCGCGGCGCTCGGCATCGGGAATACCGACCATTTTCAACAATTCGACCGCACGCTTGCGGCCAGCTTCCTTGCCAAAATCCTGATGGATGCTCAATACTTCGGCAATCTGATCGCCGACGCGGAACACCGGATTAAGCGCGGTCTGCGGTTGTTGAAAGATCATCGAGACGCGGTTGCCGCGCACCTTCATCATTTCGTCCTCGGACAAATTCAGAAGATTCGTGCCATCCAGGATAACTTCGCCCTCCAGAATTTTACCGGGCGGCGAAACCAGCCGCATGACAGAAAGCGACGTGACGCTCTTTCCACACCCCGACTCACCAACCAGGCCGAGGATCTCGCCCGGATAAACGACAAAATCCACCCCATCCACCGCGTGGACCACACCGTCTTCCGTAAAGAAATGGGTCTTTAGACTCTTTACTTCCAACAAAGGTTTCTGGTCAGTCTTGGCCACAGCCGACTCCTGAATTTGAATTGCGCCTGATTATAGCAAAGAATTCTCATTGTGACGCGGGAATTGCCAAAGACGGCGCGCCATAGATTCCGCTCAGGCCGCCCAGTATATGATCGAACGGGTACGACACATTTCGGTACGCGTCATAAGTTATGCCCGAATACAATGGGATGAATGGAAGGTCCTGGGCAAGGATGGATTGAATCTCGTAAACATCTTTCTGCGCGGCAGACAAATCGCTGGTCGAATCCAGCGCCTCGCACGCGGACTGGAGGCGGTCGCTGTGATACCCAAACGGATTCCCGTCCCCGAACCAATCACACAGATAACCCGGATATTCGCTCACACGCCAGTTGAGCAGAGCCATATCATATTGATGACTGCTGAAAACGGCATAATTCATGAAATCGGGTTGAACTGATTTGCTGACTGTGCGGATACCCATTTGTTTCATTTGGGAAAAAATAAAATCAGGCGCCGCCGAAGGATCAAGGGACGAGCTTAAAAGGGTGATTTCGGGAAAGCTTTCCCCGCTTGAAACATAAAATCCCTTTGCGTCTATTCCAACGGCAGGCTCTACATCCCATTTATAACCAGCAGATTTGAGCATAGCAACCGCCTGCTTCAAACGAGATTGATTATCCAGGCCATCACATGGAAGCAAAATGTCTTTATAGCTCCAAAACATTTCATCAGGAGCAGCAAAAGATGAGAGTGAAACATTTGTGAGATTGAAATCGGGCAACTGACCAGCTATGGCTTGAGTATCAATCATGCACGCCAATACCTGACGCAAGACCGGGTCGCTCAAAGCTGGATTCGATAAATTGAAGACAAGAAAAGATAAATGTTGACTGGCACTTTTCATCAGCGGAAATGAACTACCGATAGTTTCACGCAAGTCATAGATCGAAAATCCATTTGGCTTAAGAATTACATCTACATCATTATTCTGAAACATACTCAGCGCGCCGTTTTCGTTCGTAAAAATTTTATAAACCACTCTATCGAACCTCGGCACATTGAACGGATGATCGGGATTTACTTTATTAACCCATTCTCCATTCTCCTCTCCCGTAGGCATCCAATCGCCGAGAGTCGGCTCATTCTTATCATCCAGCGCGTATAACGAATCTCGTGCGGCTTTCATGGCCGTATCGTAACTGGATTGCGCTTTGGCAAGATCGCTGTTGGCCTGGTTCAAGTTGCTCAACTGGCGATTGATGCTTAACTGCATTTGCTGAACTTGATTCGGTGGAATAGGCGTTGTAAGCATCGCGTCGTATTGCTTTTGAAGATCAGCGGCCTGTGCTTTCAACGTTTCGATTTGCGGAACGAGATCATTCGGAGGCAATAAGGCTTCAGATGCCGCGACCTTCGATGACCAATATGCCTTTTGCACAACGGGACCTTGCAGCGCGCCATATTGCCACACACCCACATTCGGCTGTTTCTTGAAATAAAACTTGACCGTATGCGCGTCCACGGCCTCGGCGTGATCGAGGTAATCGGGGTTGTAATAATCGTGCCAGTCAAAACCAAGCTGGAAAGACAAAACGGTATTTATTGTGAAGGCAACATCCTCGGCGGTAAACGGGGAACCATCCGTCCACTTTAAATCAGTGCGGAGCGGAACGGTCGCCGTATAAAAATTTCCTTCCTGTTGAACAGGCGATGGCATTCCGCCGGCGGCCATCGGCGTAAATTGCCGGCTGGGTATCGAAAGCTGATATAAACGCGGCCAATAGCCGGATCGGACCGCGTAATTGTTGTACGAATATCCTTTCGCGTCGAACAATGCCCAGACGTTGGCATCCGTCATGGAGCCGATCAATGCAAAGCGGATTTCATGAGCAAGGGGAAGCGGAGTCGCTGTCGGTGTGGGAATGATTGGTGTAACGGTAGCCGTTCGAGGTCCGCACGAGGCGAGCAAAGCCAGCAATAAAATGGCTGCGCCGTTGGCTGCGCGCCAGCGGCACTTCGCCTGGACGGCGTGAAGCCGTCCGGCTCGCAAAAGTTTTAAGCGAATCACTGCTGGCAGCCCAAGCCTCTGTCAATCGCTTCGATGTTCCACATCGGGTTGGCGCTCGGATCGAGATCGAAGTGACAGATGTCCGCGCGCGCCGCGGCGACTTTGATCCGGTAATAAAGCGGGATGGATGGAAGAGTCGAAGCGAAGATGGCCTGCGCCTGATGATACGCGTCGGTAAAACTTTGCTCGCCGGGCAGTGCCAACTGCGCGGCGTGACAAGCCGCGTCGAAATCCGAATTTTTGTATCCGCTCACGTTCGTGCCGACCCAATGATTGGCATCGTTCGGAATCTCGAGGCTGGCGAACCAATCACAAGGCGGATTGATATTGTCGGTTGCCATCGCATATTCGATCAGATCGAAGCGGCGTCCAAACAACAGGCCAAGCGGGCCGGGCGCGTAAAGATCATTCTGGGAGAAATATTGAACGTTCACGCCGATGCCGCACTGCCCCAGCGACTGCGAAAGAATGTCCGCCACCTGGCGGCGCTGCGCCGCGGGCGTGGAATAATAATTGAGCTTGAGCGGCGTGCCGTCCCTGACATTTTTGACCCCCGCCGCGACGCGCGGCGTGGCCGGATTGCCGTCGAGATCGCGCCAGCCAATTTGATCGAGCAGCTGCTCGCCCGCAGTCGGATCGAACTTGTAGTCGGGGAGGCCGGGATCGTAAACCGGGTGATTGGCGGGGACGAACGAAGTTGGAACCGTGGTTTGACCGAAGAGAACCGTGTCCACAACTTTTTGCCGGTCGAGGCACAGGGCAATCGCCTGGCGCGTGCGCGGGTCGCCAAAGATATCCTGGCGTTCGGCGTTTGCGGAACTGTAACCGTTATCGAATGCGGCAGGCGTAATGCCAAGCCCAAGCCATTCGATCGAATCGCTCGGCACGAAATACGCATGGATTTCCCCGCCCTGCTGCATTTGCTGGAGCAAAGCGACCTGCGTATCGAGATGGATGCTCGGATCGAGGATGTCGCAGCGTCCCGCGGTCAATTCGCTGATGGCGGTGTTCGGATCCGTGATGAAACGAAAGACAACTTGATCGAATTTTGGATAACCTTCCGAGGCGCGGAAGTAATACTGATTCTTTTCCAGCGTGATGTGATCGCCCTTGACCCATTCCTGGATCGCGTACGCTCCCCAACTGATCGGCGTGCGCGCGGCAACGTCAATGCCCGGAAGGTCCGCAGCCTTGAACTGGCTCCAAACGTGCTTGGGAGCCGGCGCCCAAAAATCGGTCATGAAAGTTTGATCCATGAAACCGGGAATGCCCCACCATTGCGTCACTGACGGTCCGGCGGCTTCGTACGTTTGAGTGCGGTCAACCAGGAACTTCGAGCCGGGCGTGTTGTTATCCGCGGCGAGTTGATACGCGTAAACCGAATCCTCCGAGGTCAGGGGTGTGCCGTCCGACCAGGTCAGATCAGTACGCATACGGAACGTCACGACCATTTGATCCATTTGCAGCGGGCTGACGCCGTCATACGTGACCACGCAGCCGTCATTGCGGCATCCCGATGGACGGACTTTAACACCTGCAGCGAGCGCAGTCAGGTTTCCATCCGCGTCCACGATCTTTGAGCCAGCCGAAACCTTGACCGGCGCGATCTGCGCGTCACCGTTCGCGAGACTCGGCATTTGCTGCAGGAGGACCGGCTGATAAGCATAGCCAATTGTATCGTACGGCCCTTCATCCATGGCGGCCAGCACGTTCAGCGCCGCATCATTCGGACCCGAAAACGGGTACAGCGTATTTGGCTCTTCGCCCAGGCAGACGGTCAGCGTACTCGGCGCGGATGGAGTCCCCGTTTCCGCGGGAGCCGCCAGCGAAGCCGTTGCAGAAACCGGCGTGGATGGCGTCCCGGCAAAAAGACTCGGGATGGCGCAGGTTGAAAGGAGAAGTGCCAAAAAGATAAGAAGAAGATCGAAACGGCGGAATCTGCTGTGGCAAGTTCCTGTCTTATCATCTGTCCCGAACATGAAACGCTCCTTGTTGAAAAAAAGATTCGGGTTTTGCAACCCGAATCCTATCGCATCATCCTCATTCTCACAAGCTGAAAGTTTTTTTACTTTCGGTGATGCTCCCGGATGTAAGTAGCGGCCCCAATGATTCCCAGCATCAAACCAGTTACAGATGCTCCGAACGAAAAAAAATTCAGAAAAAAAGTTGATGGGAACACGTCAATTACCATCAATAGGGGCAATATCACGCCAAGCACAGAAAGAATAAAGCCAATAAGAATCAAACTCCAAGGCCGCATTTGTTGTTCTGGTTACTGATATAACCAGCACGAAACCAAGTGTCCGGGTTCGGGTTCGAAATCCGGCGGCTCTTTAACTTCACAAAGTCCCTTAATGGCTTTCGGACAACGCGGATGGAAACGGCAACCCGTTGGCGGGTTCACCAAGCTGGGTGGCTCACCCGGGGGAATTTCCTTGAAGGTTTCAGCATTCTTTGCATCTGGCTCAGAAGTGCCTGTTAACAAAGCCATCGTGTATGGATGAAGGGGAGTATCCAACACCTGACGCACATTAGCCTTTTCCACAAGATTACCAGCATACATGACGAAAATACGCTCGGAGAAATAGCTCACCGTGGAAAGGTCATGAGTAATGTAAATAACGGAGAGATTATGCGTTTCCTGAAGTCCGCGTAAAAGCTTGAGGATTTCGACGCGCACCGATGCATCAAGCATGGACACGGGTTCATCGGCTACGAGGAACCTGGGTTCCATAATCATGGCACGAGCGATCACCACGCGTTGCTGCTGGCCACCGCTCAACATGTGCGGGAACTTCTCCAGGAAATCCTCCACTGGGCTGAGCTTTACTTCCTCCATCGCCTTGCGGATGCGCTGGATGCGTTCCTCCTTATCCTTGACGCCGCTGACGATCAACGGCTCTTCCAAAATCCGCCTGACATTCATAAATGGCGGCAACGCACCATAGGGATCTTGTTGAACGTAACCAACGTGGCAATGATACCAATGCAGAGCCTGGCCATCCAATTCAGACAAAACCTTATCTTCGAAAACTACCTTTCCGCTGGTTGGCTTATAGAGAGCCAGAATAGTTTTCATCAGGCTGGATTTCCCGCACCCGCTTTCACCTACGACAGCAATCGCCTCACCCTGGTGCACCTTGAAAGTCACACCGTCTACGGCCTTCACATAGCCGGCGTGACCGAATCCAAAATGTCTCAACTCGAACCAAACATGTAAATCATCTATGGCCAACAAGATTTTTCTTGTATCTTTTTCCACATCTTTCGTTTTTGCGACAGCCATGACTAGCTCCCAACTCAGGAATATAACCAACACTTGACCTTGCGGCCATCTTTTTCGACCACTGACGGCTCCTGAACACATTTCTCAAAACGAGCAGGGCAGCGATCCGCGAAGCGACAACCCTTGGGCAGGTCAATCAAGCTGGGTGGCCTGCCGATGATAAACTCCGGTTCCTTCGTGCCGTGCAATCTCGGAACACTCGCCATCAGCTTTTGTGAATAGGGATGAAGCGGTTTGTCAAAGAAGCGATAGGCATCGCTCACTTCGACAATTTGGCCGGCATACATAACAGCTACGTCATCCGCCAATTCGCTGGATGTGGCAATGTCGTGTGTAATCAGAATAAAACTGATCCCCAGCTCTTTTTTAAGCCGCTTCAAAACATTGAAGATGTTGGCCTGTGTCAATACATCGAGAGCAGAGGTTGGTTCATCAAGAATGATCAAGACGGGAGATGTCACAAGCGCCATGGCGATGGCAACGCGCTGACGCATCCCGCCACTCAACTCAAAGGGATAGCGGGAAATGAAATCTTCGGGAACGCCCACATGTTGAAACATCTTTTTTACAAGCGAGATCGCCTCGGTCTTATCCACGCCAAGGTGAACCATGGCCGGCTCGGACACCTGATCCCCAACCCGGATGACGGGATTCAGTGCATTCATCGCGGCCTGCGGAACCATTGAAATGGATGCCCAACGGATATTTTGACGAAATTCTTCCTCGCCCAGAGGCATGATATCTTTGCCATCCAGATAGACCCGCCCTGAATATGTACCTGCATTACGAGGCAGGAGGCGCAAAATCGCTTTCGCGAGCGAACTCTTGCCACACCCAGATTCACCCAGAATCACTACGGCCCGATTGGTAGCCAACTCAAAATTCACACCATCCACTGCCTGGACCAAGCCGTGGGTGGTTTTAAAATGCAAGACCAAATCCTCGATACGGAGAATTACATTTTGTTGTGCCATGGATTAAATGTCCCTCAATCTCGGATTGAAGATGCGATCCAGCGCAAAGCCCAACAGTGAAAAGCCAAGGCCGGTAATCATCAAGAGAGCCGCCGGTTCAAGGATCCAATAATAGTATCCCTTATAGAGGGCCCCGTTTGAAAACGCGTCATCTATGATCTTGCCCCATGTTGGAAGCACCGGGTCGCCTAGGCCAAGTACCGCGAGGGTTGACTCGAGAAACACAAACGAGGGAACAGATGACACCAAACCCGGGATGAGCAGGGGGATCATACGTGGAATCAAGTATAGAAAGATGATCCGCTTGTTCGAGGCGCCATAGGCACGGGCCGCCTCAATATACATGGATTCCTTTACCTGCACAAAAATGGCGCGATAACTCTTGATGCCGCCGGTAAAAATATTGAGGAGAATAGTAACTCCCAAAATTGCCCATATGCTGTGTGAATAGAACGTTCCCACCATAATAAGAATGGCCAGTTGTGGCAAAACCAGGTTGATCTCGGTAATACGCTGGATCAAATCGTCCATCCACCCACCATACCATGTGCCGATGGCAGCGATGATCATGGTGAGCACCAAGGTACCGATAGATGCCAGGAGACCAAAAGCCAATGCAATCGGGGCACCCCATAAAAGTGCCACCATCAAATCCCGGCGATTCTGATCCGTCCCCGCCAAGCCAGCCACCTGCCCATAGAGCACAAACTCCGCATTGATGTCGGATCCCTGTTCAAATGTAACGCCAAGAATTTGCACCTGGTATTTCCCTTTTAAGATCGCATGGGTCTTGGGATCCTCGAACAGTGCCTTCATGGGGTCTTCGCCATTCAATCTTTGGATCAATCTTTGATCTTGCGAAAACCGCAAAGTTCGTTGAGGATCTAATGCAATATCATCGATGCGGATTTTTCTTCCATCAGGTGTTACCCATTGCACGGAAGCAAATGGCTGTTTTTTCACATACTTGGAGGTGAAGTATATCGACACCTCCTGAGGGTATTCATCGTATTGAAAATCGAAGGAATACGACATGTTGATGGTGCTCGTGTTTTGCGCCCCCGCTGTAACGGTCTTGCTCATCGTGCCATTGGCCGTATTGACTGCAAACGATACGGGCTCTTTCTTGCTCAAAAACAAATTGATCCAGGATGGCGGTGCAAACTTGGGACTATCAAACCAGACGTCTTCGCCGCCGCGCCAGAGGCGAATGGCATCGTTATAGGGTATCGTGATTACCGCATAGATGGAAACAGCGATCAACAACAAAATCACCGCCCCACCTGCAATTGCGGACGGGTAGCGCAAGATTTCCTTGAAAGTATTTCTGAGTGTATTCATTACTGATTCCCGCCCACTTTAACTCTGGGATCCACCAAAGCATAAACAAAATCCAGGAGGAACACTGTGATCGCAAGCAAATAAGCATATATGATTGTTAAACCCACAATCACAGGGGTGTCAAAAAAACCTATGGCGCGATAAAAGGTTCGTCCAAGACCGGGCCACTGGAAAACAGTTTCGGTGACGATCGCACCTGTCCACACAGTAATCAATAACAAAGCAAATTGCGTGATGATGGTCGGTAGCGTTGGGCGAAGGATATAACGGCGCTCAATATCGCGCGGAGGGAGTCCCTTCGCCTTGGCCATCTCCACATAATCTTCACTGGAATAGATCAGGAAGAAAGTGCGCCAGTTGTAAATACTCAGGAAGAATTGGCTGATGAATAACGCCGACGCAGGAAGAATTAGATGCTTCAACACATTCAATGCGAAATCAACAGGATTGGTTGGCGGCGGTGAATCGATCATGCCTCCAAAAGGAAGCAGTTTGAAAACGGCTGCAAAAAGCAGGATGAGGAAAATTCCATAGAACCAGGCAGGAGGAGTGGAAGTCGGCGAAAGCAAGATAACCAACTTATCCCAAAAACTGCCATATCGGCGAGATAGTGTTAGGGCCAACAGGAGACTGATAAAAAATAAAGACAACTCTGATGTGCCCATCAGCAGCAAAGTGGCAGGTAGGCGTTCCAGGATGATCAGACGTACTTCCTTTGAACCACTATCACTGGTCATGTTGATGGCGCGGCCCAAATTCAAGGTAAGGGCATTCGCCAGATACGTAAAATTACGAATCACGACCGGAGTATTCAGCCCCATGCGGTTTTCTTCATTGGCAATCTGCGTCTGTACGGTTTGTTGACGCTGTTCGGGTGTCATGCTCCGGAAAGTTGGGTTAGCTGCGGCAGCCTGAGTAATGCGCTCGGTAATTTGGCTCTTCATGATTGTATCCACATACCCTCCCATGTTGGCAATCAAGATCGTCAAATAAACCCCGATCACAACAGTTACGAATAAAGTCAACAACCGGATAGCCGTATATCTTCCCACGCGTAAAAGCGTACTGCCTGAGGATGATTTCTTCTTGCTAATTTCAGAGGCGGATTGAGCGGCTACTGCCATATATACCTCACAATCATTTATTAGATATGGATAGGGGCAAGAAACCTTGCCCCTATCATTATACCTTCTTAGATAGCCTAGAAACTAGCTCATGGCGTGGTCACGAAGGTCAGCGAAGTAAAGGTAGGCTGAGATACCGGGATCGGGCTTACCGCCACCTCGATCTTGTCAGAGCCAGCCGTGAGCTTGGATGTTACATCAGAACCAAGCACAACCTGCCAGTGACCATCAGCAACAGCTGTGGCTTGTCCCGTGGCAACGACTGCACCCGTAGCGTCATAGAGCAGATATTTAACACCCTTGACATCCTTCTGTGGATATGGGTTGCCTTGGAAAGTGACAGTCACATCGAACGTTGCCTGATCACCGATCTTGACCTGCGCGGGGCCATCCAGTTTTGCATCAGCGAGCATCGGCACAGAGAACTGTGACCAGCGGTCAGCCAGATCAGGATAATCAGAATTGTTCTTCAAGGTGAGAGTCTTCTCAGTTACGAAGGCTTTGTCAATGTAATATGGACCCGTGCCTTCCACGAAGTGACCATGGGCTTTATACCAGGCCTGCAAGTTGGCATAGCGAGTCTTGGCATCATCAGCTGTGATGTACTTGCTCAGCGTAGGAGCATACGGAATGAGAGAGGAACCAGCCGCTGTGGTCAATTCTGTGTTCAGGATATCGAGACTCGGGCCGCCGATCCAGCTCATCCATTCGACTTTCTTTGCGTCCGCTTTGTCGGTCGAATAGGCAAGCTTGCCACCAGCATCAGCCATGTTGGATATGGCGATCAAATCCCACGGAGCTTCACCAAAGCCATATTGCGGCCAGATGAGCTGCTGGCCTGCAACCGGCCCACCCGGGTAATTCAACTCCGCATCCGAGACATAGCCGTCTGTGTAATACTCGATGACTAATGGATCTGTGGAGTCAATCTTTATGCCTTTGAATGTTGACTGCCAAGCCTGAAGCGTGGGAGCATAAGCATCATCATAGATCGGGCTGTCCTTCTTGCCGCGGTCAAAGGTCTCGATGATGTTCATCACGATGTCAGCGGGTGTCAATGGGCTTCCATCCTGCCACTTTACCGTCTGGAACAGATCAGATGGGTAAGTAACAACAGCCTTGACCTTGGCAGTCTTGCCGTCACCGGCGGGGATGAAGGTCTGTGTCTTGGCATCCCAATCAGCCCAGGCATCCGATGGCACTGAAATCGAATCGGCAGTATTCAGTGTAACCCAGTCCTCCGCGTTCTTGAAAATAGGCAAGCCGGTCTGCACTGTCAAATCCATCTTGGACGCGCGCAGAGGCCAGGCAAGACCCGTGAAGGGATCCAACATAAAGGCGCCGCTCGAGGTGGCCTTGACCAGGGCTTGATCCCAGACCCAGTTATCGCCGGCTACCGCATTCCACGGATCGGTGAACAGATCAGTGGTAGCCCATTTCAACGCGCCGCCTTCCTTGCCCTTGAAGCGAATCGTGAATGGCCAAATCTGCGAACCTTCAACGCCCGCGCCCAAGTCAGTTGTGACCTGAACATTGTTGGAGTACGGTGTGAAGTTCTGGTCGTCAACCAGCCAAACCTGAAGTGAATCTTGCAGTGAAAGCTTCATGGCTTGAGCCATCATCTGCCGGCGCTGATCGAGGGAAGTAAAGTTGCCATTATTCAAATCATCGGCAACTTTAAGGAACGCAGGATCAATATTTGTATTGGCCAGCATTGGGTTGATGCCTTGAGCACTATCTGGAGCATACATGGCATCGAAATCGCCTTTGCCATCGCGTTCGATTGCGGTGTTGATCCATCCGGCGGTGTAAGCACTCCACTGACCTGCCGTTGGATCGCTGCTGATCCAAATCGGGGAGGCTTCAGAACCACTCTTATACTGCTCATTCACTTTGAAGCCAACAGCCTGGAATTGCTTGGTGGCATAATCGCCAATGCCAATGCGGGTCTTATCGCCATCATTGCGGACGATGAGGGTGATGGTGACAGGTTTGCCCTTATACTGCCACATGCCACTTGCGTCCTGCGTTGCACCCAGCGTGGTCATTTCAGCCGCAATAGTTGATTTGGCCTTGTCAAGGTTATAGGCATATTGAGCTTCGAGGCCTTTAGCAACATCAGCCAGATCCGTGTAGTCAGGGCCATCGGTGATGAAGGGGAAGAACTTGACCAGGGCGCCGCCGCCATAGAATTCCTGGTTGATGTAATTGCGGTCAAAGAGCATATTGGTTGCTTCGCGAATCTTGCGATCCGAGAATGGGTTGAGCGTATTGGCATCTTTGAAGACAGCCGGATTGTACATCATATCGTAATACAACCCTGTGTTGGTGCCGTAACTCAAGTTAGCAGATTTGATGCTTTGGAGGTCGGCGGGGGAAAGACCATCTGCATAGATATTGATCGCACCCGCTTGAATCTGCGTGACGGCAGATGAACTGTCTACTGTTGAAACATCAATCTCATCGAGCCAGCCGCCGTGGCGAGTAGTGGGCGGAACTGCAGTGGGTGCTGCAGTCGGGGCCGGAGCCTGAGTAGCAGCAGATGGTGGTTGCGTTGCAGGAGCAGTGGTCGGGGCAGGTGTCGCTGTTCCACCACAAGCAGTCAGAACCATACTGAAGGCCATCAATAGACCGATGGCTAACATCATGCGTTTTCGTAACATCTTCTTTTCTCCTCCAAACATAAAGTAAGGATTGGATTTAGATTTGGATTTTCTCTTTACTTACAACGGGGGAACAAAAAAACGATTAGCCAGGTTTCACCTCCTTTGCCAGGTGTAACATACTATCGTAAACACTGTTCATGCTGCCAGTTCTTAAATGGCGAGCTTTTGGGATTATACCTCAATTCACAATACTGTGAATCTAGGCATATACAGGGAATAAACGTATATCAATCGTAGGCAAAGAGATTTGCAGAATTCTCACAAACAAAGATGTTCACGGCGAAGACATTCGATGCCTGATTTGGAAAAAACTCAGCCTACTTTGTTGACAATCCCATTTTCAAAATGTAGAATGGCTTTGATTCATAATTTCATCAAAAAGGAGAGGACGAAATGCTAAACGATTTCAAGGCTTTTATCATGCGCGGCAATGTGCTGGACCTGGCGGTGGCGGTCATCATCGGCGGCGCGTTTGGCAAGATCGTCAGTTCGTTGGTGAGCGATATCATCATGCCGCTGATCGGACTGATCATCGGCGGAATTGACTTCAGCAGCCTGGCATTCACTGTTGGCAGCGCCAAGGTGACGTACGGCAATTTTATCAACAACGTTGTTGACTTTTTGATCATCGCTTCTGTGATCTTCCTGATGGTTCGCGGCATTTCCAGCCTGGAGAAGATGAGGACCCGCCCTGTTCCAGCTGCCGCGCCGACCACGAAGGAATGCCCTTATTGTTTTTCAACCATCTCGATCAAGGCCACGCGCTGTCCAAACTGCACGTCAGAACTGGAATAACGTTATTCGATGTTTGATACTCGATAATCGGTATTCGATTTACGAATAACTCATATCGAGTATCGGATTCCTGCCATGGACTTCCTCGACAAACTCAATCCGCAGCAACGAAAAGCGGTCACCGCCGGAGCTGGACCCGTTTTGGTGCTGGCCGGCCCCGGGTCCGGAAAGACGCGGGTGTTGACTCAACGCGTCGCCTATTTGATCGCGAACGAAGGCGTCCGCCCGTATCGCATCCTGGCCGTGACATTTACCAATAAGGCCGCGCGCGAAATGCAGTCGCGGGTCGAAAATTTGTTGGGCAGTGATGCGACACAGGGCATGATGCTCGGAACGTTCCATTCGATCTGCGCGCGCATGTTGCGGCGCGAGTCGCAATTTCTTCCACTCGAATCAAATTTCGTCATCTTCGACGCGGACGATCAGGAGCGGATTGTCAAAGCCGTCATCAAGGAATTCAATCTCAGCGATAAGTTGTACCGCGCTTCGAGCGTCCACGCCGCAATCTCGAATGCAAAGAATGAGCTTATCGGTGCGGATGATTATCCAATTACCAACTACAAAGATGAAGTTGTAAAGCGCGTTTACGCCGAATATCAAAAGCGATTGATCGCCAGCAACGCGGTGGACTTCGATGACTTATTGGTTTACACCGCGCGTTTGCTCGAAGACAATCCTGCAGTGCGAGAAAAATACGCGCGGCGATTCGAACATGTATTGGTGGACGAATTCCAGGACACAAATCTAGCGCAATACACTTTGTTGAAACATCTCGCTTCGGCGCATCACAATATTTTTGTGGTCGGCGATCCCGATCAATCCGTGTATCGCTGGCGGGGCGCGGACTGGCGCAACGTGCAGCGCTTCGAGCAGGATTATCCCGACGCGCAAGTCATCTTGCTCGAACAAAATTATCGCTCACGCCAAACGATTCTCGACGCGGCCATGTCGGTCATTGACCGCGCGCAGCATCGCCGCAAGAAAAATCTTTTCACGGAGCGCGGCGCGGGCGAGAAAGTCTATTTTTATGAAGCGCCCGACGATTATGCCGAAGCGTCTTTTGTCGTGGACAGCATCGCGCAGCTGGTTGCCAGCCGCGACTTTGAACCCGGCGATTGCGCCGTGATGTATCGAACGAACGCGCAATCCCGTTTACTGGAAGAAGCATTTTTGCAGGCGCGCTTGCCATATCGTCTGGTCGGCGCGCAAAGATTCTACGGACGCCGCGAAGTCAAAGATGTCATTGCGTTTTTGCGACTCGTCTATAACCCTGCCGATGAAGCCAGCCTTGACCGCGTCATCAACGTCCCGCCGCGCGGCATCGGCGATAAAACGTTGACAACGTTACATCTGGTCGCGCGTCAACACAACACCTCCGCCGGACTCGTTCTTCTTGATCTTGCGCGCGGCTCCGATTCGCCATTCTGGGCTTCGTTCACCGGGCGCGCTGCCATCCCTCTTGCTGACTTCGGCGCCTCGCTTGCCAACTGGAAAGCGGCCTCGCCCGCGCTCACCGTTGCCGAACTCTTCGACCGCATCGTCAACGATCTCAATTACAAAGCCTACATTGACGACGAATCCGACACTCGAAGAACAAGTGCGAGTGCTGGAGAAGGCGTGGATCGCTGGGAAAACGTCCAGGAGCTGCGCCGCGTCGCCATCGAATATGACACGCGCACGCTCGATGAGTTTCTTGAAAACGTCGCGCTGGTCTCCGATCAAGATACACTCAAAGATAATATCAACGCGCCCACGCTGCTCACCCTCCACGCCGCGAAAGGGCTTGAGTTTGGCGCGGTCTTCATCGTCGGTCTTGATGACGGTATCCTTCCGCACAGCCGTTCGTTCGACGAACCCGAAGCGATGGAAGAAGAGCGCCGACTCTTTTATGTCGGCATCACGCGCGCAAAAGATCGCCTGTATTTGATTCGCTCCGTCCAACGCGGCGGACGCGGTTACGCGGAAGAAACCTATCCGTCGCGTTATCTGGAAGATATTCCAGACAATTTATTGGTCGGCAAATCGCGAACGGGGCGAGGCATTAAATCGCGCACATCGGAATCTATATGGAATTCCCCTCGTCCCTTATCCCCTTTCCCTAAGGGACAAGGGATAAGGGATAGGGAAGCAAAGTTTCGCGCCGGGACGCGCGTCAAGCACCCGGTCTGGGGCGACGGCATCGTGCTCGACAGCAAAGTCCAGGACGATGACGAGATCGTGGACGTTGTATTCGAATCGGTCGGCATCAAAAGGCTCGCGGCGAGTCTGGCAAACTTATCTGTAATCTAGTCGAGACGTCATTGCGAGGAGTGGCGCCATGGCGCCACGACGAAGCAATCCCCTCTAACATGAGATTGCTTCGTGGCGCGAGATGCCACTCGCAATGACATGATAAAGGAGAGAACATGGAATACGTTCGATTTGGGGATACCGGCATGAAAGTCTCACGCCTGTGCCTGGGTATGATGACGTACGGAAATAAAAGATGGCGAGAGTGGATATTGACAGAAGATGAATCAAAGCCATTCGTCAAACGCGCATTGGATGCAGGCATCAACTTCTTCGATACTGCCGATGTTTATTCGTTCGGCGCCAGCGAAGAAGTGCTGGGCAACACGCTGAAAGCTTTCGGCGTCAAGCGCGAGACGGTTGTCGTCGCGACGAAAGTCTTCCAGGTCATGAGCGATGATATCAACGACCGCGGACTTTCCCGCAAGCACATCATGGACTCGATTGATAAATCCTTGAAGCGCCTCAAGATGGATTATGTTGACCTTTATCAAATCCATCGCTGGGATGAAAACACACTGATTGAAGAAACAATGGAGGCTTTGCACGACGTTGTCAAAGCAGGCAAGGCGCGTTACATCGGCGCGTCATCCATGTTCGCATGGCAATTCTCCAAGGCACAATACATCGCAACGATGCATGGCTGGACTCGCTTCTCATCCATGCAAAATCACTACAACCTTGTCTATCGCGAAGAAGAACGCGAAATGATCCCGTGCATCCGCGATCAGAATGTGGCGATGATCCCGTGGAGCCCGATGGCGCGCGGATTCTTTGCGGGCAACCGCACGCGCGGCGGAGGCGGTGAAACGATGCGCGCAAAAACCGATCCATGGGCAAATGAACTGTATTTTCGTGATGAAGACTTCACGATTGCCGAACGCGCCAACGAAGCGGCAAAAGCGCGCGGCGTCAGTGGATCTCAAATTGCATTGGCCTGGGTTTTGAGCAAACCTTACGTCACCGCGCCGATCATCGGCGCCAGCAAAATGGATCATCTCGATGAAGCGATTGCCGCGCTGGACATCAAACTTTCCGAAGAAGAAATCAAGCGGCTCGAAGAGCTTTATCAACCGCATATCATCCTCGGTCATAGTTAATGCTGCGGCTGGTCTATCTCGCCTATGAAATTTATAACTTCATCTTCAGGCCTGTTTTGTTCGGCGTGCGTGTCCTGCTGGTCAAGGATGATCAAGTCCTGCTGGTGAGGCACACTTATAAAAAAGGCTGGCATTTGCCCGGCGGCGGATTGAAGCGCGGCGAAACCGTCGAAGAAGCAGCCCGCCGTGAAGCGCGGGAAGAAACCGGCGCAGAGTTGAGGAGCATTCGATTGGTCGGCATCTTCAGCGATCTAGAGGATGGTTTCAATGGACACAACATCCTGTTCGCATCAAACGATTTCGAGATCGTCGGCCCACACGACCATGAGATCGCCGAGGCCCGCTTCTTTCCACTCGATACTTTGCCTGATGACCTTCCGCCCGGCCAACGCCGCAGGGTGGAGGAATATAAAGCAGTCACTCAACAGCCGGCATGTGGAAAATGGTGATCGAATCTGATCGTCATTCCACTTTTGGAGATTGAGTGAGATAAGGAAATCCATGTTTCATAACATTCCAGATAGTATGCTCAAACGCATGAAGGAAATGGAAAGCCAGGATGTCATTGACCGGACGGATGGAACGCCGATCACAAAACGTCTGCGCCAGATTCCGCCTGAGACCGGGAAATTTCTTGCGCTCTTATGCGCCTCCGCGCCGAAAGGAAATGTGGTCGAGATCGGAACCAGCGGCGGATACTCCGGCATGTGGCTTTCACTCGCCTGCCGCATTCGCGGAGATCAATTGACCACGTTCGAAATCCTGCCCAACAAAATCGAGCTTGCAACGCAGACCTTTCGCACAGCCGGCATCGAGGACGCCATAAATCTGATTCGTGGCGACGCGCGCCAATTGCTGGATCAATATCATCAAATCGCTTTTTGCTTTCTGGATGCCGAGAAAGACATTTATACCGACTGCTACGAAAAAGTCATCCCCAATTTGGTCCCCGGTGGATTGCTGGCCGCGGACAATGTCTTGAGTCACCAGGATGATTTGGCGTCATTTGTCGAACACGCGGAAGCCGATCCGCGCGTCGATGCGCTGACGGTGCCGATTGGCAAGGGTGTGCTTCTTTGCCGAAAGATTTGACAAGTTTGACGTAAAATAGTATTACAGCGCAAAGTTAGAGCTTTGAGGGTTCTGCTCATGGCTTTTCTACCGTTTTCGCCCTCATCCCCAACCCTTCCCCCAAATGGGGAAGGGAGTCTCCTCTCCCTTTGGGAGAGGGAAAGGGTGAGGGAGAATTGGCAGGGAACGATTGCTCGACCTTGCGCTGTAATAATAGAGCTGCGATAAATTCACCAGGGAGAATGCCTTGTCTGAAACTTTGAAAATCGTCATTCCGATGGCAGGCTGGGGAACGCGCATGCGCCCGCACACGTGGAGCAAGCCAAAGCCGCTGGTCGGCGTGGCTGGCAGAACCCCATTGGATTACTGCCTCGACATGTTCCGCTCCGTTCCAAATCCGCAGAAAACAGAATACGTTTTCATCGTCGGGCCTTATCTCGGCGAGACGCAAATCCCGCCATTCATCGAAGAACATTACCCGGACATCAAAGCCCACTACGTTGTGCAGGGCGAGATGAAGGGACAATCGCACGCGCTGTATCTGGCGCGGCAATATCTCACCGGCCCGATGATGATGTGCTTTTCTGATACGCTAATAGAAACCGACTTCTCGTTTTTGAACCGCGAAAAGAGCGACGGTGTGGCATGGGTCAAGGAAATTCCTGATCCGCGGCGATTCGGCGTGGCGGAAATAAATAAAGAAGGCTGGGTCACGCGTTTAATCGAAAAACCCAAAACGCTGGAAAATAACCTGGCGGTCGTTGGCTGCTATTATTTCAAGAGCGGCGAGAATTTGATCAGCGCCATCGAAGAACAGATGGAACGCACTTTGAAACTAAAGAACGAGTTCTTTTTGGTGGATGCCATCAACATCATGATCGAACGCCACGCTGTAATGCGCGTCCAGAAGGTCGAAACCTGGCTGGATACCGGCACGATTGAGGCGACACTGGAGACCAACCGGTATCTGTTGGAAAGTGGCGCGGAGCGCCATGGCGCTGGAGGCGCTCATTGGCAGGTTGGAAAGCTAAAAAGTTTTAAACCCGCAAACCCTTCGACAAGCTCAGGGCAGCGCCTGCAAACCTTTCAGCAGGCAGGCGTCAAAATCAATGAACCTGTCTTCATCCACGAAACGGCTGAAATCAAAAACTCCACAATCGGTCCATACGCGTCCATCGGCGCGGGCTGCAAAATTTCGGGAAGCCGCATCGAGGACAGCATCGTCGAGGCGGAATGTACGATCAGGGATTCGGCATTGAAAGGCTCTTTAATCGGTAGGCAGGCCCAAGTCGAGGGAAGCCCCAAAGGGGTGCTTCGCGAAGGCGGCAGGGAGTTCCTGAAATTGAACATCGGAGATAATAGTTCTGTCATCCTGGGATAGTGAGTTTTTCACTACCCATTTTGGGACGAAGCCGCTAGAATAGTCAGTGATGGACATCGTGGAGTGCCGCTCGGATTCGGAATACGCGGAGCGTCCGCTGGCGCTGACCTGGCAGGGATGCCGGTTCGAGATCGCTGAAATTGTCGGACGCTGGCGCGGACCCAACGAAAAAGGCTTTCGCGTCAAGACGGCTGACGGCCGCGCATTTGAATTGACCCATCGGGAACTTCCCGATGAATGGCAAGTGCAACCAATTTAAGCGCCGGTCGAGTAGGCAGTGTTTTTCTGTCGTACCGAGACCAAGCGCATCAAAGACATAAACCAAACGGAGGCTAAATGGTCAAAGAACAAACCGCTTTGCAGGAACTGGCAGGTGTGCAAAGACTCTCCAAACGCGTGGCCGGGCTCAAGCCATCCGGCATCCGCAAGTTCTTCGACATCGCCGCGACGATGAAGGATGTCATTTCGCTCGGCATTGGCGAACCGGATTTCACCACGCCCAAACCGATTCTCGATGCCGGCATTCAATCGCTGCAGCGAGGCGAAACGCATTACACATCCAATCATGGCAAGATGGAATTGCGCCAGGGGATCGCTGATAATCTTATGCGGCTGTACGGCGTGAAATATGATCCGGCCAATGAGATCGTTGCCACGGTCGGAGTCAGCGAGGCGCTGTATCTGACGTTTACAGCCATTCTCGATCCGGGCGATGAAGTCATCATCCCCACGCCGTGCTTCGTTTCGTACCAGGCCGAAGTGATCCTCGCAGGCGGCACGCCGGTCGAAATCCCAAGCCGACTCGAAAACAATTTCCAGCTCGATCCCAATGACATTCGCAACGCGATCACGCCGCGCACCAAGGCCATTTTCATCGGTTACCCGTCGAACCCGACCGGCGCGGTCGCGGAGCGGGATGTTTTGTTGGAAGTTGCCAGGATCGCGGAACAAAATGATCTGCTCGTGGTCTCGGACGAAATTTATGACCGGCTCGTGTACGGCTTCCAGCACGTTTGTTTTCCGTCGTTGAGCGAAAGCATCAAACGCCGCACCGTTTTGCTCGGCGGCTTTTCGAAAGATTACGCCATGACCGGCTGGCGCATCGGTTACGCGGCCGGCCCGGCGGACATCATCAAAGGGCTTGTCCGCATCCATCAATACACGATCATGTCCGCGCCGACCACCGCACAGGACGCGGCCATCGAAGCGTTGAAGAGCGGCGAACCGCACGTGCGGGAAATGGTCAAGGAATATGACCGCCGCCGCCGATTGCTGGTGGATGGTTTGAATCGTCTCGGACTCAAAACCTTCGAGCCGCGCGGCGCGTTCTATACGTTCCCGAACATCACCGCCTCGGGCATGGACGATGAAACGTTCGCGCAAAAACTGCTGGAGGAGGAGCACGTGGCGGTCGTGCCCGGGAATTCGTTCGGCCCCGGCGGCGGCGGCTTTGTCCGCGCCTGTTACGCCACCAGCTACGAACAGATCGAAGAAGCGCTGCGCCGCATGGAAAAATTCATGAGCCGGTATGGATGATAAATCGCCGGGACAGGCCATGTGCCTGTCCCTTTTAATTGGGGTTTCGATAACATCGTGACAACGCCTAATGAGACAAGTGACATCCATGAAACCCTGCGGGCATTGCTCGACTCGCAGGGTGTGACATATCGTGTCGTCGAACATGAGCCGGAGGGCCGCACGGAATTCATCGCCAGGATCCGCGGCAACCGGCCTGGGCAAGCCATCAAATCCATCGTGGTGCAAGTCCGCTTTGGGAAGAAAGAGAATCGGTATTATCTGGCAAACGTCCCCGGCGATTGCCGCGTGGATCTGAACGGGATGAAAACCTTGTTCGATGCAAGCAGCGCTGCCTTTGCATCTCGTGAAAAGGCGGAGCAGTTGACGGGATGCGTCATCGGCGCGATCCCGCCTTTCTCGTTCCCTGGACTGGCAGGCAGCGGCCAGCTTATCGTCCTGGCTGACCCGTTGATTTTCGAAAACGAGGAGGTCGTCTTCAATGCCGGACGGCTCGACCGCTCCATCTTTATGAAGTCGAATGATTATCTTCGCCTCGCGCGCCCAAGATTGGAGAGAATCGCGATCCGCTCATGAACAGCCTCCTGCTTAAGGTAATCGTCACTCCGGCCCTGATCGGGACGGCCAGCCTTGTGGGACGCCGCTGGGGACATTCGATCAGCGGCTGGATCATCGCCCTGCCGCTGACCACCGGCCCGATCACGTTTTTTCTCGCGCTGACTCACGGCGCGTCTTTTGCGGCGGCGACAGCTGTCGGCACCGTCGCAGGCGGACTCTCGCAGGCGGCTTTCGCGCTCACGTATGCGAGGCTCTCAACGCGCTGGAAATGGCCATTGACGCTGGCTGCCGCGTGCCTTTCGTTCGTAATCAGCACTGCCATATTGAATCAGTTTACATTTACGATTTTGCCGATTTATGCAGCCGTGCTTCTTTCCTTCCTGGCCGCGTTGCAACTGCTGCCCAAAGATTCAAAAGCTGAGCCCGTTGTCGAAGAAAGTCTTCCATCGCGTTGGGACATCCCCATGCGTATGATCATCGCCACGATCTTTGTTGTGCTTTTGACCGGTATTGCCTCCAATCTCGGCGCGCATCTCACCGGACTGATCGCGCCATTTCCGATCTTCACCGCCACGATGGCCGCGTTCGCACATCACCAGCACGGTTCGACGGCCGCGGTCAATGTTTTGCGCGGTCTGCTGATGGGATTGTTTTCCTTCGCCAGTTTCTTCTTCACGCTGGCTGTGCTGATCGAAAGTGCCGGAATCACCGTCGCGTTCACGGCCGCGATTCTCGTCGCGCTGTCGCTTCAGGGTGTTTCACTCTGGCTGCTGCAAAGAAGCGCTAATTGACTTTTGATTTCGAATTGGGCTTTATCAAATACAGTTCGATAAAAAATAAGGCAAAGGACAGCAGGAAATTCGTAGCCATTGCGTGTGAAGCATGGTCATTCTGGAAGCCGGAGAGGACGAAGAACAGCCCGCCTCCCGCGGCAGATGCAATCGAAATGAAACTCAATACGCCAAACACCTGCACGCTCTTGACCCTTGTTCGAAGCGTCAGGATCAGGTTGATCACCGTGAAGATCACCAGCCAGCCGCCGAGTCCCGCGTGGAGCAGCGCCACAACACCGGCCTGGTCGAGTGCGCTCCGAAAGGCTGAAAACGAAAAACTGAACGGGGGAATCGAAGGCGGGTTGGCAATGTTGACCGCCATCCCAAACTCATACTGAATCGCCAGCAGGGCCAAAATCACGATCACCAATATTCGCAAAGGCTTTAGATTGGTCGTCATGGATAAAAATGCTCCTTGCTTTGTTTATAAATTTGCACTGCGCAAGTGCAGGGCAGATAACTTCCAGTACGCAAAGAATGCCATCAAGGTTGCGCTTGAATTGTAGCACGTTTGTGCTAAGATTAGAGCATCGGAGATGACATGAACCTGACCTTATCCGCCCGCCCACCGTTCAACTTTCTATCCACCGTCCAATCGCACGGATGGCTTCAACTGGCTCCGTTCCAATTCGATGAAGCCTCCAAAACTCTTTTTTATACAGACCGCCTCGCCAGCGGCCGCATCATCCAATATCGAATGACCGGCGATTCGAAGGATGTAACAATTGGAATAAAAGGCAGGCTCAACAAAGCCGAACGAGATGAAGTTAAAGAAAAAGTCATGTGGATGCTGGGACTCGATCAGGACTTTTCCGCGTTTTACAAGGCCGCGCGTAAGGAACCGAAACTTCGTCACGCCGAAAGATTGGCGCGCGGGCGCGTGCTTCGTTCGCCGACATTTTTCGAGGACGTTTTGAAGACGATCCTGACAACGAACATGCTTTGGGCCGCGACGAAACGGATGAATCTAAATCTCATCGCATCCTTCGGCGACCCTCTACTTGTCACCCTGAGCGGCGTCGAGGGGTCCAGGGCTTTTCCCACGCCCGAACGAATCGCCGCGTCCAGCCCCGAGGTCCTGAAAGAGGCGGTGCGCGTCGGATATCGTGCGCCAGCCATCCATGAACTCGCCGCGCGTGTCGCATCTGGCGAGTTGGATATTGAGTCCTATAAAGTATCAACTTTGCCAACGCTGGAACTTCGCAAGGAATTGATGAACATTCGCGGCGTCGGTCCGTACGCCGCGGCCAACCTGCTGATGATTCTCGGACGATCGGATTTCATCCCGATTGACTCGTGGGCGTTGAAAGTGGTCTCACATGAATGGTACCGGGGCAAGCCGGTGACGCCAAAACAGGTCGAAAAGAAATTCGAAAAATGGGGCGAGTATAAAGGCCTGGCCTATTGGTTTTGGGATTGGAATTTGAAATACGAAGGAGTCTAAAGTGTACGAACACTTCAGGCAGCCGCTTGCCAGCCGGAAGGTTTTTGCACGGCGCCTGGCGCGCAACGCGGGAATCGCAGCAGGCATCATTTTGATCTCGTTGGGCATCGGCGTGCTCGGATATCATTTTCTCGAAGGCTTGTCGTGGGTTGATTCGCTCCTCAACGCTTCGATGATCCTGGGCGGCATGGGGCCCGTGGATACGCTGCACACAGCAGCCGGAAAAATATTTGCTTCGTTCTATGCGCTTTATTCGGGCGTTGTTTTGCTGGCGGCGATCGGCGTGCTGGCCGCGCCCATCGTCCATCGTTTTATGCATCATTTCCATTTACAGGTAGATCAGGATTAAGCAAGGATGAACATTCAAGTCAAACGCGTTTATGATCCGCCCGCCGCGAACGATGGCATGCGCGTGCTTGTGGATCGTTTATGGCCGCGCGGTATCTCCAAAGCTTTGCTCAAGGCTGACGAATGGATGAAAGATATCGCGCCGAGCAACGAATTGCGTCAGAGATTTCATCACGATGAAAGTCATTGGGATGAATTCCAAAAACTATATTTCAAAGAACTTGATAGCCACCGAGATTTAGTTGAACAGTTAATTCAAAAATCTCATGTTGGTCATTTGACTCTGCTTTTTGCCGCAAAAGATGTAGAGCATAACAATGCGATTGCGCTCAAGAATTATCTGGAGAAAAAGTAGGTCACGTTTGCAAAGTCCTCGAAGAGGAAAGCGTGACCTGCAAAATTACCATGTCCGAATCACGCGCGATCCATTTTCTCGACCAACCCATCGAAGTCTTATTCGATTCGCCTCCCGCGCGTGAAAAGACCCCTGATTGTCCAAACGGATTTATCTGGGAAGGCAAAACCTATCGTGTGATCGAGATGCTTTCTTCTTGGAGCGATTTCAAGCGGCGCGGCAAAATGGCGCGTAACATGCAACCAGCTCACGCGGAAGTCGCCTCGACGCGCGGCTCGTTGAACGTGGGACGCTTCTTCTTCCGCGTGCGCGTGGACGCAGGCCAGACATTCGATTTGTATTATGACCGCGCCATGAAAAATTTGGACAATCGTAAAGGTCAATGGTTTGTGTATAGAGAATTATCTGCGTAAGGAAAGTCGAAGATTTTCCTGATTGTTTTATAAGTCTTCAGGTTTCGGCCCGTTACTTTTGCCGCCCTTGCCAACATCTTCGGTCCGATCTCTTCATTACCATGAAATGCAGAATGGAGTGCTTTCGCCATTCTCAAGACGATCCGCGATCACACGCAATGCCAGCGCCTGCGCGTGAGCGGCGGCATCATCGGGATTTTTCCCATAAGCCAATACGCCCGGCAATTCCTTCACTTCAGCCAGCCAGCGGCCATCCTCTTCCTGTTCATACTCGACAGTAAATTTCATTTCTTCCTGCCTTTCTCTGGATTCATTATTATTACAGCGCAAAGTTAGAGCGTTGAGGGTTCCGCTCATGGCTTTTCTACCGTTTTCGCCCTCATCCCCAACCCTTCCCCCGAATGGGGAAGGGAGTCTCCTCTCCCTTTGGGGGAGGGAAAGGGTGAGGGAGAATTGGCAGGGAACGATTGCTTGACCTTGCGCTGTAATGTTATAGCAGAATAAAAACACGACCGCGCTGTGAAGAAAAGATCGTCGGCTGAAAAAGATCTGCTGGCGTCCGGCTGTCGGTCAGGCCGGTTTGGGCGACCAGGTTGCCGATGATCTTCAGGCCGCCGCCGTTGGTGGAGTTGGCGACGGTGACCGTATTGGCGATGAATATCCCTTTGGCCTGATTCATGCCCGATCCAAAGGAGATCCGGTCGGCGACGATGGCAATCGATTTTGTTGGATTGAAATCGCTATTGATATCAACTTCCCCACTGGTGATCAGGACGGTATTGTAGTCGGTGATCGTCTGGGTGGTGTCGATGGTTACCGGACTGCTGCCATTGTAAAAGTAGATGCCGTCGTGATCGATACTGACGATATCGTTAAGGTCGGTGATCGTCGTATAAGTTTTTCTTGTCTTAACGTATTTAAGGAAACTGGCCGGGGTGAAAGTGACTGTCGGGCTGTAGGAGGAGGCGGACCAGTTGCTGCCGTTTGGCTTGGCAGATTGGTTGATGGCGGTCAGATTGAGAGATGAGGCAGCTGTCAGGCCGGCTCCTGTGCCACCGGTAATAAAGTAGGGATTGGAGTCATCGTCGGCATCATAGGCTGTCGGTACAAGAGGAATTAAGTCTGTCAAGCCGTTACCTGAATAAAAAGAGGTATTTTTCAGCTTGATCCACGGGCCCGGAGTCGGAGTCGGCGTTGCCGTGGGTGCAACGACAGTTACGACCATGCTGGAATTTGGACCGGCACAAGTATATACGGGAGGTCCGCTGACATAGTCGGCTTTCCCGCGGCATTCGGCGATGGCGTCGTTCCAGGCACGACATAAAACATCATAGGTACCGGCTGCTGTCGGCGTCCAGTCAAAAGACAGGCTGCCGGAATTGCCGCTAATGGCTTTATTTCCCGGATACCAGACTCCCGTGCCGTTTTGCCCGGCAAAAATTTCTCCGCTAAGATTGCCCTGAGGAGAGGAAAAGTCTGCCGTATAAGTCCCTTTTTGACCGGCAGTCAGCGTCGATGGACCTGAAAGATTCATACAGTTGGGAACAGGGATCGGGGTTGGCGTGGCAGTCGGTCCGCCGTTTCCGGTTGGAGAGAGCGAGCCGACAGGACAACAGGCTGTACCGCTTAGACAACAATAATATCCATAATTACAATATGTTCCATTGCCGCAAAGATTATAGATAGGAGTTGGTGTTAAAGGATTCTGAGTAATATTGATTGAGGTTGGAAAAGGAGTATTTGATGGTACTGGTATAGTCGCAGTTGCATATGGTAAAGGAGTTGCGGTTGGATTTCCGCCACCGCCGCCGCCGCAACTATAACAACCGCTAGTATCAGTAGAGCAGCTACCCGGTCCATTTTCTACACAAGTACAGGTGCCGCAACCAACACAAGAACAGCTGCCGCAGCTACCGGTTTCTGCATTCCAGCCGCAACCTGCCCATACAACAGAAGAAGGATTAAGATAAGTCAACCCGATCAATATTGATAAAAAGATAATCACCCCTTTTAGATACAACTTGAAGCGCATAGAAAAAGTATAGCAAAAAATAGAAATCAATTGTTTCATGGTTACATTGTTTCATTGTTAGAGTTAATCACGGAGTTTTTGGTTGGTGTATTGAATTAACTGATTAATCTCTTTAGGAAGTTTTTGTAGTTCATTTAATATGTAAACATAGTTTTTTTCTGAAAGCAATCCTCTTGTTTTGGATTTTAAATTCCAGTCACAAGACTCTTTAACAGATCCGAAACTATAGTGATAAAACTTTATTTTATCTTTCTTACTGTATCTTCCAAATCCTTCAGCAATATTGGCAGAGATTGAATCGATCGCTTCAGCAAATTGAGCTCCAACGGTTTTTTTCACAAACCATTCCCAATCGGCTACTATTTTCCAAACATAATTTGAAAGATTCAATGCTCTCTTATAGCAATCAATATCGTTTAATCTTAAGTATTTCATATTGACAATGAAGCCATGAATCAATGAAACAATATTTTTCTTATTAAGTCAACGGACTATAACCTACAAAATGAATACTTTACACCGTCACGAAGCTTTTAATAAATCCATATCGCCTAAGATAAAATGCTAAAGAATTCAACCAATAAGAAAAGAAATTTTTAAGAAAAATATATCTCCCAAACGATGCTTTGAAGTGCTTGAACTAAATCAAGTGGTGGAGAAAAATTTATTGTTTGCCAGTCACCATCACCAAAATGTTTCTTTGCATCATTAATTTGATTGTTCACAAAACCAATCTGCGTCGGATCATTGCCCGGAAGATTTTTCAAAGCCAGGATCGAGGGCTGGTCAGTCATTGGTGAGCTTCCTGCTATTAAAGTTTGATCCGGCGCTGATATATAAAAATTAGGTTGAAGGTTTTTATCGTTCATAATTGCATCAACAAAAGCTTGATTTCCTGTTTGGGTTAAGTTTTCCTGACCGACTCCTGTTTGACCGAGTAATATTTGGCTATGATCAAGTTGATCCGAGACGGAAAAATCTTTTTGGTTCCAGCCGGTCAGATCGCTTGGGTTCCAAATTTTCCATTCTCGAATACCGATTTTTGTACCGTCTTCAAGAGTAGTTTCGGCAAAAAAAGGAACAAAGATTTTTTTTGAAGTATAAAGATAAATCGAGTCGCCGGTTTTATTGATTGCAAATCCTGTATATTTCCAGCCTTTTGGAAATGGTTGAACTAAACCGCTTAATAAGACTGACTGTGCTAATTCGCCGCTTTGGACTTGATCTATTGTCACTTGAACAGGATCGCTAATAGCGGTTTCAAGTTGAGTTTTTAGTTGATCCTGGGAAGCAGTCATATCAACAGGATGATTGGGTTTTATCACCTGGAACCACTGAGCCGGAAAGTCTTTGATGACGATGGAGTTGCCTTGGCTGTCTGCGCCATAGATCTTTGATTCGGCAACATATGAAATGATATTTCCCTGTTTGTCTTTGATGGTCAAAGGGTTGGGATTGGCGCTGTCGGTGACAGTTAGTTTGTGACCATAGATATCAACGTTGACTGCGGCAGTTGAGGGATCAATCTCGGTCTGTGTCCCGTTGACATTGAGATAATACTTATCACCGACTTGAGTAAAATCTTTGGCGGCATTGGGATCTTGAGCCAGGACCGCCTTGGCAAAGTCGGGGTTGGATTGGAATAAGACATTGACATCGACGGTTATTGGGGTTGGAGTTGATGCTTCGGTAGGAGATGGAATCGGACTAGCTGATGGGGTGATGGTAGGTGTTGCGTTTTGAGCGGTTGCTGTTGGTGAAAGCGCCACAGAATTCGCGCAAGCAGATGATAACAGTAAGACGATCATGCAAATCATTCTGAACTTCATGATGAGCCTCCTGCATTAGTATTACAGCGCAAAGTGGCTCGCTGCGCCGTCCTCGGCGCAGCCTGAACGCCGCCGGTCCCGCTGCGCGGGATCTTCGAGACGGCGGCTTGAGCCTGACCTTGCGCTGTAATGGTAAATGGATCAAATTTCCTCACCACTTCCATTGTAGCATTTGTCGCCTTGATATGTCATTGCGAGGAGTGGCGCCAAGTCGAAGATCCCGCACACGCGGGGCGCCACGAAGAATCTCAAATTTTGATGGAAAACTGGCTTGAAAAGCGAGATTCTTCGCTCCCTGCGGTCGCTCAGAATGACAGGACCCAACTGGTTCATGACTTTTAAAGGCTCTACCGTTTCCAGCGGGACGAGCAATAAACTTAACAGCTCTTTGCCACGAATTCCACGAATTGTCGCGAATGTCTCCAAAAAATTCGTGCAAATTCGCGAAATTCGCGGCTGAGGATTTGGCTTTCCCGTTAAAAGCGGGAGAGCCGAAAAAGCTTTTTCCGTGTGAATCCGTGCAATCCGCGGCAACGCCCTGCTTGTACTGCGTACTTTCAGTGCGCCCTACGCCCTTTGCTTTATGAGGGTTCAGGGTCCGTGTACAGAATCACGGCAACTCCTAATGAGCCTTTTTCTATTGCCAGAACTGGAATTGCGACAAGCCGGAGATTGCCAGTTGCACCGGCAAGCCAATCCCCTGCGAGAGCAGTCCGATCAATCCCCAAAACAGATTGTTGATAAATGGCACATACCATAAAACCAAAAACACAATCCAGATCATGACTCCGCCCACTTGATTGACGCGCATCCGCAGGTTTGGATCGAGATGCGGTTCGATGGCACCGTATCCATCGAAGGGCGGGACAGGAATCAGATTCAACACAACCGCGGTCACTTGCAGCAGCGCCAGGAAAGCAAGTCCCGGCCAGATGCCCGAGTTGCTGATCGGTGCAAAGCGCAGGATCGAACTCAAAATCACAGCCAGAAGCGCATTGGAAGCAGGCCCGGCCAGCGAAACGGCGCTGATCCATCTGCGGCTTCGGAGTCGCCACGTCTCGATGTACACCGCGCCGCCGGGCAAACCAATCCCGCCAATCAAGAGAAACAAGAGCGGCAGCAAAAGCGAATAAACCGGATGGGTGTATTTGAGCGGATTGAACGTGAGATAGCCTTTTTCTTTTACCGTGGTGTCGCCCCCATAATATGCAACGAGCGCGTGTGAGAACTCATGCAGGCACAGCGAGAAAACCCAGCCAACCAGTACAACGAGAAAAGTTTCGAACTTCATTTTTCATATCCATGTGGATGCGATTGATGCCACTCCCACGCGCTCGAAATGATATCGTGAAGATTTTCGTGCTGCGGAGTCCATCCAAGCTCGCGGCGGATTTTATCAGACGATGCGATCAGGCGTGCCGGATCGCCGGGTCTGCGCGGGGACTCGATGGCGGGGATGGCGTGACCCGTGACTTTGCGCGCCGTCTCGATCACTTCGCGGACCGAGCAGCCGCTTCCGCTTCCGATGTTGTAGATGAGTCTGTCGCTTTTATCCAACGCATCAAGAGCCAGCAAATGCGCGGACACCAAATCCGCGATGTGGATGTAATCGCGGACGCATGTGCCGTCGGGTGTTGGATAGTCTGTGCCATAAATCACCGCGGCTTCGGACTGTCCCAACGCAACCTTAAGAACGCGCGGAATCAGATGTGACTCAGGCTGATGCGCTTCGCCGCGTCCGGGCAGCGCACCGCAGGCATTGAAATAACGCAGCGCGGCAAAATGCAATCCGCGAATTTGACGATACCAATCCAACGTCTGCTCGATCATCAGCTTTGTATGCCCATAAACATTCGTGGGGCCAAGCGGAGATTCTTCCGTGAGCGGTTTTTCGCTCGATTGATACACCGCCGCCGTCGAAGAAAGCACAAAGCGCGTTACGCTGGCATCCGCGGCTATTTCCATTAGAGATAACGAGTTGACGAAATTGTTGTTATAAAAACGTCCCGGCTCCTTCATCGACTCGCCCGCCTCGATGAACGCCGCAAAGTGCATGACCGCATCGAACTTGCCAGTCAACAATGTTTTCGAGAGGGCGTGATGATCTTCCAATGCGGCTTCAACGAAAGTTGCACCCTTCGGCACCGCGGCGCGATGACCCGTGGTCAGTGAATCGTAAACCGTAACAGAATGCCCGGCTTTGAGCAAAGCTTCAGCAGTTGCGGAACCAATGTAGCCTGCACCGCCTGTGACGAAAATATTCATATCGCCTCCATAGGGGCACAGCGACGCTTTGCGTGCTTCGCGAGCTGTGCCCCTACATATTTATAATTTTGGTGCGCGTTTATGCCAATCCGTGACTTGTTGATAAGCATGTGTCACTTGCAGCAACAAATCCTCGCGGAAGTGCGAACCAATCAATTGCAATCCAATCGGCAAATGATTCTTATCGAAACCGCAATTGAATGAAATCCCCGGCACGCCTGCCAAATTCGCGGGCAATGTAAAAATATCTTCCAAATACATCGCCAGCGGATCATCCACGCGTTCGCCAATCTCGAACGCAGTCTCCGGCGCGGTCGGGGCGGCGATCAAATCCACTTCACGGAACGCCGCCTCAAAGTCCCGTTTGATCAGCGTGCGAACCTTCTGTGCCTGCCCATAGTACGCGTCATAATATCCCGCGGAAAGCGCGTATGTCCCGATCATGATTCTGCGCGTCACTTCCGGTCCAAATTTTTGTCCCCGCGTCTTGAAGAACACATCCCACAAATTACCCGCGTCCGCGCGCGGGCCGTAGCGAATGCCATCGTAGCGCGCCAGATTCGCAGAAGCCTCCGCAGGCGCGATGATGTAATAGACGGGAAGCGCATATTCGGTATGCGGCAGACTGATCTCATGGGTCTCCGCGCCAAGCGTCTTCAATTGCTGGATGGCAGCCCGCACCTTTTCTTCGACTTCAGGCTGGGTGCCCTTGATGAAATATTCTTTCGGCACCCCGATCTTCAATCCGCGCAAGGGCGACTGGCCAGTCGCCCCTACAAAATCAATTGTTGGAACAGGCATATCTGCCGATGTTGCATCGAGCTGATCTCTTCCAGCCATCACGGAAAAAATCTGTGCAACATCTTCTGCATTGCGTCCAAACGCGCCGACCGTGTCGAGCGACGAGCCAAATGCAACCAGTCCATAACGTGAGATGCGGCCATACGTGGTTTTGAGTCCGGTAACGCCGCACAATGACGCGGGTTGGCGGACGCTTCCGCCGGTGTCCGTGCCGAGCGCGGCAGGGACGCATCGAGCCGCCACGGATGCCGCGCTTCCGCCGGATGAGCCGCCAGGGACGCGCGTCAAATCCCATGGATTATGGGTATAACCGTACGCCGAATGTTCGGTGGACGATCCCATGGCAAACTCATCGTTATTGGTTTTTCCAATGATGATTGCGCCGGCGTCTTTCAATCTTTTCACGGATGTGGCAGTAAATGGAGGGACATAGCCTTCAAGAATTTTCGAGCCAGCCGTGCAGGGCAGCCCTTCGACCGTTAATACATCTTTGACCGCAATGGGAATTCCAAGCAGGGGCGACTGGCCGGTCGCCCCTGCAGATTTACGTTTCTTATCCGCCTCATCTGCCGCTGCAAGAGCCTCCTCACCGGCAATATACAGAAACGCGTGCAACGCCGGTTCGACTTGCGAGAGGCGCTCCAGCGCGGCCTGCACGAGTTCGCGGCTGGAGAATTCGCCTTTGTTCAACCCGGCTTGCATTTCGGTGAGAGTCAGTTCGGTGAGATTGGTCATGATTTTTCAGGCCGTGGACGGTGGACCGTAGACCGTCTACGGTCCATCGTCCATCGTCTATTCGAATACCGGCGGGATCTTGAATTGATCGTCTTCAGCGTTGGGCGCGTTCTCGAGCAGCGCATCTTTCGACAAACTCGGACGCGATTCATCTTCGCGCAGAATCATTTGCGTCAAACCGCCGCCTGCGGTTGGCGGAACGTTATTTGTATCCAGCTCGCGAAGTTTTGCCATGTAATCCAAAATCGCCGAAAGCTGTTCGCGGTAAAGTTCCTTCTGTTCCTCGGTCAATTCGAGCCGCGCCAGTTTGGCGATATGTTCGACTTCTTTTAGAGTAAGAGCCATGACAAAATTATATCAGTTGCAGGTTTAATGTTTCAAGTTCAAGGTTGGGCAGTCGGATTATCAACATTCCAACCCTCGGCATACCACTGCAAATATTCTTCGACGTGTGCACGCCAATAATTTTCGCTGTGATCGCCGGTATATAAATGCCACTCATGCGGAACCTGATAGTAGCTCAACAGGCTTTCAAATTGCATGATAGTCCCCAGTTCCTTATCCTGGTCGCCTGCATCCATCCAGATACGCGGCCACGAATCGGACGGGACGGCGCGGATCCAATCTTCGATGTACGGCGCGTCTTCCACAAAGATAGCGGGCGAGTGCATTCCCAACGCGCCGAACAGGTCATAATGCTGCAAGCCCAGTTCGATGGTCCAACCGCCGCCGCGCGACAAACCTCCGAGCGCGCGATGATCGCGATCTGCGAGAGTGCGGTAGTGTTGGTCCACGTATGGGATGATGAGATGGATGAGGCGCTCGCCAAAGGCGGTTCCGGGCGGAAGATTCCAATAGCGGTCATCGGGGAAAACGATAATGAAAGGCGGTGCTTTGCCGGAATGAATCAATTTGTCCGCGGCGGATGGCGCGCCAAGGCGAATCCATTCATCGTCATCGTATGTCTGGCCGTGAAGCAAATATAAAACGGGATAACGTTCATTCGTATTTTGATCGTAACATGGCGGCAAATAAATCATGAACAATTGCGGAGGTTTGGTCGAGTCAAGTTCGCCGCTGTCCACGCGGCCCGGCTGCGTGAGACAAGTAAGCGGCGTGGCGGTTGGAATCGGGGTTGGCGTGGCAGAGGGGGCAGTGGTCGCGGTTGGCGGAAGATCTGTCGGTGTTGGTGTTGGTTGGTTTGACGAAGAGCAGGCTGAAAGTCCAAGAGCGAACGAAAGAATCAAAATAACGCGAAGATGGGTCATCGAAATCCTGTGCTTGACGGGGAATAATCCTTCGCATTATACTCGTCGTGCCCGGCACGCAGAAACGTGCTGAGTCCGCGGGTGTGGTGGCGCCTTCGCCGCCACGAACTCCGTTGGTAGGGCGTGGCGCTTTCAGCGCCAAGGTCCCAGATAAAATTTGGTCTTCGGGGTGTAGTGGCGCCTTTCGTCGCCATAAACTCCGTTGGTAGGGCGTGGCGCTTTCAGCGCCAAGGTCCCAGATAAAATTTGGTCTTCGGGGTGTAGTGGCGCCTTCGTCGCCACGAACTCCGTTGGTAGGGCGTGGCGCTTTCAGCGCCAAGGTCCCAGATAAAATTTGGTCTTCGGGGTGTGGTGGCGCCTTTGCCGCCATAAACTCCGTTGGTAGGGCGTGGCGCTTTCAGCGCCAAGGTCCCGGATAAAATTCGGTTTTCGGGGTGTGGTGGCGCCTTTCGTCGCCATAAACTCCGTTGGTAGGGCGTGGCGCTTTCAGCGCCAAGGTCCCGGATAAAATTCGGTTTTCGGGGTGTGGTGGCGCCTTTCGTCGCCATAAACTCCGTTGGTAGGGCGTGGCGCTTTCAGCGCCAAGGTCCCGGATAAAATTCGGTTTTCGGGGTGTGGTGGCGCCTTTGCCGCCATAAACTCCGTTGGTAGGGCGTGGCGCTTTCAGCGCCAAGGTCCCGGATAAAATTCGGTTTTCGGGGTGTGGTGGCGCCTTCGTCGCCACGAACTCCGTTGGTAGGGCGTGGCGCTTTCAGCGCCAAGGTCCCGGATAAAATTCGGTTTTCGGGGTGTAGCGCAGTTGGTAGCGCGCTTGCTTTGGGAGCAAGAGGTCCCGGGTTCAAATCCCGGCACCCCGACCAGGATTCATCACAACAGAGACACAGAGTTCACGAAGATTTAGAAAAGTCTAAGTGTTCCCGGTGTCTTTTTGGTTTTATCGGGACTGTGTGTTAAAATAAACGCGGAGGGTTTATGCCGAAGTTTGATGGAGTGATTGAAGCGGTCCGCTACAAGAGCGGAAAAATTGATCTAGTGCGCGCCTACGAACGGCGCGGCGCAACTTTTTCAGATCGCGTCTTGCTCGACCGAAAGACTTTGATGGAACGCCTTAAAAAAGGCAAACGTTTTGTGACCGGCCAGCGCAAGGAATTTTTGGCCAGCACGTTCAATGTTGGCAAATCAGTGAAGCTGGCAGGCGCAGACGAAAAACAGGTTGTGACGACTCTGGAGCGGACGGATCGCGACGAACTGGAAGGCGTGCCCGCTTTTTAGCCGCCGTTCCTTCTGGACTTTGAACGGAATCCGTTATGAGAGTCATTGACAAAACCCCGCTTCAAAATGACAAAGGCGAGATCGGCCTGCTCAAACGTGCGCAGGGCACGCTGAAGTATGGTTTCTCCTGGTATCCGGAACTGGAAGCCCAAAAGGGAATCATTGCCCAGCTTGACCGCACCATCGAAAAAAGTTTTGTTCTCATCCGCAATCTGACGCTGCCCGGCAGCGACATTGTGGTTCCGATTATCCTTGTCGGGATTGCCGGCGTATATGTGATTCATGTGACATCTCTCACCGGGGTTTATGAAGCCAGAGGCGATCAATGGGGCACAAGCAACAATGGGCGATTTACTCCGTCATCCATCAACCTGATGACTCGCATTGCCCGACTTGCGAAAGTCCTGCAAGTTTATTTGGACCGGCAGGGGATTACCTTGCCCGCACCCATCGAACCGGTTTTGATCGCCTCCAGCCCGGCCATGCACATCGACTCGACTCGTCCGCTGGTGCGCGTGGTCATGAGCGACGCGGTCAAACAATTCGCGGCATCGCTGCTGCAGGCGCGTCCCGTAATGAGACCGGACCTCGTCTATGATCTGGCGGATCGCATCGTGGACCCGCGCCCCAAAACCGAACAGCCGCCGCAACCTGCCACGCCAGTGCAGACTCCGCAGGCAGAAGCGCCCGCAGCCCAGCCGCCTTCACGCGCTCAGGCCATTTTCAAAGCTTCGCAGGAAGCCCAGCCGTTCAATCCGTCCGATTTGAGCTTCGCATTCGACGAGAATGCCGCACCCGCACAGGGCAACGTCCCGCAGAATCTGCTCGAGCCGAATCCGTCGCAGGCGCTGCCGCGGCCCGCGCAGCAGCCTGCCCTGAGCGTGTCGAAGGGTCGAGGCATGAGCGCAATGCAATGGATCGTTCTTGCAGGAATGGTCATCGTCGAATGCTGCGTGATGGCCGGGTTCGGATACTTCATCTTTCTGGGGAATCGTTAGCTGTCTTGTCCTCTCCCTTCCTTTCCATCATCATCCCCGCCCATAACGAAGAGAATCGCCTGCCCCGCACATTGGAGCAGGTCTTTGCTTTTCTCGGCGAGCAAAGCTACGAAGCCGAAGTGCTGGTTGTCGAAAATGGCAGCACCGATCACACGCTGCAGCTCGCGCGGGATTATGCCAAAATACATGAAGCCCTGCGCGTGATCCGCGAAGATGACCGCGGCAAGGGTCTGGCGATTCGGCGCGGGATGTTCGAAGCGCGCGGCGAATTTCGCCTGATGTGCGACGCCGATCTGTCCATGCCGGTGGAGGAGATCAACAAATTTTTTCCATCCGCATCCATTGAATTTGATGTGGCCATCGCATCACGCGAAGCCCCGGGCTCGATGCGCTACGATGAACCGCGCTATCGTCACCTCGGCGGGCGTTTGATCAATCTCGTCATCCGCCTGTTGATCCTTCCCGGATTGCAGGATACGCAATGCGGCTTCAAATGTTTCCGCGCTTCGGCTGCAGAAGATCTCTTCCGGCGGCAGACGCTGATGGGCTGGTCATTCGATATCGAATTGCTTTTCATCGCGCGGCGGCGCGGCTATCGCGTGATCGAGATCCCGATTGACTGGTATTACCAGGCGGAAAGCAAGGTCAACGCGTTGAGCGACGCGCTGCAAATGATCCGCGACATTTTCCGCATTCACGCCAATGCGCGGAAGGGACTCTACGACGATGACGCGGGACGATCCGAGTCTGCAGTTTGAACAGGAACTCTGGAAAAGCGGCATCCAGTTTGTAGCGGGATTGGATGAAGCCGGACGCGGCGCACTGGCCGGACCGGTGGCCGTCGGCGCGGTCATCCTCCCAAACCATTCGAATCCTTCCTTGACGTTGAGCGGTGTGCGCGACTCCAAGCAGATGACTCCGCTGGAGCGTGAGTCCGCGGCGCCGCGCATCCATGAAACCGCTCTAACATGGAGTGTGGGATTCGCATCATCGGATGAAATCGATTCGGAAGGAATCGTCCGCGCGACAAGGCTGGCTGCGTTACGCGCCCTTGAATCTCTATCCCTTATCCCTTCTTACCTTCTCACTGATTTCCGCCTGGAACTTCCGCAACTGGATATTTCCCAAACCGCGCTGGTCAAAGGCGACGCATTATGCCTGAGCATCGCGGCCGCGTCAGTGCTGGCGAAGACCGCGCGGGATGAATTAATGCGCGGATTGGATTCAGCGCATCCCGGCTACGGGCTTGGAAAACACAAAGGGTACGGCACGCCGGCTCATCGTCTCGCGTTGAAGCAGTTGGGGTATTCTCCTGTTCACCGGAAAACATTTTCGTTCCACAATTCATAAAAACGCAAAACGAAAGGCGCAATTGCGTTTTGCATTTTGCGTTTTGCATTTTGCGTTTTACGTTTTGCGTTTTCTTATTTGTTCCTCATCCGCAAAAAGAATTTGGTGATCTCTTCTGCGGCAGCCGGCATCAACGAGAAACCCAAAACCACAGTCCACTCGCGCAGCGACATAAAATGCGTGTTAAAGATTGTTTGCAAAAATGGGATACCGCACACGGCAAGCAACAATGCAATGGATGAACCGACCGCCAGCTGCATATAACGGTTTGAGAATATCCCGATCTGGAACAGCGAGGCGCGTTCCGAACGGGCGGTGTACGCGCGGAATAATTCGCACAGCGAGAGCGTGACGAAAGCCATCGTTTCCGCGGTTTGAACATCCACGCCGCGCCAATCGTGTTGGAGAATATAAAGCAGCGGATTCGCTCCAGCCGGAATCGCCGCGCTTGCTTGAAGATGCCAGATCAATCCCAGCCCGAACGCAAAGAGAACCGCGCCGGTTTGAGCGATGGTTTGAATGACAATGCCAAGTCCCATCCTCCGGTTGATGATCGGTTCCTTTTTAGCGCGCGGCTTGCGTGACATAATATCGGGATCGCCTTTTTCCATTGCCAGGGCCAGCGCGGGCGCGCCATCGGTAATGAGATTCAACCAAAGCAATTGGATCGCGGTCAAAGGAGTTGGCAGGCCTGCCAGCGTGGCGAGAAAGATGACCATGATCTCAGCCACGTTCGATGAAAGCAGGAAGAACACGAATTTGCGGATGTTGGCATAGATCACGCGCCCCTGTTCCACCGCGGCGACGATGCTGGCATAGTTGTCATCTGTGAGGACCATGTCGGCGGTTTCCTTGGCCACGTCCGTGCCGGTGATTCCCATTGCAATGCCGATGTCGGCGCGTTTGATGGCCGGCGCGTCATTGACGCCGTCGCCGGTCATTGCGACCACTTCGCCATTGGCCTGCAATGCGTCTACGATGCGGAGTTTGTGTTCCGGCGAGACGCGCGCAAAAACATCCGTCTTCTCGATTTCATGTTTGAGTTTGGCGTCGCTCATCGCGTCGAGGTCCGCGCCGGTTGCGACTTTGCGCCCCGGCTCGAGCAGGCCAATCGTCCGGGCAATGGCGCGTGCGGTATTGGGATAATCGCCGGTGATCATCACCGTACGCATTCCGGCGTGCCGCGCTTTTTCGAGCGCAGGCTTTACTTCCTCGCGCGCCGGGTCAATCATCCCGACCAGGCCGACAAAGACAAGATCTTCTTCGAGGGCGCTTAATTTCCCGCCTTTCTTTTTGATGTCACGATAAGCCAGCGCCAGCACGCGCAGCGCGCCTTCGGTCATCGAATCCGTGGCCGCGTTTATTTTCTTCAGAATGGAGGGCGTCAGTTTGGCCCTTTTGTCATTCAATGTTTGGTACGATGCGCAAAGCGGCAGGACGACCTCCGGCGCGCCTTTGACCGCGATCAGATTCCGTCCGCGCATTGTATCGTCGTAATAGTGCGAGAAATCGTCCGCCTGCGGATTCTCGACCAAATGGAAAGTCACCATGCGCTTGCGGACCGAGTCGAAGGGAATTTCATCCAGGCGCGGATAAGCTTTATGCTCATGGCCTGCCGGCAATTTGGATTCGCCCGCTTTGGCCGCGGCCACCAGCAAAGCCGCCTCCGTTGGATCGCCGACGACCCGGTACATGTGCTTCGAACCCTCGACCGGCTCGATCTGCGCGTCATTGTTCAAAACGCCAAGCCACAGCGCGGTGCGGATCGCTCCATAATCGTTCCATTTTCGGATCTTTTTCCCGTTGATATAAAAATCGCCGTGCGAGGAATATCCGCTTCCGGTGACTTCCACGCTTCGCCCGTCAACCCATAAACGGGTGACCGTCATTTCGTTTTGAGTCAGCGTCCCGGTTTTATCGGAACAGATCACAGTCGCCGATCCAAGCGTTTCCACGGAAGCCAGCCTGCGGATCAGCGCGTGGCGCCGGATCATCTCGCGCATCCCGAGCGCGAGGCTGATCGTCACCACTGCAGGAAGTCCCTCCGGCACCGCGGCAATCGCCAGGCTGACGGCAATGATGAAAACATCCGTTATTGCCTTCAGGTTTTCCTTCAGATAAGAAAGCGGGTTGAAAAATAAACCGCCGAAACCGGCGTAATCATTCAACGCTGTGAGAAAAACGATGGCGACCAAAGCCAATGTGCCAAGGCTCAGGGTCTGTCCCAATTGATCGAGCCGGCGCTGAAGCGGCGTTTCTTCTTCTTCCACGCTCTGAAGCATGTTGGCAATCAACCCAAGCTGCGTGCGCATCCCGGTGCTGGTGACTATGCCGCGCCCGCGGCCATAGGAAACGAGTGTACCCATGAAGGCCATATTGTTTCGATCGCCGATCGGAGCGTTCTGCTTCAACACGTTTGCCGCGTTCTTCTCAACCGGCAGCGATTCACCGGTCAGCGAGGCTTCCTCAATCCGCAGGTTGACGGCTTCGAGCAGGCGCACGTCCGCCGGGACGTAGTTGCCCGCTTCGAGGATCACAATATCGCCCGGCACGAGCTCGCTCGATGAAACCGTCACGCGGCGTTTATCACGCAGAACATGCGCTTCGGGCGCGGCCAGTTTTTTCAATGCTGCCAGCGCTTCTTCAGCGCGCTGCTCCTGGACGATTCCGAGGATCGAGTTCAAAACCACAATGGACAAAATGGCCGATGCGTCCACCCATTCGCCCAACAACGCCGAGATCACCGAAGAAACGATCAACAGGATGACGACAAAATTATTCAGCTGGCTCCACAACATGGATAGAAAGCCCGGGCGTGCGGCTTCCCGCAGTTGGTTATGGCCATAACGACTCAAACGCCGCGCCGCTTCCTCTGATGTCAGGCCGTCTGCATGCACTTCGAGATCGCGCAAAACATCTTTTGCATTAAGCGTATGCCAGGCTTTTTGCCCGAGCCTATTGGCTTCTTCTGCTTTGAGTTCTACAGGCATCTATTTCTCCAGCAGGAAAACAAATGGGTCGAAAAAAAAGACCACCACGGATATCCGTGGTGGTCTTGCCAACGCTTCAGAGCGTATGGATTGCCGATGGCATCATTTTTGCCAATGTAATGACGACAATCCATCCTGTGGGAGTACAGGAGGCTACTCCCCAACCAGAACTGAGTGTATTCTCTCAGAACCCGAATGTCAAGATAAGCCAATATACAGAATTATCAGGCTTCTTCTTTTGCAACCGGCGCAATCTGGGTACCCGCCGGGATTTCCACATCTTTCGGCAGGACCACGATCCCATCGCGGACAAACCATTTTTCGCGGTCCATGTCGGTGCCGCGCGGAAACGGGCGGATCACAACGCCTTCTCCGATGCGTACGTTCTTGTCGAGGATGGCGCCTTCGATATCGCAATTCGGTCCAACGCCGATCTCCTCGGAATAATAATCCGAGCCCATCAAAATCGAATCCTTGATGCGCGCCCCGGCTGAGACCTGGCTGCGGATTCCCACCACCGAATGTGTGATCTCGGCTTTTTGGATGCGGCAGCCCTCAGCCAGGAGAACGTCGGTTAAACGGCTATCCACCACAACGCTCCCGGGCAGGAAGCGCCCGTGAGTATAGATCGGCAGTTTTGGGTCGTAGAAATTGAACGGCGAATTCGGCAGCGTCAATTCCAGGTTTGTCTCGTAAAACGAACGGATCGTCCCAATATCCTGCCAGTAACCGTCGAAATCAAAACCATAGACGTTGTGCGAATGAATCGCCTCAGGAATGATCTCCCCGCCAAAATCGTCGTGGCGGCGATGATATGTGAGCAGGTCAACCAGCACTTTCGTTTTGAACATGTAGATCCCCATCGAACCGAGGAACGGGCGCTTCCTGTCGTCGCGGCTGATGAATTTGTCCTGCGCGGATTTTTCCTTCGGCTTCTCGACAAAATCGGTAATGCGGCAATCCGCTTCGCGCTTCAGGATTCCAAAGCGCGGCGCTTCTTCGCGCGGGACGGGTTGGACGGCTATCGTTATATCGGCGTTCTTTCCCCAATGGAATTCAGCCATCTTTTCGTAGTCCATGCGATACAGATGGTCACCCGCCAAAATCAAAACATATTCCGCGCCTGTTGCCTGTATCTCGAATAATTGCTTCCGTACCGCGTCTGCTGTGCCCTGATACCAGTCCGCGGACTCGGGAGTCTGCTCGGCGGCCCAAATCTGCACCCAGCCGGTGTGGAACGCGTCGAAGCGGTAGGCCTGCGAGATGTGGCGGTGCAGCGAAACGGAGTTGAACTGGGTCAGCACCGCGATGCGATAGATCCCAGAGTTGATGCAATTGCTGATGGGAATATCAATCAGCCGGTATTTTCCCGCAATCGGCACCGCGGGTTTGGAACGCATCCACGTCAGCGGGTAGAGGCGCGCGCCGCGCCCGCCGCCCATGATGACCGCCAGGATTTCATTCGTCGTAGGCATCGAGAACCTCCTCACGGGGAATTATCGGTGTTGCTGCTTATGCTGTACCCAACAGCGAACTTTATTGGCAACGTAAAGCACAGGATAGATCAACACCAATAGAACGTCTACCAGCAGGAAAGCCCAATAAAGTTTCACATTCTCTCTCTTTCTTCCCCTCACCTCTGCCCCTCTCCAAAAATTGGGAGAGGGAAAGGGATGAGGAAAACCAAAACGCGAGAGCATCGAGGCACTCTCGCGTGGAGCCAAAAGCGGGCGAGTGCCCGCGCTGGAATGATATAATGGGCCCGAATTACCGAACCAACGCCCTGCGCCCTTTGAGGGTTCAGGGTAATGCCGAAGGAGGGAATCGAACCCTCAATCCCGAAGGAACACGATTTTGAGTCGTGCGCGTCTGCCTATTCCGCCACTTCGGCTCGGCCCAAAGTATAAACCAACCCCACGAACAAGGTCAAGATGAAACTTGGAATCATAGGACTGCCTCAATCTGGAAAGACAACCATCTTCAACGCGCTGACGCGCGGGAATACGCCCACGACGGCCAGCGCGGGACGCATCGAAGTTCACACGGCCGTGGTGGATGTCCCAGACCCGCGCGTAGATAAACTCTCGGCGATGTTCAAACCGAGGAAAACGATCTATGCCAAAGTGACCTACGCGGACATCGCGGGATTGGAAGGCGGCGCGGCTACTTCAAAGGGCGTCGCTGGCATTTCGGGACAATTGTTGAATCAGCTCGCACAGATGGACGGCTTTATCCTCGTCGTCCGCGCCTTTGACGATGAGAATGTTCCGCATCCATCAGGAAGCGTAGATCCCAAGCGTGATGTCGAAGCGATGTTGAGCGAACTTCTGCTCAATGATCTGATCGCGGTCGAGCGCAAACTGGAACGTCTCGATGAAGAACGCCGAAAAGGCGGCACGGACAAAACCATCAACGCCCGCCAGACTGAATTGTTCGAACGCCTGAACAAAACACTTTCAGATAACAGGCCTCTGCGCGATATGGAATTCAATGCCGAGGAACAAAAAGAACTTGCATCCTATGGTCTGCTGACTCGCAAACCGATTCTGACGGTATTCAATCTCGGCGAAGGTCAGAAAGCGCCAGCGATTCAGCTCGATCATCCATGCGTGGATTTGATGGGCAAACTCGAAATGGAGATCGCCCAATTAAGTCCGGACGATGCGGCGGTCTTCATGCAGGAATATGGAATCGAAGAACTCAGCCTCAGCAAAATGATCCGGCTTTCGTATGATCTGCTGAAGCTGCAATCCTTCTTCACCGTGGGCGAAGATGAAGTCCGCGCCTGGACGACGCGCCGCGGTGCATCCGCAGTCGAGGCGGCGGGCGAAATCCACACCGATTTGCAGCGCGGCTTTGTGCGCGCTGAAGTTGTCGCTTACGAAGATTTGATCTCATTGGGCGGAATGAACGAAGCGAAAACCAAAGGGAAATTGCGTTTGGAAGGGAAAGAATATCTCGTCAAAGACGGGGATATTATGCACATCCGTTTTAACGTATAGTGAATTTGTAAATTGCGGATTCTGGATTACAACTTATTCTGGGACAATCAAGCTGGCGACCGAATCGCGCTTGGAAGCGGAGGCGACGCGACCATCCTGGCAGGAACGTCAGCCAATCCGTCCAACGACGGAGGCGTGCTGGCCGCGTGTTATCAAGGCCGGGCGGATCATCCAAACCTTTTCCAACCACGATTACCATCAGTTGGATATCATCCCATTGTGGCAAAATTATATCCATTACACGTCGAAGAATCATTTTGCGGTAATCCAGTGAAAGGCTATTGACATTCATATAAATTGGTTTATGTCACCCTGAGCCGAAGCCCTGAACGGAGTGAAGGGGCGAGCGAAGGGTCTCTAGTCCGAAATACGAGACTCTTCGGTCGCACACTTGCCCTGCGTGCAAGTGCAGGGAAGTGCGCTCCCTCAGAGTGACATCCCTTAACTAACTTTTGTAAACATCAATAAAATCAATACCTTCGCCATTTGTGGGACAATTTGGCAAATTGTCCCCGCGTTCGCCGCTCCCGATACCGCATTGGCGAAGGTATTGTAAAATACAATAAACGTCTTTCTTGTCCGGCGAAGCAATCTTGCTTCGCTGAATAAGTCTGCCAGCAGGAATCAAGTCGTATAATCGGGTCTGCAATTCATCTCTAAAGCATTTGTAAAGGGAAAGCATGATTCGGTCATTATTGCAAAAACTTGAACAGGCTGGTCAATTTTGCCTTGACGTCTTGTTTAACCCGGTTGAGTCTCCTCGGGCAAAATGGGCCACGGTCATATTACTGGCAGGTTTGTTCGCAGGAGGCATATTGCATTGGGGCGTTTTCCTGGACTGGTTCAATAATCACTTCGATATCCAGGACTGGCACCTGCAGGTGGGACCTTATCTTGATTTCCTGGTCAAGGCGCTCAGAAGCGGGCAATTCCCCATGATCGCCCAATCCCCCTATATGATTCCGAGCGAATATCTTGCGCGGCAGAATCGTCCCTTCTCACCCCAGATCCTTTTGCTCGATTTCTTGAATCCCGCAACCTATGTCCTTGTGGATGTCTGGATTTTTTATGCGATAGGTTTTGCAGGGCTTTTATTGATCCGCAAAAGATATCATCTCTCCTTCATTTCATTTCTTTCCCTGTTTTTGCTGTTCAACCTTAATGGTCATATCATTGCCCACATGGGCGTTGGTCATTTTGAATGGGTGGCGTATTTTCTTTTGCCCTTTTACGTTCTCCTCGTTCTGGAAATGCTGGAAGGGGGAAAAACCGGTTGGAAATGGCTGCTTTCCATGACGCTTGTCATGCTGGCAATCACCTTGCAGGGAGCGGCACACTTCTTTATCTACTGCATGGCTTTTCTTTTATTGATCGGGTTGTTCCAACCGCGCTATTTTTCTCCAGCAATAAAAGCGGTTCTCCTGAGCGGGCTTGTCAGCATGATCCGCATCCTCCCACCCGCTTTACAATATGCAGGCGGCACCGGTCTGCAAAATCTGGGAGGCTTTTTATCTGTACTCCAATTGATCCAATCCTTTGTCGTGCTAAACGTACCGCGCGGCGACTGGGAAAAAGAATATTACGTGGGCGCAATAGGGTTCGCTTTCTTGATCTATTACGGGATAATCAGAAATTGGATAAGGGAAGAACGATACCGGTCCCTTTATCTTCCGATGCTGGTCATGACCTTTTTCTCCATCGGGTCCATCTATCAGCCAATCTTTAATTCTCCCATTCCTTTTGCGGACTCCCAGCGCGCCCCCACCCGTTTCATCATCGTCCCGGTTGTGTTCCTGATCATTCTTGCCGCCATTCAATTCCAGTCTTTTCTCAGTGAATGGGACCCAAAAGGCTGGGAGAAGATGGTTATTTTGCTGTTTGGCGAAGCCTTGATGGCCTACGATCTGATTTATCATTCCCGCGTCTGGAGCATTAGTAACTACGGCATTTCCAAACGCGCGACGAATATCATCCACGTAGCTGTAGCCAACACCTCCAACCCCGCATACACGGCCACCCTCATCATCGGTTTTACATGCACAATGGTTACTTTATGTATCCTGTTTTTTTTGGCCTATCGGGAATGGAAGGGGACCAAGTCGAAAGTTCCACAAACAAATTGAGAAAAGTCATTAAGCTTCAAATCCCTTCTACGGAATAACGATCACAGCGCTGTACAACAACGGAGAACACCATGACCTACGTTCAAACAAAATGGAGTCTTGCTGACCTCTTCCCCGGCTTCGATAGTCCGGAACTGGAAGCGGCATTCGACCAGGTCGAGGAGCAGGTAACGAGCTTCGAGGGGGTGCGCGGCAAGCTGAAATCCGAGATGGAAGCGGAGCAACTCGTCGAGATCGTGCGCGCCTCCGAAGAAATAAACCGTACTGTCAGCCGGATGTATGCGTTCGCGGGTCTCGCTTTTGCGGCGGACACGCAGGATCAGGCCGCACAGACTTTGCAGTCGCGCATGGACCAGTTCGCGGCGGAGATGCAGAACCGCGTGCTGTTCTTCGATCTGTGGTGGAAGGAAGTGGATGAGGCAAATGCAAAACGCCTGATGGATGCGTCGGGCGATGATCGTTATCATCTCGAAATGATTCGGCATTTCAAACCGCACACGCTGAGCGAACCCGAGGAAAAGATCATCAATCTTAAAAATGTGACCGGCGTCAACGCGCTCAATACCTTATACGATTCGATCACCCATCGTTACACATTCAAATTCGAAGCGGGCGGCGAAATCAAGGAACTGACTGAAAGCGAATTGCAGGCTTTTCGTTACAGCGCGGATCCCGATGAGCGCGCCCGCAGCTATCGGGAACAATTCCGCGTCTTCGGCGCGGACGGGCCGATCCTCGGCCAAATATACCAGACCATCGTCCGCGACTGGCACACGGAGAATATTTCGCTGAGAAAATTTTTGAATCCGATCGCGGCGCGCAATCTCTCGAACGATATTCCCGATGAAGCCGTGGATGCGCTGCTGGATGTGGCGCGCAAGAACGTACAGATCTTCCAGCGCTATTTCAAGTTGAAGGCGCAATTCGTTGGCATGGAGAAACTGCGCCGCTATGACATTTATGCGCCGGTCAGCAGGTCACAAAAGCAATTTGATTTTGACAAAGCCGCACAAATGGTCTTCGAATCATTCGGCGCGTTCGACCCGAAACTTGCGGAACTGGCGCGGCGCGTCTTCGACACAGATCATTTGGACAGCGCAATCCGCAAAGGAAAGACGGGCGGCGCATTCTGCTGGTCAGTCGTGCCGGAAATGACGCCCTATGTTTTGCTTAACTATCAGGGCCGCGCCCGCGATGTGGCCGTGATGGCGCACGAACTCGGCCACGCGATTCATTCGATGCTGGCAAGCCATCACAGCGCGTTCACGTTCCAGTCTTCCCTGCCGCTGGCAGAGACCGCGTCCACATTTGGCGAAATGATGCTAACCGATAAACTTCTGGCGGAGGAGACCGATGAGTCCGTGCGCCGCGATCTGCTTTTCAAACAGATGGACGACGCCTATGCCACGATCATGCGCCAATCCTATTTCGCCATGTTCGAGAAGCAGGCGCACAGGATGATTTTGAAAAACGCCTCAGTGGATGAAATCTCTGCCGCGTATTTTGAAACGCTGAAAGAACAGCTCGGTGATTCGCTGGAACTGAGCGACGAATTCAAATGGGAATGGGTTTCGATCCCGCATATTTATCACACGCCGTTTTATGTGTACGCCTACGCGTTCGGACAGTTGTTGGTTTTGTCACTGTATCAACAATTCAAAGCGGAAGGCGATTCGTTCAAGCCAAAATATCTGAAGATTTTGTCCGCTGGTGGATCAGAAGCGCCCGCGAAGATCTTGGCGGACGCGGGAATTGATATCCGTTCAGCAAAATTCTGGCAAGGCGGGTTCGATGTGCTGGAAAAACTGGTTGGCGAATTGGAAAAGCTTCAATAAGTAAAACAAAAAGAGCAGTTTCGCGCTGCTCTTTTTGTTCGACTTTTATTGCTAAAGACAAACTATCATTACAGCGCAAAGTTAGAGCATTGAGGGTTCTGCTCATGGCTTTTCTACCGTTTTCGCCCTCATCCCCAACCCTTCCCTCGAATGGGGAAAGGAGTCTCCCTCTCCCTTTGGGAGAGGGAAAGGGTGAGGGAGAATTGGCAGGGAACGATTGCTCGACCTTGCGCTGTAATACTATTGACATTCATATAAATTGGTTTATGTCACCCTGAGCCGAAGCCCTGAACGGAGTGAAGGGGCGAGCGAAGGGTCTCTGGTCCGAAATACGGGACTCTTCGGTCGCACACTTGCCCTGCGTGCAAGTGCAGGGAAGTGCGCTCCCTCAGGGTGACATCCCTTAACTAACTTTTGTAAACATCAATAAGAAACCGCGGTGAACTGCATCGCGGAGAGTTTCGATCACTCCAGTTTTTTTATCATATTCAAGCTCGATACTTCATACCCGATGCTTTCATACAAATTCCGCGCCACGCGGTTCTCTCCAAAGACATGCAATCCGATGGATTTCAGTCCCAGTTCGCGCGCTTTTTTCTCGATCAATAACATGATTTGCCTGCCATATCCCTTGCCGCGAAACTTTTCATCAATTTCCACATCGAAGATGAAACCGCTTTTCTTAGGCTGATCTACATCCGCGCGCAGCCAGATCAAGCCAACCGCTTCGTCTCCATCATATAACGTGTAAAGATAATGATCCTTGGTTTGCAATCCCTGCGGCAAAAGCGACTCGGTCTGTTTGCGTGACTTCTCCAGCGCTTCGGATTCATCCCAGTATCCGGCTTTGACGTTGTCTGCCGCGTATTCGGGAATAAGGCGCGCGAGGAAAGCTTCATATTCTGCTTGGGTCATGGGGACTAGTTTGGACATGGCACGACCATCCTTTCTCATTTCTCATTATACTGAATCGGCTCGATTTCTCTCTTCTTCTCTTCTTTCATTTTTCTCTCCCGCGCATAATAAAATGTTTCGCGCAGCTGCGGCGTGAGTTGACCTGATTCGCGGTAACCGACTCTCGTCCCATGAAACTGCATGAAGCGGAACCAAAAGATCGAAGCGATGTTTTTCCATAAGACGCGTTCGCGCGCCGCGTGATATAGATCGCTGAAAATATTGGTCGCAGTCAATCGCACAAAATCATATAGATTGAAATGCGCTTCGGAGTGGATTCGTTTGAATGCCATCGCTTCGCGGCGATAGCGATTGAACACACCGCGCGGCGTTTCGTCATGCGCATGCACGATCTCCGCCTCTGCTACATACGCGATTTTATATCCCTGTTCCTTCGCCCGCTTCGCCCACGCCAAATCCTCCAGCCCCGTCAGCGTTTCGTCGTATGGATTTTCCTCCCACAGCCTTTTACGGATGGCGGCATTGGCGTTGTTGCAAAACGCGGTCGCCTGATTCAAATTGCCTGCGTCGGGATACCACTGATGGAAAATCTGCTGTTCCGAAAATTTTGCAGACCCCGGCCCGCGTTGTTTGCCATACGTCAGCGCAACATTTGAATTTTCAAATGGACGAAGCAAGGTCTCCAGCCAGTCTGGATAGACGGGATAGACATGCGCGCTGGCAATGACGATCAAATCCCGCGTCGCGGCTTGGACCCCGAAATTGAGCGACCGTCCGAACGTAAACTCACCTGACGGGATTCGCACAACCCGCGCCCCGAACGACTCAGCAATCGAGACGGTGGAATCCGTCGAACCCGAATCGACCAGAATGATTTCAACATCCTTGACCGTTTGATGTCCAATGCCCTCCAGTAAACGACCGATATGTTTTTCTTCGTTATAAGCGCGGATGACAATAGAGCAATTCATCCTTCCCCCCTTCCCCTCTCCCTACGGGAGAGGGGTGAGGGCAAATTACCAATCATTATTCTTCTCATATCCTAGTCTTATCAACAAATCTCCCGCCACATCCTTGAAAATCCTTTTATGCTGATCGGTAAAATATTTTTTCCATTCGCCTGTCTTGCCCGAGCGGAAGGTTGGAGATTTGCCCGGATTGATGGACGACTCAAGAGAATCGAGAATAATTTTGCGGTCAATGGTTAATGGAACATGGACGAGGAAATGGTCAACGATACGATTCAACGTCGCTACGCGGTCATTGACCAGGTCTTCAAAATGAATCTTCATCACTTCGGGGTGGTCGAGCCAGCCGAGATATGGGGCAAAGCGCTCTGCGATATTCGGAAATTCGATATTCGCATCGGGTCTTCCCAAAATGCTGACTTTGAGTCTCGAATCAAAATCAGGAAGCGATTGATAATAATCGTGATGAACGTGGCGCGCTTCCATATCGGTCACGTAGAAAACGTGCGAGACGGCCACGTCGCGCGGATCGCGGAAGATAAAGTATGGGACGAAGCGGGGCCTGATTAAACGGTGGACCGCTTCGGGTCGCGCGAAAAGATGTGCCGAGGCGATGTCGCGCGGACGAAGAGAATCCAGCCAATCAAGAGCTTCTTCGGGCGCGCGCTTGATCCCGCTTTCGCCTTCGTATTCCGCATAGAACGAATGCAATCGCCGCGAGAATGGCGCAATCTTCGAGAAGCCGAGCAGGATTTGGTCGAGCAGATGCGTGCCGCTTTTGGGAAAGGAAATGCTCAGCAGAATGGGCCAGCCATTTTGCGGCCCACGCATGGAAGCGAAGCGGGCGCGTTGAATTTGTTTTTCAGTTTGATAGACGAGAGGGCGAACGTGCGTTTTGAATGTCACGACGTTGATTTTATCAGCATCCTGTTTTCTGATAAAATTCGATTATGCCGGTTATCTCGATGTTCTATGGCTTGATTGTGTCTATGTATTTCATAGACAACAGACAGCAAGTCGCCTCATGTTTACGTAAAATTTCAAGACGAAGAGGCGGTATTTAAGATTCCTGATGGCGAGTTACTATCTGGAAGCCTTCCATCTGCAAAGATAAAACTTGTTACTGCATGGATCGAAATCCATCGCGATGAACTTGTAGCTGATTGGGATTTGGCCGTCAGTGGACAGCAGCCGTATAAAATTGAACCGCTGAGATAACCATGAACCCGAGAGTTTTGCAAGTAACTCCTAACGATAATTACACTCTGATGCTTCGTTTCTCCAATGGTGAAATTGGCGTTTACGACTGCAAGCCCCTGCTTAACTTTGGCGTTTTTGTCGAGCTCAATGACCTTGCATACTTTAAACGCGTCAAGGCGTTTAATGGGACAGTGATCTGGCCTCATGAACAAGATGTTGATCCTGATACGCTTTATCTTGACTCTGTGAAACAAATATCTGCTGTTTAATATCGGCTATCAAACGACATCACTGCATGAGGAGAGGGACTGGGGGCGGCGCCAGCAAAACAAATTCTATTTTCTTATCAAAAAATCTCCGTTGTCCAGCACCCCCTCTAAAATCACCTTCACGGCATCCGACTCCATCAACTCATTCAACCCAAACGACTTCAATCGCGTCTGCGTGGTGCGGACGGATGGCTCCAGAAAATCTCCAAACGGCAATGAAGTTCTGAACAATTGATAATATAAAAACCTTCTTGCATTACGTTTGAATTCAGGCGGCACGTCAATCTTCTCCGCGTCAAGGAATTCTTTCATCTTTCTTCTTACTTTGTCCACTGTCTGCGGAAAGAACACGGTTGGATATTGCGTGAAGCGCGCCTTGCCCGCACACAACACTGCCGCGCCCATGATGGATGCCTCCAATCCAATCGTCGAGTTATAGACCATCACGAATTTTGACCTCTGAATCAGTTCATACGAACTCAACGTTTCCTTCGGGCCGACGAAGATCACATTCGGTTCTTTCTGGACTTCGTGCTGGGTCACCCAGCCTTCGACTGTTTCCCGGCTGGATTTTCTGACGCGCAATTCGTCGGGGTGCGCACGGATGACGAATAAAGTGTCTCGATGTTTGCGAATGACCTCGAGAGTCATGTCGAGCCAAGCGAACATATCTTCAAACACCGTATTGGCGTGCGGCTGACTCGTATCGAAGATGACATTGGTAAAGATGGGAACGATCTGCTTGAACCGTGCAGCGCTCTGCAAAAACGACTCGCCAAGTCCTTTCATGTCCGCCCAAAACTTGATACCCGCCATCGTGAAGTCTCCTTGGAATCGCCTGGCGAGATATGCATCCAGCTTTTTATTTTGCTCACCGTTCAATTCAAATTCGTCGGGAATGTGGATTGGATACGCGGTCGCTTCGCCATCGGTGAAGAACGCGGACGCGGGCTGCAAGCCAACTTCATGCGTGATCACGCGGATGCCGCGCTTCTGTGCGATGTAACGCGCAATGGCTTCGGGGAAGAACTGTCCGTTGAACACAACCACCGCGCGCGGATTTGTTTCATCCAAAAATTTTGAAAACTTCTGTGCCACATTCCACGCCGAGAGAATATATTCCCGCAAAAGATAACGTGTGTTCTCGTCATTATTCAGATGATGGATACGCAAAATCCAGCGCAAACCGGGAAGACATAAATTTCCGAGCGGAAGGCCGTGATAAGTAAAAAGTGATAAGTGAGTAAGGTCTAAATCGTGAATGGCTTTTTCGAGATCAGCGTCACGTTCAAAGTCGAACCAATTGACAAACGTTTGAACGTTTGAACGTTTGAACGTTTCAACGTTTTTATATAGCGTCTGTGATTGATAAACACACGACCTGCACGGCATCGCTTTATGCGGATCATCCCGATTTGTCCCAAGCACACATTTGCTCATCCCGGCATTGCACGCGAAATATGCAACGGGGATCCCCTTCAATCGCAATGCCCATGACGCCAGGAGATGAAATCCGCTGTTCCATGAAAGATCATCAATCCCTGTGGATGCCTTGAAGAAGACAACCGGCGCGCCGAACGCGGGAGGCGAGTTGCGAGTTACGAGTTGCGCCATACGCGCGATTTTCAGATTATTGAGTCTCCGAACGAGACCGCGCAGGATTCGTTGTCTGAAAAACTCTTTGAAATTCATATCAATCGTGGGGGCGGGGTCATCCGCCCTGGGCGACAAAACGTCGCCCCTACCAATCATTATTGTTTTCGTATCCGAGTCTTACCAGCAAATCCCCTGCCACATCCTTGAATAATTTCTTGTGCGATTCGGTGAAATACTCGCGCCAGCTGCCGGTTTTTCCTGACCGGAAAGTGTGACTCTTTTTCGGTTGGATCGCTTCGATCAAAACAGGCAATGCCTTCCCGCGCGGCATCGGGGTTTTATAGCCGGTCTTTTCCACTTCATCGAGCATGGCATTCAAAGTCGCATCACGATTGTTGATCAGATCCTCGAAGCGAATGCACATGACGTTCTTTTGTTCGAGCCATTGGAACACGCCTTCGCAACGCTGCTTCACGCTGACCATATACATGCCGTCCTGGTCAATGCCGGTGATGGCAACTTTGAGGCGGGCTGAAAAATCAGGCAGGGATTTGTAGTATTCGTGCATTCCATGTTCTTCGTACATGTCGGTCGCGAAGAAGACCTGCGAGACAAGCACATCGCGCGGGTCGCGATAAATGAAATAGTTCACGCGACCGCTTTGGGCGCCGCCCTGAGCCTGTCGAAGGGTCAGGAAAGAAACGTTCTCTTTTGTCGCCTCCACATATCCCCAGCCGATCACGCCTCTCGGAATTCGTCCCAGTTCATTCAATACTTCGTTTTGCGTTTTGCGTCTTCCATCTTTCGTGATCGTCCGGATCGGTTCTGCATCCACATAACGATACGGCATGATCTGCGTGAAGCCGTTGAAGATTTGCAAAAGCAGATGTGACCCGCTCTTCGGCTTGGAATTGCCAAAGATGAGCGGCGCATCGTTGAAAGAAAACCGCTTCCAGCGAAGAATCGCTTGCGCGGTTTTGGCGACGGGGCGAATGATGCGGCGGGTGTTTCGAATCAATTTCATATTTCGATGCGCAGGGGCACAGCGGGACGATCCATCGTCAAGGCTTGTGACAAACTCGCTGTGCTACTGCAAATCATTCATCATTGACGCGGCGTAATTTCTTCATCGAAGATTTCTCGGATTCGTATACCTTCTTTACGCCATCGCCGACCGAGGCTTCCGCGACACGAATATACTTGACGAGCGTTTCGAAGCCCCACGGTTCCACCGACGCCGCCTGGTCCGAGCCCCACATGGCGCGGTCGAGCGTCAGATGGCGTTCGACCATGCACGCGCCCAATGCCACGGCCACCGCCGACGGTACGAGTCCGACTTCGTGTCCCGAATAGCCAATTGGAGTATCTGGAAACTCTTTACGGAGAGTCTCGACCACCTTGAGATTCAGTTCTTCAGGTTCGCACGGATAGGTGCTGGTGCAGTGCATGATGACCAGGTTCTCTTCCCCAACGACACTCACCGCTTTGCGGATCTGCTGCATGGTGGACATGCCCGTTGAGATAATGACCGGCTTGCCCGTTTTGCGGGCGTGCTTCAACAACTTATGATCCGTGAGCGAAGCAGAGGGGATTTTGTAAGCAGGCGTATCGAACTTTTCCATGAAGTCAACTGACGGCTCATCCCACACCGAAACCATCCACGGGATATTTCTTTCTTTGCAAAAGAGGTCAATCTCGTGATACTGCTCGGCGGTGAATTCAACTTTATGCCGATACTCAAGATACGTGATGTAGCCCCACGGCGTCTCGCGCATTTGCTTTTGCTGTTCGGGCGGCGTGGCAACCTCCGGTGTGCGCTTCTGGAACTTGACCGCGTTCACGCCTGCGTGAACCGCGGCCTCTATCATCTGCTTGGCAATCTCAAGATCCCCGTTATGATTGATTCCGATTTCAGCGATGACATACGCAGGATGCCCATCGCCCACCATTCGATTCCCAATTTTGATTTCGCGCGTCATAAATTCTCCTTAATTCGATATTCGATATTCGTTATTCGATATTCGACGTTCGAGTATCGAGTTATCGAGTTTCGATGTTCTTCAAAACCAAATCGCACAATTCCCTGACCGCGCCATAACCGCCGGGCCGCGACAAAACATGATCCGCAGCGCGAATGACATCGGGGTACGCATCCGCAACAGCCACCGCCCAGCCCGCGATCTCAAAGCAAGGCAAGTCATTGAAATCATTGCCAATGTAAATAATTTGAGCGGGATCAAGATTCTTTTCAGCCAGGAATTTTTTCAGCGCCTCGCCCTTTTCATGAAGTCCCAGGCCGTGGATTGCCTCGACTCCCATTTTTTCCGCTCGTGCTTTGACAACATTATTCACTTCCGACGAAAGGATCATGACTTCGATGCCGCGTTCGCGCAACTGGCGGACACGCATCGAATCGGAGCGTGAAGCGGCCACCGTTTCCCTGCCGTTTTCATCCGTCCAGACGCGGCCGTCGGTGATGACGCCATCGAAATCGGTGATGATCATCTTGATCGTCTCCGGCATCGGACGGCGTTTCCTGCCGGGCGAGACCATCTCCAACGCGCCCGAATAGACCACGGCTTCGTACTTCGCCCAATCTGAAAGATTATCAATGTCAACGGTGTAGCGCGGATCAATGATCAGCGGATAAATTCGTTCGCCTGTCATTGAACCTTTTTGTAAAATGGTTGATGTGCGGATCGCGTCGATGTGGCCGGTTTGCCAGTAGATTGGCGGCAAAATTTGACGCGGTGCGTTATACGGTTCCTTGATTCCATCCACTTGCAGGAGAGGAATCATGGGTTCATTTTCATAACTGATGCGCCACATCTTGTGCGGGTTTTGTCCCGCGGGGACGACGCCGCGCACGCAGTCTGCGTCGTTGTGATCCAGCAAGATCTTTATGGCGTTATCCACACAACCGACCGGGCGAATCGGCGAAGTTGGACGCAGTTGGACAACAACATCCGGCTTGTAACCTTCCTTTTCTTCCAGCCATTTAAGCGCGTGTTCAAAGACGGGTAAGTCCGTGGTTTTATCCTGAGCCAATTCCGCGGGCCGCAGAAATGGAGTCTCCGCGCCGAATTGATTGGCAATCGCGGCGATCTCTTGATCGTCCGTCGAGACGATGACACGCGCCACCATCTTCGACTGCTTTCCAGCCGCGATGCTCCACGCAACCAGCGGATAACCGGCAAAGCTGCGGATGTTCTTGCGCGGGATTCCCTTCGAGCCGCCGCGCGCGGGGATGAGAGCCAGTGTTTCAGCCATTACGATTTACTGTCGGGGCAGACCTGCGTGTCTGCCCAGGGCGGACACATAGGTCCGCCCCGACAAGCACGATCACCACGCTGTCCATCCGCCATCCACGACAACATTGTTGCCCGTCATGTACGAGGACGCGTCCGAGGCGAGGAACAACAACGCGCCGTTCATTTCATCTCTTTTCGCCATGCGTCCGAGGATGGTTTTAGCGGAATAATTTCTGACGAAATATTCTTCGTGATGGTTGAATACGCCGCCGGGCGTGAGCGCATTGACGCGGATTTCAGTGTCCGCATAATAAGCGGCAAGATATTTGGTGAAGCCCAGCACGCCGGCTTTCGTCACCGTGTAATAAACCGGTTTGAACGCCACGCGCTTGCCGTCCCTGATGTAAATGCGCTGGTCGGGACCGTTCAGTCCATACGTCGAACAAATGTTGATGATGCTGCCCTTTCCATTTTCAGTCATCGGTTTGACGCAGGCCTGCGTGATCAAAAACATGCCGGTCAGATTCACGTTCAGGGCCGCGTTCCATTGATCGAGCGGATAATCTTCGAAGCTGCCGGGGGCGATTCCCTTCGATGCCGCGTCGGGATCGAATTTCGGGTCGAGAGCCGCGGAATTCACGAGGATGTCGAGCCGCCCAAAGTCCGAGAGAACCGACGCGACCAACTGTTTAACGGAATCAGGCTGGGTGATGTCGGCCCCAAGTCCTTTTGCGCGGTATCCGTCACGGCATAAAGCATCCGCAATTTTATTCGCGGCGTCGAAATTCAAATCCGCCACCGCGACCGATGCGCCGGCCTCCGCCAGCGCTTTGCAAAATTCCGAACCCAGCAACCCCGCTCCGCCTGTGACGACCGCGGCGCGGCCGGTCAAATCGAACTTCTCTTGAATTTTCATGCCACCTCTTACGGCGCGGCGGAATAGATTTCCGCGCCCGAACCTTTGAACGCGAGATACAAACCGGCGCTCATCGCGGCCGCGTCCTGCCTGGATGTGTCGCCGTCGCCGAACAGCACCAGCACCGCGCGGCCCGCGTCGATCTCCGCCTGCATCTGCCGGACGCCGGTCCCAAAACCGGGACGCGCCTCCGCCGTGACCGGGTCGAAATGATTCGGGAGCGAATACGTGCCGCGTCCGGTATAGAAATAAACCGCGCCGGTTTGATTGGTATAGATCTGGACATCCGGCGGAAGCCCGCGCAGGAATTCCATGGCCTTCGAGCGGTACCAAACGAACGAAGCGAATCCCTGGCCGCCTTTCGCCCATTCAGAGACGGTTGTGACCTGCCCGTAAACCGACATTCCAAGAATCAAAATGGCCAATACGAAAACCAATTCGCGGCGTTTCTGCCACAGCCACGTGCCCAAAATGACCAGCAGGATCAACAGCGAGACAAAGACAGGCGACAGAATGCGGAGTTTGAACTTTGTGGAGGCGTCGAAAAGCGACATCGAAGCCAGGATGGATGCGATGTAACCAAAAATATACAACGCGTTGGCAAATACGATGACTTCACTTCTGCTCTTTACACTTTTCTCCGCAGCGGTCGGCGTGAAGTATTTCCACGTTTTGACCAGAAGCCAGATCAGCGCCGCGCCCAGAATCAAAGCCGCGAGAAAAACAAAAACGATCGGCGTTTTATTCAAAGCCTGCCGCCAGGGTTCGACCGGCATCAGGAAAACAGAAATACTGTAAAGGGTCGTATCGAAATTCGAGGCGGTGATTGGATGCCAGACCAAAATACGATTCGTGGCCCGGCCGGCAACGATCTCGTTACGGATCGCCCATCCAACCGCCAACGGAATGAAACTAATGATGAAGATACCGATGCCAGCCAAACGACTGCGCCAGTCATGTTGCAGCACAAGCAGCGCCACAATAAATGTCGCAACGAGAGCGAGACCTGCGTAACGCGTCAGGTATGCCGCGCCGACAAATATTCCGCACAGAACAAGCCACAGCCAATGATGGTCACGCTCGAAGTACAAGTCGAACATCCAGAACGAGAGGAGGCTGAAGAAGATGAACAACGGCTCGCTCATGGCAACCGCATGTACTTGCAGCAGCGAACCATTGGCCACGAACAACGCAGCCAGAAACAGCCCGGCGTAAAGTGACTTGGTTGTCCGCCAGCCAAGGATGCCGAGCAGAACCGCGTTCAAGCCAAAGAGCAGCGCATTGAGAAAGCGCGCTCCGCGCCACGGATCAAGACCGGACAATCCGAGGAACGCCAGCGCCGCAGGGAATCCCGGCGGGAAATGCGTCACCGGCTGATTGCTGATAAGGTAGGCGGCGCGGTAGCCATGCCCGGCCAGGATGCTGCGCGCACCGGCGATGTAACCAATCGAATCATCTGAAAGCCCGAGGCCTTCAGGCGTTGCTCTCAGGATAAGAAACGTTCCGATGGCGGCAATCAAACCAAGGGCCAGGAAGGAAATGAAGCGAGGCGAAAGTCGAATGTTCATGCGTTTCATGTGTCATTGCGAGGGGTGTTCTTCGACGAAGCAATCTCAAGTTGGAATCCAATGATTGATTAGATGAGAACAAGAGATTGCTTCGCTTGGTTTCGACCCTGAACCCTCACGGAGCAAAGGGCTTAGGGCGCAGGGCGTTACGTGGCGCCTTTGGCGCCAATACTCAACCATCGCTCGCAATGACATCAAATCATTTCAACAAAAATCCCTGTTCTTCGAGATATGCAATGATCGTATGCGCGTTCTCTTCCGGCGTTGCGTCATAACCTTTGAGGGTGATCTCCGAATCAATCGGCGGCTCGTATGGATCGTCCACGCCGGTGAAGCCCATCGGATGACCATCGGCCATGGCCTGGCGCGCCCTGGCATACAAGCCTTTGACATCGCGCTGTTCGCAGACTTCGACCGGAGTATCCATGTAGGCTTCGACAAAATTTTCGCCGACCATCTTGCGGGCTTCCTCGCGCGCCGCGCGGTACGGGCTGATGGCCGCGCAAATGACCGCGCCGCTGGCCTGGACGATCTCGCCGGCCACAAAGCCGATGCGCAAAATGTTCGTGTCGCGATCCTCCTTGCTGAAACCAAGTCCTTTGGAAAGATGCGTGCGGACCACGTCGCCGTCGAGAATTGTGACCTCGCGTCCGCGTTCGAGCAGCAATGAAGTCAACACCTGTGTCGTGGCAGATTTGCCCGAACCGCTCAAGCCGGTGAACCAGATGCAAAAACCCTGCTTATGACGCGGCGGATACATCTCGCGCAGAATCTCCGCCGTCTCAGGCCGCGTAAACCATTCGGGTAGAAGTTTTCCTTTGGCAAGATAATCATCGCGCACCTGCGTGCCTGAAATGTTCAGCGTCTTCGCGCCCTGCGGGACATCCCTGCCTTCGACATAACGCTGTTCATCGGGAAGATAGACCAGTTCCTCGAACGGGATCATCTTGACGCCGAGTTCATGCTCGTACTTTCGCATGTTCTCCTGCGCGTCATACGGACCGTAGAACGGCTTGCCCGTGGAATCCTTTCCCGGCCCCGCATGATCGCGCCCAACGATGAAATGATTCGCGCCATGATTGCGGCGGATGATCGCATGAAGCATCACTTCTTTTGGTCCCGCCATACGCATCGCCAATGGCAAAAGACTGAGCAATGTGCTCTTCTTATCGTAATAATTTTCGACCAGCGCCTTGTAAATGCGGACGCGCGTGTAATGGTCCACGTCGCCGGGCTTGGTCATGCCCACAACCGGATGAATGATGAGTGAGCCGCCGACTTGGGCCGCGGCACGTTTGGTCAATTCTTCGTGAATGCGATGCAACGGGTTGCGTGTCTGGAACGCGACCACGTTATCGTGTCCCATGCCTTCGAGGATTTCGCGAACCTGGGCAGGTGTGCGGCGCAACTCGACGAAGTCATAATACTTTGGCAGATTGAGGACTTTCATCGGGCCGCTGATGCAAACCTTGTTCCAGCGCGCCATTTCGGAGACCATCGGATGTTTGGCATCGGTCGAGCCATAAGCCAGTGCGGCTTCGGTTTCGAGGTCCCAGTGATAGACTTCATCCAGCGTCATCACCGCGATCACATCGTTATTGGCGTTTCGCAAAACAAGTTCTTCGCCGACAGTCGGCAGTTCTTTGGGATCCGCTGTCAGCGTGATGGGAAGCGGGAAAAGCACCCCGTCGCTGAGGCGCATTTCGTGCAGAACCCGCTCATAGTCCGCTTTGCCCATGAAGCGATCCAGCGGGGAAAATCCGCCGGTGGCGATCAATTCCAGGTCGCATAAATTTCGCATCGTGATCTTGATCGAGGGTAATTTGGAGGCTCGCGCCAATAAATCATCCCGTTCCCTGCCGGTAACGACCAGGTTGACGAGTTTATTCCCGCCGTATGGTGAAATCAATTTGGCTTTCGACATCTTTACTCCATGATATTTAGAATTGCGAATGATGGCAAACCGCGAGTGGCAATTATAGCGCGGTTTGCTTTATAATTCAGCGCATGAATTTTAAACTGGTCCGCAACCTTTTGTTTGGCCTGCTCGTGCTTGGCTTTCTCTATTATGCCTGGCAATACATTTCCGCCACAGATTTTACAATCGGCGGCAAACAATATTACGTGCTTTTTGACGACGCCATGATCTCGATGCGTTACGCGTACAATCTGGCGCACGGCAACGGCCTCGTCTGGAACGTGGGCGAACGCGTGGAAGGTTTCACCAACCCCTTATGGGTTTTCTTTATGGCAATCTTTCAGCTCCTGCCCCTCCCGCTGGGCGAGATGAGCCTGCCGGTTCAGATCAGCGGGGCGGTTTTTTTGGCGGCCAATCTTTATTTCGTGCGACGCATTGTCGAACACTTCACGGATGATCTGCTGACCATGCTGGCCGCGGTGGCGTTCACAGCTTTTTATGTATCGCTCATCACGTGGGGATTGCTCGGGATGGAAGTCAGCCTCCTGGCACTCATCCTGACCGCGACGATCTGGCTGATCCTGAAGAACGGCCTCGAACGCTTCACGCCCTGGATTTATATTTTGCTGGCCGTTTCGACGCTGTTCCGCATTGACATGGCGGTTCCGTATGTGGTCATCCTAGTCGTGATGTTCGTCGCACAGAAGCAACACCGCAAACAGCATTTGATGTGGGGCATCGGCCTGCTTGCATTGTTCATCGGCGGGCAAACCGCAGCGCGTTATTTATATTACGGTCAATGGCTGCCGAATACCTATTATCTCAAAGTCACCGGCTGGCCTTTTTCTTTACGCATCCTGCGCGGACTGTACGCGCTGTGGTGGTTCATCTATTTTTCCAATTGGGTGCTTTTCCTTTTGCCGCTTTCACTTTATTTCTTCCGGCGCGACTGGAAACTCACGCTGATCGTGCTGGTCATCATCGGACAACTGGCTTACAGCGTTTATGTTGGCGGCGACGCCTGGGAAGATCACGGCGGGGCAAATCGCTTCATCGCCATCGCCATGCCGTTATTCTTCGCCGTCTTCACGATTTCGCTCGACCAGCTCCGTCGAAAGGCAGCAGCCGCTTTCCAGTCCACGCGCGCCGCGGAAATTTCATCGCGCGCGGTTTGGGCCGTGATCTTCATCGTTGCGTTGATCAACTTCAATTTGCTGAACGGCGACTGGAGATCCATAGACCGTTGGACTTTGAATCTTCGCCCTGACTTTGTGGCGGGTAGCGATCACAACCTTCAGATTGCGCTTGCCCTGCAAAACACAACCCTGCCCGGTGCATCCATTGCGGTCGTGGGTGCGGGAACCATCCCCTATTTGCTGCCCGACCGTTACGCAATTGACATCCTCGGCAAGGCGGACCCGGTGATCGCGCACGAGAAAGCCCGCGCGCCGATGAGCATCGAGGATGTCCCGACCATGCGTCCCGGCCACATGAAATGGGATTACGCCCACACCTTTGGCGAACTGAAACCGGATGTGATCGTTTCGATCTGGCCCGGAACCGATCAGGAAGCCGCGCCTTACCTAGCGGATTATGATTACGCGGCAATCGGCAATGGCATCAAGGTCTATTTGCGAAAAGGCTCGGCCAAAATCCTTTGGGACAAAGTAATCATCAAGAATTGAGCCTGACGATCTTTTCGGTCCGCGCGGATTGGTGCGCGGCCAGCGCCAGCCGCAACGCCCATTTGCCATCTTCGAGTACGCAGGCGGGTGATTCCTTTTTCTGGACGACCGCGATGAAGTGCTTCATCTCTTCGACGAACATGACGTTTCGTTCGAAGCCCGCGGGCGGCTCATATATATCCCATTTTCCCTCACCCTTTGTCCATCTTCCCTTGGGAGAGCGGTCGGTGCGAGGGCTTGAAAACACTTCCAGATTCCCCGTGGCATTATCCCATTTCATCGTGCCGTTCGAGCCGACAATTTCCCAGCGATGACTCGGCGGCCGTTGGTTGTAGTCCATGTGGATGGAGCCGATCGCGCCGCTTGCCATCTTCAATCCAATTTCCGCCGCGTCTTCGACGGGCAAATCGAGATTGAGCGAGCTCGCAAACGCCCATAACGAATCTGCTTCGCCGAGCAGCATGCGGACATAATCCAGCGGGTGGGTCAATGTCAGAATGACGCCGCCGCCCAAGTCGGGCCGCGCCGCGTAGCTCTGCCTGAAATCCTCCCACGGATGCCAATCTGGAAGGTATTCGCCCCATTGAACGTGAAACGAAAGCGGCTTGCCAACCGTGCCTTCGTGGAATAGTTGTGCAGCTTTTTGCAGAGTCGGATGAAAGCGGAATTGGAATCCAACCAGCAATTGTCCGCCGCCTTTTTTCAAGGCAGATTCGAGTTCATCCATCCGATCCGTAGAATTCGAGATCGGCTTTTCCATCAGGATCGAACAACCCGCTTTGGCGGCAGGAATCGCAACATCCAAATGCAACGCGGTTGGGTTCGCGACGACGACCGCATCGGGCTTATGTTTTTTTACCGCGTCAGCCAAATCCGTTTCGACGGGATAGCCTGCCAGTTCATCATCAGACAGCGCGGCGCGATGAGAGCGAAGCAAGATGATATCTTTTTCGCCAAGCGCAACCAGGTTGCGAAAATGTCGGCGTCCAATCGAGCCGAGGCCGGCGATCAATGTTTTCATTTGCAATTATCCTGTCGAGTGCCTTTATGAATTACACAATATATAACATATGCAATGTAAAGTAAACGTAATAAATTACTCCGGCGACCACATGAAGCGCCCAAAAAGTCTCTCCGGCAATTTTTGAAAAGTCCGGTGACTTTGGGACTTTGATGAAGAAAAGAGTGGATATGGCAAAAAGAACAAATAACGCGATCTCACCGCTCCATGTGAAGTTGCCATCTGTGAATCTTGGACCACTTTCGGCAATGAAATAAGTATAAAACGAACCGAAGATAAAAATCAGCCAGGCAAGAATCATCGGCAAATCGCGGGAAGCTTGTTTCCAGTAGAGGATTGTAACCACAAGTGGAAACAAAATGGACAGAAAAAACTTGGGCAACAAATAATCAGAGTATGTGTTCATCACGCCGAACGGAAAAAAGATCACATGAGCCGTGTCGTCGCCAACATACGTCATCCACAATTGCCAGAGGAGCATCAATACCATGGGCAGGACAAACCCATAGACAAGAAAGGCAAGATTTACGCTTTCCTTGTGAATCATTTTGTAGAGCGCGACCAAAGCAATCGCAGGAAGCAGGCAAATTGCGAAGTTCGGTTTGGCAAAGGTCGCAAGCAGCGAAATCAGCGCGGCAATCGGAACATTTATTTTGGGAAGCGGCTTTGATTCGAAACATTGCAGCGCGTAGATGAACTGCAGCAACACCAATGGACGCAATAAGATGATGGTCGGGTTGTGATAGGAAGTAACACCAACATAGCCAAGATACATCTCACGATCCAGGAACCACATCAAAAAGACTGGTGCTGCGATATTGACGCCCAAAACAACTCCGATCATCTGTGATATGGAAAGCTTTGCTTTTTTCAGGGCGGGCCAGAACCACCATAACAAAACAGCTATGGTACATCCTATACAAAATGTAATTGCAAGTAGTTCGGCGTTTTCGAAGGACAACCCAAAAGTTGTGTTGAGCGCCAAAACCAAATATTGCCACGCCGCATGAGCCGTGACATATGCCGGTATTGGTTTTCCGCTTTTAATATCCATCGCCCATAAAAGATGTGCAGGAAAATCCGAATCACTTTTTGTGCCGACATAAACTTCTGCAAAGAAAATCGGCACGAAAACCAGAGTGACAATTGCTGTAATTAATGGCAGAATCTTCGCTCCCCTTCGTAATGGAACAAACATAAACCCTCCAGGGTATTCCCTTCCCAAATTAGTTGATTTTATATTTCCACTTGGTTAGAGTTTCGCCCGCGATCTCATTGAAGATGGATTTGTCGCGCGCGGTGAAAAGTCTCTGCCAATTACCGGCTTGACCTTTCGGAAGGAACGATGCGATTCCTTCATCCCGTTTGGCTTGCCACTCCTCATCGGGATTTGATTCCATCTCGAACTTGATCTTCTTCGCCAACGACTTGTCAACCTCTTTCACGCCGAGAAATTTCCACAGTCGAGTCATCTCGTTGAACGGGTCATTCAACAAATCTTCATATCGCAAAGCAAAATAATTCTTGCCGAATAATCGCTTGCCTTCTTCTTCGATTTCCTGCAAGTTTGTCGCCCAGCCTTTTGCCACGCGTCGGATGAATGTCTCGGTGAAGATCGAACGCGTGCCATCGAATTGATTCAGATCGTTATGCAACTCTTCGACGATGCGTTTATCTTCTGATGTCAGAAACTTCGACTCCTCCACGAAGTTGCGGAAGCGTTCAGAGATCAACACATCGCGCCCATCGCGGACGATGTAAATTAATTTTGCATCGGGATAGATGGCGTGCATATCGCGCACCGATTGGCCGTGAATCGTAGACAAAGGACTCTTATCGCCGACGATCATCTTGCCTTCGCGGATCGCTTCGCGTTCCATGATGAAATCCGCCGAGGCACGCAGAACGAGCGGCGAAAGATCGCGTCCGTGATTCCAGCGATTGGATTTGCGCGTCAGCCATTCTTCGATGTCTGCTGAATCAACCAGCGATTTCAGCAACGGTCGGCGGGTGAAGAAGTGCGCTTGATAATCGCAATGCACCTCGGGATGCAAGCGCACAAGGCGCATAAGCAACGTCGTGCCGGAACGGGCGTGGCCGAAGATGAAGAACTTCTCACGCGGGAAAAATTGTTTGATCTCCGCTACTTCATCAAGCGTGATGGCAGGAATGAAATCGCGTTGTTTCTTTTTGGGCTCGCCTTTGATTAAGATACGAGTGGATGATTTGATTCGATTGAACAATTTCTGGCGCTCCAAGTTTGTCCACAAAATATTCCTTTAAATTGATCTTCAACATTCAACAATCTTGTTTTCAGCAAACTTTGCGTAAAACTTATGTCGAGGCTGTAATCCCAAATTTTACTTGGATCTGGTTTTACCAACGAAACATCGGCATTAACAAACTTTGCCAACTTACAAGCAAACTCATAATAAGTTATTCTTTCACAGCCTGCTATATGCAAAATGCCTCGATAAACAAAGTCCTCATCCAAGATTTCCATTATGCCATCAACAAGATTATCAACTAACATTACAGCGCAAAGTCGAGCAATCGCTCCCTGCCAATTCTCCCTCACCCTTTCCCTCTCCCAAAGGGAGAGGAGACTCCCTTCCCCACTCGGGGGAAGGGTTGGGGATGAGGGCGAAAACGGTAGAAAGGCCATGAGCAGAACCCTCAACACTCTAACTTTGCGCTGTAATACTAATGTTGGCGAGATATAGGCTTGGCTGAGTCTTTGAATTTCCTGACCAGACTCTAATTGGTCAATGAGGCTTATCAGGCGTCGATTTATATTTCCTTGCACATCTCTGCCATTGACATCTGCGGTACGCACAACAATTGAATTAGACCAGGTGTCCAGTGCAACCTGTTCACCAATTGCGCGTGTAACCGCATACGCGCGGTAGTCATCGCGCTGTTGTTCCGCGTCTGTTTTTTCTAATTCTCGATATTGTCCTTTCCTGCCAGAAAAAACAGAGTTGGAAGAAACATATACAAACTTGGGATAAGTCGCTTTATCTAACGCGTCTAGCGTCCGTTTTACCCCTTCAATACTTACTATTCGATGCTTTGTCTCATTGCCTCGCGGCAGAGCACAATACACAATATTTTTCGGTTGAGTTTTTTTCAAACAGGTTTCAAGTGTGCTTTTTTCTTGCAGATCTACTTGATAGGAACTTACAGGTAATTGCAGTCTATGATCCACGTAAGTATAAGCAACCTTGAAGCCGGCGTGTAGAGCAGCTTGGGTTAAATTTGCGCCAACAAAACCGCTACCACCGATAACCAACAAATCAAAAGAGGATGTCACTAAATTACCTCTTCCAATTCAACATCACTAACCCAGCCAGACAAACCAAAATGCCAATAATATTAATCCGCGAAAGTTGTTGCTTGAACACGATCAAAGCAACCGGCACAAGTAAAAATGATGCCACCACATTGACCAGCACCGCGGCAATGCCCACGTTCCAACCCGCGCGATAGACGAGTAAGTAACCGATTTCAAGGCCAACGATGGAGAACGCCAGCAAGTAACTCGCCCAGTTCAACTGTCGCAGTTCGGCCAGGAATCCGATCTTGGTTGGGATGAAAAACGCGACGATCCCCGTTAAACAAAGCGCGACCGCGTAAGTTGCCATGATCGCCACCGCAGGGTTGACATCCGCAGGTGTGGCCTTCTGGCTAAAATGATACAACACGCTCGAAGCGACGGCGAGGGTGATGGAGAAGTAGAAGAGAAACATGGATTTGGTTTTTGATTGCATAACTCTACGGTTTAACAGCTCAATGATAAACCATAATGCTGATTCCATCTGTCATTGCGAGGAGTGGCACCATGACGCCACTCGCAATGACATTACGTATTCAATATTTTCAAAATGTATTCAGCGGTTCGTTTGCCAGATGTTCCATCAGTGAAGGTGATTTCATCTTCGACGAATTTCCGCCTCTGTTCCGCGTCGAGAGCGGGATTTTTCAAATAGAGATTGATCGCGTCCCGAAGCTGGTCCACGTTTTCGGCGACGCGTCCGGCTTTGGCATCGCGGAAACGTTTGTGCGTGGGCCAGTTGCCAATCTTTTTCAGCGATAATGAATATTTCTTCGGCTCGCCGTCTCGTACCGGCGTGCCGCCGCTACTCGCGGCACGAACGGTATTCCATCCGCCGGGGACTTCGATCACTGCGGCGACAATCGGCGTGTCGTGGACAGCGGTCTCGACAACCATCGTCGAATACACAGTGACCAAGACATCCGAGTGCGCCATCATCGAAGATTTTTCGTCCATGTCTTCGCCGCTATAGTAGCCGAGCGAGCCGCCCAATGCGACAGGCTTGACGACATGCACATTGGGATATTGTTTCTCGAGCGCAAAAATCTTTTCACGTTCATCGGCAAAGATTTTCGGTTTGTCTTGAAAATGACTCGGATGGAGTCGAATCAATAATTGCGAAGGTTCAACTAACGCATCTGATGAAACCAATTTCGCCAGCGCTTCCACGTTGGGAAAGTTCGGTGCGAAATGGACAAACGAACAAGCATACGAAATCAATTTGCGATTCGAGTCGAGACCATGTAGCTTGAAATAATCATCCTTCGATAATTGCCATTCTTTTCTGAAGTAACCGTCATAGGATGGAATGCCGCCGATGTTGACGCGTTTGGGATTCCAATCGGAGCCGTATACCAATTCATCTTTTTGAAGTTGCGACCAGCAGGTTGCATAATCCATCGTCGCGCCACGGATGGAGTAACTCGATGGATTGTCCCAGCCGACAATCGCCGCCATGGTCGGCACGTGATGCAAATTCGCTTCTCGAAGCAGATACCGGTCGAGACGCCAACCTGCCGTCGAAGCGATGACCAGATCGGGCTTGTACTTTTCAAATAAATCGGAATAAAGATTTGGGCGGGGAATGAAGCGGTTCTGCATCCGCACTAAAAATTTGCGTGCAAAAGAAAACGTCCGCAGAATCAGAATCGCAAGCGCGGCGGGAATCCAAATCGCCAAACGGAACTTCCACGAGTTCTCAACCCAGACTTCCCAGATGTGGCTGTCCATGGCTTCGGTGTTGATGCGCCACGAACCGCCGACGCGGCGGAGAAAGGCGAGTAGCCATTGCTGACGCGGTTTGAATTTGTTTGCGTAATCGTTGGCTTGTTTGAGGCGCAAGCCTTCAATAGTTAATCCGTGATATGTAAAACGTGATTTGAGTTGCGGGACGATTTCGTCATCGGTTAATAGAATAACTTCTATACCTGCATCGAGCAATGTTGGAACAACGTCGCTTTGCAGGAAGTAGATGATTGCCATGCCGTGGTCGGCGGAGATGAAGATACGTTTAGTCATGTAGTTTGATAGTCGCGTAGTTGGTTAGTTGAAGTGACTTTGAGTTGATTCTGTTTTCGATAGATTCATCTTGGCTTTGGATTCCGGTGGGAGATGAATCTCCACCTCAGTTCGTGAAAGTCGGCTAAAGCCGACTCGCGTAATCAACCCGAAGGGCTTCCATGAGTTGAGCAGGGATTTCAATCCCGCTCAAGCCAACCATGTGCGAAGATTGTATTTCATTCCTCATCAATTCTCTCATAAACATCAATCATCGTGCGATCTTTATGGTGTTGTTTTTGATTTGCGGCATAAGCCATGACAGTTTCCAAAGATCGTTCGCCGACCGTCAATGCGCCATAACCTTCTTGCCATTTGAATTGACCATCGCTCCCGTCCATGTGATTGATGGCATGTGCGCTTGGGCCTTTCAGATGACGGACGCAGTCTGCAACCGAGATTTTCGGTGGAATGGAAACAACAATATGAACATGATCGTCCACATTACCGACGGCATGGACTTTCAAGTCGAGTTCTTTTGCTTTTTGGTAGATAACACCATAAAAGATTTTCTCGCGTTCGCCAATGAGAATCGGTTGACGTTCGAATGTTGAAAAGATGAGATGATAATGAAGACGCCAATAGGTCATAAGGTTTTCCTCTTGCTATCGCTCTCGGCGGGAGATAAATCTCCGCCTCAATTCGTGAAAGTCGGTTGCCCTAAAGGGTGCTGTCGCGAAAACCGACTCATTGCGCCAGCGCGAAGCGCTTCCATGTGTTGAGCAAGTGGCTTTAGCCCAGCGATTGCCATGCCGTGATCGGCGGAGATGAAGATGCGTTTGGTCATGTAGTTTGATTTTACTTGCTATTTCAAGGTGTTGTGGCGATAGGAGAAACTTGCCAACTATATATTGAATGATCGCCAGAAAAAATACTCACCTTTCCTGTTTTAATGTTTAGTGTATAAAAAGAGCCATAACCACGCGGACCCTGACCCCCACAGCCCGAAGGCGTGCAAAAATCACCCGCGAACAGTATAAGATTTTGATCATCTGGAGACCAAGCAGTTTCCAAAATGTAATCATAAATAAGGTGAATTTTTAAATCTTCAAAATCCAAAGTAGAGTCGGTTGTGGTCAAAGATTGAGTATCTACAAAAATCAAATCGAACTTGGTTTTCGACAATTGTGACTCAAGCAATAAAGTCTGTTTATCCGGTGAGATAGAGACTGAATTTATATAGTCTATTGTCTGTTGTTCTCTCAATGGGAGCAGACGCTCTGTTTTTTGCGTTCTGATATCATACCGCATCAACCGTTCATCTATATTTAGATTGGGAATACTGTCTGGGTTGGTTTTTCTGGCGACAAAGTATAGAATGTTCCCGGTTTTGTCCCAAACAGGATCAGAAGTTGTGCCATCTACATCAATCTGCCAATTTGAACCATCCAAACCACTTACACATATCCAATTCGTTGCATATCGTCCATTTCCATGTTCAGTATCAAAAAACCATTTACTGTTAGGCGACCATATAAGTAGTGTAGGATTGCTTCTGTAAATTGCAATGAAAGGTAGGTCAAGTGTTATCCTTGCGGTATTGAGACGAAAGGAGAAACAGCATGACCTACCACGAGGATTTTACCTTACCTGCCGAACTATT